>NZ_JBLZXA010000021.1:0-53713 GCF_056099005.1 Priestia sp. 53B2
CTGGAACGTATGATGATGGGATTGAATTTTTAGAGAAATATAGTGAAGATTTAGGTTTATATGTTTGTAATTCAATTAATCCGTTTAGAATAGAAGGTCAAAAAAGCATTATTTATGAGATTGCTCACTACCTAAATTGGAACCTACCAGATTGGATTGTTGTACCTGGTGGAGCTTTAAGTAACGCAACAGCATTAGGTAAAGGATTACAGGATTTATTGAAGCTTGGATTCATAAACAAACTACCAAGGATTGCAATTGTACAGGCAGAAGGGGCGAGTCCATTTCACCAAATGATAGATCAGAAAATGAAAGAACTTATACCTAATGGATCTCCATACACCAGAGCTTCTGCATTGAATATTGGAAATCCACCAAGCTGGAAGAAGGCCAAACATGCTTTAAAAGAAACAGATGGAATTACAGCTTCAGTATCAGACACTGAAATTCTTAATGCAAAAGCTATTATAGATAGAAGTGGGATCGGATGTGAGCCAGCCTCTGCAGCTACAGTTGCCGGGTTGAAAAAGCTAGTTGATGAGAAAAAGATTGATAAGGATGAGACCGCATTATGCATTCTAACAGGGAATATTTTAAAAGATACTGATGCTTTAAAGGAATATCATTCTGAAGATAATATGGCCGCAGCTTTTAAAAATACACTACAAGCAATTTCCTTAGATTACAAAACTATTCAAAGCTATATATAAATCCTTGTAATAGTTCAGAAACCTCCTGTTACTTTGTCAGGAGGTTTCCCTTTTTATGCTGTATACCATATATAATCTTAGTTAACATAAAACGGCTTATCGGTACTAACCTCTAATAAACTCTTCTTTGAGAATACTAAACCTATAACGATCTACAAATTCACTTCTTTTAATCTTACAATAAATTAAATTTAATAGCTTAGCTATAAGTGTATATTATATTCATCCCTAGTTTACATAAACACTCTTAAAGGAAGCAAGAAAACAAAAGAACCCTTACAGGAAAAGGGTTCTCTCGTGGGTGCCTTTAATCGGATATACAGTCTTTTATACACCTTTAATATGACGGTGATCTCTCTAAGTGTATGTGAAGAAAAGGCGTATACAAAGACTACCTTTTATACATATGATAGTTTACCTAGCAATTAGTCCTTATGGCAAAAATGTGCTATTGTTTACTTGCGGTTATATTTTGGTACTTTATAATTAGCAGTCCTAATAAAAAGCTATCTCATTCTACGAGATAGCTTTTTACTTTTATCTTTTACAGCATGCTTTCGGGTAAGAAATCCAAAGAAAAAATTAGAATAATAAGAGCTAAAAGAAAAGAAATAAGATTAATCCACCATTTATTTTTTGATTTAATACCCCAAATGCCAACTGGTATTACAAATAAATATTTTGCAACAGTCTCATTTACATTCATTACTTCAGGGAGAAAAACACTTGCTAAATAAAGACAAACAGCTATTATTAAAGAATTTCTAATTACGATTAACAAAATAAGTATCCTCCGTAAAACCTATCTTTTGTAATATTTTACCGTATCTTTAATAATAACTGAATTAGAAATTTTGCATACCCTAGAATAGCTTATGTTAGCTTATGTTAAGTTAATTCTAATCCCACCAGAAGAATGAGCTGTTTTTGTTCTTGCTTCTTTTTGAGAGTTTGCTGAACTCTTGTATTTCTCCATAAGTTCATGAATACTGGCTACTTGTATAATGCGGATATGGTCAGAATTAACAGCATAACGAACAGGTGTAATCAAAATGACAGAAGGGAAGATAGGTGCCCGTTCTTCTGGTTGCCAGTGCAAGGATTTCCATTCATCTGAAAAGAAAAACTCCTCATAGAAATTGATCTTCGCTTGCATTTTCTGCTCCGAATACTGATTACGTTGAATTTCAATCCAAAACGGAGATCCTTTAAAAATACAAAACAGATCCGGTTCAATTCCTCCTTTTCGTCCGGTAGGCTTATCTTCCACAATGACCTGTTTAGGTACACTATACGTACACATTTGCTTATAGACATCCAAGATAGAAAGGAAGTGTAATATTTTTTGAGAGTTCTTTTTGATCTTGGCATCCACAGGTAAGTAGACAGTCGGAGAATACTGCTGTGTACGTTCAATTAGTTCTAATCGATATAAACGTACCATCACACTATTGCATGCATTTATAGGCGATTTAAGCTGTTTAAAGAAGAGGTCAACTAAAGAGTCACGATCCACGGCTCTAAATTGATTAATAAACGCTATGATGTCTTTATCACGTTGAGATAAACGGAAACTCATCGCTGCTCCTCCTTCTCTAATAACCCAAAGATGGACTGTGATACCACTTCTAGTTCTGGTTCAGGATCTTTCACGAGCGTTTTATAAGGTGAAAGTATTTCCTTACAAGCTCCTTCATCTAAGAAATAGGCTTGAAACTCTTTGACCTCATCAATTTTAATTTTCATGCGTCCCCTGGCTGCGGCATCGATTTCTTCGGCACCGATTACTCCAGCTACTTTTGCATTTATCGCATCGGCCTGCCTTCCAGAGATCCGAACCCGCAAGTTTGCTTTTAGTGCTGAATTCAACAAATCGGCATCTGGACGCTGCATGGCAATAATCGTATGAACACCTAGCGCACGACCTTGACTCGCAAACTGTTGAATCATCTCTACGAGATCCGTTTCTCTCTTCACTATGGACATTTCATCAATTACTACAACGATACGAGGCAGCTTAAAAGGTAGCCTGCTGATGTGTGTCACACCATGCTCTAACAATAAATCACCTCTTCGATACATTTCAGCTCGCAATAAAGCAAAAGGTTTTCTCATATCCTTTGCTTCAAAGCAAAGCGCATCTACATGCTCAATCCCATGAAACAGCCCTAAATCAGCTCGTTTGAGATCGACTAATACTAATCGCAGATCATCAGACGACGTATATTTCACCCATGTTGTGAGGATCACACGCATCAGGCTGCTTTTTCCAGCTCCAATTTCGCCAGATATCAATAAGGTTTCTAAATCAGCAAAATCCCATGAAACGGGACTTCCATAGATATCTTGACCAATGCATATCGGAAGCTCCATTTTTTCAATATAAGAATGAATACCTTCATAACTATAATTAAGCACCTTAGGTAGGCTTTTGTGATGAACGGTAATACTAAAGTTCTTTAAGCTGCCATTCACTTCAATATTGCTGCCTAATACTTGTCGTAATGCCCATCTTTTTTTATTTAAAAGTTCAGGATCAATGCCATTAAGTAAAGAAAAGGCATACCGAGTATAGTTATTCTGGTGATCGATCTTATGAATTTTAGGAAATTGGTAGGAGGTACGATCCCCATGCTTTATGACCCTATAAATTTCTGCTGTACGAAACGCTTTAATTAATTGACCACGCAATTTTAGTTTTTCAAACATAAAAACCCTCCTCAAAACATAAATGTCGCAAAAAAGTAAAATAAGGCCCCATAAAAGGTGACAGGCAAAATAAAGCGCATTATCTTTGAAAACTGATCGACCAGATCAATCACACCCCACCGTTCTAATATTCGTTCGATGATCGCAATCCCTAAGACAATGCCTCCTAGAGTCAGAATAGTGGGGTCAAGCATAGCAAATGGACTAAAAGGGACAAAGGAATAAGCCTTGAAGGGACGAGGTCTCGTAAGAGCTAATTTGAGGGTTAAGGGGAAGATATTTCGAAAGGTTAATTCTGTTGTTTTTCTCATGTTGGTACCTACTTTCATTTTTTTTATTTTTTCGCTTTTCATGTCTCATTTATTTCAGCTCAACGCATCCGGTCGCCCCCTTCGCCTCTTCGGCTCAGCTCCCTTACAGATTCCATCAAGGGCCTCGCTAGGCGTATACAGCTTGTATAACCGAGGTAACGATACTGAACCAGATACTGATTAGCGAATGGAGTTACAATTCTTTAGATACTATGTAGCTACTGCGGTAAGCTTGCCTGTCCAATCCAAAAATAACAAAGAACCCTTAACGAAGTAGGTAAAGGTTAGCTAATTATGTAAGAAGTGATGGTTTTTTATATGCTAATGCCTGTCCTAGTTACGAATATTTAATACAGAAAGGACGGCAAGTTAGAATTGTTTCAGAGGATGGGGGGAATGGATCTGAGGATCAGCAAGAAATTAAAGAGTATATTGTGTTAATATTTATACCTTATTTTTATTATCTGTTAAGGTGGTATATGATGAGTACAGAGCTAAAGCAGACTTCGATAGTTTGTATGGCTACTGCAAATGGTTTAGGTTTAATGAAATAAACCGGGATACATAAAGGTAAGGTCTCACAAGGGCAAAAAAGTTATGTTCTACTGAAAAAGCCTCCATCAATATTGATGGAGGCTTTCTCATATTATGCACATGTCTTTTGTTATTTAAATTATAGAAAAGAGAAGAACGATGTTCCTTCTTCCCTTAGTCACTATTATAAGACTATTTTAGAAGCGTCCGCCGCCAAGTTGTTGCTCAGCCATTTGTACCAGACGTTTTGTAATCTCTCCACCTACAGATCCGTTTGCACGAGCAGTTGCGTCAGGCCCTAGGTTAACACCAAACTCACTAGCAATTTCATATTTCATTTGGTCGATTGCTTGTTGAGCACCATATACTAATAATTCATTTGTGTTGCTATTTTTATTGTTTGCCATTTTATCCATCTCCTTCATTTGTGATAACGTTAATATGTGTAGAAAGAGAATTAGTTATTCATAAAATAAAAAAATATAACGAAAATGTGGGTTTTATAAATCTTATATTGAGTATACAAACTTATTTTCTATCTTAGTTTGTATGCAACGACGGTGAAGCATAGACAAGCTGCCTAGCGAAAAAATTGCGTTTTAATAAGTTTCTTTGGCATGCCTATCGTTCCATCACTCGTTAGTTTTGAGACAAGGATCTTTTCGTATTTAGTCATTTACGTTGTTAGCTTGATGGGCATGTGGTGGAATCCCTTACTGTACTTTCGCTAAAGAAATTCTGTTCCCTTTTTTAAAGCTATCAATCTTATAAAATTTTGTTTCGACCCTTCATCCATGATACAATGCATTGTTCTCTCTTTTTTCACTAAGTAAATATAGGCTATAACAATTCTGATGAGTATAGAACAGACCCCTTCCGAACGGAGGAATTCGAGATTAAAATGATCATTAATAAATTGAAAAAGATGTCTAGAAAACAATGGGTGGTTTATTCCCTTATCGTGTTTTGTTTTGTCCTCTCCATCATTTTTGTGAATCATAATAGCTCATTCTACAAGCAGCCGATCGCTGAAGTGTTGAGCACCCATTTGCAAAGTAAAGAGAAAGTGACCGATCAGCATAACAATAAGGACCAAACCTATAAACAAAGTATCAAAGCCGAAATAAAAAACGGCAAAGACAAAGGGAAAGTTATTTATTTAGAAAATGAGTACTCCTCATCTGGCGCTTATGATCAAAAGTATAAACCCGGTAATGAAATCTTCGTTATAATTGATAAACATTCAAAAGAAAAGCACTTAACCGGATCCATTAAGAATGCCAAGCGAGACAAGTACGTTCTGCTTGTCGGATGGCTTTTCATCTTCACGCTCCTTTTTGTCGGTAAGGAACGGGGATTCCTTGCCTTAATCAGCTTGGTGGTTAATGCTGCTCTGATGTCCTTCGCATTGGATATTTACGTGAACAGTTCATACAAAAGCTTAGTTTTCATCTGCAGTATATTGGTCATCTTGTTTACAGTCATTTCGTTGCTGCTCCTCAATGGTGTAAATGAAATGACGTACGCTTCGATCACATCCACACTGCTGGGCATCTTCCTAACGTTAGGAGTTATGTATGCCGTGGTCCATTTTACAAATGGAAACGGATTAAGATATGAAGGAATGCAATTTTTGACTCGTCCGTATGAAATTGTCTTTGTGGCTGGCTTGTTGATTGGATCATTAGGGGCGGTCATGGATGTTTCAATCACCATTTCCTCTTCCCTCTTTGGGCTTTATGAAAAGAATAAAAAGATAAGCTTAACGGTACTTCGAAAATCAGGAATGGACATTGGGAGAGACGTCATGGGCGCATTAACCAACATCTTGTTTTTTGTTTATGCGGCGGGATCCATTCCGTCCATGATTCTGTATTTAAAGAATGCTTCACCATTAGGGTTTACCCTTTCCATGAATCTTTCTTTAGAGATTGCACGTGCACTGGCAGGAGGAATTGGTATTATGCTAACCATCCCAATCGCCGTGTACACATCTATCTATTTTATTAACCAAAAGAGGAAAAGAATATGAATGCATTAGTCATCCTGTCACTGATCCTACTTGTTTTAATGATTTTAATTGGCGGATATAGAGGAATGCGCTCTTTTATATCTTTGTTTTTGAACTTTGGTGTGCTTATGTTTACCATTTTTCTTATGCTCGGCCCGCAAATGAATCCAGTCATCATCACTTTAATTTCGTGTGCAATCATTAGTTGTATTAATCTCTTTTTCATTAATAACGTAGATCGAAAAACAGGAACTGCTTTTCTTTCTACAATTGTCACGATTGTTCTTTTGATTGTATTAATTGAGGTGATCGTGAACGTATCTATGATTCAAGGGTACGGTGAAGAAGAGACTGAAGAGCTTGCTGTCTTCTCCCTTTTTGTAGGCATTGATTTTGTTAAAATAGGAGCTTCTGTCATGATCATCAGTACAATCGGTGCGATTACGGAGGTTGCCATATCAATCACTTCATCAATGGGCGAAACAATGAAGCATCACCCTTCAATCAGCAGAAAAGACTTATTCTTGTCCGGAATGAGGATCGGAAAGGATATTCTTGGCACTGATACGAACACGCTGTTCTTTGCCTTTTTTGGAGGCTATCTCGCACTTCTCATCTGGTTTAAGGATTTACATTATTCCATCGGTGCGATCGTGAACTCCAAAATCTTTGGTGCGGAAATGATGACCATTTTCTTTGCGGGGATTGGAGTAGCTCTCATTATTCCGATTACAGCTTGGATCAATACCTATTTTTCTGTGAAAGCGAGAGAAAAAGCATTGAAAGAAAGCAAGGAGAACTAAATAGAAGAAACAAAAAAACCTCTTCGAATGATACGAAGAGGGTTTTACTCATATTATTAACCGATTGAACCTTCCATCTCAAACTTTAATAAGCGAATAAATAGGAAGGAAGATGGACGATGAAGAGTACAGGTATTGTAAGAAAGATAGATGAGTTAAGTCGTGTCGTTATTCTAAAAGAATTAAGAAAAGTTCTTTCTATCCAGGAAAAAGATCCTGTAGAAATTTTTGTAGACGATAATCAAATTATTTTGCAAAAGTATAAGCCTTACAATGAATGCATTATCACAGGCCAAGTGAGCCCGCAGAATCGAGAATATGCAAAAGGGATCATATTAAGCCCAGGCGGTGCGGAGATTCTAAAGCATGAGATTGAATTTAGATATGGTATGAAGGCTTAATTGATGAAGTTTTTTATTAAGTAAGACTTATTTGTCAAAGTGTAAAAAACTTCCTAAACGATAAAATAAATGCATAAACGTAAATTTTGATGTTACGCCATCCCTTGAGCGCCAAGGGATAGCGTTTTTGTCTGATTCCTCGACCATATGGATGTTTAAGTTCCCAAGTTTGCCAATGACCATTACATTCTTCAATCATTATTTGAGCTCCATCAAGTGAAATAAATGCGAATTTTTCTGTTACGCGCTCATATATAAGTTGAAGTTCAAGAATTTCTAAATAAAATTCTTTTGATCTGGTTATATCTTTTACTGATAGTTCTAGTATTAGTTTATTAAACTTCATATACTTTCCCCTTTTATACATAAATCTGCTTTTATATTAATGATACATTAGATACAGGTTAGATTCTGGTTTTTAAAGAATAAGGTACCTATAAATCGTAGTAGATAAATTCAATTTGAGCACAATGTAATATATATATTGAATAATGTAATGTATATGTTACACTTAAATTAGGAAGGAATTGGTTTATATTGAAGAACAATGTAAAGATATTTCGTGTACAGGCTGATTTAACCCAGCATCAATTAGCTGAAAAAGTTGGTGTTACTCGTCAAACCATTAGTTTAATTGAAAAAGGCAAATATAATCCTACATTAAAACTTTGCTTAGAAATATGTTATGCAGTTAATAAAAACCTAAATGAAATTTTTTGGGTTGATCGGGAGGAAATTTAAATGAAAGTAATAACAGACGAAAGGCTTGTTATTAAAAATTTAAAAAATATTCGTTTTGCGTTTGCTTTTCAAACTTTGGCACTGGTAGGAATTTTACTATACGATGGGATTACTAAGGGGTTTAATCATATTACCGATAACCCTTTATGGTTAGTCTTAATACTTACTAGTGTTATATTAGGGTATTTGAACTTAAGTATTTCTGTTGACTCATACGAAAATGAGAAACAAATTAGAAAAATGCCTTATTACTTACTAGTATTATGTTGTTTAGCTGTCGGAGTTATCTTTGGCTTACTAACAAAAATAACGTCTAATACTAGCTTGGCTGATAGTGTTATAATCGGTCTAGTTATATTCATATGTTTTTTAGGAACTTTTTCATTTGGTTATTTTTTAATAAAAAAACGTTCTAAAGATGAAGAAGAATAAGTCTATAAATATTTACACGGACTAGGTAGAAGCCTAGTCTTTTTTATTTTTTATCCATAAATTGTTACAAGAATAATTATTACAATCTATAATCGAGTTAAGGGTTTGGTGAAAAAAGTAACATAGGGGGATTTTATGAAAAAAATATGTTTGTTGCTTTTATGTACTGTATTTTTGGCTTTGGGAGCATGTAGCAGTAAGGATACTGCTACCACTAATGGTGACGAGTCGAAGGCTGATGAAACAAAACAAACAGTTACAGAAGGTACTGAAAACAGCGCAGTGAAAAAGAAAGAAGAAGCCACCGGAACGCCTGAACAAGAAGAAACAGCAAATAATGAGGATGCTTATGGTCCAGCAGAAAATTTTTTGACGGAAGCAGAGAAAAAGGAAGGGTTCAAATATCGTGATGATTTTGGAGGTACTAGAGACTATGGGTTTGGTTACAATGATGAAGTTGGTATTGATGGGACTGATAATCCGTTAAAACCTGTGAAATTTGGTCCTGTTAACATGACGATTGAAAACGTCACAGTAGCCGACATTATTCCGAATAGCGATGTAGCTTCCTTTTTTGATGATCGCGACCGGGTGCGTGCTGTTATTATGACTGTGAAAATTGAAAATACCTCTGAACAAGATGTCTCTTTTTTCCCAGATAGTTCAGTTATGACAACTGATACAGGAGAACAAGTAGATGCCGACTCTTGGATGTCCAATGAAACCGGTGGAGATATGCTGGGGAAAGTTAAAAAAGAAGGACAGATTTGGTATGTGTTAAAGAATGAGAAAGCAGATATTAAAAAAGTAAAGTTTGTTATAGACCCACCTTATTTAACTGATAGCATGGATGATTTAGGGCAACAAAAACGATTAGAGTTTGATATTTTAGATCCTAAAGCTGCTAAAAAGAAGGATACTCAATAGGGGGGATAGGTAAATGGATAAAGCGAAAATATTATACTGGTTAGAAATTGTCGGAGAGGTGTTTATTCTTATTGCTAGAGGACTTACTAAAGATAAAGCAGTAGGTATAGTGGCTAGAAAACATTCTGTAGCTCCTGAAGAGATATATAAGCAAATGAATCAATAATTTTGAGCAGAAAGAACCAGATGTTAACTGGTTCTTTTTTTATTCAAAAAATTATACCCTTGGAGCACCGGGTATACCATAGATACATGAAAATACCATATATATTTTCCAACTTAAAACCACCTATATATGAAATGATATTATTTAAAAACGTTCGTAAAAGTGGTGTGTCAATATAAAGTCGTTCGTATAGTGTTTTTATACTTTTTCGAACGCTGAAAAGCGTTCGCTAATTGAATTTCATTTTTGTTCGTAAAGGTATACTTTTGCAAACACTATTATTTTCCAGATGTTTAATATTAAATGTTTAGTTAGAAATAAAGTGATAACAAATAAAATTACAATTATTTGTCTTTATCTCAAGATTTATTAACTCTAAATATAATATAATGGTAATACAAAATTTTGGATTAAATCCATTTTTGAGTAATGATAATGGCATTAATCATATTATATTTTAAATTAGTGGGTGTACTTATATGGAAAATAATAAACATGATTATATTCAGAAAATATATGAGAGAATGAATACCTCTCGAAGAAAATATGGAACATTAAAAAAGTGTGAATTTCACTTACATACGCCAGCCTCATATGACTATAATTTCTACAAAAACTCTTCATATTCTCAGTTAAGTACAAGGGATATCATTAACATTGCTGAAGAGGTTAATTACATAAATTCTACTGTGAAAGAGCAGCTAATGAGTAATCTTGAATTCTATGAAAGTGAAAAATACAGTGAGGAGCTTTCTAAAGAAAACAAGCCCTTCACAAGTTTTAAAGAATATTTTTCTTATATGCTAGTAGCACATAAATTATATGAAAGTGACATTGAAGTAGCTGTAGTATGTGATCACAACACGGTTAAAGGTTATAAAAAATTAAATTACGCCGTAGATGAATATTTTAAAATAAGACTTAAAAAGTATAGTCGCACCAAGCAATGTGTAAGAATTTTTCTTGGAGTAGAAATATCATGTTCAGAAAGAAATCATTTAATTGCTATCTTTAATGAAAATAACGAGCGTCAGGTAAACAGTTTACTGGACGAAATTATAAGTTCCGAGAGTGGAGGAACGTACCACACTAGCCAAGCTGTTATTGACATAATTGCAAGTAAAAATTTAGAGGCAATAACATATATAGCGCATCTCAACTCATCGAATTTTATAGGAACCTTAACTTACAATAAAACTTTGTTTTCATCAAAATCTCTAAATGTATTTGGCCTAACTGAACTAAACGAAAATGTTCGACAACGAGTCTACAAAAAACTTAAAGATTATGACAAGAACAATTTTGAAAGGTATGGAATAATACACGAGGGAGATTCACATGCAATAGACACAATAGGAAAAAAGAACACATGGGTAAAATTCAGTAGAATTGATTTCTCTTCTTTGCGAAAAGCCTTTAACGATCATAAAATAAATATATATACTGAGAAACCTGAAAAATCCGATAAGTTCATTAAAGGTTTGTTGATATACCCTGGAAAAGAAGGATTTCTAGGACAGGACCCTTCTAAAAATGATAAGGATTTCTTCATTGACTTTTCAAGAGATTTAAATTGCATAATTGGTGGAAGAGGTACAGGAAAGAGTACCATTCTTAATATAATAGAAACAGCGTTCACACTTGAAACTCAAAATATACAAGCATTAGAGATGCTTTCCAAGCATGAGAGAATGTATATACTTTTTTTTATGAATAGTCAAAACTATATCCTAGAGTTTGTTCCTCAAGTAAAGGATAAAGATAAGCATTATTACATTGAAAATGTCTTTCATGATAAGGCAATAAAGAAGAGTGAAACTACGGGAAAATATGAATTAAGTCAAAACTGGATTCAATTATTTAGAATAGATAAAGATAAAATTGAAAAAATTAATTATAATAATGCTCATAAAACTTTGACACGTTTTTATAAAAGAGGATATTCCGTAAATAGAATAATAAATCAGATCGAGAATAGCCAAGAGGGAGAATTTATTAAGGCCTCTATATTATCCAGTATTAATAACCAAACGATAGATACTTATATTAGTAACATTAGAGATAAACGTAGAAACTTGTCAAAGTATATCAAAGAAAATGCGAACCGAATTATTGACACAATGAATACAAGAGAGTCTGACTTGAAATCTTCTTTAAAGAAATTTAATGAGGAATATAAGAATCATTTAGAAATAGTCTACGCACCTAATGCAAAGTTTAGCGATTTATATCTTAAGGAACTTTTAGAGAATATAAGTAGTAAAGGTCACATTCTAAAAACAGAATTAACTTGGGATGATGTTGCAAGTTTTATTCAAAGTGCGTCTAATAAATTAGGCTATATTGATTTTTTACAGTTACTCTTTTCTTCTAAATATAAAGAGATTGAAACTCAAATAAATATAGCTTCCTTTGTAAACCTTACAAAAGGAGAGTATAAAAGAGACGGGTATTCTGTTATAGAAAGAGAATTTAAAAAAATAGATCATAATAATATTAGAGCTATTTATGAGGAAATAAAAAGTGAATTGATCCGAAAAAGGTATTTCTTAGAAAACAGTTTAATTAACTGGTTTAAGATTATGGATGATTTCACTTTAAACTTTAACATCAACTTAAAAGAAAATTCGTTACAAGAAAAACCTTTAATGAAAAATATAAAAGAAATGTCCTTGGGACAAAAAGTTGCAGCTATTTTATTTTTTGTATTCAATTACGGATATTTTGTTAAGGATAATACTCCACTAATTATAGATCAACCAGAAGACAATTTAGATAATCAATATATATATAAAAACCTTGTAACTAGCTTGAAAAAAATAAAAAATAACCGTCAAGTTATTGTAGTCACCCATAATTCAACAATTGTAACTAATTCAGATACTGAACAGGTTATTGTCCTCAACTCGGATGGCAATAGGGGGTGGGTTGAGAACAAAGGATATCCAACGGATAAAAGAATAACTCGCCTTATAATCAATACTTTAGAAGGTGGTATAGAATCTTTCAACCATAAAATGGGGACCTATACTTTATTCTTAAATGAATTAACAAATGTTAAGCACTAATAAGTTAAGATTTATATTTATTAACTATTGAATAGAAAAAATTAACCAAGATAAAAGGAGCCCCCGTGTCTTAATTTGGGGAGACTCCTTTTATTTAATTACTTTAGGTTAACTTTATTTTAATGTTACACCTAAAGTAATTGAAAAAGTAATTCTTTATTGATTAGGAGGTTGTAATTGAGACTGATATTGTGTATACATATCATCGCTAAATTTAGCATAGAAATCTATATCTTGTTCATCAACTTTTTCCCCATTATTTAATTTATTAAAAATAACTGTTGCTTTTTTTATATTAGAATATAGATAGAACTTTCCCATGAATATCATACCATGTTGGGGCGATCCAACAAAATTTTCACCATGTCTAATTATATTTTCTATTTGTCTGCTAAAATATAACATTAAATCCTCCGAGTTAGCTTTACCATCTTGCATTTTTTTTTGTAAATCTGAGTCCTTCATCATTGCATTAACAATATCTAAATCAATTCTCCCCCCATTTATTTCATAATAACTATCTAATGGGATATGCTTTTTAGGTATAGAGTATTCTATATTTAACAACTCCCCAGCACTTGCATATTTCAATAAGTTTGGTACAGATACACTTGACTGATTAAGGTATTGCATCAGCAAGAGATAGAATAACATTAAATTATTTTCAGGTGTATTTTTAATTATTGCAGGAGTGGTATCTTCATTTGGTATAAGAGTAATGTCTTTTAACCCTTTCTTTGATACATTTACAATTAACCCTTTATCTAACACACACAACGCACTAATCTGTTTATTTTCTTCCACTTCTTTATTTTTTTCGACTAGATTATCTAATAATGTTTCTAGTGTTGTAGATGAAGTAAAAGCAAATACAAATCCGGCTGTGGGTGAATTTATTCCATCCAGACTATCTTTAACTAAAGATTTAACACTTAAGATATTATTTACACACTTGTTTATCTCAGTTTTATTTAATGATGATTTAACTTCAATTACTGAAAAAACACTCTCTATGGGTACCATTTTTGTAGACTGCATATTTAATAAAACAGGACTGTTAAATGAATCATAGATGATAATATCTTGTTGCCTACTTTGTTCTCCCGTTGCATCGATTATTACTCCATTATTCATCTCATATTTAATAGGAATATAATCTTCTAAATATTTGAGTAAGATCTCTTCTCTGCTACCCCCTCTTTCTCCCATATGGTTAATGTTTTCTGTTACTTCCGCAAAATCTATTTGCATTTTCTTAGCTGCGGCATGAATAGACTTTTTAAGCATTCGTTTTCCCCCTACATTTTTTCTATATAACGTATAACTTTACTTTAATTCTATAATTGTTATATATTTTCCTGAATTATTTATTGGAAAATAAAAAAGCTAAATCCTTTAATAAATTACTTTTAATAAAAAAAGAATCCTTTGCCATAAAAGCAAAGGATTTTCAAATTTATTGGAATAGGGGGGGAATACGTTATTAGTCTGTACAGTTTTATAGATTGATATACACATATACTTTGAAAATTTTCTCTTAGTAATTTAGCGTCGATAATAAATTTTATGTTAAGTAAATCATAAAGTACTTCATGAAAATAATTAGTTTTACTATTTACTCTAAGTGACGACAAATTGTGGGTTTTTCTACAATATGTGTAATTATTAACGCTATTTTTAATAAAATATATTAATAATTATTTTTATGTAAGAAATGTTATACATTTAGTGTTTATATTATTCGTTATAAAACAATATTAAGTGTATATTACGAGCATAATCTCTAATTTGTCATCACTAAGTGTAAATGATAAAACTTTGATTTTTATAAAAGGATTTATTAATTTACTTCTTTCTGCGAAAGACCTTTATTTTGTATTTCTAATATAGGTTATATTATTGAAAATATATCAACATTAAATACTCATAAATTTTCTATTATGTTATTATGAATACAATAATTTCTTAAAAGGCAAGTATTTTATCTTTTATTTAAAGGTATAGACTTTACATAAGTTTTTCTCTTTATATTTTATATAATCACTTCACCTTTCTCCTTGCCTAATATAACCCTTAAATGTAGCGTTTTTCACTACAATCTCACCTTCACATTCATCTGCCATTTGTTTCGCAATAGACTCTTCGTTAATGGGAAATGCGACCAATTCATTATCTGTAAATTCATAACTAAATCTCTCCATCTTTTTTACATTCCTATATGAATCCTTTACATAGTATAACTTACAATTTTTTTGATTAATTAGAAAATATGTTATTTTTTAACTTTGTTCAGCAATCGAGCCATATAATTTAATAAAAAAGGGATTTTTAGATAGTATATTGAAGCTTACGGTTGTTTAATTAGAGTGAAACAAGGAATATCCTACTTATTAAAAACGATTTACAAAAGATTCATCAAAATAATGTAAAAAATAACCCTTTAAGATATTGTTATATTAGAGGTGATTTTTAATATAAACGAACTATTCTATTGAAAGAGAAGAAGAGAAAATTAAAGGTGGTAGTAATGCAACTACCGATGTAGATTAAAAATCTTATTTAATCATCTAAAATATTCTATCTGAAGGTCAGTTATCTGAGAGTAAAGGAGTAAAAATCAATGTAACCAAAAAGAACTTATTGATAATAAAAACATTCTATTATTGAGGTTGAAATATGCTATAGTACACTGCAATTAAAGAATAGTAGGTGAAAATATGGAAGATATTCGAATACTAATAGCTGATGATGACAAAGAAATTAGAGATCTGTTGAAAAAATATCTAGAAAGAGAATGGTATAAAGTAGATGTGGTAGCAAACGGTGAAGAAGCCCTTGCTTTATTTGATTTGAATATATACAACTTAATAATCTTAGATCTAATGATGCCCAATGTTGATGGTATTGAGGTATGCAGGAGGCTTAGGAATAAAACAAATGTGCCTATACTTATGCTCACTGCAAAGGATCACGAAGTGGATAAAATTTTAGGTTTAAGTATTGGCGCAGATGATTATATCACTAAGCCTTTTAGCATCAATGAAGTGGTCGCGAGAATCAAGGCTCTTATGAGGAGATTTTTGATATTAGGTAGTAATTGCACACCTCGTGAAGATACACTTATAAGATTCAAAGGCTTAACGGTTGATCTAAAAAAATACACAGTTACTGTAAGAGGAGAAGAAATATCATTAACCGCAAAGGAACTTGAACTGCTGAAATTTTTCGCTTCCCACCCTGAACAGGTATTTACCAAGACACAATTATTTCGTAATATTTGGGACAAAAACTATATAGAAGATGATAATACAGTGATGGTACACATTAGAAAACTTAGAAAGAAAATAGAAATAGATCCCTCAAACCCGCAGTTCATTCAAACTATATGGGGCATAGGATATAAGTTTATAGGTGAAAAAGATGAATCATGACAAGTATATCTTGCTTATTACCTTTCAATTTATAATGATTACCGGACTCTTTTTTTTAGATATGTATGATCATGCAATAGGACTGTTCAAGGGGTCTTTATTTATTTCATTATTGACTGTAACATTCATTGTTTTAATAAAAGGATTTCTTACTCGCGTTAGGTTAAAACACATGGCTGTGGAGTTAAGGCGGGCAACTAAAGGAAACTTTAAGACCAGATTATTAGCCAAGGACGATTACCTATTTGATGAAGTCGTTTTTTCTATTAATGAATTAATTGAAGAGCTAGAAAAAGTTCAAGTTCAGTCGGCCAAATCTCAAACAGCTAGGAAAAGCCTTCTATCTAGTATTTCACATGATATTCGAACTCCTCTTACCTCAATTATTGGATATATTGATGCCCTCAAAGATGACATAGCAACGTCAGAAGATGAAAAACAAGAATATCTTAATATTCTTTCTAAGAAAGCAGGCAGTTTAAAACAATTGATTGATGAAATATTTGATATGGCAAAGCTTGATGCAGATGAAATCCCAATGAAGGAAGAATTCCTTGATTTAGCTGAAATTGTTAGGGAATCGTTAATTGAGTTTTTGCATGAAATGAAGAACAATCGTGTAGAGCTACATATTAGTATTCCTGAAAAAAATTGCTTTGTCATGGCAGATCGTCTAAGCCTTATCCGAATCATACGTAATATAATTAAGAACGCATTGGAATATGGAAAAGACGGGCAATTATTAGGGATAGAGCTTATAGAAAAAGTGAATGAATATCAACTGCATATTTGGGATCAGGGACCTGGTATTCCAAAAGAGGATCTAGAATTCGTGTTCGAAAGAATGTATCGGGGAGATCAATCTAGGACTCCTTTTAGTACGGGAAGTGGACTAGGACTTGCCATAGCTAAAGCACTTGTTGAAAAAAATCAAGGGGAAATATGGGTGGAGAGTATTCCGTGGGAAAAAACTACGTTTGGCTTTTCGATCCCAAGATATAACCACATGAACAGATTTAAGAAATAATTAAGAAATAGATAAGAAGCATTTAAATGTGCCTTCTTATAATGTAACTATGCTTACTACAAGGAGGTGTTACAAAATGAGTGTAATCATAAAAACCACTGATTTAACGAAGATATATGGCAATCAGACATCAGTAGATCATTTGAATATGAATGTGAATGAAGGGGAGATATACGGTTTTTTAGGGCGAAATGGTGCAGGGAAAACGACTACAATTAGAATGTTATTGGGGTTAATCAAACCAAACAATGGAAAAATCGAAATATTCGGAGAAGATTTGTTCAAGAATCAAAAAGAGATTTTGAGAAGAATCGGTTCTATGGTCGAAATGCCTGGGTTTTACGAAAACCTTACAGCCAAAGAAAATCTACTAATTAATGCTAAAATCATGGGGATTTACAAGAAAAATGCAATAGAAGAAGCGTTAGAGATTGTTGGCCTTCACAATGAAACGAAAAAGCTAGTGGGTAAATATTCTTTAGGAATGAAGCAAAGATTAGGAATTGCCAGAGCTCTTGTCCATTATCCCGAAATATTAATATTAGATGAACCTACCAATGGATTGGATCCTATTGGCATTAAAGAGATGCGTCGCCTAATTAAATCATTAGCCGAAGAAAGAAATATAACGATATTGATTTCTAGTCATATTTTATCAGAAATAGAGCAGTTGGCAGATACGCTGGGGATCATTCATGAAGGGAAGATCTTAGAAGAGATCACATCTGATCATCTTAGAAAAAGAAACCAGAGATATATAGAGTTCCAAGTATCTAACGACAATAAAGCAGTGATGCTTCTAGAGAAGCACTTTAATATTTTAGATTATGAAGTTCATGATGATGGCAATATCCGAGTCTATTCTCATCTAGGACAACAGGGGAAAATGACTAAATTGTTTGTACAAAACGATATTGAAGTATTCAAGATTATGATGAGTGAAGACAAATTAGAAGACTACTTTACTAAATTAGTTGGGGGTGGCACGATTGGTTAATCTATTATATACGGAACTTTTAAAACTTAAACGCTCTAAGATGTTCTTCATTAGCATTCTAGGATCAGTGGTAGCCCCCTTTATGGTGGTAGTCGCATCCTATGTCCACATGAAAACTGAAGATCCGGCACAACTAATTACTTTTTCTGAAATTTTTTCTGACACTAATTTGTATACTGTATTAATAATAGGGGTTCCTTTATATGGAGTCATTACTGCTTATCTCTTTAGCCGTGAATATATGGAAGACACCTTGAAAAATCTTTTAACCATTCCAGTGTCACGAATAAACTTTATTATGAGTAAATTAATCATTTTATTAATGTGGATCATGCTATTGACATTAGTTGCTTGGGGATTAACTCTACTTTTAGGGATATTAGGGCAGTTCCAAGGTCTAAGTACCCCATTGATGGCTGAATACTTAGGGAGATTTATTACGGGTGGAGTACTTGTTTTTATTCTATCAACCCCAATTGTACTTGTAGCAGTTGTGATGAAGAATTATGTGCCAACAATTATATTAACAATCGTAATAACCTTGATTAACGTAATGAGTGGAAATTCGGAACATAGGGCGCTATTTCCATGGGCAGCAGCAGGAGATATCGCAAATGGTACTCTTCTACCAACATACCCTGCGGAAATTTCTTATACCACTATTTTTGCTACATCTATCATTGGATTCATTGCAACAATTGTCTACTTTAAAAAGGTGGATATTCATTGATCAATAAAAATATTTTTTAGGAGTAAAAGGATGAATGATATTGTAATTGCCATTATATTAGGAATTGTCGAAGGGTTAGCAGAATTTTTACCGATTTCTTCCACAGGTCATCTGATATTAGTTGGTCATTTATTAGGTTTTGAAGGTGAAAGAGCGAAAACATTCGAGATTGTTATACAGTTAGGGGCAATACTTGCTATTTCTGTCTTATATCGCAAGCGCCTCATTTCATTATTTAATATTAGGCCAATTTTAGAGAAACAAAAGAAATTCAATGCTTTACACATCATATTAGGTGTTCTACCTGCGGTAATTGCTGGTTTGTTATTACATGATATCATTAAAACATATCTATTTCGTCCAAATACTGTTGTAATTGGTCTTGTAGCAGGTGCTATACTTATGATTTTTGCAGAAAAAAAGAAACAAGAACCTATTTCCCATTCATTAGATGAATTAACTTATCGACAGGCATTAACAATTGGCATATTTCAATGTTTAGCAGTTTATCCTGGTTTTTCAAGAGCAGGGTCAACAATTTCTGGAGGATTATTGACAAGGGCAAGTTATAAAACCGCATCAGAATTTTCATTTCTAATTGCTATTCCTGTTATGGTTGGTGCAACAGGTTTAGATTTATTAAAAAGTTGGAATTACTTAAGTACAAATGATATACCAATGTTTGTAACGGGTTTTATTACTTCTTTTATTGTAGCAATGGTGGCTGTAGTAACCTTCCTAAGGATACTTAAAAAATTGGGATTAACACCTTTTGCCTATTATCGTATGGTGTTAGCTATTGTATTTACGGCATATGTATTGTTTTAAATGAAGCTTCTTTATAAAAATGAAGGATAATGGTAATTAAATATGATTAACAAATAATATTAGTTTTGAGTCATGAAAAGGCTATTTCTATTAAGTAATGTATGACCTTTTGGTGATCCAGCA
The DNA here is from genome assembly GCF_056099005.1 of Priestia sp. 53B2. Taxonomy (NCBI): domain Bacteria; kingdom Bacillati; phylum Bacillota; class Bacilli; order Caryophanales; family Bacillaceae; genus Priestia; species Priestia sp. 53B2. The sequence continues at coordinate 19,950 of NZ_JBLZXA010000021.1, forward strand.
ATAGGGTGCATAGAGAAAGTTAAAAACTGATTCCTTTTTCCAGAAAAGGGCGCGATTACTGAACAAAGAGCGTTCGCTTTTTTTACAAATAGTTCTATAAATGATTGGATGTAAATAATTAAGAACCCCAGCTAATCTTCTCATGTGAAGTTAGCTGGGGTTTTAAAATCGGATGTGCAAAATAACACTTAAAATATACGCAAATTATCAATTAAAGTGACAGAAAGACCGTAAAAAGTATCCAGCACGAAAGTTTAAACAAACATTTTATTCCAACAAAAATAAGCTCAAAAGCCTCCCTCTAGAAAAGAGGCTTTTTTTGGTTACATAAAGCATTTTATTTTTGTCTTCATATATAATTACTTATTAAATAAAGTTTTTAGGAGATTATTGATATTGGAAAGTAAAACAGGTACAGTAAAATATTTTGATGATGAAAAACGTTGTATTTGTCGTCCATTAGTGTAAATATTAAAACTATATTTTTATAATATAGTTTTAATATTTACATATATTTTATGGATAATTTTAACCTATATTTAAATATAAATTTACTATGATAAATTACTAATCACTACAAATACAAAGAAATATTAATTATTATCTTTAATAACAGTAAAGTTATCACCATTTAATAAATGATTTATATCATATCTATTTTATCGAATATAATAATTTGTACATTTATCTTAACAAGAAAATTCAAACTCTACTAATAAAGACGACTAGCATATCGAATGTGTCGCTCGTTTACACGAGGAAATAAGAAAGCTTGAACTTACAACAAAAGAGGTAGCGCAACAACCAGATATCTCGGTTACACCAGTCAATAAATATATTAAACAAGAACTGTGACCGGCGTTCTAAGAAGAAAACCGGGGAATCAACTGTTATTTTGTAAATGAAGAAGATTTAGAAACGTTCAAGCATACGCATGAAGTGGGGGCAAACCTAGTAAGCGTCATTTTTATCATACTGAACAAAATATTGCACTGTTTCAGCTTTTTGTGAAGAAAGATGAAGAAAAAGAGCAAGATGCCCGTATTATCTCGTTAGAATATCCGATTATGGCGGTTACAGAACAACATGAAGAGATAACATTAGAAGAGTTACTTCACCGAGGATTTGAAGCACCCTATGAGAATGATGTCTTTATCACGCTAGGATAAACGTAAGCTCCCCCTTGCTTCTCCCTCTCCAATAATTCAAAAATAGACTATGACGTCAACTCAGGATTATGTACCAAGGTCTTATAAGGAGAAAGTATTTCCTTGCAAGCTCCTTTATTTTTAAAAAAGTAAAATGTTCTTTTAGACAAAAATAAGGATATATTCCTTTAATTGTTTATGTGTTTTGAATTCATGTATTTTTTGTGGCATAATTTTCTAGAGAAGAGGGAGTGAAGAGATGCAGAAAATATTAATCATTGAGGATGATCCCAAAATCGCGGAGCACCTTCAGTCTTATATAGGGAAATATGGCTATAATGTCATCACCGTGGAGAATTTCGATTATGTGATGGAAGAGTTTTATAAGCAAAAGCCAGACCTTGTATTATTAGATATTAATCTTCCTAGCTTTGATGGGTATTACTGGTGTAGGCAAATACGAAACAAGTCTATCTGTCCAGTTATATTTATATCGGCACGAATAGGGGAGATGGATCAAGTGTTGGCACTTGAAAATGGTGGCGATGACTTTATCACAAAGCCGTTTTATCCTGAAATTGTAATGGCGAAAATCCGTAGTCAGCTTCGCCGCGCCTACGGAGAATATTCTTCAAAAGTCCAAGAACGAATATTAGAGGTAGAGGGATTAAAGCTGTTTCCTGAAAGATTAGAATTATCATTCCGCAATCAAACAATCCTGCTGTCAAAAAAAGAAAAAGATATAATTGAAAGTTTACTAGAGCGATATCCTCGTGTTGCCGGACGTGAAGATTTGCTAGAAAAACTGTGGGATGAACAATTCTATGTAGATGAAAATACCCTAAATGTAAATATAGCAAGAGTAAGAAAGAAATTTGAGGAAGTTGGACTTTCAGGTTTAGTAGAAACCGTTAGGGGTGCTGGCTACCGCCTGATCGTTACATGGTGAAAGGTGGAATGAAATGAAATTATTCTTTAGGGAGCATACTTTTTTAATTGCTACACAAATCGTACAATTTTTTGTAGTTCTTTCCATTTATTGGCTTGATGGTTATCGACATCTTCTTCCAGCCTTCTATGCAGTCTTTCTTGGACTATTTTTTCTCACAGGTTACCTTGCTTACCACTATTCAAGCCGCCGCAAATTTTATAGGAGATTAACAAACGAACTTTCTTCCTTGGATGACTCTTTTCAGACGACGGAAGCTTCTCCAATTTCCCAAGCGCTTGACTATTTGCTAAAGAGTCAGTACAAGCATTATCAAACCAGAATAAAAGGGTTAGAGGCCAAGCAAGACGAGCACTTAAAGTTTATGGATCAATGGGTCCATCAGATGAAAACACCTCTTTCTGTTATTGAACTAATTGCTCAAAACTTAGATGAACCTGAATCTTCAAGTATTCGTGAGGAGACAGACCGAATGAAAACCGGCTTAAACACAATCCTCTACATGGCAAGACTCCGGACCATTGAACAAGATTTCCATATTAAACCTGTAAATTTGTCCACGGTAATTAAGGAAGTAAATAGTGAAAATAAAAGGTTTTATATACGGAATCGAGTATACCCCAATGTCCTGCAGCAAAAAGAAGAAGTGATTGTTGAGACGGATGAAAAATGGCTGTTCTTTATTTTTTCACAGTTGATTAATAATGCAGTCAAATACTCTAAAGGGGTGAGTAATAGAGTTGATATTACCATTTTTGAAAAAGAAGGAGAGGCTGTTTTAGAGGTGAAAGACTTTGGTGTTGGGATTCCTGAAACGGACAAGCGCCGTGTGTTTGACCCCTTTTATACAGGGGAAAACGGAAGGAAGTTTAGAGAATCTACAGGTATGGGCCTATATTTAGCGAAAGAAGCAGCTGATCACCTTGGCCATCGACTTGAATTTGAATCCAAATTGAGCCAAGGGTCAGCCTTTCAGGTGATTTTTGGGAAAACACAAAACCTTACAAGGATGTAAGATAAGTGAAAGGAAAAACGATTTTTTTAAGATTACATAAAAGATATACTAATCACAACTCAAGTACATGGAGGGGAGAGCTTGTGATGTTAAAAGTAAAACAAGTGAGTAAGATTTATGAAGGGAAAATTGCCTATCGTGCGTTAACGGATATAAATTTGACCATTGACGATGGGGAATTTGTAGGGGTTATGGGTCCATCAGGAAGTGGGAAAACAACGCTCCTAAACATAATTGCTACTATTGATGAACCCACAACAGGGGAAATCCTAATTAATGAAAAGAACCCCCATATATTAAAAAAAGACGCATTAGCAAAATTTCGCCGTCGGGAATTGGGATTCGTCTTTCAAGACTTTAATTTACTTCATACCTTAACCGTTGAAGAAAATATTGTCTTACCATTAACATTGGACGGAAAAAAAGTGGGTGAAATGAAGGAAAAGGCATATGAAATCGCTGAGAAATTAGGAATTACGGGCATTATGAAAAAAAGGATTTATGAAATATCTGGTGGACAGGCACAAAGAGCAGCTGTGGCGAGAGCTATGATTCATACTCCTAAGCTTTTACTGGCAGATGAGCCAACAGGAAATCTTGATTCCAAGTCTTCAAAAGACGTGATGGAAATGCTTGAGTTTATCAATAAAAATGAGAAAACTACAATGATGCTTGTGACACATGAGGCGCAGGCAGCTAGCTATTGTAATCGTGTCATCTTTATCCGTGATGGTAAATTCTATTCAGAAATACATCGTGGTGATAATCGTCAGGCCTTTTTCCAAAAGATTATAGATACACTTTCTTTATTAGGTGGTAATGCACATGACCTTTCGACAGTTCGCGTTTAACAACGTCATACGTAATAAGAGGTTATATGTAGCCTATTTTCTTAGCAGTTTGTTTACGGTCATGGTCTTTTTTACCTTCTCTATTTTTGCCAACCATCCTGTATTAAATGAAGACGATATGAGCTCGAGCGTAACAACAGGAATGAATGCGGCAGCAGGAATTATTTATGTGTTTTCCTTATTGTTTGTCTTATATTCCATGAGCTCTTTTTTACAATCCCGTAAAAAAGAGTTTGGTTTATTAATGATGCAAGGTATGTCAATGAAACAAATTCGTTTGATGGTGTTTATAGAAAATATGCTCATTGGATTTTCAGCAACACTAGGCGGTATATTTCTTGGCCTTGTTTTTGCAAAGGCCATTTTACTACTAGCTGAAAATGTATTTATTATTGAACATGCGCTATCTTTTTATTTTCCAGCCAAAGCAATCATAGTTACTTTTGTTTCTTTTACAATTTTATTTTTCTTCATTTCCATATTTGTCACGTATATTCTACGTAGTAAAAAGCTAATGGAATTAATTAAAGGCAGTAAAATATCTAAGGGTGAGCCAAAATCGAATCTTTTTTTAACAGTATTAGCTGTACTTTTATTAGGAGCAGGGTATGTTGGTGCCTTATTAGCACAGGGAGCAATGGTTGTAGGTGCAATGATTCCAGTTAGTATCGTTGTTTGCATTGGAACTTATCTGTTGTTTACGCAACTAAGCGTATTTATTATTGGAAGACTAAGGAAGAATGAGCGTGTTTTTTGGTTTAAAACCAACATGTTGCTATTTTCGGATTTGGCCTTTCGTATGAAAGATAATGCGCGAACTTTTTTCATGGTAGCTATGGTTTCAACCGTCGCATTTTGTGCAATTGGTTCTTTATTCGGATTTCAAACCGTTATGACTTCAAGCGTAAAATCTACTTATGCAGCTTCATTTTCTTATAAGCCATCTAAAGATAACGAGAAACAAAATGTAGCATTTATAAATAAGACTTTAAAGGAAGAAAACATTAAGGCATATTCAGAGCACACAATGTTAGATTATTATAAAGTTGGTAGAGACAAAACCCTTATTGTTAATCAGTCTGATTTTAACAGATTTGCCTTACTTACTGGAGAAACTCCTATTAACTTAAAAAATGGTCAGGTTATGGTTGTTGATTTTATCGGTACAAACCTCAAGCCAAAGAGAGATTTACTAAATGAAACAATTAAATTAACTTCAGGCTCTACTTTAAGAGTAAAGGAAATCATTCAGTCAAAATCCCTACCTGTATCTGGTTCATACTATATCGTATCCGATGAAGACTATAGTCAACTTCCTAAGCCAGAGGATGAGCAAAGCTATTATGCTTGGCAAGCACAAGATGGAAAAGACAGGGTGATAGCAGCCTCTGAAAAGCTATACAAGAAACTACCAAGATCTGAGATTACAGCAGTAGATTATGAAATATATGAAATAATGAAAGGCTACGGTCCCATCTTATTTGTTGGACTATTTATTGGTATTGTCTTTTTTGTATCAGCTGGTAGTTTTCTATACTTCCGACTTTATATGGATCTGGATGAAGATAAACAAAAATTCAAGTCTATATCAAAAATGGGATTAACTGATAAGGAATTAAAAAAAGTATTAAATAGGCAAACCATGATTCTGTTTTTCGTACCAATCGTTGTGGCGCTTATTCATGGTGCTGTAGCTCTTACGGCATTATCACACCTGTTCTACTTTAATCTATTTAAGGAATCCGTTATTGTTCTAAGTGTTTTTCTAGTCATTCAGATTGCTTATTTCTTCATTGTACGCTTTTTCTACACAAAGCAGATTAAGGCGTCAATTTAAGTTTAATAACAATACAGTAAAAAAGGATTAGACTTTGTTTAATTCTTTTTTTGAAAGGAAAAAGAAAAACTCCAGGGTTTACTTAATTTAAAAATGCTCTTTCGCCTCTCCTGCTTGACTCTTTTTAAGCACAACTCTATTTTCTTATCTAATGTCTTATGTACAATTTGGCTAATTACGCATAACAATAGTGGTATTCCAGTGATAATTATGGATTTTGATAGTTACGAACAAGAACATTAGGAGAACTAAAGGTGTATAATTTATACATCTTAAACTCAGAAAAATTCCTCCATTAGTTAAGGAAGGTGTCTCTAACCCTGCATAGTAATTCATTCATACTGTATCTCGCCATTATATGGTTGAGTTTTTTCTCCAATCACCTATAAAAGATAAAAAAGCCTGCACCATTTTGATGCAAGCTTTTCTTTTTGGCGCCCCTGAAAGGCTCTTACATTAAACATATCGGTTCATAACTAAAAAGCCTTGTGTGAGATAAGAATATCTACTTCAACTCAAGTTAATATGTTTACTGAAGTCACTGCTAAGTCTTTCAAAACCAACCAGTCCTTCATTAAAATAAGTATTTAATCTTTCACAGCACTCAATTTTAAGTAATGCTAACGCTTTGCTATATGTGTACTACACTTTTTAGAATTAAAAAGCGAAAAACAATTCTTATTTTAAACTTCACTTACATTTTTCGAAAAAGGGGAAAATGCTACTATACTTCCTATAATAACAAGAGAAAACGACATTACACACCAGAAACAAATGGCTTTAATTACAAATAACTCTAGATAAGTTAAATACATAGAGAACAATAATCCGATTACTAAGGAAACCTTAATAATCAATTTGAAGAAATTTCTTTTTAGGAAAAAAGTTAATACAAACAAGAACGCATAAAAAGAAATACCTAATATAGACATGGGGATATTACCTACTTCAGCGTATTGACTACTATTTACCTTCAAACAATCTCCTACAGGACAGAAATAACTACTAGCAACATGAGATAGATATAAATAGATACAAATGATCAAGCCTAAAATCGCAATTACTTGTAAAGTTATAATTTGTACACTAGTTTTCATCAAGACTCACCTTCATTAAGAATGTTCTGTAATTTCTCCTTATCAAATCCATTTAATCTCTTAACAATAACACCATCTTTGTCAACTAGATAAAAAACAGGAAAAGTTTTGAAATTCATTTGCTTTTGAATATCCTTGCTTGCCGAAATAAGAGGAAATTCAAAACCATGTTCTTTTTTTACCTTAGCATAAGCTTGCGGACTTCCTTGTCCTATTAATACAAATCGGGTATCAGGGTGTTCTGCTTTTAACTTTTCCAATGTCGGATAAGCTTTTTGACACACTTCACAATCAATTTTACCAAGCATAACTACGAATTTATTACCCTCATACTGTTTTAAAGATATAGTATCTCCATTCACTTCTTTTCCAGTTATAAGTGGAATAGATTCACCCTCTTCATTACCACCCATATCAAAAAATGTCTCTATAGCAGCTTGTGGATTATTATATGCCCAAATTCCAAATCCAACTATGATAATTACAAAAGCTAAAGCTCCAATTTGAAAATACTTCTTCATCTAGATACCTCCATAGTCCTTTTTGTTAATTGATTTTCATAAAGATTCCTATACTCACGACCCAGGTCTAGTAATTCCTCATGACTTCCAGTTTCTATAATTTCTCCATTATCTACGACTATAATTTTATCTGCTTTTTTAACTGTACTTAATCGATGTGCAATAACAATCCTCGTACAATTTAATTTCTCTAAATTCTGATGAATCTTTTGTTCTGTAACTGTATCTAGTGCGCTACTCGCTTCATCTAATAACAAAATTTTGGGTTTATTTACAAGAGCCCGGGCCAAAGCAAGACGTTGACGTTGTCCACCGGATAAATTGCTTCCTTCCTCAGAAAGAACAGTTTCATAATTCATACGTAAACCCATTATGTCCTCATGAATTTCTGCAAGTTTTGCAGATTCGATTATCTCTCTAGAAGTAAGATTTTCATTATGGAATGCAATATTTTGAAAAATAGATTTGTTAAATAAATGTATTTGTTGGGTAACTACGCCTATCTGCTGACGAAACTTGGATTTATCCATATATTTAATATCTTGCTTGTCAAATAGTATTTGTCCTTCTGTAGGTTGATACAATCCTAGTAAAAGCGAAGCTAAGGTACTCTTCCCAGAACCTGTAGTTCCTACAATAGCTATAAATTGACCAGGATGAACTTTTAAAGATACATTCCTTACAATGGTAGGACCATACTGATTATATTTGAAGCTAACATTTTTAAGTTCAATTTCCCCCTGGAGTTCAGGCGGACTTACAACGAGCTCATCATTTTGTTCAGGAGTAGCTTCAAGTATATCTAAGATACGTCTAAAATAAGTTCCCATTAAAACCATCTGGTTAGAAGTTGTAACTAAAGAGGTTAAAGGAGTAAAAAAACTAATAGATAGCGTGTAGAAAGCTAACATTGAACCAATTGACATATTTTTAGAAATGACTTCCTGGGCTCCTATCAAAAGAACAATTAGAGGTGCAGCAATACGTAAAGATTGCATAACACTGTCTACATAAGCACTAAAGATTCCTCGTCTTTTAGAAGCTTTAATTTGTTCCAAAAACATATTTGCCCATTCATTATGTACCCTAGATTCTACCCCTACTGATTTCACTACCAATATACCTCGTAGCACCTCAGCTAAGTAGCTTGAAGCCTTTGTTTGTTTCAAAATCTCCTCCTGAGATAATCGACTAGTATAACGGTTACCAATCAACATTAAGGCAACTTGAATTATTCCTATTGCTACAACATAAATACTCAAATACGGAGACTTATAAAACATATAAAATAAAAAGCATATAATTAAACCGCCGTCCAATAACATTGTTACCGTTCTAGTGGATAAAATCTCCCGAACAATCATATTACTGTTCGCCCTCAGTATTAAGTCCCCACTTGATCGCATTTGGAAGAAGTGAAAGGGTAATTTTAATAAACTGCTAAAAAAACGTTCCATCAAATTCCAATCAAGACGGTTTTGTAAATAAACAAGAGTTCTTGCCCTTAATAAGAAAAAAATAAATTGAAGAGCCACTAATAGTATCAATGCAATTGGTAGTATACCTGTAAAATTATAGTTATCTTCTTTCATTATTACGTTATCTACTATGAATTGGACAGACATGGGCGTAACGATAGCAAGAAGCTGAACACATAATGAAAATAAGATAATAAAACTGACTAAACGAGGCTCCTTCATTAAAAATTTTATATATTCATGCCAAACTTTTTTTATCTTACGACGTTTTAAATCTGTAGTTGGCTGAATAGACAGACAGATAAATTCTTGGTTGATATTCATCTCTTCTAAATTTATGACTCGACGCCCCATTGCTGGATCTACTATGTGTATGTTATTATTATGAATTTTTTCTATTACCACAAAGTGATTTCCCTGCCAATGTAAAATGGCAGGGAGTTGAATTTTATCAAGGTTTTTAGCAGATACACGCTGAGCAGCTGTTTCTAAATTCAAGGATTCTGCAATCTTTTTTATAATTAGTAGGTTTATGCCTTCACGTCCGCCACCCCAATTATCCCTTAGCTCCCATAATGTGTATTCACTTTTATAATATGAAAGAATCATTGCTAAACAGCATAGTCCACATTCCGATTGTTCCATCTGTTCGATGAAAGGAATACGGTAACGTCTATTCCTGCTCTTTATCATTTTCCATTCCTCAGAGGAGTTCCTAAAGTGACTACTGGGGGAACTGTATTAGGATTAGCAAGCCTTAGCAAGCCATATCCTACTCCAGCTAACCCTAGCATAAATCCAGGAGTCTCTTCATTTTGGGGAATTCCACAGAACCATCCACTCTTCTCAGCTTCTTTTACGATAGACGAACCAATCTGCTGTGCCTTCTCTAACAAGTCGTCATTACATAATATATCTGATGCTAATAAAAGAACTTCTATATTGCCAAAATCTCCATGACATTGGCAATGGCTGCCTCCAAAACCTTCCTCTAATGTAGTTTTTATAGCTACATCTATTTCCTTATTCATTTCAGCATCTTCCCAATGAAGTTTTGTCATTAAACGTCCTAATGCTATACCTGCGGAACCGTGACACCACTGAACTGGAGTGCTAATTCCTAGGTTTTTTCGTTCCTCACGGTATCTTAAATCCGCCCAATTTCCTTCATCAGGAATAAACATACTACGCTCATATCTAATAGCTTGCTTGCTAAATTCTAGAAATCTTTTGTCGTTAGTTTGGGCATATAACTCTGATAAAGCCCATGCAATCCCGGCAGCACCATGAGACAATCCTACTAAAGCAGTCTCATTATCCATAAAGGAGACCCATCCATAGCCTTCTTTTTGCTTTCTTGCATTTTTGATAAGATGTTCACCACATTTAATGGCAATATTCAGAGCTCTGCTACAGCCAGTTAATTTATAAAGTCTTAAAGATACTAAGAGAGTGCCTGCTACTCCCCCTATTAAGTCGTACATGTTATCTTTTTCAATCCATTTTTCACATTGGTAAAGAGCTTGAAGAGCCTCATTCATATATTTTTCATCATTCCATAATACAGATAAATGACTGAAAACATAAGAGATTGATGCATAACCATGAAATGCAGATAATGAACTTAATCCATCGTACCTTTCGAGAAAATCATTGGCAGAATTTACAGCAGCTTTTGCTACATTCTTATAAGATATTTCCCCAGAAACTTCCGATAAATAAGCGTAAAACAAGGAGACTCCTAATACTCCATCATATAAGGTTGCATCTAAAGGAGTGAATAACCATCGATCATTAAGCGAAGCACCTATGCCGATCCAGTTAATGTCTTTCTTATCATCTCCCCAGAAAGATGATTGTAAGAGTTTGTCGCCAATTTTTCTTGCTTCGTTTATAAAATCTTCTCTTGAAGATATTTTCTCTGGAATAAATTTAGAGCTATTGCTTCTATATTCTTTAAAGTCCCATCTTTTTAACATCGTAGCCATAGAGGTTTGAATATATCTTATTTGTTTTTTACAATCCTCTAAACTAAAATCCTCAACTCTACGTAAAGTATGATCAAGCGCAGAATTCAGGAAGAAATTTTTTATTTCTTTCCCCTGACTATCCCAAACAGATAAAGAGTCGACTTCAGATACAAAATAAGGAATATCTCCATTTAATAAATCGCGAGTTTCAGATGAAATAAAGTGTTCCATCTTTGAATTAAATTTAACTATTCGCCATAAATAATCGAACAAGTGAACACGATCCAAACCATTCTTTAGTTTATCTGGATGTAATGAAGCTTCTAGCATAGTTGAGTAGGATTGTGTGTGACGGAGAATTGAACGCACTTTATCCCCTTTAAAATTCATAATAGGTCCTTGGTGACTTAAAAGTTCGTCTTTATTTTCTAAAAATATCATATAGGCTTTTTTAAAACCTTCAGTAATTTGAGGGATATAGTTTTCTGGTGCTACCTCTTCACCATTTAACATTACACGATTTTTTGCACCGGTATGAAAGCCAACTTCCTTTATCATTTTCATCTTATCTGTATTCTTATTTGCTAATTTATAAACAGGTCTTGGAAGTCTTTGGCCAGCGTGTCCCCCTATTCCACTTATTTCGATAGAACGAAAAGAACCTGTTTTAAAGAGTGAAGCAGGTAAAATAGCCGTTCTCAGAACAGATTGGGATAATTCTTCTGAAGTTTTTTGTAAAGCTGTAAGTTTGGTTTCAGCTATTGCATCTAAGTTATGAAACAAAGACTCTAAATCTATAAACTGGGGGTGTTCTCCGGATGCAATCATATTTTCCATATGCATGTCTGTAGCATGTAACATATGAAGAATAGCAACATAAGCACCTAACCGTTCATAAAATTTATTGCAAGCATCATTGCTTTCGCACTCTTCATAGTTTGCAAATTCCTGCCATCCATACTGACCGCGATTTATTACATGTGGAGGTTGTAAGATAGGTTTAAATCCTTTACTATTCACCCACTGAATTAAATTGTTAAAGTGAACGTCAATTGATAAAGATCTTGGCTTGTAAACAATTTTTTCTCCTGTTGCAAATTCCATTGATAACACGCTTCGTCCATTACAATGTAAGTCACCTTGCCCAGTATGAATTTTCACCAACTTATCAAAATTCCCTTTAAAAGAATGATTAATTAATGAATGGTCTTTTAAAAGTCTGTCAATCGCTTCAAATATGGCGTGTTGCCATTTTTCCATTGTTTCCACTAAAAGACGTGCTAGTACAGGATATTTAGTTAAAAGTATGTATATATTATGGTGTTCTGATATGTGATTTCTTATAAAATCTTGAAAGCGTAATTCAGAGGATTCACCTTCTAAACGATTTTCAACTCGTGCTAAGTTTAATTCGTAAATTAATACTCTCATAGATAAAGTTAGTAAACCCTTACAAGTGGGTTCTATAACTGCTTTTTCTAGAACATCAGCTGGTATAATTGCTTCGTATCTAGTAGATTTATAGCCATTATATTTTTTATCAATGATGGATTTAGTATATTTTAAAAAGGGCTGCAAAAAAGGAAGAAAAGGATGTTTATCTAACTCTTTGTTATCAAACAATACATTTTCAAATTCCAAATTTCCCCTATTAAAAATAGCTTCTAATGTTTTAATCCAACTAGGTTCTTCTTGTGAAGAAGTGGGGTCATCCCTATTTGCTAAAATATTTTTGAATTTTTCTCTATTCAAGCCATCATCTGAAAGACGCTTTTCTATATATTCCAAAGGTAACCCAGTTTGTTGAATCCATGTTGTTTCTTTATTTTCATTTTCCATCAAATTATTTGTAAAACTTATCTGTACATCACGTTCGGTTAAATATAATCCCCTTTTCAAATCTTTAAGATTTATTTCTTTTGAAAAAGTACTGACCATCATCTTCTCTCCCTCATATAGAGATAAATTCTACAAAACAATTAAGACAAGAGTGATAGATCCCCCTCTTGTCTTAACTTTACTTACAAATTGGTTTTTTAATTAGCAACAAACAAATACACTGTTTGGACAATCATCAGTAATTGTGCATGACCATCCACATCCTGCTGCACCTGCAGCTTCTTCTAATTCCTCGTCAGTAAGTGAAACTAATACATTTTTTAACTCTTCCATGGTTAATTCCTCCCCGTATTTTTATGTATCAGGCGCCTAACAATTCTCATTATACACATATTTTGTAATTAATCTAGTACATTTTGTAAATTTTATGTATATTTTTGTAACAATAATGAACTTTATGTAAAAATAAAGATTAATTTACCATTCAAAAAGACCATTTTATATAAAATGGTCTTTTGGCAAAAATACTATTATTTTTATAATTATTCTACTCTTTGCTTAATAGTAATTAGGTGTTTATAGCGCATAATGGTAAAATATATAACTTGTATTATTATAAAGGAACTCAATACAAGAATTGACTCTCTAGCTAAATTAAAATTAAATAAATGTTGTAAAGCAGTTAATGCAACAATTCCATGAATGGTGGCTACTATAATTGGCACAAAGAAGATTGCCGCAAGTTGGAATGTAACGATACGTGATAGCTCTTCACTAGTTAGCCCAAGCTTCGTTAAATATTGATATTGTTTTATTTCATCTTCAAGGTCACTGTAAATACGGAAATAAACAAAGCTTCCAGCTGATATAAAGAAAACAGCTCCTATAAAAAAGCCAATAAATAAAACTATATTAATTCCATTTTCATTAATTTTATTCGTTTGTGCTATCATCGAACAAACCCCTACAAGCGTACCTATAGAACAAAATGTAACAGTTAAAACGATTGTAATTATAAAAAAGAGACGAGCATTATCTCTCATTTTATATATAAGATTTGATATCACTATCAAATTTATATTATTTTTATAAAATTTTTCTATCTTTCTTAACTGATGTAAAACAAACACGTTTAATTGTGAGAAAAATAAATAAGTCCCAATGATCACAGCAATCGTAACAGGAACCATCACAACTATTACAAGAACCTCTTTAGATATTAACGCTATTACGTAGCTCACCCCTAGTAACAATAAAGAAATAATACATAAAGTAATGGAGGATTTAGGCTCAGGTTTTGGCTTACTATCACCTTTTAACAAGTCAATTAAATTATTATCTTTTACAAAGTTAGTGGTAAAAAGAGATATTATAAAAAAGAGCATTAAAAATGCTGTGAATGTTAGAATGAGGGCTTTTATAGGAAAATAAAATGATAGTTGTCCTCTCATTCCAAGAGTATTTTCACCAACTAATAAAAGTAATTTAGCTATAAGTAAACCACCCACAACTCCAAAGATTATTGAAAAAAATCCGATAATCATATTTTCTAAAAATATTAAATATCTTAATTGATTATGAGACATTCCATTTATAACTAAAATTCCAAATTCTTTTCTTCGGGACTTTAAGAAAGTTCCCATTGAATATAAAACGAAAAAAATAGAAAAAAGATAAATAATAAACTCGGCAAAGTGTAAACCTAAAGAAACATATCCTCCTATAATATCTACGGAAAAAGCTGGATGATAAGCGAATAAAGCATACATAAAAAAAACCATTATAGAAAAAGAACTACTAAAGAAATAAGCACTATATGTCCTTTTATTACGAAAAATATTTTTACATACTAATTGATTAAATGTCATATTTCTTTCTCCTTTTAGTTAAATACAGGAACTTAAAGAAGAATATAAAATTGAATTTCACTTTCTTTATTAGAAAAATAAAATTCAATTTTATATACTGTAATCAAAAATCACTTCTTTGTTTAGCTAATTTTCATAAAAAAACCATTGTTTAAGTAAAGTTAAGACAAGAATAATTTATTAAAATCACTTCATAATTTTGTATTTAAATTATCATTGTACTTCTTGCTTTCGAAATTTAAAGCAACCCATTAATATAACAATTATAAATACACAAGTGGAAAACACCATCATATAGACAGGAGATATACTACCTGCTTTCTCATTATTGGGTAGTAATGAAAAGTATGGAAAAGACCAGAAGTAGTATCTACCAGCAGCACTGTTAGAAATAATTATGGTAGCTATAGAGGCAGCTAAGCCTACTCCTACAGGAATTCCTATATTAGTAAAACGTATGCTGAGTATCATTTGAATAGCTAATAGTGGTAAACAAGTTACCCAGCAAGATAAAATCTTCAGGAACATGGTTTGATAAGGAATATCCCCTACACTTACAAGTTTACCTGCAATGATAATACCGACATATAGTATTATCATTGATAAACCTACTAATAAAATATGAATAATCGTTTTAGCAATATATATATATGTTCTATTGATAGGAAGAGTTAATAAATATTTCCAATTATTTTCTGCATGCTCTATACGAGCTAGCCATACTGCTAATACTCCAATTGATAAGGGTAATAGCAATAAACCATAAAAAGTAACAATTTGACTAATTAATTTCTCCCAAGGTACAGCATTACCTTGCAGAAATACATCTTTATAACGAACAAAATTGTAGGCTCCAAATGCAACCATTAGTAAAGGTGCTGTAAACATTAGTAACCAAGAATAAGATCGTTTTAATTTACGGAATTCCATTTGTAGTATCTGGATAAAATGCACGGTCTAATGAACCTCCTTTTTATTTATACATCTTTATTTACAAATTGACGTAGACCAGCTCCAAAGCATAAAAATCCTAATATAACAGATTGACATACATACCATATAATATTGATTCCTTCATTTAATTTGATAGGAAGAGTTAAATATGGATACACCCATGGTAACCAGCGTGTAAACGTAGATTGTAATAGGAATAAAGCTGTGACTGTACCACAAATTGCAATTGCTAAAGGAATACCAGGGTTTTCAAACTTCGTACTCAACCAAAATTGAATGTTTAAAATTGCAAAAACCCCAACCAATGCTCCCAATAATGTTTTTATAAGAAATACTATTGGTACTTGCCCAGGAAAATCTAGAAGGCTTGCACTCACAATCATACCTAACCCAAGTAAAATGGAACTTACTACCAATAGATAAAAGATAATAGAAAGTTTAGCTAAATAAATATATCCACGTTTAAAAGGTAGGCTAAGTATATACTTCCAATTGTTATCTGTATTTTCTACTCCTATTAATATGCTAGACAATACCGCAGCTAAGATAGGAAGAATCATTACTGCCCAAATAACAGCATGTTGCTCAATAAATTTAACCCAAGGTATATCACCTTTCCTGACTACACTTTGATAACGAAACATAAAGTTTGCAAATTGAATTAGTAATACAAATAGGGGCGCCATTACAACAGAAAAAAGGACCCAATTACTTTTTAATTTCATCCGTTCTGCATTTACTATACGCCAAAACATTTAGACCGCCTCCACTTGCCCTGTTATATCTAGGAAAATATCTTCTAAAGTTCTCATCTTAACAACTAGGTGCTCAACATCTATATTATTTGATACTAACTGTTTATTAATTTCTGACGCTTTCCCAGTAAAATTATTAATAAGTAGAGTGTCACCTTCTATTTGAGAGATAACATCAAACTTTTGAAGAATGTTTTGCGCCTTATATAAATTATTTGCTTTTATCTCCAGAACAGGTTTGTTCCCTTCTTTAATTTCGTCTAGAGTACCCTGAAATTTCAATTTTCCAGATTGAATAATCCCAACATGCGAAGCAACCATTTCAATTTCTGCTAAGTTATGGCTGGATATGATAACGGTAATTCCAAACTCTTGGGGCATGCGCTTAATTAATTGACGAATCTCGTGAATACCATTTGGGTCCAATCCATTAGTTGGTTCATCTAAAATAAGTAACTCTGGTGATCCCAATAAAGCTAATGCTATTCCTAATCTCTGCTTCATCCCCAGAGAATACTGTTTTACCTTTTTGTTGGCTGCTTCTGTGAGGCGAACAATATCTAGAACCTCATGAATTCGTTGTTCTGACACCCCTAAAATCTTACTAGATAACCTTAAATTTTCGTATCCTGTTAGATTTCTATAATAAGAAGGGGCCTCTACTAGGGCACCTATTCGTTTTAATATCTCTAATCGACTATTACTAAAAGTTTTTCCAAAAAGTTCAACCTCTCCCTCTGTAGGCTTCATTAGACCTAAAAGCATTCGTATGGTTGTCGTTTTTCCTGCTCCATTTGGGCCAAGAAATCCAAAAATTTGACCACGCTTAATTTCTAAGTCAAGATGATCTACTGATATTTGATCTTCAAACTGTTTTGTTAATCGTTTTGTTCTTACTAGAACCTCATTAGATATACTTCTCATCTATCTCGTCTCCTTTTTAAAATAAAAATGTAATATTAAGTTAAATTTTTTAACTTTTTTCTATTTAAGTATAAATTTTATATAATTTATCTTACCATCCTTTCACCTTAAATTTTACTTACATTCTTGTAAGGTTCCATAATATGTAATTTTAATCAGAGAAATTAATTCTTTTAATGGTTTACAATGAATCCCCTTATATCTTTAATTTCCTTACAAAATTGTAAGATTTGAAAAAGACAATCTCTCTAGCCAATTGTAATGTTTTCCCTTTAAAATAAGACTATCACTGGGAATAAGAATGATGATAAGGAAGTGTATTTATGAACATATTAGAAGTGAAGAACTTGACAAAAATTTATGAGGGTAAAGTACCCTATAAAGCATTAGATAGTGTTGAATTCTCTATCCAAAAAGGAGAGTTTGTAGGAATTATGGGACCTTCGGGAAGTGGAAAAACCACTCTTTTAAATATGGTTTCTACAATCGATTCTCCCAATTCTGGTGAAGTGATAATTAATAAAAAAAACCCCCATCGATTAAGTCGAAAAGATATTTCTTTGTTTCGTCGACGTGATTTAGGATTTGTTTTTCAGTATTTTAATTTACTTGATACGCTAACAGTAGAGGAAAACATCCTGTTACCTCTCACTCTCGATAAAATTAACGTGAAAGAAATGAACAAGCGTGTGGAGATAGTCACACAAAAACTCGGTATTCATACTATTTTAAAGAAAAGAACATATGAAATATCCGGTGGACAGATGCAACGAACAGCAATTGCACGTGCTATCATTCACTCTCCACAACTTATACTAGCAGATGAGCCCACAGGAAACTTAGATTCAAAAGCCTCAAAAGATGTAATGCAATTATTACAGCAATTAAATGAACAAGAAAATGCAACGATGATGATGGTAACACATGATACTGTAGCAGCAAGCTACTGTAATCGAGTTATTTTTATTAAAGATGGGAAATTTTACAACGAAATTTACAGCGATGGAAATCAGAAAATTTTTCACCAAAAAATTATTAACTTATTATCTACATTAGAAGGAGAATCTTAAAAGGCCCCGCCAAACCCAATTTAGATCCAAATAGTAAGGGAGTTTTTCTTATGACTTTTACAGGAAGTAGTTTATATCTTGAAGTATAATCAGCGTAAGAAAGAGCCTATTTATGAACAGATAGCTAACTACATAAAACAGTCAATTATTGATCAACGGTATAAAGAAAATCAGCCTCTTCCTTCACTAAGATCACTTGCTGATTATTTAGGTGTTAATATTCATACCGTACAAAAAGCATACAACCAGTTAGAACATCAAGGTTATATTTATACGTTAAGAGGCCAAGGCAAGTATATTGATAAATGTGATAAGGCCAATAAAAACATAAGAGCAGAAGTTTTAAAAGAAGAAATACTAAAATTATTTACCGAAATTTTATACTTGGGTACGAAGTCGGAAGAATTGTCATCACTTGTATATTTCAGCAACAAAATATATGGAAAATATTCAAAAGACATTTAGGAATTTATTTATAAAATAATAGATTTTAAGATTAGAATTACACATGAGGAAACATGTTGGATTTCTAATCATCTTTTTAAATTAAATGACCTTCTTTAAAAGCAAAGCATGTGACAAAATTGTCACATGCTTTGCTTTTTTGTTCGGGAAAAAGATGGAAATAGCATGAATTTTTTTTATAATAAAAATAGACTTTTCAGAAATTATTTAAATACAGAAATGGAGTGTATCTATGAATATAATAGAGGCAAATAATATCCATAAAAGCTATGGAAATAAATTCAATAAGCAAAAGGTATTAAAAGGCATAGATATTAACGTTAAAGAAGGTGAAATTCTAGGAATTATGGGAGCTTCAGGTTCGGGAAAAACAACTTTACTTAACGCCCTTTCCTCTATTAAGAAAATTAGTAGAGGAATCATTAAGTTTGAGGGAATCGAAATTAGTAGTATGAAAGAAAAACATTTAGCAGGTTTTCGAAAAAAACAACTTGGATTTATTTTTCAAGATTCCAATTTATTAAGTACACTTACTGTAAAGGAAAATGTTCTTTTACCTCTATCTATAGCAAAAACTCCTTATACGGAAGCTAATCAAAAATTTGAGGTGTTAGCTAAACAGCTAGGGATTTTCGAGCTGAAAGATAAATATCCAATTGAAATCTCTAAGGAACAAATACAACTTTCTTCTTTAGCACAAGCCATTATTCATCAGCCTAAGGTTATATTTGCTGATGAACCTACTGGTAATCTGGACTCAATTGCCACAATTAATTTATTAAACAAATTAGTCAAAATAGTTAAGAAAAGAAATGTTACTCTCGTAATAGTTACACATGACCCTGAAGTAGCAAGCTATTGCAACAGAATTATCTTTATAAAAGATGGTCAGACATACACCCAATTGTACAGAGGAGAAGAGGATAGGACAAATCTTTTCAAAGATATTTTACAAGTACAAAGATTATTAAGTGGGGTGTAAGAAAATAATAACTGACTACTTCTACACTAACATAAATTTGAGAGAAACAAATGAACGTTTAACCTTTCAATAACTACCTTTCTTTTATTTATAATCCTTCTTATTCAAAGCAATGCCATTATAGTAGGTGCTCTATGGAATAAAGATCTAAATATGGTGAATAGTGTCCAATTTTCAGATGTAAAAAACAACAAAAAATTATTAAACCTGGTAATTATATCCTTTAGACTAAATGCAAGTCACTTATTTGAGTGACTTGCATTTAAAAAGTGTGAGGGATTACATGACTAAAACACCGTCTGGATTTAAGCGTTTAAATGCTAATATTCCCGAAGAATTGTTTAAAGAATTTGCGAAGAGATGTATTGAAGAAGGTGTGAGCAAAAAAGAATTTCTTGTTCAACTTTTGGAGAAAGAACTCTTTAAAGATTCAAAGAAGTAAGGAAAAAAACAAAATAAAAGGGCACTTTCCCTGCTAGGAAAGCACCCCATGTAGAACTCGTAAGGACTTCTATTATAACATGGGTTGCCCTCAAAAAACAGGAGGGTCTTATCATGGATCAAAGTGAAAAACTTTTAATGGGAATTGAACACATTTTGAGTGTCGCATCTGATTTAGTGGATGAAGTTGCTCGACTAAAACGTGTAGAAGAGGAATGCAAAATCTTGAAAGAAAAAGTATTTCTCAATCAATTTACCGTTGCTGAACAACAAGTTTTTGAGCTTGCTTTGGATGGATATTCCGGACGGGAAATGCAGTTGATTTTGTCTAAAGAAGAAGCCACAATCAAATCACAAAGACAAAATATTATACGCAAATTAGGTGTATCTACCATGAAAGAAGCCGTTAAAAGATTTCAACATTTAGAGTACGAATCATCAAGAAAACTTCTTCAATCCCGATAAACTGACGTGACCTTCAGAGGGACTTTACATCATCAGAATATACACAATAAGTTACTTGTAAAGGGGACTCTATATCTACACTATATACTCATAAACGAACCTTAAGGTGTGCACCTAAGCAACTTTCGTGGTATCACGGTGAAGCTAGGCTCTGCCTAGCCCCACACACCCTGTGGGGGCAAAAACTCCTTATGCTCTTCACCATGTTTTTTACGCTTTTTATGTTGACCCGATAAAAACACAGAAAAGGAGAACAAACATGGAGATTAAAGTGAGAAATGTATGTCCGGTTGCTGTGAGTAAAGTAGATCGTTTAGCTAAAGAGAAAGGTGTTTCTAGACAAGCTTTTTTAAAAGAACAAATCGAAACATTATCCATTATGGAAGAAGTAGAAAAGAGAGAACAAGCTATTGATGATTTGTATGATCGAACGATAAATACAATGCAAAGATGCTCAGATGCGATGACAAATATGGATCGTACATTCAATAAACTCTTTGGGGAGGATGAAGAATAATGACAGCAAGCAAACACAGAAGAATGATTTCTTTAAGTGAAGAGGCTGATGAATATCTTCATAAGCATATGAAAGAAAGAGGCTATCGTTTTCCGGGGGATGCCATTGCAGATATCATTCGAAAATATGAACGATTAAAAAATAATGAGCCTGATGAAACATTTTTAGACACTGCTACGATTGACGCAATAGGTCAGGCTTACCTGAAAAGAGCAAGTGGATTTTATCAGTACTTAGACGATGAGTTAAGTGAGATAAAAGAAACGACAAAGAACACACAAATAGACACTCGGGTATTAATGGAACTCGTTAATAATTTATATGACCATTTAAATATTCAAAAGTTTAAGTCCACACAATTCGGTGAAACAGAAGCTACTAAGAAGGCCAAAAGAGTTGCACTACACAAGATTCAAGAAGAAAAAATGCAGTTCAGGGAAAAAAGAAAACGGGAAGCAGCAGAAGAAATGGACCATTTATTTGAAGATTAATCGTAGCGTTTATAAAAGCAGGCCTTAGCCTGCTTTTATAGTATAGTGAAATGAAGATTTGTAGTAGCTAAGTTCAACAGGGCCATTAATGAGTAAAAGTAGCTTTCATACCTATGTCTTGATCGATACATTACGTTTGTTTGATCGGCAAACTTCTAAGCTATTTAGTTTGTTACTGAGACTTTTAACAGGCATTGTGAGCTTCTAACCATACAAAAAGCGTTAAACTATTCAGAGTATATTAAACGAGCTTATATAAAGCGTAAGAACCTCACAGAGCTATCTTAAGGAACAAGATAAAATATACGCTTCCCTCTCACAAACAATACAGTAAAAATTAAATGGACTGTATAGTAGCGCATTACTTTTTACTAACTCTAAGTCGTTTACTCCTCTATTTTTAAATCTAAACACAAGAGTTTAACTTAGGATCAACTTATAACTTCTATATAACTAATAAAGGAACCTCCTGTACGATCTTTGAGGCCAAAACTACCCTTCTGCCTTTATAGTTAAAAGCTACCTATATCATATTATGAGCATATTGAATAGGGTGATTTTTTCTTACCCCATCTACCAAAAAAGGATTAGAAAAAATCACCCTACCCAGAATAGATATTTACCATTATCATTAAAAGTATACTAATTACCAGATCTTTAATATTATAAAAATGCAGCATTATAACACACTTCTAACTATTTAGGGAGGGGTAAAAAAATACCCCTCCCCAAATTCCACAAATTCAGCTATGATGAAGTCGACTCCTAAAGAAATAACAAACAGATCGTAGCTAAAAATACTTGTTTTGATATATTTTGCTAATTTTTATTGAATTATGAGACTAGTTAACGCTATAATAAAACTAACAAAAACGTGCGGATAGAAAAAAGACTTCAACTGTTTAAGTAGTGCGTCAACACTCTTAAACCGTTCCCCCTAAATACGGTAGGGAAAACACTTGTCGAAGTCTCTTGTTAATAGAGTTAGTTTTGTACAAAATAAAACTTATGGTTTTATTTTATACGATATTGACATCTATTTCAAGGGCTTAGTTTATCTTAATCGAGGCATTGTTTTCCTTTTACAAGGGAGATAATGTCTTTTTTGTGTTCCTTAAAGGAGAAGATGAACAAATGACAAAGATATTGACTTGCTATTTACCCGATGTAAACACCTTCAACGGACGATTCAAATGGTTATGGAAAGAAAAACCGACCCTTCGTAAAAAGAAAGAAGAGTTTTTAGAAACCCTTCGTACTTATTTTAAACAACAACAAGAAGCCCTACATAAAGTATTCCCTAAAAAACGTATGGAAATGTTAGATTACGTGATTTATAACCTTGTGGCTACAGGCATTCAAGCGATCCAATCCAAAACACTTATGCAAAAATTTGATGTATCTCAAAGTACCGTTTCTCGTTTTGTGAAATCGTTAAAGGAAACACCTTTTATGCTTGTGGCACGTTATATCAAAGAAGATGCAACAGGAGCTCATCCTGACAGCTATGTATTTGTTCTTAAAAGTCATAAGAACTTTAATCAGATTTGCAATGAAATCTTTTTTGCACACGATACAACAGGTATTCAAACGCTTCAACAAGAAGAAATGACAACTCCTGTGACAACTCCTGTGACAAGTCCAGAAAGTGCTAAAAACGTTGATACACCAAGCTTTGAGGACGAAAAAACATCGTCCCCCTTTATTAACCTTGATTTACCTAAAAATCATTTAAATAATCATTTAATATTTGCTTCCCAGTCATTTGCTTATATCGTAGGTGTGCCTAAAAAAGTAAATAACGTGTATGCAGGGAAATATGGTCATCAACTAAAAGACTTTTATGCTCGTATTCGAAATGCAGCTAAAGCAGTAAAACGAGATACAGAGATTGAGATTATCAAAGAGCAAGTTCATGAAGTCGCTTATACAGCCATTGTAGGCTTAGATAAATATGTGCATGAGGCGAATCATAAGGGTACTCCCCTATCACTGGATGAAATGTGTCGTCTTGTTTATCAAATTGCTTACAATCAATTTATCAATCTATTAAAAGGGAATACAGAAGAACAAGCATCTAAGTCAGACATACATACTGAAGCTGAAACAGCAGCCTTATTTACGCCTAAACAGATCATCCGTAAGGAATTGGTTCCTGATTGGTTACAAGCTGAACAGGAGCAAAAAGAGTGTACACAAGAAGCAACTGTTTCTTTAGATCAACAGCTTGAAATGATCCAATTAAAGCAAGATTTAGGGCAAGAACTAACGTCAGAAGAAGAAAACATACTCAAAGAACACAGTTCTACGTACAGTTCGTTAGAAATGGCACAGCTGAAGCAGGATCTAGGACAAGTCTTAACACCAGAGGAACAAGCCTTATTGCACCAACAGGACCAGTTAAAAGGTTCAGTTTCGTAATCAAAAAGTGAAGAAATCCCTTAGAAGCTGATGTTTAGTAAGAGTATTATTATTTAGAACATACTTCTAAATAATTAATATATAAATCTATGTAGGAGGAGATCACCATGCCACATAAAATGACCCTAACAGGCTCTGCGACAGGACCACTACGAGAATATGATCGCTACGTTGCCTTTGATATGCGTGAAAAAGGTTCACCTTCTGCGCCTAAAGGTCTGAAAAAGAGCACCTTTATTTCGTATACGGTGTTTGTTGCCAAGAAAGCCTTTAATAAAACCGGACTGACAAAAAAGAGTATTATGCATGAAAAGATCTTAGTTCAAGGGGAACCAACGTTAGATATTCCCATTGACGAGTGCCCTGGAGAAATTGGTATCATCTGCTTTCAGATTACCGTTCTCCCGAATAAAAACGAGAAAGAAGCCAATGAGTCAAACGATAAAAAAGAAGCTCAACAAGAGGTTTCTAAGGCTCAACAAGAGGTTGCAGCTACCAAGCAGGAGGAAAAGCAAGATCCTGTTTCTCAACCTATAGCAAAAGAAGAGAAAAAGGACGCTGAAACAGTACAGCCAGAAGCGAAAAAAACACCTGTACAAGAGCAAAAGGCTGCGCCACAACAGAAGCAGCTACCTACTCAGCCAAAAGGGACAAAGGATGTCGTGAGTTTTGATGACATTATCGTTCCTGAAGCCTTCTTAAAGACACGCCCTAACCCTGTGAAAACAGAGGAAGTCATTGAATTTGTGAAGCGTACAGGACACCTCGACAAGCCGTTAACGATTGAGAAAGACTCTAAGGTCTTAAAAGATGGCTATCGTCGTTATATCGTGGCCAAAACTGTGAAAATGGATAAAGTACCAGTTGTATATGCGTAGGAGAAATAATTTGCTTTTTCACCGTTTATGACTACGTAGCAGTGTCTATATGTGTTGCTGCATCCAAGATAGAAGAAATACTTTCAATATTGAAAAATTTATAAACTGATAGAATGAGTAACTTGTGCTGTTGTAGCTTTAAAATGAAATATAAACCAAACTTTTTTATGAAAAGTTAAAAACCTTTAAGGTTAATTTGTTGATTGAAGTCAACGGATATTTAAGACAGTAAAAGCTTATATTTTTATTAACTAAGTTACCTTATTTTCAGAAATTCCATTTCTAAAATAGGTAGCTTTATTTTGTGTTGCTTTAATTCACAAAAAATACAGACGAGGTTGAACGCTCCATTTAGTTCAACCTAAGTCAAACTAAAAATGGTCACTAGTTGAACTAAAGATAATCTAATGATAGATTTTCTTAATTTTTTAAACTTATTTGGAAGAATGATAGAATCAAGTTTATCTTTAATTGAACTTAAAGGAAGAAATTATCGTATTTTTCATGAAACGCACGATCTGATATATCAGATGAAAGTATCTGATACGTTATAAATGAATGAAGTATCTGATACAATCTGATACATAGCGTGCGGATTTATTACAGAGCTGTTTTTGGTGTGTTTAAATAAAGAAATGCGATGAAATCATCCGATACATAAAGGATAGACTATCTGATACCCGTAAAAAATAAGAAAAATTGATTCCTTTTAAACAAGGTTAAAAAATTATCGATTATTGAAGGATATCAGATGCGTGTCAGATAATTTTATGAAACGCACGATCTGATATATCAGATGAAAGTATCTGGTGCGTTATAAGTGGATGAAGTATCTGGTGAGATCTGATACATAGCGTGCGGATTGATTGCAGAGCTGTTTTTAATGTGTTTAAATATACAAATGCGTTGAAATTATCTGATACATAAACGACACACTATCTGATACCTGTAAAAAATAAGAAGATATGATTCCTATTAAATAAAGGTTAAAAAATTATCGATTATTGAAGGGTATCAGATGCGCGTCAGATAATATTAAAGGAGAGAGAGGTGGTTTTTTATGGACAATGCCTTTGAAGTTGAGATAGGTAAGAGTAAATATAAGAAACCCTCAGAGGTAGCGAAAATATTTTATATGCCAGAAAGTACGTTAAGAAAATACTCAAGGGTATTAGAGGAAGCTGGTTATGTTTTTAGAAAAGGCGAGAAAAGAATGCGCCTATATAGTCCTGCGGATGAATTAGTCCTGTACAAGATGCTTAAGAGGATTAAAGAAGAGGATGAGGGTTTAGCGAAGGCGGCTGCATTTGCAATAGACGGTCAAGACTCAAAGGTAACTGATACGGATCTGATACAGAGTGTATCAGAAGAAGTTGCGACAACAGTTCAAGAAGAATCTTTACAACCTTTTCTCGAACAGGTTATTAACAAACTGACATATATCCAAGAGAATACAGTGAGCAAACAGGAATTTAATGAGCTAGTAAAGCTAACGCAAAAAGCATTGGATGAAAATGTAGAATTAAGACGCCAAAACAAAGAAAAAGAAGACCAACTAGACTTTATGTCTGAAAAATTTGATCGTGTTATAAATCTCGTAGAACGTAACGAACGTGAGAAGGACACAAAGAAAAAAGGTTTTATGTCACGTTGGTTCAGTAGTTAAGTAAACATCTAACTGGTTCATGTTTTTTATCGTTGTAAAGAAGAAGATCCTGTTTTCAAACAGGATCTTCTTCTTTTTATATAAAATGTTTAAAATCATAGTATATCCGTAACAAAGACCGCCCATTATGTATTAGTGTATAAGGCGGTCTTAACTGTATTCATGCTATATGATTATGACAAAAATATCGACATTATTCCAACTCTTATATAGGCAATATCATATTTCATTTGTTTTATAGTTTATTATATGTGGCAACTTAAATTTTTTGCCTGATTTTTCATTAAAAAAATGAATAGCTTTTTTAAATGTGTCAATCCTTATAAAAAGGAGTGTGTTAATATGCCTAAATTAACAAAGAAAAGTAAACTAGGAAAATATTTAATGGGAAAAGGCTATACTCAAACAGAATTTATGAAAGTAACTAATTTAGGTAGACAAACAGCTGGTAAGATTTTTAATGATGCAAATTATATTCCTTCAGGCTCAACCATGAAAAAAGTTATAAATCTTTTAAAGAAACTTGATCCCAAGGTTAAAATAGAAGACTTTTTTAATTTTTAAAAAGTCACAATTACATATATTTACCTATTATCCTCGATAATTAAAAGAAATGACCCTCTACGCTATTAAATAGAAGGTCATTAATCTGTGCCTGCCTGTCATTAGTCAACCCTCGGAAGGTGACATCTCTATTCTTATCCAAAATAAACTCAATCTAAACTGTCTATATAAACATATATCTTTATTTCCAGTTAAGTCGGGTAAGCGAGGGGCATCACTGCCCCTGACTCCCCTAAGAACCGTACGTGAGCCTTTCAACTCATACGGCTCAAGCCTCCCATTGCAGGTCCATTTGCTGTCGTATCCTCATCACACACCACATCGGTAAGTAAAACGTACGCCGACGCTCCAACTGGAGGTATACATAACAGTACGTTTCTTTCGTCAGAAGATAGCCACAACCTTATGTTCCTACGAGAGACCAATGAGAAGTCAGCTCCCATTCGGGCCTATCATGGGCTTGTTCGTAAGGACGATAGTATCCATCCAGTTATACAGTTTCCTGCTTTCCTGTTCTCTTTCGAGATAATGGCATTTGCTTTCTCTCATATCCTTTACCCTCTGCCACATTGTTTGACTTTGCAGTCATCCTACTGTTTACACAGATGACAAAGGGCTTACCAAGTTCCGCATCTTATAGATACGACGAGGTTAGGTGGGTTCTTTACTCCGGGCAAGATACGGGACGCGTCACAGCAGCATTATGAATCTGCTTTTCCTCTTACCAATACCCAGGCAAATCTGTGCACTATCCCGAGCTAAAATTTACGAAGCTTACAAACCTTCACTAATGTTCACCATACTCATCTTCCCCTAGCAGTGTTCCGAGTCGTGCACTGACTCTCTGTTTCCGCATTTCCGCATGCAACCCACGAGCCCGTTACCAGACCCGCAGTTTTGGACGGGGATAGTTTTTGCGTCTAAACCAGTGGCGTAAGCCACACTATATAAAAGCGACTTCTTGTCGCACCATAAAACGTGTTATAGGAAATAATAAAGAACCCTTTTTTGATAAATAAGGATTCTTTATTATTTAAAAGTTATAAATTTTCGTCTCTCAACTAAAAACACTTTTTGTTCTAATTCTTAATTATTGAAATCCCATTAATTCTTTAACTTGTTTAACATTTTCTACTGAAGTTAATTTTTCTAATAGTAAAAATGACACATCAAATCCGGTACTAGGGTTTGAGGAAGTAATGATATTATTATCTACAACAATATAATCATCTTGAACAAATGCACCCATTTCTCTTAACTGTGCCTTTCTTATACTGCTAGGGTGATTATATGTAGTAGCTTTTTTACCTTCTAAGATTCCACTTTTTCCAAGTGAAAGAGCCGCAACACAAATACTAGCTATAGGTTTTCCCATTTCATGAAATTCTCTAATAACCTGTAAAAACCTCTCATCGTAAGCATCTTCATAAAAATTTGCTTCTTCAAAACCGCCAGGTATCGCAAGAGCATCAAATTCTTTCACATTAATATCTGATACTAACATTTCTGGGGTTACAGTAAAATTCCATGTGCATGTTAGTTTTGGATGTAATCCAGCTGTCACTAATTCAGTTGTGCCGTCTCCCTCAAATTTATTCCATCCAAACACATCTGTAAAAACACTTGCTTCTACAGCTTCAAATCCATTTGCTAAAAGTAATAATATTTTCTTCACATTATCAGCTCCTTTAAATAAATTTTAGTAAATATCTATAACATTTCACATATGAATGATTAGGTTATTTCCAAAGATAACTTTACTAAATTAGTTAATTATTCAATAATAATTAATAAAAAAAGGTTGAGGATAAAATGGACTTAATAGATAGAAAAATACTTCATGAATTGCAAGTAAATGCTAAGATCTCAATGAAAGAATTAGCTCAAAAAGTTTACTTATCTTCTCCATCTACAATTGAACGAGTTAGAAGGTTAGAGGAAAACGGTATTATAAAAGGGTATAAAGCAATTATCGATGCAGAAAAATTAAATAGAAACATCACTGCATTTGTTTTATTTGAAACAACAAAATGTAAGGATCTTGCAGCATTCTGTAATCTTCACCCAGATGTAATGGAGTGTTATCGTGTTGCTGGACAAATAAGTTACGTAGCAAAGGTATGCACGGAGTCAGTACATACCTTGGAAGAGTTTATTGATAAAGCAATGGCGTTTGGTACCCCATCTACAAATATAGTCTTATCATCAAATGATAATATGGAAATCAAATTGTCCAAAGATAATAGCAATCAATAACTTTTTAAATGCAATTACTTCTGCTAAATATGTACGCTCTACACAATTTCATTTACTATAAGGTTCCTTACAAAAGCGTCATACCTGGTTATATGACAAATTAAAAGATTAAGAGGATATTAGAAAAATATGGAGAATTAAATTACACTGTTAACTATGTTAAGGAAGGTGTAATTTAATGAAAGTTGGTTTTATTCTTTTTGATCAATTAACAGCTTTAGACTTTATTGGGTTTTATGATGGCATTACACGCTTAAAAACACTAGGATTTAAAAAAGATTTAACTTGGGATCTCTGCGCATTAAGCAATGAAATAAGCGACGATCGTGGAATTACATTTAAAATAAATAAAGTTTCACCAGACCTCTCAGAATATGATTTAATCTTTGTGCCAGGTGGAATGGGTACTAGAGCTTTACAATATGATACTGAATTCATTAACTGGTTAAAAACAGCAAAAGATGTTCCTTATAAAGTTTCTGTGTGTACTGGATCACTTCTCCTAGGAGCAGCTGGCTTCCTAAGGGATATAAAAGCTACTACTCATCCAAATGGATTTGATTTATTAAAGCAATATACAGACAAAGTAGAAAAAGAACGGATTGTTAAAGATTCTACTATTATTACTGGTGGTGGAGTTGCTACTTCTGTAGATCTAGGACTATATATATGTGAATTAATTGATGGATCAGAAACTGCAATAAAGATTCAAAAACAAATGGATTATCCTTATTATAAAACTGGTATTGTAAATAAGCATTAAAACCAAAAGCCTTCAAAATAAGCTTTTTTGGTTATGGTTATCCGAAATCATTTACAAGTTTCAAAAAAACAAGTCTTTCTCCATTAGAGAAAGACTTGTTTTGTATCGTTATAATTTATTTATAGTTAAAAGTTCTGTAGCTGCAGGAACAAAGCGAAATGTTGTATCTGTGATTTTAACTACTATGTTTTCATCATTTACAGCTTCTACTAATTCATCTAAATAAGGATATCGTTCATTTTTAAATCCTACTAACGGATAAATTCTAATCATACCGCCTTTTTTAGTTACTCGAATCATTTCTCGAATGGCCTGTAAATGAAACTCAAGATCAAACTGCTCCTGATAAAGAAATAAGAAATGATTACATAACACAAGCGAAAACGTCTCATCATTAAAAGGTAAATTTGGTAAAGTTCCAGCAATAAAACGTTTTTCTATTGAATTTTCTTTATAATGATTTAAAAAGAGTTTAAAAGATTCTTCTCTTATCTTATCGTGTTCCTCCAGACTCTTATAAGAATCCCAAGATAAGAACGAAATATTTTTAGCCAGTTTTTCAGTGGCTTCTTTCATTTCTTTCTGCCCATGTAAGGTCATTTGCTCAACTGTTAAATTATAAAGAGGATCTACAGCAACAGCATCATAGCCTCTTTCGTTAGCTTCTGCTACAAATGAAGAAGCTCCAGCTGCAACATCTAAGATTTTTCCTTTTTTAAGACAATCGTCTTCTAGCAAAAACATTTTTTCGTACTCTCCATAAGACCTACATGTCATGGCTACCCCAACTTGCTCATAAAACTCTGCTTTACTCATCTCAACTCATCTCTCCTCTACTAAAACTTAAAGTTAGAAAAATCTAACAATTATGATTTTACCCTTCCTCATTCCTATTTTCAACAGTAACTTGATGTATATTTTATTTATTCTAAGTTAACGTAATATGCTTTATCTATTTTTATAATTTTGTTGTATTATAGCTTCCTAACACTAAAACACCATGGCCGTACGTTTCTAAAATAGCAATGGCTTTACGAACACTATCTTCCTGCAAACTCTTTTCAGTTTCAATAAAAAAACGGTATGTACCTAATTTCTTCTTAGTAGGGCGAGACTCAATCCATGTAAGGTTAATAGAGAGAGATGAAAATACATTTAAAATTATCGCTAATAAACCAGGGCGCTCCTCATTAGGCGTTACCACTAACATTGTCTTCTTTCCTTTAGTTAATTTATTTTCATGCCTTCCCACTAAAACAAAACGAGTACAGTTCTCGCCATGATCTTGAATATTACTTTTCGTTACTTGTAAATCAAACATTCTTGCAGACCATTCAGAACCAATGGCACCTACATCTTTTCTAGCCTGATCACGTAAAGTTTTAGCAGCAGAGGCTGTACTATTAAAATGCTTACTTGTAGCTCTTAGTTCTCGAATGTAGTTTCTACATTGAGCTAGTGCTGGTGGAATTGACCAAACCTCCTCAATTTGATCAGACTCGACACCTTTCATTGTAAGTAAGTGCAAAGAAACAGGGAGAATTACTTCCTCTTCAATAAAGAAATCATCCATTAATAAGCCATCTGCTGTCATATTGATTGTACCTTCAATTGAATTTTCAATTGGTACTAGGCCTTTATCAACTCGATGTTCTTTAACAGCATCAAGTACATCTAAAATGGATTCACACATAAGCCATTCCACTTTATTAGGTGAAAAATAACGAAATGCAGCTTCTTCTGAAAATGTACCTTGGGGTCCTAAATATGCAACTTTCACGTTCAAAACTCCTTCAGTTTTGAACCAAGTATAACCTAAATTTCTATTGAAAACATATAAAATTACA
Source organism: Priestia sp. 53B2 (assembly GCF_056099005.1). NCBI lineage: Bacteria > Bacillati > Bacillota > Bacilli > Caryophanales > Bacillaceae > Priestia > Priestia sp. 53B2. The sequence goes on from NZ_JBLZXA010000021.1 coordinate 51,982, forward strand.
TATTAATCCAATTATCCATAGGGGAAAATATGTTTTAAAAGATGAATAGGATATACAAAATTATTTGATACAATGCACTTTACCGGCGCTTGAACATTCAGTCTTCTAATTCATGTCATTTTTTATAGAATCGATAAAGTTCAATGCAATGTTGGAAAGTCCATCTTTTTCTCTTGTACATAACGAAATAGGATTTTTTAAATTAACTTCTTCTACATGTACAATTGCTACTTGCTCTTGAGCTAAATGCTCATTGACTTCAAGAGAGGAAACAAAAGTAACTCCATATCCTGCAATCACCGTTCTGATTGTTTCATTCAATCCATTAATTTGTAATCCGATAATTGGCTTATTGACGTTATAGATCTTACAGAGAGAAAATAATTTTTCCCTTGAAGAGCTGCCTTCTTCACGAAATACAAAAGGTTCTCTTACAATTTCAGACAATGCAACTTTCTTTCCAGCAAATTTATGATTTTTATGTACGATAAACAACATTTGATCTTCAAATAGTTCATTACTCGTGATTAATGAATGAAATTCCCTTCTACCGCCTATCAAAGCGATTTCAGCTTGGTAATTAATCAAATGGTCAATTGCTTTACTAGAATTAGTAGTTGTTAATTCTACCTCTACTTCGGGATATTGCTGTTTGTACAGTCCAATCCATTTAGGCAGTAAAAAGTTCGCAGGAAGATATGTTGCGACAATACGTAGCTTTCCAGCTGTACCGTCTCTGTATTGTTTGATAGAAGATTCAATCTCACATTCAAGAGAAAATAACCTTTGAGCGTGCTTAGCAAGTTGTTCACCAGCAGGGGTTAAAAAAATCCCTCTCCCTTTAGGAGATACTAAAGTTAAATCAATTTCTTGCTCTAATTTTTTTATTTGAGCTGTTACTGCCGGTTGACTTATATTCAATTCCTCAGCAGCACGGGTTACACTTCTTTTTTTAGCTACAATGTAAAATAATCTTAAAGCATGAAGATTCATATTTCGCTCCCCTAATCATAAATAAAAGTTATTAATACTAAATAAATATATATTAGATTTATAAAATCTCTTCCTTTATTCTAAAACTATAAAATGTAGTGCTCAAGAATATTTCTTAATAAAGAGGTGAGAAGGGAATAGAGACTTCCCTTATAAAAATGAAATTAGTATGCATTGAATGTAGTAAATCAATTTCTTATGATAATTTTAGTTATCACTGTGAATGTGGTGGATTGTTGGATATTATTCAGGACTTTCACAACCACGATGCAGAGCGATTAAAACGCTTATTTAATGAGCGTCTCTCAGAACGTATGACTCCTTATGCTAGTGGCGTATGGAGATATAAAGAATTAATCTTTCCTGAGTTACCTGAAGAATGTATTGTGACAAAATATGAAGGAAATACAGAGTTATATACGCATCAACTAATTCAAGATTATATTGGTATGAGAAAAATCTACTTAAAAGCACAGAGCGAAAATCCTAGTGGCTCATTTAAAGATAATGGAATGACCGTAGCTGTTTCTCATGGAAAATCCCTAGGGTATAAAAAATTCACTTGTACTTCAACTGGAAATACCTCTTCATCCTTAGCTATGTATGCTTCCATAGGAAATTCAGATTCTTACATTTTTGTCCCTAATAAGGATATATCGATGAACAAAGTACTACAAACGATCGCATATGGTGCTCATGTATTTAGTATTCCTGGAACGTATGATGATGGGATTGAATT
>NZ_JBLZXA010000022.1:0-22913 GCF_056099005.1 Priestia sp. 53B2
GCAAACGTCTACTAAAGCAATTGATGAATTACAAAAAATATTAAAGAAAGCTCAATAACAGGAGGGATCGAGGAATGGCTACTAAAAGTATGCTTAACAAAACATTAGATGATCTTGCTATTGCTACGGATTTATTATTATCAGCGAAAAACGGTGTACGAACATATGCAGTAGCACTTACAGAAACAGCAACACCAGAAGTACGCAAAGTATTAAAAAAACAATTAGACGAAGCGATCGATCTTCATGAAAAAATCGCTCAGTATATGATTGATAATGAAATGTATCATGCCTATGATGTTGAAGAGCAAGTAAATCACGATTTGAAAAAGGCAGATAAAGCGTTAGATTTAGCAAAAGGTTAAATGATATGTCGAGGAGTATTTAAGTCGAATGATAAACATAAAACAAATAACTAAAGCTATCCACTTCGTCTAGTGGATAGCTTTTTTGCTAATGAAAATACTTTAATATTATTGTTGAGGAAGATTTAGGGCTGTATCAGTTGCTTGCAAGTCTACCTTCAGCTGTTCCTGTACATTTTGAGGATGATAGTATCCCTTTGATACCATATAATCCGTAATCTCTTGATGTGTATCAATGGCTTTATTTAAATGTGTACGTAACATTTCTCTGACTTCTGGATTATAAGTTTCAGACAAAGCTAAAGCATAGTTTTTAATTCCTGTTTTTGCGGCGATTAGAAAATCAGTGGCAATGACTTGGTCTGTCATTCCACCCATTCCAGTCATATTCTGAACAAATTGATTCATGATCGTAAACTCCTTCTAAGATAACAAGCTTTTTAATTGTTGGACATGTAATTTAGTTTGAGTAACGTCTCGAGCTAAGATATTTTTGAGCTCTACATCTTGTGCTAATCCACTCATAGTCGCAGATTTAGTTAAACAAATATTTTTAAACGTTAAAAGTTCATGAAGTTCCAATGTCTCATGAACGCCTAAGTCTTTCATTTCAGCCATTGCATCGTCCCCTCCCTTTACTAAATAGATAGCTCACGCTTTAACGTCCCCTTGGAAGTCTTTATTATTCTAAATGCATTGAAACCTTATAGATTAAACCGGAACTTATATGTAAATAACTTCAGATAAATGATTCTAAAAGAAAATTTGCTAAAAGGATTAGTTTGGTGTCTCTAATCTATTAGCTACATACAAATATATTTTTCCTAGTGATAAAAAAAGGATGACAAACGAGGTGTCATCCTTTCCTCAGTTATACTAAGTTCAAGCCCTTGTATAGTGAAAGGTTTATACATATACTCTGTTAGGTGACTTCTTACATCTGACATTACAACTATCCCTGTTATTAACCGTCATTTTCTATATTTTCTTGTATATTACTTATTATGTTTTTCGTATTAGCTATTTCATCTAAACCTTCTAACTCGTGCATGTTAGTAGAGGCTGGATTATTTAAGTGTAAATGTTTGGCATAATCATTATCGAACTTTCCTAAATAACTTTTTTTACCATCTAATCGTTTGTTGATACTAAATTCTCGCATGAAAAAACCTCCCAAATATATTGTTTGATTTGAGTTAAAAAATATAAGAGGTAGTATAAGACAAAATGAATTTCCTGATATAGATACTGCTTATAGATAATATTCCAGGTTTCTTTTCCTACTAACAAAATGTTATAAACACGAAAAAGTAAAGTAATTTTTTTCTAAATGGAAAGGATATATCTATAAAGTCTTAATAGGAGTGATCAAATGTTAACATCTGAAGAAAGTAAAAACGATGTACCACGTCCCCAACATTATTTAAAGCTAATAAATGACACTGATAGAAAATTGAAGTTAGAGTGGAAAGGAGATATAGATGAGCCTAATGTTATTTTTCCATCAGAATTAAATCCAGGTGACGCTGATAAAAGAAATTCCAAAAAAACTAGTGATGCAAGTTTTATTGTAGATATTTATCGTTGGAAAGATAACTCTTATATTTATAGTGGGCAACTAACAGAACATGTGCATGGCAGAGTATATAGTAGTGAAGAGACATACTACTTAAAATTACAGTCGTTTCCTGACCAAAATCAAATTCATTTGATAAAAAAATCAGAAGTAGATGAAACTGAACATACCATAATTAACACTTTTTCAGAAGATGAGTGGTAATATAATCAAGGTTTTTTTAAAATGACAAAAATGCTGAGTAGGTAGTAACAATACTGCTCTAATTCTCTTTCAAAGTTTTAGGTTATCAGCAGAATCTACTGTATCGCTACTTGGCTTGCCTTTCTGGTCATTGTCTTTATACCGTCTCTGACTTATTCTCGGGATTTTTTAAAAATTTAGTTACATTATTAAGGTGAGTTAACAACTGGAAGCTTATTCAAAGTCATAATACTTTAGATATAATGTATTAGCGCATTCTCTAAAGAATTCAGATATTGGTATGTCTTTAGACCTCTCACCCAGTTCATTGAAAATATTAGTGACTAGATTCACGCTAGTATATAAAAAATAAAACAGCAAACTCAAAGAGACGTAAGTGAAGGGCAAGCTACAACGAATCCTTGAGAGGTAGAAGCAATGCGTCAATATAAAACATTCCAAGTCGGTTTTCATCTTTCTACTTTAAACCAAATATTTAAAGTGAAAAATCCAATTTCGTGGATATTGACTTCTGCGAAAATATGAAATAGAATATGTATAGTTCGTAAAATAAGATGAATTACTTAATGAAATTACCACTTTTATATGCGGGTGTGGCGGAATTGGCAGACGCACTAGACTTAGAATCTAGTGTCTTGTGACGTGGGGGTTCAAGTCCCTTCACCCGCATCATCCGAGTAAGTAATAAGCAGAAATAGGGAGGCATAGTTAAGGGGTAAGACCAAGATTTGCAAAAACTTTATTCACTGGTTCAAATCCGGTTGCCGCCTCTACATTATAATTCTGAAATTAGAAAGGACCTTTAGCTCAGCTGGTTAGAGCAGACGGCTCATAACCGTCCGGTCGTAGGTTCGAGTCCTACAAGGTCCACCATTAAATTGAAATATGGAGGAATACCCAAGTCTGGCTGAAGGGATCGGTCTTGAAAACCGACAGGGGTGTCAAAGCCCGCGGGGGTTCGAATCCCTCTTCCTCTTCCATTATATCTTTATTATTATCGCGGGGTGGAGCAGTCTGGTAGCTCGTCGGGCTCATAACCCGAAGGTCGCAGGTTCAAATCCTGTCCCCGCAACCATTTTTATTGGGCTATAGCCAAGTGGTAAGGCAACGGACTTTGACTCCGTCATTCGTTGGTTCGAATCCAGCTAGCCCAGTCATTCATATTAATTAAGAAAAAAGCTCTACCATTTTTAAGTGGTAGAGCTTTTTTGTATAGATTTCATTTTAATCTTTATACAATTTGCAATATCCCCTTCATTATAATATTGTTTCTCATCCCTACTACCTTCTATTTTTTCAATCGATTATATGTTTACCTCTTACCAATTTCATGAAAATAAAGACCACTAGGTAAACACTGATTATATAAAAATTAAGAGATTGGTCTATTTTGATAGCACAGTAAATATATTGTTAATCGGGTTATCATCCAGGCCTTTGTACCCCTCATTCCAAAGGGATATTTTCCTAATTCTCAAGGGCGGATAAAACCAAAATGCCTAGAATATTATACTTTAGAATTATTTATTTCAGGAGGATCCATATGTCTAAAAATTTAACATCAGCTATTCCAGTTTCATTAAAATCTCTTTCGGTTAGTCATAACTCAATCATTTCAACCACTAGTTCAAGCCAAGAACGAATACAATACCATAAAGCAGTCCTAGAATCCGTTGGTATTACCTCAATCTCATCCCTTGGGATACTGAATTTATCTGGGAATTTAATACCTCAAGCAGGTGTTACAAGACCTGAATCTAATTTAATTGCTACCCAGGCTTACTTTCAGTCAGCTTATAAAGTAACCAATACTGTAAGCTCACCTGTACTTCAACCTTTTGGTGGCCAGGGTTCTATTTTAAAATCAGTTCCATTTCCATCTAAAACAGTATCTCTTGCTTCCACACCCAGTATTGCTTCTCAAATTAATATCGATACAGCCTATTGGGTAGCTACGGAAATAAATCTACAGGATAATACCACTGTAGTTCTCAAGCAACCTCAACAATATCTTATTTTAATTGCGGAAAAAATTACAGTTGGAAAAAATGTTACGTTTACTTGGGAAAGGCCAAGCAAATCTATTCCATCTAAGCCTTGGAAACCCGGAACCCCTCCTCAAGCACCAACGTCTACAACGCTTGTAGGAATTTCAGGAACAAATGGTACACATGGTATCAAAGGTAGTAAAGCCCCAGACGGGAATAATGCACCTGAGTTAGAAGTATGGGTGCTTGATATGATCGGACGTCCTGCTTTTGATTTAAGAGGTCAAGATGGGACTACTGGTGGCGCTGGACAAGATGGGGGAAATGGTGGCCAAGGAGGAAAAGGAAAACCTGCTCAATTAGACTGGTCAGGATTCTGTAAGGCAGGAGCAGGTGCTGGAGGTAACGGAGGGGTAGGTGGAAATGCAGGTCAGGGTGGAGACGGAGGACATGGAGGGCATGGAGGAAAGCTTTCAATTTATGCTCCACAAGCAGTTATCAACGAATACCTTAAGGGTTTTTATATTACTGTCGATGGAGGACGCGGAGGGAGTGGAGGTCAGCCTGGCTATCCAGGTATAGGAGGTGCTGGGGGGCCGGTAGGGGATTCCGTTAAAGCAAACTTTGGCGCAGTTTGTGGTCCTGGATCGAGAACTGCGGGATTAAATGGACCTGATGGTTCTTATGCTGGTCAAGGTTCTAGTGGATACAGTGGAGGAAAATTTGCCGAACCAATTGGTATGTACGTCATCGAACCAGATGATATTGCTCTTAAACTATTAGAGCCAGCTATTTTTGAAGCAGTGCCAGCTTATGCTTTTGCAGGTGATAGCATAACCTTAAAAGGTAAACGCTTTACAAAATCAGATACCGTGTTAATAGATGGTTCTCCTGTGCAAACAAATGCTTTTAGTGACACTGCTTTGCAGTTTATAGTTCCTTCTTTAAAGGGTGGCCAGCATACAATTCAGGTAAAACAGCTGGATGGAACTTTATCTAACAAGGCTTCTCTATATATTAAACCTAAAATCGACTCTGCTCAGCAGGATAATCAAATCACTGCACGCGTGAGCCCAGGAAAGAAAGTGAACTTAATAGGTAGTGGATTTTCAGAAAGTACAATTGTCCGAATAAATGATCAGGATATGCCCAATGTTACCTTATTGAGTCCTACTCAGCTCGAGTTTACATTAGTTAGACCAACTTCAATAGAAGAAAACCCATCGGGGGAACCAGTAAAGGTGAGTATTTTACTATCAGATGGAACGCCATCTAACACTATTAATTTAGTATTAGATACATTTCATACGCTTGTAATAGGCGATTCTGTTTCTTGGGGTCAAGGGTTAGCTGAACATGAAAAACATTATTCCCTTGTTGGAAATGCCATAAAAGCCCGAAATGGGAATATCGGATATTATACTCAAGTACTTGCTCATTCAGGAGCTATTATTGGAGTCAACGACAATTCATCTCTTCCAACGACAGATGGAGAGGTGCCTAATTCATACCCGACTATCATTAAGCAGTGTGATTTATTTGTCGGAGACCCTTCTAAAGTAGATCTTATCATTATGGATGGTGGAATAAACGATGTTAACCTTAGAACCGTCCTAAATCCTTTTACTGATATTGATTTAACTGAGCTACATCGTAAGCACTTTCTCGATGGTAGCAAAACCCTATTAGAAAAAGTAGCAACTACCTTTCCCAATGCTAAGGTAATTGTAACTGGATACTACCCTCCTGTTTCTGAACATAGTGATTTAAGTGCTGTGGAAATTTTATTAGTTGCTTTAGGAATAGCAGTGCAAGGAATACCGGGTGGTATTGGTGCTGGATTTCTGACTAAGCAGCATCTTCAAATCATACATGCAAGAAGTATGCAACTGGCCAATGAGTCCAAAGTGTTTCTTCAACAGGCTGTGGATGAAACAAATGCTAACTTAACTGGAGAAAAACGCTTTTTCTTTGCTGATCCAAATATTGATGGGGAGCACTCTGCGCTTACTGATGACCCATATGTATTTGGCATTAATTTAGATATGTCACCACAAGATTTTATTGCAGCAGAAAGGCTAGTTTCTTGTACAAAATCTGGATGTACAGGAGTCGATTTTGAGATTTGCAAACGAGCTTCAATTGGTCATCCTAATAAAAAAGGCGCCATTGCTTACGCAGAAGCAATCTATCCATTTTTATAATAAGCTATTTTCATAAGGGTTCGATTTTTTTATGAATGGTAAGAAATGAAAAGGTATACCTAAGTATAGATGTGGTAGCAGAAAGAGAAGGTTCAACCCTTCTCTTTTTTATATTTATTTTATTGGTGTAAATCGGAACGATTCACTAGACTCTGACTGATCCTCATTACATTCTACTTTATATGCTGGGACGCTTTTAGATTTCTTGTCCACTTTATGAAAATGATAGGCCTATAGGCCAAGTCCTACCTATATAAAAATCAAGCACCTTTCATATCACCAGCTACTGCTTCATTACTGCAGTAGGGTTTCTTTTTATTTTTGAGTGGACAGGCAAGCTTAATGAAATAGTTACATAGTATCTAAAGAATCGCGAGTTCGTTACCTAATCAGTAGCTAGTTCAGTAACGTTACCGCGTTAATACAAGCTTTTACTTGGATCCAGACAGAACATACATTTATTAACGATTCGTTAGAGAAACGCCTTTCAATGGGCGACTCTAACTTGCTGTATCCCGTTGGAGAAGCGTTACATTAAGATTTCAAATTGGCGTTACAATAATATGTAGCTTCGCAAGACCTGTATCTTCAAGTTACCATTTTAGCTTTATTAATCAGGGTTACATGTTATTTTTCCATATCTCAATGCATCATAAATAGCACGTCCATCGCTTGAAGTTGTTTCTGTAAATTTAATAGGCAGTAGTGAGAAGACAATATAATAAATAGAAAAATAGACAAACTGGTAAGAAAAGAGACTGGCTGAAAGGAGGTCAGCTATAACTAAACCATTTATAAGGAAAATAGAAGCTAAATTAGCGATGGCACCTCCAGCGTAGACACAAGCATGGGTAAATCGATTGTCGTATTTTAGTTTTTCATATACACAAAAAGAATCTAAAAAGTAAACAGATTTTATTTTAATTTTTCTCCATTTAAAAATGGTTTTTCCTTTTCCAATGGTAAAATCCACTCTCCCTCCCAAAAAAATTGCCATGATAGAATGACCTAATTGGTGAACAAGAGACACAAGTGGTAGTACAAGTAAGAAAGAAAACAAGAACTTAGGCATATCACTGAATCCAAACACACTTCCATCTCCTTTATTATGAAATGATTTATTAAATGGTTAGCTTATTAAGGTAGATAAATTCTTATTAACAATGAACAGATTTTCCCAACAAAGAACGTGCCTTTTTTAATCATATGTATAATCCTTCGTTTGGCAATTCGAAAGGACTTTAATCAACGTATAGAACCAATCGTTTTTTACTAAAGCAGGAGTGAAAGTGATTAATAATCTTTGAGATTTGCTATGAAGAAAATCTTCATTTTATTTTTAAACATTCCTCATAACAATAAACGACCCTATATATCGTAAACCAAGTTACTAAGGTCGCTTATGCTATACTCTGATTTATTATTTTTTTATCTTTTTCTCTATAACAAAACATTCGGCTTTTCATTAAGCTTCTAACGGAATTTCGCTCTCATGATTAAGTTGATCGAATAAATAAGTAAGGTAAGAATCTAATTCGAATTGATTATCTTCAACAAAACCATCTAACACAGACTTACTTTCTTCTCTCATCTTTAGTCCCTCTAATTTATGTTTTTCAATTTATTTTGCGTGATGACCATGATTCTTTTTTTGGCCCATTTTTCGTAAAATAAAACTTACAATTATCACTAAAATGATAGATCCAATAATGGCTGGGATAATTGCAAAGCCACCAACGACTGGTCCCCAACTTCCCAAGATAAAACTACCTAACCAAGAGCCAATAAAACCAGCGATAATATTACCAATAATGCCTCCAGGAACGTCACGTCCTGTAAGTAAACCAGCGAGCCAACCGATAATTCCACCTACAATTAGCATCCATAGAATTTCCATAAATCACTCTCTCCTTTTGAAATAGTTAGTTGACTTTACCCCCAACTAAAATCCATTAATCCTGTTATTTTTTTCCTCTATAAGTTTTTTCTCTTTATGTTATAAGGTCATGTATCTTTTTTGCAATCTATTTTATCTTTTGGGACACCTTCTAACGCCTCGTCTATTTCATAAAAAGAGTAAACCATGGTACAACCCTAATATCTATAAGCCAAGCACCTCTTACACAACCATCTACTGATCCCCTACTGCAGTAAGGGTTCTTTTTTATTTTTTGACTGGACAGGCAAGCTTACTGCAGTAGCTACATAGTATCTAAAGAATCTTAACTTCATCACCTAATCAGTATCTATTTCAGTAACGTTACTGCGTTAATACAAGCTGTATACGCTTAGTGACGCCCTTGTTGAAACCTGTAAGGGAGCTGAGCCGAAGAGGCGAAGGGGGCGACCGGATGCGGTGAGCTGAAATAATTAGTATTTGAAAGGCAAAAAAATTAAACGAATGAAAGAAGGTACCAGCATGAGAAAAACTCATTATATTACTTTTCGAAACTTCCTCCATAAACCATCCTTTAAGCCCTCCACAAAACCTCGTCCATTCAAGGCATATTCCTTTGTCCCATTTAGTCCACTTGCCATGCTTGACCCTACTATTCTAACCATAGGAGGAATTGTCTTAGGAATCGCCATCATTGAACGAATATTAGAGCGATGGGGTGTCATTGATCTGGTTGATCAGTTTGCGAAAGTGATGCGGTTTATCCTGCCTGTCACCTTTTATGGGGCTTTATTTTACTTTTTTGCGACCTTTATGTTTTAAGGAGGAATGTTGATGTTTGAGAAACTCAAATTGCGTGGCCAGTTGATTAAGGCGTTTCGTACAGCAGAGATTTATCGGGTCATAAAGCGTGGGGATCGTACCTCCTATCAATTTCCTAAAATTCATCAGATTGATCATCAGCACACCTACACTCGGTATGCTTTTTCCTTACTGAATGGCATTGATCCTGAACTTTTAACGAAGAAAAGATGGGCCTTACGACAAGTATTAGGCAGCAATATTGAAGTGAATGGCAGCTTAAAGAACTTTAGTATTACCGTTCATCACAAAAGCCTACCTAAGATGCTCAATTATAGGTATGAAGTCATTCATCCTCATATTGAAGAGATGGAGCTTCCCGTATGCATTGGTCAAGATATCTATGGAAACCCCGTTTCATGGGATTTTGCCGATTTAGAAACGTTACTTATTTCTGGCGAAATTGGAGCCGGAAAGAGCAGCCTCATGCGTGTGATCCTCACCACGTGGGTAAAATATACATCGCCTGATGATCTGCGATTAGTATTAGTCGATTTGAAACGAGCTGATTTAGGGCTTTTTCATGGGATTGAGCATGTGGATGCGCTTTGCTTTGAGGCCAAGGAGATGAGAAAACCTTTTGCTTTATTACGAGCTGAAATGTATCGAAGAGGCGATTTATTGTTAGAGCATGGTGTCACACACATCAGCAGGCTACCTTTTAAGCTCCCTCGTATCGTTGTAGTAATTGATGAAATGTCCATAGTGAAGAGAGAAACAGATCTCGTAGAGATGATCCAACAGTTTGCAAGTCAAGGCCGTGCCCTAGGTGTCCACACGATTATTGCCATGCAGCGTCCGGATGCCGATTTATTAAATTCAGCACTCAAAGCAAACTTACGGGTTCGGATCTCGGGAAGGCAGGCCGATGCCATAAATGCGAAAGTAGCCGGAGTAATCGGCGCAGAAGAAATCGATGCCGCAGCCAGAGGACGCATGAAAATTAAAATTGATGGAGTGAAAGAGTTTCAAGCTTATTTCTTAGATGAAGGAGCCTGCAAGGAAATACTTTCTCCTTATAAGACCTTGGTGCATGATCCTGAGCCACGTATAGAAGTTGCTTCACAATCCATCTTTGGGTTATTAGAGAAGGAGGAACAACGATGAGCTTTCGGTTATCGCAGCGCGATAAAGACATCATTGGGCTTATTAATCAATTTCGAGCTGTAGATCGAGATTCACTGGTAGAACTGTTCTTTAAACAGCTAAAATCGCCCGTAAATGCGTGTAATAGTGTGATGGTACGTTTATATCGGTTAGGGTTAATCGAACGCACACAGCAGTATTCTCCAACCGTGTATTTACCTGTAGAGGCCAAAATTAAAAAGAACTCGCAGAAAATACTCCATTTCCTTTCGATTCTAGATGTCTATAAGCAAATGTGTACGTATAGTATGCCTAAACACGTCATTGTCGAAGATAAGCCCACAGGACGAAAAGGAGGCATTGAACCGGATCTGTTTTGTATTTTTAAAGGATCTCCTTTTTGGATTGAAATACAACGCAATCAGTATTCCGAACAGAAAATGCAAGCGAAGATCAATCTCTATGAGGAGTTTTTCTTTTCGGATGAATGGAAAGCATTGCATTGGCAACCAGAAGATCGACCAGCACTCTTCCCTTCCGTTATTTTGATTACACCTGTTCGTTATGCGGTGGCTTCAAATCACATTCGCATTATACAAGTAGCAAGTATTCATGAATTAATGGAGAAATATAAGAGTTCAGCTAAACAGCAAAGAGAGGCAAAGCCAAGAACATCAGCTTCTTCTGGTGGGATTAAAATCAATCTCACGTAATGGCGAACAACATAAAAAAACTGCCTCAACACAGAGAATGAGGCAGTTTTTCTGATTTCACACTCGTTGAAATGTGAACGTCATAGCAAGTATAAAATACCAAATTTATGTAAAACTTTCCACATTTTTCATGAATATTACACAAAGAAAATGACTATTCAAACCCTTTTTCCAGGATTTCGACCCTTTAAGTAAGCATTATCAACCATACCCTGCCTTTATTTTATATTGGGTGTTGAAATAGAAGGATCATACATTTATTGTTAAATAAGTTGACGAATTAACACTTTTGGTAAACGGGTGGGAGAGATATTGCAGGAGGATAAGGATGTTCTAAAACAAACTTTACTTATAGAAATAGAAAAGGCCAAGGAGAATATGATTCAAGTGGCACGAGAAGAAGGTATAACCAGTGAAAGTACACTTCAAGTCAGTCAGTCCATTGATCAATTATTAAATAGATTACATAAGGTAAGCTTAACAAAGTAAGTATTCGTTTCTTAATAAGTAAAAAACAATCGCTTTCTCTCCGCATTGGCCTAGCATGAGAAAGCGATCGCTTTTTAGTAAGTGGTGATTAACTTACTAATCGACTTGTAAATTATAAATAATTTGGATAATAAAGTAAAGGTATTTTTGTACCTTTACTTCCTAATAAAAAGCTATCTCAACAATAAGCGAGATAGCTTTTTATTAGGAATACTAATTATAAAGATGGCGTTCTAAGCCATAGTAGGCAAGGCTTTTTGTCTTACAACCATTTATTGATAGGTAAATATTTACTTAACTCGAGAACTTGTGTACTCTAATGCCCCATAAAGGGTATTGAAAGTGACGATGTCATTTAATTTTACACCTAACTGAACCATTGTAAGGGCAATTTCAGAGCGAATGCCACTTAATACAACATCTATTCCTATAAGTTTCAAAGCTGCAACCACTTTGAAAAGTTGGTCTGCAACCATAGTATCAATAATAGGTACGGCAGATAGATCAATAATTAACCAACTCAGTCTGTAAGTGTTACCTTGTTTCAATGCATTTTCCATTAAAATTTGAGCTCTATGTGTATCAATCTCCCCTACAAGAGGAATTACACCAATTTCTTTTGTTACACGCACTACAGGTATAGATAGTTCATCTATAGCGTACTGAGCAGATTGAATTTTATCTATATAATCTTTCATATAAGATTTACTGACCCAATGTACAGCTTTGTCTACTACCAAATTGTATCTAGATATAACCTTAGAGAACAAATCAAAGGAAAAATTTTCTTTCTTTGCTTCTTGTGTAATGATTTCTCCAATTTGATTTCGATAATAACTGATTTCTTCTAAAGCAATATCTAAAGGAAGTTGAAGAGCCGTTAATAGATTTGCTACTTCGATTCCCCACTGTTCTAAGATTTGAAAAGTATGCTCTTCATCAATAGATATAGATTCTGCATAAATTTCAATTAAATTTTTTCGCCAAGGAACCAATTGAACATAAACATCATGATTATAAAAATGATAATGTCTTTTTTGTTCAGCTAATTCTTTTTTTTTATGTAAGATTACAGCCGTAATCCGTTGTAATTTTTTATTTAGCAATACATCTTCCATTTTTTCACCTACTAAACATCATGATTATGTAGTAAAAGCATAACATATATATTTTTTTGGTAAAACGGGTTCCTTTATGCAAAAGCTAAATAACTTAAACCATAATATTTAGTGATTGTATTTAAAATTATCTTACTTTACTCAGTAAGAGATCTATTAATTACGTAGTTGCTGTAATACGTTTTATGTAAACGAGCTTTATATTTTATATATGATATTCATAAATTAATGTCTTTTTTCTCGTGGTCTTTCTGGGTGTCTTTTACTGTTTTAGCCATAGCTAGAAATATAATTAATGCAATGACAATACCCAGTATAATACCTCCGGACAATAGAATCATCCCCTTTTAAAATGCCTATTTTTGTTAATTATATTATATAGATTAAGAAGCTATCTCAGAAGCATTAAGTACCTAAGCGGCACATTGTTTAAAGAACTAGGTAAAATACGTTCAGTAAGCCTTTTTATATGTCAAAAAAGTCTTGAATGTTCTTGTTTTTGTCCATTTTTCGAGCAGTATTCATAATTTTCTTCATGACAACAGGTGATGGTATGTAGTCTCTATTGTTACAAATACGCCAAATGGTATTTCTCGATACTTTACTTCTCTCTGCAAAATCAACCTGAGCAATACCTTCTTGATCTAACCACCTACCAAACTTTGAACGCTTTGGATTCTTCCACCAGAACATAACCATCCCTCCTTATCTATCAGCCTGTCCACTTTTCACCACTTTGAATCATCTTTGGAGAAAATATAGGCATAAGGAAGTAATTTAGGCATAGAATAAGAGAAATAAAATTAATTTTCGCATGTTGTCGATATTTTTCCCATAGACATATAGCATGAATACAGTTAAGACCGCCTTATACACTATAAATAATGGGCGGTCTTTGTTGTGGATATTCGTATCTAAATAGAAAAGAGCCTAGATTCTAAGAATAGAAGCAAGGCTCTTTTTTTGATTTCGGTGCAAAGAATACGTAGTAGACCATAAAATGTCACTTTTCTCTAAATAAATAACTTATGCAATTAATTTAAACAATTTATGAATCAATTATTTAGAATGCTTAGCGCACTTTTTTATTTCAGTCATTATTTAACTTACCAGCTATAGAATCTGTCTTAAACAGTCACTCTAGTTCCTTATCTACTAAAACTGAGCGATTCTACACTTGATTTGACAAGGATTTTATGTAACTTCGCTCAGAACGCCATGTATTGCGAGGTTTTTGCCCCTTTTAAATACAAAAATAAGTACAATTTCTCTATGAAAGAGACTACCATTCGATATCCTGCACTTTATCTATACAATTTTATGTGCAATTTGCTCAACTAGAGTTAAACTTATACTTAAGAACGCATAAGTTTAAATGCAATATCATCCTTATAGTTAAACTCAAGTTAAACTTGCACTCAAGAACGTGCAAAATTAAATGTAATATTCACCTTGTAGTTCAACTTAAGTTTAATTTATACTCAAGATTGTGCAAAATTAATTATAGATTACAAAAGGTTATATCTTCTTTTGTGTAGAATTATATATTCAAAACTATGTTTGTTTGAAATTGGATAGTACTTTATGAAGAATTTCGTGAAAGTTTAGTAGTAGATTTGATATAATGTTAACCAGTATAGCAATCTTGGCGTAGAACAAGATAAGGAGTGATTGATTTATGTCGCAAACACAAGAGGAATTATCTTATCAAATAAAAGATGTTGCAGAGATTCTAGGATGGTCTCAATCCAATGTGCGAAAATATATGAAATATATGAATTTGCAGGGTAGTCGAACCGAAGGTGGTCATCGGCGCTTTAGTCAGCAGGATCTAAATGATCTGCTAGAAGCAAAACGTTTAAAAGAAGAAAATGACTACTCTTTAAAAATGATTCAAGCGCATTTTAACAAGGAATTGACCGATGAAATGATTGAGAAAAATGAGTCTCTTAAGTCATTTTTAGAAGAATCAGTAGAGGAACTGCAAGAGCAAGTAGAAGGTAATACAGAAAAAATAAAATCAATGGCTGAGTTGTTTGATGGGTTTGTTAAACATACTGAAAAGCAAATAAAACAGATATCTGAAAATACTACTCAAGAAATACTATCTCTTCAGCAATTAATGCGAACCTTGCCAGACATTAAAAAGTCTGAACAAGACCAGCAAAGGTTGAGAGAGGTTGAAGCGAAAATAAGGATTCAAGCACGGGAAGAAGCTGTTGAATTGTGGAATCAAAAACCGGAAAGTGAAAGGTTTATACGAAGTGGTTTTCTAGGTCTGCAGAAAACCGAAAAACTAGGGGAAAGACAGGATTTTATTGAATCATATATAGATAAGAAAGTTCTTCAATATGTTCAAAGTGATGAAAGTGTTAATTAATATATGGTTTATCCGTCATGTGAAATTAAATAAGAAGTAAGACAAAGTAAAAGGCCCTCTTCTGCGAAGCAAGAGGGCCTTTTACTTTGTCTTATTTTTTTTATAGTCTTTTCATAACCTATTTGAAGGGAATGACTCTTTTTTATTTTTTTGAGAGTAAATGAGAAGAGACAATACGCTCATTGGATAGGTATGTCTTTTCCTTTGAGAATAGCTTTAATCCCATAATATCAGGATGAACCTGCACAGTGATGGAATGATAATGTAACCCGTGATCTTCTACGCGAGAAAAACCATTGTTGAACTTCTCATTGTACTCAGGTTTGAAATGGTTGATTAGAGCTGCTTCTGTTGCATCTAAGATTTGATTATTTAATTCCAGAGGTGGATTCTTTGTTAGCTCTTGTAGTTGAATTAGATCTTCGTCTTCACTATCTATTTCCTCTAATAATTGTGATTTGAACTCCAATAATAGAAGAGCTAGATCTTTTTCTGGATATTCACGTAAAAGATCTGCTTCTAACTTCTGTAACGTAGGATCAGACATTAACTCTTCAGCAGGAAGTTGTTCTCCATTTTCTCCAAATGCCTGCCCAATATAAACGATTTCTGTATCTAGGTAATACTTTGAATGCTCACGATAGACTTGAAGTAGACTTAACTCGATAACACCCTTTTCCCAACCTGTAAATACAATTGCTTTACGTGGCTGCTCATATTCAAATTCAAATTTTCTGTGATCAAATCCTGGGATAACACTTGGAAAAACGGAAACATCAAGCGTCTCCCTTGAAGTATGGTCGCCTGTTCCAACAATGACATCAAAACGTATATGATTTTCAAAGAATTGGACAGAATCTTCATCTATACTTATTTTCGGGATAAGAGTAGCTACATATATATTATATCTTCGATCATCTGGCGATAAATGACCTAAATCATAAGGGCAACACATGGTTAGATGATAAGCCCATGTTTGCAGTCCAAACTCTGACATATAGTTGGTATTCATAGCTGCCTCCTTCGATTTTGCTTTATTTTTGATGTTCATAAACCACAGGGACTTTATCCATTTTCACGGTTTTGGCCACAATATAACGACGATAGCCATCTTTTAAGACCTTCGAACCTTTCTCAATTGTTAAAGGCTTGTCAAGGTGTCCTGTACGCTTCACAAACTCAACGACTTCCTCTGTTTTCACAGGGTTTGGACGTGTCTTTAAGAAGGCTTCAGGAACGATAATATCCTCAAAACTCACGACATCCTTTGTCCCTTTTGGCTGAATAGGTTGTTGCTTCTTTGGTTGTGCAGCCTTCTTCTCTTGAACAGGTGTTTCGTTCACTTCTGGCTGTACCGTTTTCGCTTCTTTTGCTACAGGCTCTTGTTTTTCTTCCTGCTTAGTAGCTGCAACCTCTTGCTGTGCCTTAGAAGCCTCTTGTTTCGCTTCTTTTTTATCATTTGACTCATTGGCTTCTTTATCGTTTTTATTCGGGAGAACGGTAATCTGAAAGCAGATAACACCTATTTCGCCAGGGCACTCGTCAATGGGAATATCTAGCGTGGGTTCCCCTTGAATTAAGATTTTTTCATGCATAATACTCTTTTTTGTGAGTCCGGTTTTATTAAAGGCTTTCTTTGCAATAAACACGGTATACGAAATAAACGTACTCTTCTTTAACCCTTTAGGCGCAGAAGGTGAACCTTTTTCTCGCATATCAAAGGCAACGTAACGGTCATATTCTCGTAATGGTCCTGTCGCAGAACCGGTTAAGGTCATTTTATGTGGCATCGTGATCTCCTCCTACATAGATATATATATATTGATTATTTAGAAGTATGTTCTAAATAATAATACTCTTACTAAACATCAGCTTCTAAGGGATTTCTTCACTTTTTGATTATGAAACAGTGTCCTGTAATTGGGCATGTTGTTGTAATAAAGCCTGTTCCTGTGGTGTTAAGACTTGTCCTATATCCTGTTTCAGCTGTGCCATTTCTAACGAACTGTACGTAGTACTGTGTTCCTGCAGCAAGGTTTCTTCTTCTGGTGTTAGTGTTTGCCCTAAATCTTGCTTTAATTGGATCATTTCAAGCTGCTCATCTAGAGAAAGAGCTGGTTCTTGTGTAGGCTCTTTTTGCTCCTGTTCAGCTTGTAACCAAGCAGGAACGATTTCCTTACGGATGATCTGTTTAGGCTTAGGTAATGCTTTTGGTTGAACTTCTGTATGTATGTCTGACTCAGATGTTGGTTCTTCTGTATTCCCTTTAAGTAGATTCGTAAATTGATTGTAAGCAATTTGATAAACAAGACGACACATTTCATCCAGTGATAGGGAAGTACCCTTATGATTTGCCTCATGGACATATTTATCTAATCCTACAATGGCTGTATAAGCAACTTCATGTACTTGTTCTTTCACAATCTCAATCTTTGTATCTCGTTTTACTGCTTTTGCAGCATTTTGAATACGAGCATAAAAAGCTTTTAGGTGATGACCATATTTACCTGCATACACATTATTTACTTTCTTAGGCACACCTTTGATATAAGCGAACGACTGTGAAGCAGATATTAAATGATTATTTAAATGCTTTTTAGGTAAATCAAGGTTAATAAAGGGGGACGACGTTTTTTCGTCCTCAAAGCTTGTTGTATCAACGTTTTCAGCACTTTCTGGACTTGTCACAGGACTTGTCACAGGAGTTGTCATTTCTTCTTGTTGAAGCGTTTGAATACCTGTTGTATCATGTGCAAAAAAGATTTCCTCGCAAATTTGATCAAAATTCGTATGGCTTTTAAGGATAAACACATAGCTATCAGGGTGAGCACCTGTCGTATCTTCTTTGATATAACGTGCTACGATCATAAACGGTGTTGCTTTTAACGATTTCACAAAGCGAGAAACGGTACTTTGGGATACATCAAACTTTTCCATAAGTGTTTTGGAGTGAATCGCTTGAATGCCTGTAGCAACAAGGTTATAAATTACGTAATCTAACATTTCCATCCGTTTTTTAGGGAATACTTTATGTAGGGCTTCTTGTTGTTGTTTAAAGTATGTACGAAGGGTTTCTAAAAACGCTTCTTTCTTTTTACGAAGAGTCGGTGTTTCTTTCCATAACCATGTGAATCGTCCGTTGAAGGTATTTACATCGGGTAAATAGCAAGTCAATATCTTTGTCATTTGTTCATCTTCTCCTTTTAGGAACACAAAAAAGACACTGTTTCCCTGAAGAAAGGAAAACAATGCCGTGATTTTGATGAACTAAGCCCTTGAAATAGATGTCAATTTCATATAAAATAAAACCATAAGTTTTATTTTAAAGAAAAACTAACTCTATTAACAAGAGACTTCGACAAGTGTTTTCCCTAGTCGCATTAGGGGGAACGGTTTAAGAGTGCTGTAACACTACTTAAACAGTTGAAGTCTTTTTTCTATCCGCACGTTTTTGTTAATTCAATTATAGCGTTAAGTAGTCTTATAATTCAATAAAAAATTAGCAAAATATATCAAAACAAGTATTTTTAGCTACGATCCGTTTGTTATTTCTTTAGGAGTCGACTTCATCATAGCTGAATTTGTGGAATCTGGGGAGGGGTATTTTTTTACCCCTCCCCAAATAGTTAAAAGTATGTTATAATACTGCATTTTTATAACGTTAAAGGCTTGGTAATTCGTACACTTTTAATGATAATGGTAAATAGCTATTCTGGGTAGGGTGATTTTTTCTAATCCTTTTTGGTAGATGGGGTGAGAAAAAATCACCCTATTCAATATGCTCATAATATGGTATAGGTAGCTTCTAACTATGAAGGAAGGGGAATAATTTTGGCCTTAAAGTTAGTACAGAAGGCTATATATAAGTTGGTCCTAAGTTAAACTCTTGTGGTTAGATTTAACAATGGAGGAGTAAACGACTTGGAGTTAGTAAAAAGCAATGAGCTACTATATAGTTCTTTGGATTTGTACTATATTGTTTGTGAGAGGGAAGCGTATGCTTCATCTTGTTTATTAAGATAGCTCTGGGAGGCTTTTACGCTTCGTATAAGCCTCTTTAATGTCTTCTGAATAGTTTACGCTTTTTGTATTCTTAGAAGCTCACAATGACTGTTAAAAATCTCAGAAACTAACTACATAGCTTAGGAGTTTACCTATAAAACAAACGTAATTTATCGATCAAGACATAGGTATGAAAGCTAAATTTACTTATAAATGGACTTTTCGAACTTAGCTAATACAATTCTTCATCTCACTATAGTATAAAAGCAGGCGAAGGCCTGCTTTTATAAACGCTACGATTAATCTTCAAATAAATGGTCCATTTCTTCTGCTGCTTCCCGTTTTCTTTTTTCCCTGAACTGCATTTTTTCTTCTTGAATTTTATGTAGCGCAACTCTTTTGGCCTTCTTGGTAGCTTCTGTTTCACCGAACTCTGTGGAATTAAACTTTTGAATATTTAATTGGTCGTATAAATTATTAACGAGTTCCATTAATACTCGAGTGTCTATTTGTGTGTTCTTTGTCGTTTCTTTTATCTCACTTAACTCATCGTCTAAGTACTGATAAAATCCACTTGCTCTTTTCAGATAAGCCTGACCTATTGCGTCAATTGTAGCAACGTCTAAAAATGTTTCATCAGGTTCGTTATTTTTTAATCGTTCATACTTTCGAATGATATCTGCAATGGCTTCCCCTGGAAAACGGTAGCCCCTTTCTTTCATATGTTTATGAAGATACTCATCAGCCTCTTCACTTAAAGAAATCATTCTTCTGTGTTTGCTTGCGGTCATTATTCGTCATCCTCCCCAAAGAGTTTATTGAATGTACGATCCATATTTGTCATCGCATCTGAGCATCTTTGCATTGTATCTATCGTTCGATCATACAAATCATCAATAGCTTGTTCTTGCTTTTCTACTTCTTCCATAATCGATAATGTTTCAATTTGTTCTTTCAAAAAAGCTTGTCGAGAAAGACCTTTTTCTTTGGCTAAACGATCTACTTTACTCACAGCAACCGGACATACATTTCTCACTTTAATCTCCATGTTTGTTCTCCTCTTCTGTGTTTTTATTGCATCAACATCAATAACATAAAAAACATCCTGAAGAGCATAAGGGGTTTTTGCCCCCACAGGGTGTGTGGGGCTAGGCAGAGCCTAGCTTCACCGTGATACCACGAAATTTGCTTAGGTGCACGCTTTAAGGTTCCCTTCTGAGTATATAGTGTGGATATAAAGTCCCCTTTACAGGTGACTTATCGTGTATATTCTGATGATGTGAAGTCCCTCTGAAGGTCACGTCAGTTTATCAGGATTGAAGAAGTTTTTTTGGTGATTCGTACTCTAAATGTTGAAATTTTTCAACGGCTTCTTTCATGGAGGGCACACCTAATTTGCGTATGATATTTTGTCTTTGTGATTTAATTGTGGTTTCTTCTTTGGATAGTATCAACTGCATTTCCCGTCCAGAATATCCATCCAAAGCAAGCTCAAAAACTTGTTGTTCAGCAACAGTAAATTGATTAAGAAATACTTTTTCTTTCAGGATTTTACATTCCTCTTCTACACGTTTTAATCGAGCTACTTCATCAACTAAATCAGATGCCACACTTAAAATATGTTCAATTCCCATTAAAAGTTTTTCACTTTGATCCATGATAAGACCCTCCTGTTTTTTGAGGGCAACCCATGTTATAATAGAAGTCCGTTACGTACTAAGTTTTAACATGGGGGTGCTTCCTTTCGCAGAGGAAGTGCCCTTTTATTTTGTTTAATTTTCTTTACTTCTTTGAATCTTTAAAGAGTTCTTTTTCCAAAAGTTGAACAAGAAATTCTTTTTTGCTCACGCCTTCTTCAATACATCTCTTTGCAAATTCTTTAAACAACTCTTCGGGAATATCAGCATTTAAACGCTTAAATCCAGACGGTGTTTTAGTCATATAATCCCTCACACTCTTCAAATACAAGTCACTCGAATGAGTGACTTGTATTTAGGTTAAAGGATAAAATTACCATGGTCAATAACTTTATCTTACTTTTCAAATCTAAAATTTAAATATAATTTACCTATATTTGGATATTTATTGTAGAAAGAACCTGCTATAATGGCAGTGTCAAGAATGAGGAGGATTATAAATGAGAGAAAGGATAAAACAAATTGTTTTAGAATTAATTAAGAAGAGAGAGGATAATGTCTCATTCGCCGAGATTGAACGCATATTGGAACGAAAAGGTATAAGTTATAAAGGTGATTACAGTATTCATATACCCAGCAATCAAAATGTAAAGCTGTGGGTAGGGATGTCTGAAGACTTCTGTAAGGCTATCTTAGA
Source organism: Priestia sp. 53B2 (assembly GCF_056099005.1). Lineage (NCBI taxonomy): Bacteria > Bacillati > Bacillota > Bacilli > Caryophanales > Bacillaceae > Priestia > Priestia sp. 53B2. Next base: position 21,218 of record NZ_JBLZXA010000022.1, read on the forward strand.
ATTAATGTTTGATGATCGAGCAATTATACCTCAAAATGTTCCGAGTACATTATATATATTTGATGATAAAGTGCCAGACTATCCAGTGTCTGGAAATATATACCGTGCGTATGAAACAGAAAGGTGGATCCCTATAGCTTTTGCTCTGGGAAACCTATATGAAGAGTGAGTTGAATTAAGAGAGAGGGGATTGTTTATTTAAATATAGAAGAAAAAAATAACACTTGTACAAAATAAATTCCCACAGTTTTTTTATTTGCCCTTTTTTAAAGGGAGGAAACATAATGAAAAAGGATGCTTTTTCAAATAAGCATAATACGAATTGTACATATATAAAGAAGTATAAAACATAGGTGAATAAAAAAGCCAGGCTAGTTACCACTAGTCTGGCCTCTTAAGATTACATGTGCATTGAAATCGAAAGATATTCTCATTATATCATATCTCAGCTATTTAATAGAAAAATGATAATGACTTGGAAGATAACATTCAGCCTGCGTAAATTATAATAAAAAAGGGTGCGTTTCCTTTAGGAAACGCACCCTTTTTCGAAATTAAAGTATTGGTTAAACGTATTATAACATGTTTTGCTCTAAAAAGGGAGGGGATTTTGTCATAACCAAAGTGCGAAATCTAGACAAATACGCATTGGGCACATAGATAAGGGGTTCTGAGGTAAAAGGGTTAAAATGTTGAAAAAGCACCACTGAACGTATGCTGTGAATTAAACTAGTTCATCGTGCTGGTTTTTTAGGAACTTACTTTCTAACTCTAATTGTTTCATTCGTCGTTGTAATTCTAAATTCTCTAAGTCTTGTTCTAACTCAGAAGGTAAATCAGTTTGTTCTTTAGCATTCCTCATTAGTTCTCTAGTAGTTGCCAACTTCTTTTGAATTCATATTAACAGCCCCTTCCTTGTGACTTGCTAGATTCGACATGGCAGATGAAATATCCTGTAAAAAGACATTTACTTAGAGATGCGACAGCAGTACAATACAAAAAAACATCCGTTTAGATAGGATGTTTTTATTCTACTCTTATTTCGTTTTCATCTTTATAGCCTGCTCTTGGCGAGCTTCAATTTTTTCTTCAATCTTTTCCATAACCTTTTTATCTTCTAGTATTTCATGTCTGTTTTCATTGACTAGGTTTTGAAAAGAGGGTTTTAACTTTCTCATAATGGCACTTCTTTCTTACTGTTTAGTTTAGTCCGTAGACAAGTATGATTATAACGATTAAATGGGATAAAGCAATTATTTACTATCATAAAATGAAGAGTATAATTTTTATTCTTATAATAGTCAAATTAAGAAGAGTAAGGTAGTTGTAATAGTATATACCTTTTGTATTAGGGTTCTATTTCCGTTATTTGCTATCAATACATCTATATGTTACACTACAGTTAACTTATTTTTGTTCGGTGTAAGATTGAGAGAAGAAAAAATCTTAAACAGAAGTTTTTATCTTGAAATAGTATGATTGGGCAAGAGAGGTAATACATTTGTGGAGTATTCCACAGCAGGAGGCAACATTATGACACAAGGTACAGTAAAATGGTTTAATGCAGATAAAGGTTTCGGTTTCATTGAAATCGAAGGCGGAGACGATGTATTCGTTCATTTCAGTGCTATTCAAGGTGAAGGTTTCAAATCATTAGAAGAAGGTCAAAAAGTTAATTTTGATATCGAGCAAGGTC
>NZ_JBLZXA010000023.1:0-78584 GCF_056099005.1 Priestia sp. 53B2
CCCTATATGAGTTGCGCTTATTTAGGTACAAATCAATAGCCTTCAACTTATCTTCAAATGTATGTCTAGACATACAAGCACCCCAATCATTAGAGTTTCTTTGTCTAACAATTGGGGTGCAGTTCAAAGCGGGTGGCTTTTTATTATGTGCACAATATGTAAGTTAAAATATGTGGTGAATAGCAAAAAGAAAGGTGGAATAGTAATATGAGTGATACTGAGATCGTAGGTTTGAGTCAATAATTCGGAGGCATTCTCTCAAAAATAAGTGTAAGGACTTAATTACATGGTGTCCATGAAATTATACTTAAATGATTCTTGCGTGAAAGGAAATTTACTGTTATATTAGATTCAATTAAATATTTTCTTATTTCAATATTTTTTGAAGTGAGGATAGAGGTGCAAAGATCATAAGTATACAATTTGAGGAGAATGAGATCCAATGACAATTGTGGAAAGGGGTATTTGCCGAAGCCGAAAGAATCTCATGTTCTTGAAGCTGGTTCTGCTATTGAATAAATACAGAACTGTCATATAGGAAACTATATGGAGGGCTATCTTATGCACGGAAACTATTTTTGATAAATATTGTTTCTACTGCAGCAACGAATCCCTCGTTGCTGCTTTTTTTTGTGCTTCTTATGAATGAGCCTAACCCCTCTAATTTAAAAATTTTTATAAAGGGTGTGTAGTTATGAAATTTGGCCAAGTATTAACAGCAATGGTTACGCCGTTTGACGATAATGGTGAAATTGATTTTAACGCGACGAAAACGTTAGTTGAGCATTTAATTACAAATGGCACAGATGGCCTAGTTGTAGCTGGTACAACTGGAGAGTCTCCAACATTAACCACCGAAGAGAAAATTGAATTATTCAAATGTGTTGTAGAGGCTGCTGCGGGAAGAGTCCCCGTCATCGCTGGAACTGGCTCAAACAACACGAAAGCATCAATCAGCTTAACGAAACTTGCAGAGGAAACAGGAGTCGATGGTATCATGCTCGTTGCTCCATACTATAATAAGCCTTCTCAAGAAGGGTTGTACCAACACTTTAAAACGATTGCCGAATCAACCTCTTTACCAGTTATGCTTTATAATATCCCAGGACGAAGCGTAGTTAACATTTCTGTTGAAACAATTGTTCGTCTATCAGAGATCCCTAATGTTGTGTCAATTAAGGAAGCAAGTGGCGACTTGGATGCCATGGCAGAGATCATTAGCAAAACACCTAGTGACTTTACCCTATATAGTGGCGATGATGGGTTAACAATACCAGTATTAGCAATTGGCGGAGCAGGAGTTGTTTCAGTTGCTTCCCACATCATTGGCAATGATATGCAAAAAATGATCAATGCCTTCAAAAATGGCGATGTCCAAAACGCTGCTACTACACACCGCAATCTGCTTCCACTTATGAGAGCATTGTTTATTGCGCCAAGTCCTTCACCGGTAAAAGCTGCATTAAATCTAAATGGCACACATGTTGGTGGTGTTCGCTTGCCAATGGTTCCTTTAAGCAATGAAGAGCAAAGTGCACTAGAAAAAGTTCTGCAAACTAGCGGCATTAACGTTACCTGTTGAAATAAATAAAAACAGATTAGGAGAGAGAGCATAGCTAAAACGACCGATTCAATCGACGCATTAAGGCAAGATTGTGCCAAAAGCTCAAGATGGATGAATCATCATTTAGCTAACTCCTAAAAACAGAAAAACTCCCTTAACACATTGGGGGAGTTTTTCTGTTTTTTCTATGTATGTATACTATATACATCTTCAGTTGCCATACAGAGGGAGACCTATTTCACTATATGTTCGTTCTTCTGTCGGTATTGGTGCAAAAACTTATATCTTAGTCAACACAACTCCGCATAAAGTAAGAATAATTCCTATTAATTGATATTTTTTAAGTCTTTCTTTAAAGATAACTAAGCTCCCAATTAAAACAACAATACAATTTAAACTAATGATTGGATAAACCACACTGGATGGCCCTTCCTTTAGGGCGAATAAATAACAGCTGTAACCAATCGTACTTAATATACCAACTAGTATACCTATCTTTATTTCGATTTTATGTGCAGTTATTTTTTTAAGTTCTTTCCGAGCTAATAAACTTAAATAGACAGCTCCTCCGCCATACATCGAAACAAGCATTTCACCCATGCTAAAGTGCTGATACGTGCTGAATTTCATAATAACACCAACTGTGCCGATAGATAGAAGAGCTAAACAGCAGCTTAAAATCCATAATTTATACTCTACATGTGCCGTTTTGTTTGGTTGATACTGAATAATACAAGCTGCCAATATAATAATGACGATACCAATCCAATTTGTTAAAGGAATGGATTGAGGAAATAATAAGGATGTAGCTAGAACAACAATGACTGTATTCATCGCAATAATGGTAGATGTAATACTTGCAGGTCCTTTCTCAAAGGCTTTCAACATTTGGATATTACCATTGGCATTTAAGATACCGATTAGTGCCCCCGTTAAAATAGGTAAAATGTGAAATTCAAAACTTCCTTTAATAAGAGTAAATAATAAGAGGATAAAAAAAGAAATCCAATAAAAGAAAAGTTGAATACACACTTTAGATAAATGTTGAAGGGCACCCCATTTAAATAAAGTATTGTTTACTCCGAAGCATACAGCTGTCCCTAAAGCAGATATAAACCATAACATAGTGTGTAATTCCTTCCCAGTAGTTTTTATACTACTAAATTATACAATTTATATAATAGTTTTAATATTTCAATTTAATGAAAAATAACTTCGGATAACTCTTTTGTAAAAGTATAAAGAGGAGAAGTATAAATTTATTACGAATCAACGGGTTTTGCTCTTTTATTAAAACCTCGTTTCCTATCATTCTTACACCTTTTTACTGTCCAATAAAATGCGATGAATTTTTCAAATCCATTCACCATTTTCTTCTCATTAAAACCTAAAGCTTTGTATCCTAAAACTCAAATGGACGTTTTAGAAGATGAGGTGCGGGAATCAAGTGAAGTAAGACAATGATTAAATACAAGGAAGAAGGGTACATTTAACGCCAATTGGAAAAATATTTTTTGAATGAATGAAACATGCCATGAATGTGATAGACGATGCGAGATGTGAGGTTAAGGAATATTTAGATCCTGAAAAAGGAACAATACGCATTACTTTTCCGATAAGTTTAGCAGCGTATACATTACCAACTGTAATCTATGCATTTAGATTGCGCTATCCGGAAGCAAAATTTCAGTTAAAACAAGCGCTTTACCAGGAATTAATTGAAGGTGTGATTAAAGGAGATTTTAATCTTGGTCTGATAGGTCCACTTCCTCTCAAAGAAAAAAACTTCAACAAAAAGTTTTATTTACAGAAAATATTGTGGCTCTTTTGCCAATTCACCACCGCCTTGCAAAAGAATCCTCCGTAAAACTTCAAGAACTAGTAGACGAACCGTTTGTTTTATTACCTCAGGGTTTTGTCTTTCGAGATATTGTTTTGAATGCTTGTCAGAATCTTGGTTTCATACCAAATGTTGCCTTTGAAGGGGATGATATCGATGCGTTGAAAGGGTTAGTTTCTGCTGGTTTAGGTGTAACACTCATGCCAGAAGTCACGCTAGTCGATAGCTTGCCACGCTCAACAGTGAAATTACCATTGGTTGAACCAAGCGTAACAAGGACTGTAGGCGTTATTACCCCAAAGGAACGAGCACTACTTCCAACGGAAAAGTTATTTTATGATTTCCTTCAGGAATTTTTCACTAGATTAGATGATTTTAAGAGTTGATTTATACTCAAGAAAAAGCACGTGATTAGCAGAGAAAAGTAATATATTATATTTTTCGTTACTATAATCCCTTTTTCTAGAATCTGAACAAAAAAGAATTCCTTGAAAACAAGGGACTTAAGAAAGGCTACGATTATGAATTATGCAGCTTTTATACATATGCTTATTCTTATAATAAATCGCTTTCATGAAAAAATATGTTGTAATTGATTTACTAACACATATTTCATATCTAGTTTTATAAAAAGCTGCCTCTCCTGACGCTCCGAGGCAGCTTTTTATCTCGTTAACATGTTAATAATAGCTGTTCAGTCAACTTTACTTTGGTTTGTATAACAATTTTTAAATACTCAAGTCTTTTGATTTTTTCTTAAATCTCAAGGGCTTTTTCTTTAAAAAGGGCAAGCATTCCGTCCGGAAAAGTTACTTTCACAGATAGATAACAATATTAAAAATAAAGTTTTCAATATTACATTGACAAGAATGCGAATCCTGCTTACAATTGAAAACGATTATCAACATCAAGTGGGAGGAGACACCGTTATGTCTAAGGGTAAAACTAGTCTGAAAATTAAGTTAACATTTGTGTTTATTTTAATTTTGTCAACATTATTAGTTGGTTGTTCAAATAATAATAATGGGGAATCAACATCGAAAGGCAGTCATGATAATATGCTTACGATTGCTTGGCCGAGAGATGTAGGGGAAATGAACCCACATGTCTACAACCCTTCACAATTATTTGCTCAATCTATGGTGTATGAACCATTAGTAAGCTACCAAGCTGGCGGTAAGATAAAACCAAGTCTAGCTAAGTCATGGGAAATCTCTGAGGACGGTAAAGTATACACGTTTCATTTGCGTGAAGGTGTAAAATTTTCTGATGGGACAGATTTTAATGCAGAAATTGTTAAAAAGAATTTTGATACTATTTTGAATAATACTAAATTACATAGTTGGTTGGGTTTCATTACGAAAGTATCTCAAACAGAAGTAGTGGATAAAAACACTTTTAAATTAACGTTGACTGAACCATATTATCCAACAATTCAGGAGCTAGCTGTAGTTCGACCAGTTCGTTTTTTAGGTGAAGCTGGTTTTCCTAAAGATGGTGATACTTCAAAAGGTATTGTTAAACCCGTAGGTACAGGTCCATGGATTTTAGAAAAGTATAAAGCTGACGAATATGCTATTTACAAACGCAATGAAAATTATTGGGGAGAGCTTCCAAAAGTAGAAAAAATCAAAGTGAAAGTTATTCCGGATGCGGAAACGAGAGTACTGGCATTTGAAAAAGGTGATTTGGACATGATTTATGGAGAAGGAGTTATCAGTCTAGATACGTTTAAACAATTAAAGTCTACTGGAAAATATGAAACTAGCGTTTCTGAACCGATTGCAACAAGACAGCTTGTTATGAATACAAAAACAGAACAGCTTTCAGATGAACGTGTACGTGAAGCGCTGCATTATGGTTTTAATAAAGAAGCGATGGTTAAAGGAGTTACTTCAGGTTTAGAAGAGGAGGCAGACCATATCTTACCTACAAATCTACCTTATACTAACGATATTGATGTTAAGTCAGTAGGATATGATGTAGAAAAAGCAAAGGCACTATTAGACAAAGCAGGATGGAAACTTCCTAAAGGAAAAACGGTTCGTGAAAAAGATGGAAAATTGCTTGAAATTGAGCTAATGTATGATTCAGCAGAATCCATTCAAAAGGCAATGGCAGAAACTCTTCAATCTGAATGGGCGGCAATTGGTGTGAAATTAAACATTGTGGGCGTTGAATTAGCAGACCAAGTTCAAAGATTTAAAGATAATAAATTTGATATTAATTTCTTTAGTAACTATGGAGCTCCTTATGATCCTCATACATTTTTAAACATTGTCGCATCAAAAGGATATGGATTTAATGAAGCTATTTCAGCATATCCAAATAAAGATGAGTTAATCAAACAAATGGTGAAGGTTCCTCAAACAACAGATGAAAAAGAGCGTCAACAGCTTTATGCGTCTATTTTAAAGTCGCTACAAGATCAAGGAGCTATTATTCCTGTTTCTTATATTAAGAAAACAGCCATTTATCAAAAAAACGTAACAAACTTTAAGTTCCCTGCTAATCGTGACGAGAATCCATTCACAGGAATTAGCATCAAACAGTAAATAGCAGGAGGTTTTCATGGGCAATTATATACTAAAACGAATTATGTCCATCATTCCAGTTTTTCTTTTGGCTGCCCTTCTCACGACTGGAATGATTCATCTTTCACCGGTGGATCCAGCTGAAGCTTATTTAACAGCAGCACACATCCAGCCGACCGATGAGATCTTGGCTCAAAAAAGACATGAGTTTGGTTTAGATCAGCCATTCTTTATTCAATATGTAAACTCTATTATGAAGATATGCCAACTTGATTTTGGCATATCTTATGTTTCAAATAAGCCCGTTTGGAATGAAGTTATATATCGAATACCAGCTACCGTTCAACTAGCCATAGCGAGTATATTAATAGCGGTGTTTGTCAGCGTGCCTCTTGGGTTTCTCGCAGGAGTAAAGAAAGGCAGCGTTATTGATCATTTTAGTCGTTTACTCTCCTTTTTTGGTGCGTCTATTCCAACTTTTTGGCTGGGCTACATACTGGTTTTTTTCTTTTCTGTTAAGCTTAATCTTTTTCCAGTAGAGGGAATCGGAACATGGCAGCACCTTGTACTGCCTTCCATTACGCTAGCTCTTCCTTTAATAGCAATGTATACAAGATTGTTACGTGCGAGTGTTCTTGAAAACTTGCAACAACCATATGTGCTATTTGCTCGAACTAGAGGACTTAAAGAAAAAACGATTATGACAAAACATGTGCTGAGAATTGCTATTTCCCCAATGATAACTGGGCTTGGAATGAATCTTGGAAAATTGCTTACGGGCACAATTATCGTTGAATCGGTCTTTTCTTGGCCTGGATTTGGGCGTTATTTCATTGAAGCTATTTTTAATCGTGATATACCTGTTATACAATGCTACGTGCTAATAGCAGCCAGTTTGTTTATTTTGAGTAATTTAATTGTAGATATAGTTCAAATGTATATAGACCCGCGTATTTCCAGGAAAGAAGGACAGCATCGATGATAACAAGTATACGTACGATATTTAAAAGTCAAAAAGTAATTCCCATATGTTCAACAATATTAGGTATTCTTTTTATCATCACCATATTGGCCCCTTGGATTACACCAAATGATCCCATTGCCGTCAATTTAGCTTATAAATTGCAGCCTCCAAGCTGGGATTTTCCATTAGGAACTGATCATTTAGGAAGATGTAACTTGTCACGTATTTTATATGGGGCACGTATCTCATTAGGTTTTGCTATACTTATTTTCATTTCATCGTTAGCAATTGGTTTAATTATTGGAACGTTTTCAGGTTATAAAGGCGGCTGGATTGATCATATTTTAATGAGATTTTGCGATGGTGTTATGGCTTTTCCAAGCCTTATTCTTGTACTAGGATTGGTTGGTATATTTGGACCTGGACTGTCACAAGTAATCTTAGCGCTGATGCTTGTACAATGGGTTTATTACGCGAGAATGTTCCGAGGAATGGTCCTTAGTTTGAAAGAACAGAACTTCATCTCCGCTGCGAAGATCAGCGGTTCTTCTCAATGGAAGATCATTAAAAATCATATTATCCCCAATGTGTTACCTCCGCTTGTTGTAATGGGTACGTTGGAAATGGGATGGGCTATCATGGATATATCTGCTATGTCTTTTCTGGGATTAGGCGTCCAGTCTCCTACACCTGAATGGGGAGCAATGATTCACGAAGGAAAATCATATATTCGAACGAATCCAGAACTGATGCTTTATCCAGGTTTGTCTATTATGCTTGTTATTGTTACATTCAATCTATTAGGCGAAGCGTTATCAGAACGTTACGGTGTCAAACGTCGATTTTGAAAAGGAATGAAGAAAGTTGGGAACAGAAGAGTCAAAAGTGTTACAAGTTAGAGATTTACGTGTTCAAATAAAAACAAAAAATGGTGTTACAACTCTTGTTCAAGATATAAATTTTGAACTGAAGCCTGGGGAAATTCTTGGTCTTATTGGTGAAAGCGGTTGTGGTAAAACCGTTACAAGCATGTCCATTCTCCAGCTCCTCAATCGTAAGGAAACAACAATTGAAGGGAGCATAATGCTAAAAGGCCAAGAATTAAATGGTTTAGCTGAGAAAGAAATGCGTAAGATTCGTGGAAAGGATATAGCCTTTATTATGCAAAACCCGATGAATGCTTTTACGCCAGTTTTTACTATTGGACACCAATTTATTGAGGCTATTCGCTCTCATACGCATTGGAATAAAAAACAGGCAACAGAGCTTGCCGTTGAGTCAATGAAACAAGTGAATTTACCTGACCCTGACAAGCTTTTGAAATACTATCCTTTTCAACTGAGTGGGGGTATGCTTCAACGAGTAATGATTGCTATTGCCGCAAGCCTGCATCCCGCTATTATTATTGCAGATGAACCGACAACCGCGTTAGATGTAAACAATCAGAAGAATGTACTACATCATTTAGATAAAATTCGTTCTGAATATGGTTCAGCAATTTTATTAATCTCTCACGACCTAGGAGTTATCTCTGAAATGGCAGATGAAGTAGCCGTTATGCAACATGGGAAAATAGTAGAAAAAGCAGGTATATTTCAGCTATTTGATTCACCAACGCATGAGTATACAAAGAAACTGCTAAATGCAAGGCCAGCATTATATTTAGAAGAACCTGTGATCAACTTAATTTGATATGTAAAAGCATTTTATAAGAGGTGAACAAGTGAGTTTATTACAAGTAAATGAAGTCACTCATAGCTACGGAAACCGAACATTTTTCAAATGGCAAAATCGTTCTAAGAAAGTACTTTCTGATATCTCCTTCTCTATTGAAGAAGGGACATGCTTAGGAATGCTTGGTACGAGTGGAGCCGGTAAAAGTACTTTAGGAAAAGTAATTCTTGGCTTGGAAAAGCCGCAGCATGGACAGGTTCTCTTTCAAGGACATGACATCTATACTGTAGATAAATATACTCGCCAAAAAATTCGGCGTGATCTTCAAGTTGTTTTTCAAGATTCGTACTCAGCAGTTAATCCCCGAATGACGGCTGAACGTATTATTGGAGAACCGTTAGAAAACTATGAAAAATTAACATTGGTTGAACAAAAACGAACCGTGATTGAGTTATTAGAAAGAGTAGGGCTTGATGAAAAAGACTTAAAAAAATATCCGCATCAATTTAGCGGCGGTCAGCTACAAAGGATCAATATTGCAAGGGCAGTCTCTCTTAAGCCAAAGCTCATTGTCTTAGACGAATCTGTAAGCAGTCTAGACATGGTTACGCAAACTCTCATTTTAGAACTATTAAAGGAGTTAAAAGAAGACTTTGGTCTGTCGTATTTTTTTATTACACATGATATCAAAGCTGCTTATATGATTAGCGATACATTAGGTGTATTAGAAAAAGGAGAATTAATCGAATACTATAATTCGAAAAATCAGTTCTTTACTTCAAAAAATCCTGTGGTAAAAGAGATGAGAGGTTCTATACTTGCAGAGCATCCCCGTTTTCGTTCAATTAGAGCAAGGAATAATCATATCTAATTTAAAGGTATACCCATGTATTTAAAGGCCTCGATTTCATCCACGTAATCGAGGCTATTGCTTTTGTGTTTAACTCAAAATGATAGAAGGAGGCCGGTTGGATGAATCATCGTACGTATCTTACTTTGGCGATTCCCCTGACAATCTCAACGATGACTACGCCTTTATTAGGTGCGGTTGATACCGCTGTTGTAGGGCAACTTCCAGCTCCAGCTTATATTGGAGGAGTTGCGGTAGGAACTCTTATTTTTAATACGTTATATTGGGTATTTGGCTTTTTAAGAGTTAGTACATCCGCCTTTGCCGCACAAGCAAATGGGGCAAGTGATCCAGATCAGGGAGTACTTGCTTTATCCCGGCCATTTTTATTAGCTGTAATAGTAGGGCTGCTTTTTATTCTTTTACAATGGCCGATTGAACATGCGGCTCTCCTAATAATTTCTCCTGATGCTGATGTAAGTAGGTTTGCAGTAGAATATTTTAGGATTAGAATATGGGGAGCACCTTTTACACTGATGAACTATGTGATTCTTGGTTGGTTAATGGGAATGGCTAAGATTAAAGAATCTCTATGTTTACAGATACTTACAAATGTTTTGAATATGTTTTTAGCTATTCTTTTTGTCCATGTTTTTTCTTTTGATGTACAAGGGGTCGCTACAGCAACCTTGATTGCTGAAGTTACAGCCTTCATATTAGGAGTATTCATCATTGTGAAAGCATCTCCGTTTAAATGGAAAATGCCATCAATTCAGGCACTTATGGATACAAATTCTATGAAGAGGATGTTTAATGTTAACAAGGATTTGTTTATTCGTACTATTTGTTTACTGGTCGTTATTAATATGTTCACAGCAAAAGGTGCTTCGTTTGGCACAGAATTTCTAGCTGCAAATGCTGTATTATTTCAAATCCACTACATAATGGCTTATTTCTTTGATGGATTTGCTAATGCTTCCAGTATTCTTGTTGGTAAAGCAGTAGGTTCAAATGATAAAGAGCTATATAAAAAAATACTTACTTTATCTAGACAGTGGTCGGTAATAACAGCAGTTACTATAGCCAGTTTATATGCACTTTTTCAAGAGCAGGTTATTGGGCTATTTACAAATTTGCCTGATGTGATCGAACTTTCACTTACGTATGGAGTATGGCTTATCATCTATCCCTTTGTTGCTTGTTTTGGCCTTGTCCTTTATGGGGTTTTTACAGGAGCAACTGAAATTGCTCCCGTTCGAAATTCCATGATTTACGCGATGATTGTCTATATCATTATACAGATTGCGGCAACTCCTATCTGGCATAATCATGGCCTATGGCTGGCTTTCATCATCTATACTATAGGGCGATCAGGGTTCCTAGTTATGTACACTCCTCAATTAAATAAAAAATTGTTACAGCTAAAGGGAGAAGGCTGAAAAATTTATAACAAAATAGCTCCGGTTCATTCATAAGGGAATCCCTCAAAAACGGATATGCTAACGGTGCTGCTACTCTCCTAAATAGATGGGGTCATTAAGAAAGTAGCCAGGGAGGACGGCCTCCTTTCTTAATAAAGGTGTGTTAAATGATTAGTGGATTTTTATCTAAGTAAAGCAAGAAATAAGCAAGCCGCCAAGTGCTTTTTTAAGAAAGCTTTGGCTTTTTTGCACGTTTCCAAAGTTTAATTCTCTTTTACAAACAATTGTCCTTGCTCTAAAAATATATAGATTTCTACTAAGAAATAAAAAAATTCGTTATCTGTCCCGACTGAATAAAAAAATTCCATTCATCATCGTATAATAAATTTCTTTATTGAAAACAGTAATACGAATCTAACGGATTCGTATTTTCCGGTGACATTCAAAATGCGTCCCAAGCAATAGAAAGAAGAGGTTTTGAACGTTTATAATTCGGTTAAACATAAGGCAACAAATTATTTTTTATTTATTCTGTATATTTAAATTATTCGTTCGTAATGGTACAATAAAATGATGGAAAGAAGATATGATGCTTCTTTCTTAATAAAGGATGAAGAAATATGGATATTAAGGCTCAGCAAACAAAGCTGGCGAATAATGTGGGCAAATTGTTACGAGATAACTTTGGAAAAGGCCCCGAGGCTGTTCATGTTACGATTTATGAACCGTATGTTGTTATTTATGTCAGTGGCTTTGTCTCGCCGATGGAACAAGTACTGTTAAACCAGAATGAAGAACTTCAGGTTATGACTACAAGAGAGCTTTTAGTAAAGACTCTTGAGCCTCAAATCACTGGGCAAATTAAAGGGATTACAGACCTTGACATACAGCATTTATATTATGATTGGAATTTAGATCATCACTCCGGAATTTTTGTGGGAGTTTGTCTGGACGATTTGAAAGCCGATTTGACTGAGGGTGACCCTTACCCAGGAAAACAAGCAATTCATGATCGGATTATAAAGATGAGTGAAATTGCACAAAAAGGGCCTGAAAAAATCTCTTCATATAAGTTAAGTGATCGTACATTGGTCATCGTACGCGAAGGAATACTGGTCGCTATTGAAAAGCAGCTAATTTCGTTGGGTTTTGATGACACCTTACGCATTTCTAAACGTCCTTTGGAAAAAGGAATCTTACGACAAAACGATGACTATGATGAGATATTAAATGCAGACATTCTTGATATTTTTGTAGATTGGGATTTTGAAAAGGATAATAGTATTATTACGCTTATCCTAAAACCAAAAAATTAATGAGGCAGTAATGAATTGGACACACTGTGCCAAACATAAGCCGAGGAAGCAAAGGACATACCTTTTCTTTTTCGGCTTATTTTTGTTGTCTAAAAAGAGTAAGTCCTTTTGTAACGGAATAATTCCCTAAAACAGCACCTAAAAATAGGATGCGCCAACAGAAAGGATTTGGTCGGTATGGCTGATAATCATGAGATTGTATTGTTTATAAAAGAACTTCGTCGATTGTTGCAGGATTACCAAAAGCATGACAATGAATTTTACAAAGAAGAAATTAGCAAGGATATAATACTTTTAAGTACCATTATCTATGGAAGTAAAAGCGGAATTTTAAATAAAAGAAGAATCTTTAAACACAGGAAATACAAAGGTAAACAGAAACCAATCTATTAAAGATATACCAGTATGCCTCGTTTACACTTTGTAAAAAGTGAATTCTTACTACCGAAAATGATCTTATGATGAAGAAGGAGTTTTCATAAAACATCACGAATAGTATACCTTATGAAACTAGAAACTAGGTGCACCATCTATGGATAAAACGAAACTGGAAAAAGAATTAAGTAGCTATATGGGAAGGTTACTTCGTGAAAACTTTGGAAGAGGTCCTGGAGGTGTATTCACCGTCATTTCTCCTCCTTTTATAACCGTTTATTTTAAAGCCTTTTTATTACCTTTAGAAAAGGCTTTGTTAGACAAGGGACAAGTTATCTATGTTCAAAAAACACGTGATTTGTTAATGGGGACTTTAATTGAAGAGATAAAAGGATATATACAATTAAATATACATTTAGATATCGAAGAATTTTACTATGATTGGAATTTAGAGCTGCAGTCTGGCATGTTTATCATGATCCATTCTGATAAAGAAAACATAGTCAATCATTCCTATAAAAATCAGAAATTGCTGCATAAAGAAGTTGAGGAAGTGACTCAAAAAGCAGAAAAACTCCCTCAAGATGTTTCTTCTTATTTATTAGATCAGAGAACACTCCTTATAATCAGGAAAGGTATTATGGTAAGTATAGAGAAAGAATTAGTCCAATTAGGGTTTGAAGAAAACCTTACATTGGCTAAAAGAAATCTCGAAAAAAGGCTACTTCATGAACATAGTCAATCATTAGAAGTGATTTTAGATTCAAAGGTAACAGATATACTAGTCGCATGGGACTTTCATAAAGATAAAAGTACAATTCTTCTGATTTTAAACCCAACTTCATAACGGCACTGATAAGCTAGGCACTGAACTAGATGTAGGCCAAAAAGAAAGGTTAGATAACCTTTCTTTTTGGCCTATTGTTTTTTTACTACTACTATCAAAATAGAGAAAGTGGTGATAATTATGCTATTTCAATCAGATGAAGGAAAGGAACCTTTAACTGTTGAGATACACACTGAAGTGGATATAGTAGAAGCGCGTCAGAAAGGGCGAATGTTCTCTAACTGCTTAGGCTTCAGCACACTTGATCAAGCCCGAATTATTACGACTATTTCAGAATTGTCCAGAAATATATATAAATATGCCACTACGGGAAAAATTATAATGGAAATAATAGAGAATCAACTTGAAATAGGACTCAAAATAATAGCTATAGATAAAGGACCAGGCATTAAAAATATTCAAAAAGCGCTAGAAAGTGGCTATACAACGTCAGGAGGGTTAGGCGTTGGTTTATCAGGAGTAAAAAAATTAATGGACGAATTCACCATATCATCTCAAGAAGACCATGGCGTTAACATCGAGGTTATAAAATGGAAAAAAAATAAGTAAAAGGAGCACAAGTTAAAATGTAAACGTTTATCTACAACAGTAGGTGAAGATTTGTATAGGTTCATCAGTAGTTAGACTGAAAAATAGATTTTTTATTAAGCCCTATTAGGATCAAAAAATTTTAAAAAGTTTAAGAAAGAACTGACTTCCTCTTTACAAAAACTCCTTTATTGAATAGGAGATAGCTTCTAAAAATATCATCCCCTGATGATCCTGCTCTAGGATACGGTTAAGATATTTCACATGCTTGAGTTGGTACTTTCAGCATGTGCTTCTTCTCTATTAACTCTTAGCAGTAGGACAAAAATTTTTCTCCGCAGTAATCACAAGAGGCTTAGAAACATGAGAAAAAGGTGTAGAAAATTATGAGCAATTGTATTTAATCGTTAAAATAATTGATCATAATCAAGTCTCAAAAGTCATAGATTCTTAGAAATTATTAACAATGATAATTGTGATATAAACGGGACAAGTATATAATTTTGTGAAAAAAGGATGGATACTATGCCAATTAATTCTTTTGAAAACTATCCAATGAGCTGGAAGCCATCTGTTGACAAAACAAGAAAACCTATTTACCAAGCCATTGCAGACCAGTTGGAACAGGATATTCTCAAGGGAGCTTTATTACCTGGAACAAAACTTCCTCCACAGAGAGAGCTAGCCGATTATTTAGATTTAAATTTGAGTACGATTTCAAAAGCGTTTAAGGTGTGTGAACTAAAGGGTTTATTAAGTGCTACTGTTGGAAGCGGTACATTCGTATCATATGATGCGTTATCAAATGCGTATTTACTCGAAGATATAAAGCCTAGCCACTTAATTGAAATGGGCGCGACACTCCCAGACAATGATTCATACGAGCCGCTTCTACTTCAACTAAAAGATATGCTCCAAGAGGCGGATTATGAAAAGTGGTTCGGTTACGGGAGGCCAGGTGAAAGTCTTTGGCAAAAAGATGCAGCTGTAAAGTTAATGAGAAGAGGTGGATTTAAAACAACAGTTGATCACATTTTATTTGCAAATGGAGGACAAAATGCAATTGCTGCAACACTAGCGAGTCTTTGTCAGCCTGGAGATCGAATTGGTGTTGATCATCACACTTATCCAGGTTTAAAAACAGTTGCAGCTATGCTTAGTGTGCAATTAGTACCGATAAAATCAAAGAATTATGAAATGAGTCCAACTGCTTTTGAATATGCATGTAAAAATGACAATATTAAAGGCATTTACTTGATACCACACTATCATAATTCAACTGCTTGCTGTATGTCTGTTGAAAACCGAGAAAGGCTTGCCGTGATTGCAAAAAAATATAACCAATTTATTATTGAAGATGCAACGTATCATCTCCATCATGAGCAACCAATGCCAGCAGTGGCATCTTATGCACCAGAACAAGTCATCTATATTGCGAGTTTATCAAAATCAATAGCACCAGGGTTACGACTAGCATATGTAGCAGCGCCTAGTCGATTTAAAGAGCCTATTTCAAAGGCACTTTATAATTTAAATATATCAATTTCACCATTATTAGCAGAGCTAACAGCACGTATTATTGTGTCAAATCAATTTGAGTCCTTAGTAGAGAGTCATCGTCAACAAGCTATTCTCAGAAATCGAATTGCAAATCAACATTTAGAAAATTACACCTGTTTAGGTGTGGAAACTGGTATATTTCGTTGGTTACTATTACCAGGAAAGATTACAGGTGCTGAATTTGAAACATTAGCTGCGCAGCAGGGCGTACAAGTGTATGCAGCAGAACGCTTTGTAGTGGGAAACAGTTGTCCAGACAGAGCTGTAAGGATCGCTGTTTGTGCACCTAAAACGATTGGAGAGCTTGAGCAAGGATTGATTATCCTTAAACGTTTACTTAACGACTATTTATAATATTGTTTGCCAAACAATTATAATATTGTATGGCTTTTTTATGCATGTTATGATAATCCAAATCTAGTGAGAATATTTTTAAAAATAGAATGAGTTTTCTGAAAGGAAGGTTATGATGGTAAACGAGGATCATGTAAAAGCTCTAGACAACCAATCAACTTGTTTACAAGAATATGTTAATTCACCAGAGAAACAAAAAGCTTTATATAAACGAACCTTATTTGTTGTAAGTGTTTCTCAAATCTTTGGCGGTGCGGGATTGGCAGCAGGAGTTACTGTCGGTGCACTTATTGCACAGCAAATGCTTGGTACAGATGCCTATGCAGGAGTACCGACGGCTCTATTTACCTTAGGATCTGCAGGAGCTGCTTGGTTAGTAGGAAAGCTTTCTCAAAAAAAAGGGCGTCGTGCAGGACTTACGACGGGTTTTATCCTAGGGGGAGTTGGAGCGATTGGTGTTATTTTTTCTGCCATTCTTAATAGTATTTTTCTTCTTTTTCTTTCGCTCCTCGTTTATGGATCAGGAACAGCTACTAATCTACAAGCGCGTTATGCAGGAACAGATTTAGCCAAAGCAAAACAACGGGGGACTGCCGTTAGTATGGCCATGGTTTTCACTACATTTGGAGCCGTTGCAGGCCCGAATTTAGTTGATGTGATGGGGGATTTTGCTCTTTCTATTGGTGTCCCAGCACTTGCGGGACCTTTCATTTTAGCAGCAGTTGCATATATAGTAGCTGGTCTTGTATTTTATATTCTGCTGCGTCCGGATCCGTTACTGATTGCAAGAGCAATAGAAGCGAATAAACAAGAACGTGATGCTCAAAAAAATTTAATAAATACTGAGCGATCAACGAACAAAAAAGGAGTGGCTGTTGGAGCCACAGTTATGGTCCTTACTCAAATTGTAATGGTTGCTATCATGACCATGACGCCTGTGCACATGAGACATCATGGCCACGGGCTAACTGAAGTAGGGGTTGTAATTGGATTTCATATTGGTTCCATGTATCTTCCTTCATTATTTACAGGGGTCTTAATTGATAAAATTGGACGAACGGCGATGACAATTGCTTCAGGAATTACCCTTCTTTTAGCTGGGCTGGTGGCAGCTGTGGCACCGAGTGATTCAATGGTTCTTCTAGTGGTTGCTCTATCGTTACTTGGATTAGGATGGAACTTAGGGTTAATTAGCGGGACAGCTCAAATAGTGGATGCTACAGAACCATTAACACGTGCGAAAACACAAGGTACTATAGACGTTTTAATTGCTTTAGCAGGAGCTTCAGGAGGGGCTTTATCAGGAATGGTTGTAGCTCAATCAAGTTATGGCGTTTTATCATTAAGTGGAGGAATTCTATCTTTAGGATTAATTCCGGTTATCGTATGGGCTTATAGAGATACAGGGGAAAATAAAGCTAAAGTAGGTCAAGAACTTTAATTTATCTGGGATATGGAAGCCTGGCTCTCAAATAAATGATGTTACTCAAATTTACTCGTATTCTTCCACTTCCATGTAAAGAATTGAATTCTTTTTTACAGAGACTACATTGACATTTCAATTACACGAATGACTTTCTACTTAACAGAGTAGAAGGTTTTTCGATTTTAATTATGAATTAAGACTAACATTAATCGCCGCGTTGTCTATATTGTTTAAAATAGTTTTATTTCTTAATGTAATCCTACCTGACAAACAATCGTCCTTTTTCAAGTACGCTAAAAGCATAAGTTTATGATATATAGATTTTGGTGTAATCTCTGGAACATTTCTACCCGTATTAGGGGCGCAATAGAGGGGAGAGTGTGTAAAGAGGTTCCCCCCTCACTTAACTCAGTTATATAAACAAACAATACTCATATACATTTATTGAATGGCTTCTTTAAACTTGTCACGAAATAAAACATAATTCGATAAAGAGTACATAGGAGGAGAAAACATGTTTGTTCATATAGTTCAACCTGGTGATACCTTGTCTTCAATAAGCAGCAGATATGGTTACCCCATTGCTCAGCTTAGGAGTGTGAATGGGTTAGAAGAAACGAATATTGTTCCAGGTCAGGCCTTACTTATAGCTTCTTATGTATACACAGTTCAACCTGGTGATACAATGAGCAGCATTGCTAAAAAAGCTTATGTATCCTTAGAAGAATTAAAAAGGGTTAATTCTTCAGTCCATTATAATTATTTGCAGGTGGGAATGAAAATAAAAATTCCTAACATATCAAACTACATTGCAGGTACACTGCAATATTATGCTGTTCGAAATCCAGAGTTAGATCGCAGTTTAATTACTGATTTTGCAACTTATTCCTCGTCCATTTCTATCTTTGAATATCATTTTGGCAGCAATGGAGATATTATGAATGATTTAAACGATTTAGTAGCGATTGAAACGACTTGGAAAAACCGAGTTACACCGTTAGTTACGATTACTAATCTAACTTCTGAAGGATTTAGTTCTGATCTTGCCCATCAAGTTTTAAATAATCCTCAGGCAAGAAACAATCTTGTTAATAATATCTTTTATTTAGTATCTAGAAAAGGATATGGCGGGGTAAATATTGATTTTGAACGCGTAAAGGCCGAGGATAGAGATCTTTTCACAGGATTTTTACGTCAGCTGGGTGAACGTTTAAAACCTGCAGGCTATGTGCTGACCATAGCGATTCCGGCCAAGACAAGCGAAGATATTCCTTGGCTAAAGGGATATGATTACGGGGGGATAGGTGCAGTTGTTAACTATATGTTCATTATGGCATATGATTGGCATCATGCAGGCAGCGAACCAGGACCTGTTGCACCTATTACTGAAGTACAAAGAACCATAGAATTTGCGATAAAAAGTGTTCCGCGAAGAAAACTCATCATTGGAGTACCTTTATATGGATATAATTGGTCAATTCCTTACAAGCCTGGCACAGTAGCATCCGCTATATCCAATCAAGATGCGATTAAAACAGCGATGAGATATCAGTCGCCCATCCAATATTCTAAGGAGTATAAATCCCCATTTTTTCAGTATAGAGATCAAGCGGGACAGATGCATGAAGTATGGTTTGAAGATGTAAGAAGCATGAGTGAAAAAATGGTGTTAGTTCGTAAATTTGGTTTGCAAGCAATAGGAGCTTGGCAATTAACACTCGGATTTACGCCAGGGCCTTGGCTTTTAAAGAAATTTTTCACTATTAGAACGGTATAAATAGCACTAATTTTTATGAATCAATTTAAATATTTTTCAGTTAATAGTTATTCGATATACGTGGTTAACAATAAAAAAATTCTATTTATAGTAACTTATAAGAGATTGGGGGTACTGCTATGGCAAAAAGGATAGATGTCTCAATAAAGAAGCATCAATTAAAACTATATGATGGGGCTAAATTAGTAAAGACATATCCTATTGCTGCAGGGAAAATGATTACTCCAACTCCAACTGGAAAATTTAAAATTATTAATAAAGATACTACCCCTCCACCTGTATTTGGCCCTCTATGGATGGGACTGTCAAAGCCTACATATGGAATACACGGGACTAATGATCCAGCTTCTATTGGCAGAGATATGTCACATGGATGTGTCAGAATGAGTAATAAAGATGTTCTAGAGCTTTCCTCTGCAGTTCCCATTGGAACGCCGGTTTATATACACAAATAATAGTTTAAGAAGAGCACGATTTTTTACATGTAGTTAATTGTCGAAATCCAGGGTATCAAAGTTTAAGTATATGCTATACAATCATGGGTTTTTTATGTAATAACAAAAAAGTACCCCGGTTAACAGAGGTACTTTTAGCATTTTAACTTATTTTGATGCTGGAGACGTAGTAACTTCTGGAGAAGTTACTTTGTCATAAAAATCTACGAATTTGTCACGATCTTCGCTATCACGGTAAGCCATAGCAACACGTGGATGTTCATTCAGCACACCAGAAATCATGTAAGGAATGATATAGCCCCATTCCCACTTTTGACGCATTTCTAGCATATGCTTTTCAATTACGCCAAGGACCGGCTTCATCTCATAGCTTGGTTTTGGTATGTAGCTAACAAGCAGCTCTGTGTTACAGTTACCAGCTGCACGTCCCATGCCATAAACAGACGAATCGAGGAATGTAACGCCATTGCGCATCGCAGTTAATGTATTAGCAAAAGCTAGCTGCATATTGTTATGTGTATGGATTCCAAGCTGTTTACTAGGAATCATGGCTTGGAACTTTTTCACTTGATGCTCAATATCCGCAGGATCTAGGCTTCCGAAGGAGTCAACGATATACACAACATCTACCGGACTTTTCTTTACCATTTCAAATGCTTCAATAAGCTGATTTTCCGGCACGCTAGATAGCGCCATAATGTTAAGTGAAGTCTCATAGCCCAAATCATGGAACATTTTTATAAGCTCTAAGCCTTTATCTACTTCGCGAACGTAGCATGCCACTCGAATCATATCTAACATACTTTGTTCACGCGGCAGGATGTCATTTGGATCTACACGGCCAATATCTACTAAAGCAGATAGCTTCGTGAACTTTTTCTCAGGGATAATTTCTTTGAGAAAGTTATCGTCAAGAAATCTCCATGGATTGGGCTCAGTCGCTTGAAGAAGCTTAGGGGAATTTTTATAACCAATTTCCATATATTCGACGCCGGCTGCGTTTAGGCCGTTATATAAGTCTTGAACAAATTCAACGCTAAAATCCCAATTATTAATTAAACCTCCATCACGGATGGTGCAGTCTATAATTTTGCTGTTATGTTCCATGGTAGTGATTTCCTCCTATGTATTCATATTCGTATTATTTAAAACTTTATCACTTTTATGCTTTTAAGCACTAAACTATCTATTGTGTTTATACCACGACTGATTCAAAGGAGTCAATGTATTTTCTCCAAAAGACTCTCTATTTCACCATATTTTAGGGGTTAAGAGGTGTTTCGTTTTTTATCGAGCTTATGCTCTTAAAAAATCAAGTTCGGAAGTACACCTCTAGTATATACAAACACAGCACATATTACATCACTATCATTGTCCAAAGAGGCACCCTTAAAATATAAGGGTGGCACAGCCGAGAGCTCAGAATATACGGCCTCTTTCTTTTGCCAGCCTTACAATAGATCAGTGTGATGAGTTGGTTGCGCGTTACATGCAGTGACTATTAAGCATGTAAAAACAGAAAATATCAGCTGCTGAGTAATTATCCTTTTTTGATGGACCTTGTTTTTCTATTGTCATATTTTCAGGTGCAAGTAATTTCTCAACAATACTACAACAGCCTCAGATTCACTATCAAAAAAGTGAATCCGAGGCTGTTTAATAGCTATTTGTAATAATTTATTTCTCGTTACATCGTTAAAAATGTAAAGAATGATAAAAGTATAGAAGTAATAAACATCGCAATCAACGGCTTTAATGCTTTTGTTCGAAGAGCCTTCATACTTACATTTAACCCTAACCCGACCATAGCCATTGTTAAAAGAAAGGTAGTTAGAGTTGAAATATCATTCATGATCGTTTTAGGTATTGTAAGGTGCTTGCCTACGACATAACTTCCAAAAATACTCATAATTATAAAACCTATTAAAAACCAAGGGAATTCAATCTTCGTGCCCTTTTCAATTTTTCCTGTTCGCTGCATCCAGTACATTAAGAGAAAGCTTAATGGCACAAGTAAGAGCACTCTGCCTAACTTAGCCAACAGGCCAACAGCTAGGGCATCGCGTCCAGCCGGTGCTGCAGCTAGAGCTACGTGGGCAATTTCATGGAGGCCTACGCCTGACCAAATTCCATATTGAATATTGGTTAAATGTATATAAGGTCTTAAAATGGTATATCCAATCGCAAATAGGGTTCCCACTAAAGCAATAACACCAGCTCCGATAGCTGTATCTTCTTCTTTTGCTTTTATAATTGGAGAAACAGCTGCAATAGCGGCTGCACCGCATATTCCTGTTCCTATCCCTAAAAGAAGGGATAAACTACTATCAGCCTTCATCCATTTGGCTAGAAAAACCGTTAAAATAATCGCAAATACAGCCGTTCCCACATCGCGGAGTAACAATCCCAACCCGTGATGAATAACAACATCAATATTAAGCTTTAGTCCATATAAAACAATCGCATAGCGTAACAGCTTTTTAGAAGAAAATTCAATTCCAGATCTTATTTTTTCAGGGTATCCCCAAATCTGACGATAGATGACGGCCATTATAATTGAACAGGCTAGTGGACCAATCTGATTAAACCCCGGGACTTTAGCTAAGCCATAAGCAAGTAAAGCAAACAGAAAAGTAAAAGCAACTCCTCCAGCCCATAAAGAAACAGTAGATGATGTTTTAACATTTGTTCCTGAGAATAGATTCTGCTTTTGGGCTTTATTTATAGTGATCATGCATTTCATCTCCAATATGAATTCTTATTAAGCGCAGCTTCACACAAGAAGTGTATGCTTTAACTATAAAAGACACTTTATCATTAGTAAAATATAGATAAATCATGATTATAATTAAAAAAAATAATAATTAACACAAAAAAGCAGCAAGTTGATTTTCAGTGACTTTAAAGATCAACTTACTGCTTTTGTACGTTTTTATCCTTTAATTCTTTAAAAGAAGATGATCCATACAAAAATGTATGTGCTTATGAGAAAGAGACAGCCTTACTAGTTGCTAAGCCTTTTTTGCGTCTATACCATAGCAGAATCAAGCTGCCTAGCACGCAAAGGAAAGAAACTAACTGAGCTATTCTGATATGAGAGGTTAACATTAAGCTATCTGTACGCAATCCCTCTATGAAAAATCTTCCTATCGAATACCATAGTAGGTAAGTAAGAAAGACCTCGCCTTTTTTTAACAAGGATTTTCTTAATATAATTAAGACAAGGACGCCCATTATATTCCAAATTGATTCATAGAGAAACGTAGGGTGATAGTAGGTTCCATTAATATACATTTGGTTAATAATAAAATCAGGTAAATGTAAAGCTTCTAAAAACTGACGTGTAACAGGTCCGCCGTGTGCTTCTTGATTCATGAAATTTCCCCAACGGCCAATAGCTTGACCTAATAATAAGCTAGGTGCTAAAATATCAGCCATTTTCCAAAAAGAGAGATTCTTTTTTCTACAAAACCATATAGCTGTTAATACAGATCCAATAATTCCACCGTGAATGGCTATACCCCCATGCCAAATTGCGATAATTTCACCTGGGTGTTCTTTATAATAACTCCATTCAAAAAATACGTAGTAAATTCGAGCTGTAATGATAGCAATGGGTAGTGCTAGCAGAAGTAAATCAGAGATGGTTTCTGAAAATATACCTCGTTTCTTTCCTTCTTTCGAGGCTAACAAGAAGCCTAAGAAAGCTCCTATCCCTATGATAATTCCATACCAATGGACCTCAAGTGGACCAAGGTGGAAGGCGATAGGGTTTAAAGGTTGTGTGTGCTGGTTCATGTTTTTTCTCCTTTACTTCATATCGGTTTTCTTACATTTTTTTAAAGTAATATTAAATTAGAGTGCCTTTTTAGTATATCTAATTAGATAAAGAAAGGACAACTTTTGCTTACAAACGATCATTATTTCTTTGCCTACTTTAATGTAACAGAATAGTCTCCTTAGAATAGTCAAAATTAAAATAGACAGTACATTGACTTAATTACCAAAATATACTATTCTTATTTTAGACAATATACTGTCTAAAATGGAGGGTGGATATGGATATTTATAAAGAGCTTTTCTTAATGCAGCAAACTTACGCTACCTTATTTTCTCTGGCAAATAAAATTCAAGTAAAGGGTGATAAATCTCTTAAACTTTTAACATCAAGACAGCATATGGCGATGGTGGCAATTGCTCATTTACCTGAAGGTGAAACAACGTTGAATAATATTGCTAGAAAATTAGGAACCACAAAACAAAGCGTCAAACAGTTAATTACCATTGTGGAAAAGAAGGGTTATGTCGACATAGTTCCTAGCAGTAAAGACAAGCGTGCAGTTAACGTAGAAATTACAAAAGCGGGAAAAGAGGCACTGCTTGTTGTTTCAGAAAAAGGAATCTTCTTTTTAGAAGAACTTTTTAACAAGTTCTCAACTGAAGAGTTGGAAATAATGTGGAAGCTTTTAAAGAAACTTTATAGCTTTGATGGGGAAGAACATGATGGATTTGAAGAAGAAGGTAACGTAGAAATGGATGAAGATCACACTGAATTACAGTTGAGAGTAATAAGGGAGCTTAAAAGTCGAAGAAGAGAAGCAATTAATAATATGAGGAAGAACACATAAAAATAAATCCGATAGGCTACTTTATCTTAAAGCAGACTGTTCAATCCTTTTAACGATTTTTGAAATAAAGAATAAAGGAGAGCAATCATTATGTTTGAAATCAGCGACGAAACATTATCATTAATTAATAAAACCTGTAAAGGAAAAAAACACTTAAAATTAACCGTTGGCTACTTAAAGGACAATCAGCCTGTTACAAAAACTTATAACGAAAGCGGTGAAATAGATCCATCAAAAAAATATCATTACGAAATTGGTTCTATTACGAAAACTTTCACTGTCTCGCTGCTATCAAAATATGTATCTGAAAACAAGCTGTCACTAAACGATTCTATCCAAAAATACATAAAAGAACTTAAAGAAGACACGTATTACCCTACACTGCTCCTCCTTGCTACGCACTCTTCTGGATATTCAGCGAGATTACCTTTAAATAAACGAGAGTATTTTAAACTAATGTTAGGTGTGACTTTTGGCGGAAATGATTTGAACAAAAATAATCCGCTGCATATGGATTTTAACAAAATGAAGATGCTAATTGAAAGAACTAAATTGAAAGAAGTAGATTATTCATGGAAATATTCTAATTTCGGTATTTCACTTATTGGGTATGTGTTAGGAACTATCTCAGGCAGAGGATATTGGGACACTATGAATGACTTTCTTCATAATGAGCTTAGACTAAAGGATACGTGTTTAGGCACTTCAAATAATAATTTACAGGGTTATGACCGCAAACATAATGATTGCGGCAACTGGCAGTGGGACAAAGAAAATTTTATATCACCTGCGGGGGCAGTATCCTCAACCGCTGAGGATTTACTTAAATACGCAAAAATAAATATGTACGAAGATAAACCATATCTTTCTTCTTGTCATAAAAAACATGGAAATGGAACAAAGAAGTTTGATATGGGTCTTGGATGGTTGCTTTTAAAGAAAAACAGTAACGTGATGCTGCACGGCGGTGGAACAGGATGCTTCAGCTCATTTTTAGGGATTGATAAAGAAAAGAAAGTTGCTTCCGTCGTTTTGGCTAATTATAGACTAGGCAGAAATGATGATGAGAATATAGGAATGTCTTTATTAGAAAGCCTGCAAAAAAATTGTGAGAATTAGTCTATTACAGTGCACCTTATCTCTTTAATTTTAATTTACGTAGATATTTTATTATTGCTTGCATAAGCATCACTACATTTATGTTTTTTATTGCCCAATATAACTGCTCTTCAAGAAGCGTAGATACCGCTTCTTTTTTTGATGAAACCGTGCTATTATCATTAAGGTTTGTGAAGAGCAGAAGATTTTTGTCTTTACATACATTCGTTTGGTATAGTGTTAGAAATAAGGAGTGGGTAAGTTGGTTTTTACTGAATTTTTTCAGCAGTTTCCCGTAAAGGTTTTAACGGTAGCGCTGCTGATTATACTTATCGTTTATTTTATTCGCAAATTCATCAAGCTTTTCTTTGATAAAACGAGCTTTTTAGATGAAAAACGAGAAGAGACGCTGATGCACTTTTCTAATCAGGTAACAAGAGTAGTGGGATTGGCTTTTTTCTTTATTTATGTGCTTAGCCATTTCTTTGACTTCGGAAAGATTCTCACTAGTTCGGTAGTGTTAGCCAGTGCCCTGGCCATAATTCTCCAGCATATCATTCGTGATTATATAATGGGATTGACTTACTTGTTTGAACGCCAGATCCATCACGGAGATTATGTTATTCTCAACGGAAACCGCCAAGGGAAAATAGAAGAAATTACTATGCGCTATCTAAAGATTCGTCAGTATGACGGATACCTCTATACAGTCTCATATAGCAACATTACGGAACTTCAGAACGGAACCCGAGGAAGACGCCGGGTAAATGAAAGTCTTATTCTCAACTATAGACAAAATCCGGACGATGCCTTCAAAGTAATGGAGCAAGTAGCACAAACATGTAACGAGAAATATGGTCAATATTTGTTGAAAGATGTGAATGGAATTCCTATAGAGAGCTTTCAATTCAATCAAATTACTGAACTGAACGTAGATTTTAAAGGTCACCAATATTCATTATCAGGCCTTGTGAAGGAAGCTGATTTTGTAGAAGCGGGCCAAAAGGTGAGATATGAACTCGCAATGGCTGCCTACAAAAATGACCTAATGATGGCTGAAAGCTTCGAGACAAGCCATTAAAAATAAAACTCGTACCTTGTTTATATACAAGCTTTTATATTTAAGATACAAACACCCTTCTGATTTTTTAAAAGGGTGTTTTGTATTTTAAAAAATATCTATTAAGTACTTCTCCAGTACAGATTAATTATCTGAAACAGAACAAATTAATTAGTACATATAAATTATTTTTCTAGTAATATGGTAAAATTAAACAAAATACTCAAAAAGGTACAGGGAGATTAACTATGTCACAAAAAGCTAATTATACAAAAATAAACTCCGAAATGTGGGATGAGTGGGCTTCAGCTGGAGGAGAATGGTCATTAGCTATTAATCATCAAGACTTTGTAGATGCAACTCAAGGTATTTTTGATATTTACTTAACACCTTGTAAGGCTGTTCCACATAACTGGTTTATTCCATTTAAAAAAGCAAAAATATTGGGACTTGCTAGCGGAGGAGGACAGCAATGCCCAGTTTTTGCAGCACAACACGCGGAAGTTACGGTTTTTGACTACTCTGATAAGCAATTAGAATTAGAAAAAATGGTGGCCACTAGAGAAGGGTATTGTATTGATTTAGTTAATGGAGATATGAGTAAGACATTTCCTTTTGAAGATGAGACGTTTGATATGATTTTTAATCCCGTATCAAACTGCTATATTCAAGATGTTGAACACGTTTGTCAAGAATGTTTTAGAGTTCTTAAAAAAGGTGGCGTTCTGCTATCCGGCTTTGCGAATCCTGCTCTCTATTTATTTGGAGAAGATGAGAAAGAATTACAAGTGGTTAATAAATTACCTTATGATGGAACTAAAAACACGTTGGAAAATGATGAAGAACCGCTTAATACACCTATTGGTAATGTAACTTTTGCTCCCGGAGCTCGTAATAACTGGCACTCCCATAAAGGTGGACAAGTACTATTAATAACAGGTGGGGAAGGCTGGTATCAAGAAGAAGGAAAATCAGCACAATTACTTAAAAAAGGTGATGTTGTGAACATTCCACCCAATGTGAAACATTGGCATGGTGCAACAAAGGATAGCTGCTTTGTGCACTTAGCAATGACACCAGGAGAAACGGAGTGGCTAGAACCTGTCGATGATGAATGGTTTAATAAGCTATACGCATGACGTATATATGTTGTTTTAAGAAACTGCTTTCATGATTATTCGCTTTCTTGCTTTCAAACTCAATGTCTTATTTTCAACTAAATGATTTTGCAAAAAAAGTAAAAAAACTAATTGTCTTTAAACACGATTAATTTTGTGCTAGCACTCGTAGAATTCTTTAGAATGTGGAGGGGGATAAATGTCGGATGAAAAACAAGTTGCGCTTGTTACAGGAGGCAACCGAGGAATTGGATATGAGTTGGTCAAGCAATTAGCTTCGAGTGGTTTTAAAGTTATTTTGACTAGCCGAAGTTCAGAAAGCGGTGATAAAGTTACGCAATAACTTAGAGAATTAAATATAGATGTTTCATTTGTCTTAATGGATGTAGATGACCAAAAAAGTATCGAACAGGCAGCTACTAAAGTACATGAGCAATACGGAAGAATAGACGTATTAATTAATAATGCTGGCGTGTACTTGGATGAACATCAACACTTGTTAGATATGGATCCCTCTATTGTAGAGAAAACGATGAAAACAAATTTCTTTGGTCCACTCTATGTTATGCGTTCTATTATCCCGCTCATGGAAAAGAGAGGGTATGGAAGAGTGATCAATATATCTTCAGAATATGGAGAAATGAGAGCGTTATCCAGTCCAGGAGTGGGCGCTTATAAATTATCTAAGTTTTCTTTAAATGGATTAACCCGGTTGATAGCTGCAGAAGTGAAAGGCAATATTAAAATAAATGCTGCTGATCCGGGGTGGGTCAGTACAGATATGGGAGGACCCTCTGCTCCGAGAATGCCTGAAGAAACAGCTAAATCTATTTTATGGCTAGCCACAATTGGCCCTGAAGGACCTAACGGAAAGTTTTTCAGAGATAAGAAACAAATCGATTGGTAACAAACGTGAGTAAAGACCAAACAGGATTGATAAAGAGAAAAGCTGTATGTAAAACTAAATAGATTATTACTTAAAGCCTAAGCCCTTTCTTCAGAAAGGGCTTAGGTTTTAGATATATGCTTTTATAATAAAGAATGATGTTAGTTTCTGTTAAGAATAAGGGACGTAGTAAATTAATAATCACATAGCTCATTTAGAGAGTTTTTGTACAGGGGCGAATCTGTAGACTCTTAAAAAGATAGTTATTAAGCTTAGGATCAATGATAGAATTCCCACTAATATAACGTATTGGGTACCTAATTGTGAAATAAACACTCCACCTGCAGCTGTACCAACTGTGGTTCCTATATTAGCGGATGTTACAAATAATCCATTAGCAAAATCCGGAGCTTCAGGAGCTGCAGATGTAATCCAATACTGATTAATGTTGTTCCCGATACCAGCGAATATTCCCCAAACTAACGTAATAATTACCATAGGTACAGTGAATTGTCCGGTTAAGAAAAGAATAATATAAACGATTCCTAATAAGAATGGGTAAGCAGCAACAGGCTTAATTATATCTTTTGTTAATAATTTTCCTGCCACAATATTTCCTATAATGTTTGCTACGCCAAATACAACTAATATTAAACTAACGATAGTAGGAGACAGTTTCGTAACCGTTTTTAGATACTCGGCAAGGTAACTATATACGCCAAATATGGCTGAATTAATTAAAACAACAGTTCCTATAGAAAGCCACGTGATTTTTTTGCGCAATACACTCACTTGTGCACCGTAAGAAAGACTTTCTTTAACAGGCATGGAAGGAAAATATAGTAATGTAGCCATAAATGTTAAAGCATTCACAATAGCGAAAAACAACATAGCTGTTTGAAGCGAAGCGCTACTCGCTAAAAAACTTGCGATGGGCACACCTAATACCATACCAGCAGAGACGCCCATAAGTACCTTAGCAACAGCTTTTGGAGCTTCTTCCTTCTTAACCGTGTTAGCAGCTATCGTAAACGCTGCTGAAAAATAAATAGGGTGAAAGATGGCTGGAATGACACGAGCAATTAGTGCAACGGTAAAGTTTGTTGCAAACAAAGAAACAATGTTACCTACAAGAAAAATACCGAGTACAAGCAGCATAACCGCCTTTCGACTTATCTTTGAAAACAATAGCGGCATCGTTGGACCACACAGTGCAACAGTAAGTGCAAAGGCACTCACTAGCCATCCAGCCTTAGAAACACTGATATGAAAGTGTTCAGCAATGTCAGGTAATATTCCGATTACTCCCATCTCGGTGTTAATGATTCCAAAAACTCCTACGGTCAATATTAAAATAAGCAATTTATTTCGTTTAACCAAAAGAAAACTCCTCTCATTATCTATGTGTAATATAGTATCAGTGTTGGTACATATTCTTTTTCAAACGTGACACCTTATCAAAGCATGAATGTGTTTAGCATTAGCCTCTAGGTGGAGTAAATAAGAATTTATAGCGTTAAGAAGATGTAAAAAGAAAGAGTTCAATTTCTCAGCCTTACGATTGAGAAATTGAACTCTTTATCGTGCCTTTTAATTATTACCAAGGTTGACTTGTCGGTCCAATAGTGAACTCATTGACGTTCGTATCTTCCGGCTGATCAATCGCAAATGCAACAACATTGGCAACACGATCTGGTGAAATACCATATTGTTCGTACAACGCCGTCATACCTTCAGAGCTATTCTTATCCGTAATCGTATCCAACAATTCTGTGTTAATGGCGGCTGGATAAATCGTTGCGGTGCGGATATTCGTACCTTCTTGGGCTGATTCCATACGCAAAACTTCCATCAAGTCACGCACAGCCCACTTTGTTGCACCATAAACTGCTCCGCCTGTATAAGCTTTAAGACCTGCTACTGATGAAGTAGTAATAATATGTCCAGATTTTTGCGATGTAAATGTTGGTAACACGGCTGCAATACCATTCAATACACCTTTAATATTAACATCGACCATACTGTTCCACTCGTCCGTTTTTAATTCTGAAAGTGGTGAATTAGGCATTAATCCAGCATTCAAGAAAATTACATCGAAACCACCAAACGTGTCTTTAGCGAGTTGAACAAGCTGCTTGCTATCCTCTGGATCAACAACATCTGTAACGCGATATGCCACTTGGCCGCCATTCGATTTGATTTCTTCAGCTAATTTTCCTAAACGCTCTTCACGTCTCGCACCAAGTACAACTTTTGCACCTTTTTCAGCTAATAGCTTAGCTGTAGCTTCACCAATACCTGAACTTGCACCTGTAATTACAACTACTTTGTTTTCAATTGTCATTTCGTTTTTTCATCCTTTCAAACATTAATAATGGGGTTTTAGTGTATCCATTCTGACTAAATCCTCCTCTTTGAAGTAATCATTACTTCAAATTCTCGGTAAAGAATGTCTTCAACTTATCGAATGGAATAAGGTTCGTTTTATCGTATAAATCAACGTGTCCTGCATTTGGAACAACGTATAATTCTTTAGGCTCTGCTGCCATTTCATACGCATCTTCACTAAAATAGCGAGAGTGAGCCTGCTCTCCTATAATGAATAAAATCGGTCTTGGCGAAATTGACTTAATATACGTCATAAGAGGGAAGTTCATAAATGACATGCTGCTTGTTATAGTAAATTGCGTAATTGAGTTTGGATGATATCCGCGAGGTGTAGAATAGAACTCACCAAACTCACGGCCAATAGGATCTGTATTGTCGTCAAATCCAATTGGTGCTCCTCTTGGAGTCAGTACTGGTTGGCCGCCTTCAAACTCCGCATAACGTTGTTCAGCAATTGCATCAAGCATCTCGTTACGCTCTTTCTCAGTTAATGTATCGTTGAAACCTTGAGATTGCGCACGAGAGATATCGTACATGCTGACCGTAGCTACGGCCTTGATTCGTCTGTCAACCTGAGCTGCACTAATTGCAAAACCGCCGCTTCCACACATACCGATAGCACCAATTTGATTTCTATCTACAAATGGACGTGTACCTACATAATCAACGGCTGCACTGAAATCCTCTACGAACAAATCCGGTGAGGAAAGGTGTCTAGGCTCTCCGCCGCTATATCCGTTGTACGATGGATCAAAGGTTAGGGCGACAAATCCACGCTCTGCCATGTTTTGAGCATAAATACCAGCACCTTGTTCTTTAACGCCACCATAAGGCGAACCGATAATAACGGCTGCATGCTTTTTTGAATCATCACAGTCTTTTGGTAAGTAAAGATCTGCTGCAATGTTAATTCCAAATCTGTTCGTGTATGAAACAGACTTTCTGATTACATTCTCGCTTAGTTCAAAAATATAGTTACCTGTCGATGCCATGGTTTACAACCCTCTTCCTTTATTTTTTAACTTCATCTAGAATGAACACCTTTGTTCATACCATCTGTCTATGAGATTGTTTATTCAGCTATTATCATATTTACCTATACGGGTTACGGTATATAATTTGTGTATATCAAGTCTACAATCTACTTGGGCTTAGAAAGTATGAATAACGGGTTTCATCCCAAAATAAATAGTATATTCAGTTGATAAAAGGTGACTAGTAATACTCTTTCAACTATAGTCCCATATACGTATTAATGAATCAAAAACACTTTTAAAATAATTTGCTGGTTAAGCCGAAGGGAACATTTTTCGTCTTTTATGCAACTTTTCTAGTCACTAAACAAAAAATACAATTGATGCTTTAACAACATCTGTCTATAATTTATAATACAAATATACGCAAAACAAGGGATAAAAATCGTTGATTTCATTGGATTTGTTGCTTAGACAACAAATGAATAAAAATTGTCGAATATCTTGATAAAGAAAGGGGATTCATAACATGGTGAAAGTAGATAGAAGAATAGCTAGAACCCAAGAAGCAATAAAAAAAGCTTTCCTTGAGTTAATGTCAGAAAAAAATTTCGATGGTATTACAATTCAAGACATTGCTGATCGAGCAAATATCAATCGGGCAACTGTTTATCTTCATTATTTAGATAAATTTGATCTGTTGGATAAGGTTATGGAAGAGCATATTACAAACATGAGTGATTTTTGTGAATCAGAAGCTGAAATGGATTGGATTGAATCGACTGTACACTGCATGGAATATCTTGAAAGCAATTATTTGTTTTTTTCAACGATGCTAGCAAGTGAAGGAGCTCGATATTTCCGTAGTCGGTTTGTTCAACACAATATCGAAGAGTTTAAAAAAGATGTTGATATAACAAAAGGAAAAAACTTAGGTCAAAACGAAGAGATAGTAGTTGAGTTTGTTGCCAATGCTTACGTTGGCGTAGTGGAGTGGTGGCTCAAAAATGAAATGCCATATTCACCGAGAGAAATGGCAGAAAAAGTAGGAGAGCTTTTAGAAAGAAATTTATAAGCCTAGGTTTGGTTGAACAAAAGCTTCAAAAGAGTAAAATTATCCACCTCCTATTCTTAATTATAGTATCTTTTTGTTTTAATATGGTAATAAAGGGTAATTGTTCTAATAATCACCTAAAAATAGGAGGAGATCAAATGAGAAAAGCGAAACAAGCTGTTGTAGCTTCTGCCGTAGGTTTAGCTGTGTTAGCGATGCCATTAGCTCTACCGAATTTAGGAGGTTCTGCAGGCTCCGCAGAAGCTGCAGAAGTGGGAGGAGACGTAACAGTTGATACCGTAGCCATAGGACAAGCGATTGCAGATGCGGCTAAAACAGCCGACAATCGAAGTGGGTTCGTCAAGGGAGCAATGGAAAAAGCGTTTTTTGAATCGGGTCAACAATATAATGTAATGGTCATGAATTTGAGTCAAAGTTATAATTCAGATCAATTACAAGGTGTTCAGTATTTTGATACCGTAGATTATGATGGTATTACGTATGGAGTCTGGATATTTGAAGAAGGAACATTTATTAATGAAGGTGATGGAGGTTATGATAACTGGGCCTTCAGAGGTTGGTTTGAACGCACAGGAGATGACGAGAAAACAGTCAATTTTCATAGACCTTAATTAAAAATAGAGATGAAGATAAAACGAGATCCCCATCAGGGAAAAAAGCCTTTACCGTCAAGGTAAAGGCTTTTTTCATTTAATAAGTTTTTGTTTTAATTAAATTAAAGGAGAAAAAGCTTATAAGTGAAATTCATTAATTTTAAGGAGTATCTTATGAAAAAAGCAGTTGGTATACTTCTTATTTTACTGTGTTGTATACACCAAAGGGTTGAGGCAGCTAATCAACCTTCATTAACTCCTATAGTACATCATGAAATCTACGTTTCTCCTACAGGAGATGACAAAAACCTAGGTACTAAAAGTAAACCTTTTAAAACACTAAGAAGGGCAAGTGAAGTAGCTCAACCTGGAACTACGGTTTATATCAGGGGCGGCATCTATTATGAGCAATTAATCATTAGTCGTTCAGGTACTAAACAAAAGCCTATTATTTTTAGGAACTATAAAAGCGAAAAGCCACTTATTAGTGGAGAGAAAATAAAGAGGCGTTCTACAGACGGAGGGCTAGTTAGCATAGAAAATAAGAGTTACATAACAATTCAAGGTTTGAATATAGGTCATTTTTCTACTTCTAAGAAACAAAACACACCATGTGGTATCTTAGTAGAGGGAAGTGGGAAAAACCTTCGAATCATTAATAATCATGTTTTCGATGTTAAGACTGCACATAAAAATGGAAACGCACATGGAATAGCTTTTTATGGATCCAAAGCGCCACGTCCATTACAAAACATTGAAATATCGGGAAACCTACTTGAAAACCTAACCTTAGGTTTTAGTGAAGCGCTGATTTTAAATGGGAATGTTAAAGATTTTATGGTCAATGCCAATACAATTCGAAACGTTGATAATATTGGGATTGACGTAATTGGCTTTGAAAAAGTAGCTCCTATCGAGAAATATGACCAAGCCCGTGAAGGACTTATTAGTGAAAACCATATTTACAACGTCAGCAGTTATTCAAACCCTGCTTATAAACATGCATACTCCGCTGGCGGAATCTACGTAGACGGAGGAAAAGATGTTACTATCGAGCATAACGTTTCAAGTCATAACGATATAGGAATAGAAATTGCAAGTGAACACTACGATAAACAAACTAGCAATGTTCAAGTCATAGGGAATATGATTTATAAGAATCGTTTTACGGGAATTTCAATCGGAGGCTATGATAAAAAACGTGGAGGGACGATAAATACTCTTATTAAACATAATATTTTATACGGAAATGATACGATGAACATGGATGGTGGTCAATTACTAATGCAATATCATGCAATTCATAACACTATCAACAATAATGTTATGGTTTCAGTAAAATCTAATTTGCTTCTAGCCAATCTTCATTACTCAAATAAATATAATCAACTTAGTAATAATGTATATCTAAATAAAAGTAGAGATACAACGAATCGATGGATATGGAAGGGGCAAGAAATAGAAAGTCCTACCATTATATCCCCTAAGCTTTTTAATAAAAGTTTCTTTTAAGAAGATATTCTTTATTGAGTTGTTTGCTGGGATTCTGGAATTCTGTTTGAGTCTGGAAAATTATTCACTGCACTATCTGCTGGTTATACTTTTTATTTCATTATAATATGGGCTTGGTAAGAGGGTAGCTGCTTTAGACCGCAAAGTATGGTTTCCCTCCTTTAGTCAATAGATTACACTAAAGTTAGTAATTACATTAAGATTAGTAGCAAAAACTAGCTAATCACTTCACAGGCCATTAGAGTGTTTTTGCTGCTAATACATAAATGTGAAAAGAGCGCATTTCCAGAAAAGCGCCGTTTTATTGAATAAGCATTTTCTTCAAATATTTTCATTTTAGTAATGTATATTTCAGTAAACCCCTTATATAAAACGTCACTTACTTGGTACCGAGTTGTTCCGCCAAACCGATTAGAAGTCCTTCGACTCCACGAATGTAGCAGAGTCGATACGAGTCCTCGTACTGAACCACTTCGCCAACGAGCTGAGCACCATACTTAGTGAGTCTGGATACCATTTCATCAATGTCTTCAACGGTAAACATGACGCGTAGATAACCGAGGGAGTTTACAGGAGCAGCTCGGTTATCTGATATAGGAGGTGGGGTGAGAAATCGCGAAAGTTCAAGTCGGCTGTGGCCATCGGGGGTAACCATCATAGCAATCTCTACACATTGAGAACCCAGCCCGGTTACGCGACCAGCCCATTCACCTTCAACAGTGGCTCGTCCTTCGGGGCTCAAGCCAATCTCCTCAAAGAAAGAAATTGCGTCATCAAGGGATTCTACAACGATACCGACATTGTCCATTCTTAGTAAGTTGTTTTTTGCCATAGTTTTATCTCCTTATGTGTGAAAATTTATTGATCATTCTCATAATTATTCTATTAAAAAGTTACAAATTCCTTCCAAACGCGCTAATGGAGTAAAAGGAACTCAAATTGTAGGACGAGTCTCACTGTCTAGAGAGATAGTAGATTTCTTTCAGATGAAGTTACCGGCAGTTGCAACAACTGTAATTCGATTTTTAGGTGCTATTACCATGTTATTTGGGATCTTAAGTTTATTGGCAATGATTCTAATACTGGTAATAAACCATTGGTTCGGTCGACGTTCTTACCGTCTAAATCATGTACTTAATAATCGTATTGAAGAAGAGGCAGGTACTTATTCCATCGGTTGGGATTTTAATGCTCAATATGAAGATAAAGGGTAATTGAGCGAAAGTGTGAAGGCGTTCCTCGAGTATCTGTTTATTCAAATGGATTGCAAGAAGATTTATTCTGTTTCTCTATATGAGTTGCGCTTATTTAGGTGCAACACGATAGTCTTGCATAAAAACACCCCAATCATTAGAGTTTTTTATCTAACAATTGGGGTGCAGTGTAAGCTGTGGGAAAGGTGTTTTACACTTTTATTAGTTTTCGTTTTCTCTATCGTTATCAATACCATTATTGTTGTTAATATTATCACTATATTTGAAATCAATAATTCTTTTTCTAATTTCTTCTCTAATTTCAGGGTTTTCTTTTAAGAAAATCTTAGCGTTTTCTCGTCCCTGTCCTAACCGCTCCTCATTGTATGAAAACCAAGATCCAGACTTTTGAACAATATCTACTTCAGAACCGATATCTAAGATTTCTCCTTCTTTTGAGATACCTTCTCCATACATAATATCTACTTCAGCAATGCGGAAAGGAGGTGCCATTTTATTTTTGACTACTTTAATTCTTGTTTTATTACCAACTATGTCATTTCCTAGTTTAAGTTGTTCAGCACGGCGAACCTCAAGACGAACGGAAGAATAGAATTTTAGTGCTCTTCCACCTGGCGTTGTTTCCGGATTTCCAAACATAACGCCTACTTTCTCCCTGATTTGGTTGATGAAGATGGCAATGGTTTTGGACTTATTGATTGCTCCAGATAGTTTACGAAGAGCTTGAGACATCAAACGAGCTTGTAGACCTACGTGAGAATCTCCCATTTCTCCTTCAATTTCTTTTTGTGGAACTAATGCTGCTACTGAGTCAACAACAATAATATCTACAGCACCACTTCTAACTAATGCTTCAGCAATTTCAAGTGCCTGTTCACCAGTATCTGGTTGAGATAACAGCAGCTCATCAATATCTACACCTAGTTTTCTTGCATAAACTGGATCCAGTGCGTGTTCAGCATCAATAAAGGCAGCTCGACCTCCATTTTTTTGTACTTCTGCAATTGCGTGTAAGGAAACGGTTGTTTTACCTGAACTTTCAGGCCCGTAAACTTCCATAATTCTTCCTTTGGGATAACCATTAATTCCAAGAGCTATATCTAAAGCTAATGAGCCGGAGCTAGATGCCTCAACTTTTGTATGTGTGCCTTCTCCCATCTTAATAATTGATCCTGTGCCGAATTGTTTTTCAATTTGTTTTAGAGCCATATCTAGTGCTGCTTTTTTATCATTCATAATTTGAAACCTCCGATTGTTATTACGTTTACAATAAACGCCAAGGTATTTCGATAAAGAATAAGAGTTGGCTCAAATGTTTTTGCTCCGTGCGAGAAAGTTTTGTGTTTAACTGTCTTAGTTTGTTCTGTTATTCCTTTATTCATCTCTAAACCCTTAATATCGAACAAATGTTCTTGTTATGTAATCATACAATAAACGCATCTAATTGTAAAGACGAAAGTTCTTCTACAAACTAGCTAGAAGAATATCTTATATTCATAAAAAGTAAGTTTATGCTTTTACATAAGTTAAATTAAATAAGAACCATTTTTAAATTTGTATGTATATGAATCTACCAATCTGATTAGACTAATAACGTATTCCTCATATTCCTAGTTACTATAAAACAGTTTTAAAGTAGATTATGCTAAATTCTTATTAGATAAACCAGGATTAAATTTCACCTCAAATGTACGTGAGGAAGTAAAAGGTAATCAAGTAAACCATTTCGGCTTCCAAGTAGAAACTCTTGAAGAAATCAATTCTCATATATCACGATTAGAAAATGAGGGATTCTTTGCTCGTGAAGAGATGAATACAACTTGCTGCTACGCTGTACAAGATAAATTTTGAATAACAGATCCTGACGGAAACGAATGAGAATTCTTCTATACAAAATCAAATAGCGAGGTTGATAAGACTGAGGATAACGTTGGACCAACTGAAAAATCACCTGCAAATAATTCTTGCTGTTAATTCTCCATCTTAAAATACAGCTCTTATTAGTAAGAATTATAAATGCGATTCTTGAGCAAACTACCCAAGACTCCGTGAGGCATCACACCAAATTTCCTATTCTAAACATGGGAAACCTACTGTACAGGAGCAGTAGGTTTTTCTATTTTTCGACTATATATGATATGCAATCTTAGTTAACATAAAGCTTGTACTTGAAAGTTATGAGCACAAAAAAATAACCATATTTTCAAATAAATAGGTATGATATATAATAAGCCTTTACTCAAAATATTTTGAAGGGAAATGTAATATGATAATTTCTAAGTCACGCAAAAAACATAAAGTGAAGCACCTAGAACCTGCAAGTATCTTGTTCGTAGGTTTTTTAGGATTAATATTGCTGGGAACCGGCTTATTAATGATCCCTGCTGCTACAAGTGATAGACATCATTTAAGCTTTATTGATGCTCTTTTTGAAGCCACTTCTGCTGTATGTGTAACAGGCCTAGCTGTGGTAGATACCGGAACTACATTTACTTTATTTGGACAGCTCATTCTGCTTGTGCTCATCCAAGTTGGTGGATGGGGATTCATGACTATTGGTATACTCATGTTTATTGTACTAGGTAAAAAAATTGGATTACAACAAAGGTTAATACTTAAAGAATCTCTAAATGCTTTTTCGCTGCAAGGCGTTATTGCATTAGTCCAACGTGTTGTGCTAATTACATTGGCTGTGGAAGGTATTGGAGCGCTTATCCTAGCTATTCGTTGGTCACAAGAAATGAGCTGGGGAAGAGCAATCTATTATGGGATATTCCATTCTATATCGGCTTTTAACAATGCCGGATTTGGTTTGGAACCAGACAATTTAAGTAAATGGGTAGGAGATCCAACCGTAAATATTATGATTACGTTACTTTTCATAATAGGTGGAACTGGATTTTTTGTCATTGCAGATATTTTTCGGAAACGAAATATAAGGAAGTTTTCTCTTCACACTAAAATTGTATTAGTTTCAACTATCCTACTAAATGTCGTGAGCACACTAATTATTTTTGCTTTAGAATATAATAACCCTCATACTTTAGGCCAATTGAGCATGGGCGATAAATGGTGGGCAGCTTACTTTCAAGGAGTAGTTCCCCGTACTGCTGGTTTTAATACCTTGGATATTGGGGCACTAACATTACCTTCGAAAGTGTATATGATGGGGCTTATGTTTATTGGAGCAGCCCCAGGATCAACAGGCGGTGGAATTAAAATAACGACGTTTGTCTTAATATTATTTGCTTTATGGTCAGTATTGACAAATAAAGAAGAGATTAATGTTTTTCGACGCCGAATTCCTAAATCGCTTGTTTATAGAGCTTTTTCTATTGCTACTTCTGGAATTATTTTTGTTTCTATTATTTTCTTTCTACTTACAATCACAGAAGAAGGTGTAGATATGTCTACTCTTTTGTTTGAAACGTTCTCTGCTTCCGGAACAGTTGGATTAAGTGCTAACTTTACAGGCGACTTAAGTCCTATCGGACGAGTTCTCATTACGATTATGATGTTCATTGGCAGAGTGGGGCCTCTTACTATTGGTTTTGTGCTTGCAATTCGCTCAAATAAGCAATCTAAAATTCGGTATGCAGAAGAAAAGATTCTTATTGGCTAAGAAATCTACTTTAAATATATACTTT
This sequence comes from Priestia sp. 53B2, assembly GCF_056099005.1. Classification (NCBI taxonomy): domain Bacteria; kingdom Bacillati; phylum Bacillota; class Bacilli; order Caryophanales; family Bacillaceae; genus Priestia; species Priestia sp. 53B2. The sequence continues at coordinate 39,679 of NZ_JBLZXA010000023.1, forward strand.
GGTCAACATGTTCATAATTGTCGGAAGGCTTAAAAAAGCAGCCCCATTCTTTAGGGCTGCTTTTAATTAACTATATTATCCCATCTATATTCATGAAAACGTAGGGGATTGCCTTTCTTGTGCAAAAAAAGACGCCTATTATGGCACCTATATCCAATGAAATAGTTTGGAAAAAGGGAAAGATGTTAACTCTAAGAATTAACATGATCTTATTTGGTTTTTACCCTACTTAAAAGGTTCTTAATATGTCTTATCTCCGTTAAAGATAGAATTCTTTACAATAACATAATCAACATTACGAATTGCTTCTAGTTTATTTCCTCCCGCATAAGAAATAGAAGACTGAAGATCTTGCTCCATTTCTATAAGAGTATTTTTCATAGACCCTTTGTGTTTTACCAACATCTTTTTACCTTCTACATTTTTCTTTTCACCTTTTTGGAATTCAGAGGCAGAACCAAAGTATTCTTTATATAGAATTCCGTCTTTCTCAACTGATTCACCTGGAGACTCTTCATGTCCAGCAAATAGTGATCCAATCATTATCATGGACGCACCAAATCTGATTGATTTCGCAATATCACCATGAGTACGAATACCACCGTCTGCAATGATAGGCTTGCTTGCTGCCTTTGCACACCAACGCAAAGCTGCTAATTGCCAACCACCCGTTCCAAATCCAGTTTTAATCTTTGTAATACATACTTTCCCTGGTCCAATTCCTACTTTTGTTGCATCAGCACCAGCACGCTCTAGATCTCTTACTGCTTCTGGAGTTCCCACATTTCCTGCAATAACAAAGCTATGAGGCAAGTATTTTTTTATATGCTGAATCATCTGTATAACGGCATCTGAATGACCATGTGCGATATCAATCGTAATGTATTCAGGTGAAAGTTCTTCTTCTGCTAGTTGTTGGATAAATTTATATTCCTCTTCTTTAACTCCTACACTAATAGAAGCAAATAACCCACGTTCTTTCATATCTTTAACAAAAGACATTCGCTTCTCTGGCTGAAAACGATGCATTACATAAAAATAGCCGTTTTCTGCTAAGTAAATTGACAGTTTTTCATCTATAATTGTTTGCATATTGGCGGGCACGACAGGTAGCTTAAATTTACGCTCCCCAAACGTTATAGTCGTATCACACTCAGTCCTGCTGTTCACTACTGATTTCGCAGGAATTAGCTGGATATCTTCGTAATCAAACACATTTTCCATTAAATACACCTCTAAAAACGAATAATTAATAATTAAAAACTAACAAAAGTTCGTGCTATGATAATATAGTTTATTTCTATAAGTATGTCAAAAATTTAGCCTATTTATGCTACATAATCAGTTCAAATCTGCACCTAAGCTCAATTATTTAAGCTTAGTTCTCATGTTAGAATATAGGATATCAACGACCAATTAAACCAAAGGATAATGAACATTTATAAGATGTATACTCTATACAATTGTAGTTAAAATAATGGTTTTTCTAGGAGCCTAACACCTAAAAAAACATTTCTATTTCATTGTGTTGCTTCTCACTTGTTCTAAAATGTTTAATGTTTTTGCCTGCTATTTAAAAAAATCACTCTACTGAGTGATTTTCTTTGTTTAAGGCTAAACTTTTACTAAGAATGAGTGTTATAAAACAAGAATCTATAGGTGAAAAAGAAAACACGGCTACTAATGAAACAACTAACAATGACTCCAATGCTACGCTTCCTACTACTCTTTCCATTATTGCGTTAGTATTAGGCATTGTTTCATTAATTTTAAGTTTAAGAAGAAAGAAGCAGAGCTAATTATTAAAAAAAGATATAAAAATAAAAGTAAGCTAATTCGTCTGAAGATTAGAGTTAACTTTTGTTTTTTATTAAAAGTTCGATTATACAGCAATCTAAAAACGCAGGTTAACAAATGTTAACCTGCGTTTTCTATTCTTATTTATTGATTATTACGATATACATAAGGGTCATCTGGTTTTTCTTCACGTTTTACTTTTGTTACTTTTACAATAGGAATTGTCTTTTTAAATGGTTGATAATACATCGTACTTACTTCACCCGTTACCGTTACCCAATCATCATTTTTAAATGATACATCATCCGGAAATTGAACTAACATACCAAACACACCTGAATCAGCTATACAATGAATGATACCAAAACGAAATAAAAAGTACTGATTGTCTTTTAATTCTTTCGTGTGGTACATAAATCCCTTAAACTTAATTTGTTTTCCGGTAAACTCACCAGGATATCGATAAATGGTTTCCATTGCATTTAAAAACTCTTCATCTTCTAAATTAATGGTTTTTCCTTTTGAAAACTTTTTTAAATCCTTATGAATCATTTTATCGTATGCATCTTCTCCATAAAAAGAACTCGTATCTGGCTGTAGAAACTGATGCGAAGAGTAAGGATCTTTTTTATCATAAATAGGAAAATGAAATCCTTTTGCTTCAACAATATTTGAATCGAGTGTAGCTACAGGTAAAAAGAAGACAGTTACAACAGGTAAGAAATAAAGAGGGTACCATGCCCGTCTTTTCCACTTGTTCGGTGATTCATGACTATGACCGCATCGGCAGTCACAATTATGGTCATGACCTTGCTCTTTCTCATCAGATCCTGTCATATAAAAAACTAGTTCTGCAATAGTTAAAAACCACAGTAAAAAAATCGTTCCATATGAAATCCATGAATATTTCATGTTTATATATTTTGAAATATCTCCAGTGGCATGAAGATGCATAAAAATCATAGTAAAGCCTAATAAAATCAAAACCCTAAACATAAATGTCCCTCCTTATTAATGAACAATGAGTAGAGATAGGACTAGTACGAGAATAAACACGTATGCAAATAGTGAGAAAACAAATTTTGTCTTAAATTGACTCAACATCATTAATGTATTTTTTATATCAAACATAGGGCCAAATACTAGAAAGGCAATAACTGCACTATCATTAAATGTACTTCGAAACGATGAAGCAATAAAAGCATCAGCTGAAGAACATAGCGATAAAATATAAGATAGGCCCATCATTACTACATTTGAAGATACTGCTCCATGCCCGAGAGCCATGAGGGTAGAGGTCTTTACATAAGTTTGCATGGCGGCCGCGATTAACCCACCGATAATGACAAATTTTCCAACAGAAAAGAATTCATCAATAGTATGTTTAAGAGCATCTCCTATTTTTTCACTCATCTTCTTGGAAGCAGTGTGTGCATGGATTTCATTTTTAACTTGTGGCGTTTTAAATTGAAAGGCTAAAATTAAACCTACTGTTAAAGATACAAGAAAGGCAACAACACCACGTTCAATCATGATTTTCCAATCGTTACCGAAAGCTACAAAAGTCCCGAATAGGACAACAGGATTAATAATAGGGCCTGTTAACATGAACGGAATAGCAGCATATAAGGGAACCCCTTTTGCCATTAAACGTCTTGTAATAGGAACAATCCCACATTCACAAGCTGGAAATAAAGCCCCAATTACACTTGCCAGAACAATTGCCCCAAATTTATTTTTAGGGATAGCTTTTGCCATCATTTCATCCGTTACAAAAATTTGAATAATACCAGAAATAATTACACCTAGTAATATAAAAGGTAAAGCTTCAATTAAGATACTTATAAAAATGGTGTTCATTTGTAAAAGAGATGAACTCATTATACTCACTCCAACTAAGAAATAATCATGTTGTTTTCTATTTGTTTCTAAACATAGAAAAAGCCCCTTTAAATAGAGAGGAATATCACTTATAAACAGTGATATTACACTATTTACCTAAAGGGGATAAGCTTACAATTAAATGCATATATACAATAGCCCTAATAAAAAATGATCTTGATAACATAAATAAAGAGTAGTCTCTAGGAAAGTGAACTTAATCAAAACCAGATCCTTTAATATTTACATGAACATTTCTTTTTACTTTACCATAGAAAAATGAAAGGTTGGTGAAATGCCGTTTAACAATTTCTTATTCTTAATTCTAAACATACATTTTACAATACTCTAGCACAATAATTTGAGTATGTAAATGATGGATGGTATGCAGCTAGATCGTAGTGGCCTACCCTAAAACTGTCATATATTCTTTTTAGTTACCAGGACCTATCAGTTGTTCACCTTGGTAAAGTTCGTATACGTATGGGTTATCCGGTTGGGGAATGTCCTCAATCTGTTGAACTTGAACATAAGGGACATCTTCTCCATTATACGTAGTTTTTTGTATTATCCCTTTTATACGAACCCAGCTATCGTTTTTTAATGTTGACGCATTTTCCAATTTAGATAATAAACCGTATACAGATGCATCTGCTGCACAACAAGAGATACCAAAGCGAGCAACAACAAATTGGTTATCTTTAAATCCTTTTTCACGATATACAAAGCCATTGACCTCGATTTTTTTCCCAATGAACTGCTCTGTGTTGTTTTCAATAATATTCATAACTGGAATATAATCGGTGTCATTTATAGAAATCTTCGTTTGTTTGACTAGCTTCTTTTCAAGTAATTCATAGAGACCTTTAGGAGCCACTTTAGCAGCAATACTATTTTGATGTGTTGTCGGAACATTCTTTGGTGCTTCCTCTGAATTTCCAGACAATAAATCATTCGTATCTTTTTCTAGTTCTGAATTAGTGGCGTCAATGTTTTTATCACTTCCGGTTTGTTGCTGAGTATCAGGTTCAGTAACTGAAAAAGTTAATCCTCTTTTTACTGCAACGGAACTATCAAGTGTGTGATTAGAAAATAAAAAGCCCGTCATAATAGGTAATAGAAATAAAGAGTAAATAAACGTTGTTCGAATTTTGCCTTTTTCCGCATGATCATGACCGCATTCACAAGTTAGATCCTTATTTACGCTACTTCGCCAAATTTGGATAATGCCCAACAAAAAAAAGGTGCCAGAAGAAAATAATATAAAAGGCATCATTTTGGGCGCGATAAATTGAACGATTTTACCCGTTAATATGAGTTTAAACATAAGTAGTGAAAAGCCAATTAGTAATATCCCCCTTATATAGAGAACAAACTGCTGATCAATTTTTTTCATACCACTTCTCCTATCTACTTACTAACTATTCCATAAGTCATGCCGACGAGATACACAATCACAGTGATGATAAAAATAAGGCTAAATGCGAAACGTTTTTTAAAAAAAGATAATAGCATAATTGTGTTTTTAAAATCGATCATAGGCCCATATAGTAGAAAGGCAAGAAGAGCTGTAGGTGAAAATGTATGAGAAAAAGATGAAGCAACAAAAGCATCTGCTTCTGAACAAAGTGACAGTACATAGGCAAATCCCATCATAACGGCAGAAGACATAAAATCATTGCTTGCAAGGCTTGTTAATAGGTGTCTATCTAAAAAGGTTTGAAACAGGCTGGCTACGAGTGCACCAAATAATAAGTATTTGCCCATGTCGAAAAATTCATCACCGGCATGATATAACGTTTGTTTTAATTTGTTGCCTACGTTTGCTTCTTCATGTTCGTGAACATGTACATGCCGTAGCTGATTCGAATTTTTAAAAAAGAAATAAACGGATAAACCAATTAACAGACAAGCCACAACAGCCAGGCCCATACGACTGTAGACTATGGAAGTATTTGATTGAAAGGCATAAAAAGTAGAAGCAAAGACAATGGGGTTTAAAATAGGTGCACCCACTAGAATGGCAACGCCAATGTGAAGAGGCAATCCTTTTTTTAATAATCTCCTTATAACCGGAATAATGGCACATTCGCAAACAGGTAAAAGAGCACTTACTAGAACAGCTGGTAAAAGAGCTATATATGGATTTTTTGGAATCAGACGTTGAATGAGTTCTTCAGAAACAAATACTTGAATAAGAGCAGATGCAAATACTCCGAGCAAAATGAAGGGTATAGCTTCAAGTACAATACTTAAAAAAATGGAATTTACATTTAATAGAGATGCTGGAATAGCTAAATCATTTGTATTTATATCCACAAAGAAAAAGCAGTAACCAAAAAGCCCTAGTAACAGCACACCTATTAGGTCTTTACTTAACTGTGATAGAGTTGTCATAATCTATCGTTCCACCTCCAATTACTAGAACTATATGATAGAGTTTGAACAAATTGTGCAGCTAATAAAAAAGAGTTAATATAAAATCTCAAGACAAGTACAATTTTACATACGCTATATAATATATAAAAAATTTTATTGGAAAAAGATAAAAAAACTTAAAAATAATAATTTTACACCTTTAATAAAACGTAGTGTTTACGATTTACTTTATATACTATGTGAAAAGTATAAGCTAAAGAACTGAGAAAAATTAACACATTTAGTTTTTCAATTTCTTAATTGAAATTTAGTAATAAGAATATAGTGAATTTTTCAAGAACATAGTTACTAATTGGGGATTTGGCTTTATGTAATCTCATAGTTTCATTGTAAAATATTATGGAAATATATTTTTGGAGGATTAGGCTCAAATAAATAGATAGCTTTTCGTAAAGAAACCAACGAGACAGTCGATTCCATAATATTCTTACCGTTAACGTAAAGGAAATTGAAAGTAGTACGGTAAATTGGACACTAAACTAAATTAACAGGAAGATGACTGACTAAGACAGTATATAGAATTTCTTATAAATATTACTCTTTATAATCTGTTTTAGGATAACAATATTTTTATTATCATTCATATTTATTGCTTTTGAGTTAACATTTTTCCTTAAGGAAAAATTCATGGTATAAAGAAAAATATTTGGCTCATTATAATACTAAATATGGATATAGTGAGAGTGGATATATGAATTATTTGTACGGTGGAACCTTCTTGTTTGTTGGCCTATTTTTGATTAATCTTTTGTTTTCATATCAAAATAAGCATATTGATCCAGCTTTTTGGGCTACATTAAAATATCAAATTTACGCTTTCCCGTTATTTTTAATCGCTAATATGTTAATTGGATATGGAATCAAATTTGGATTTAAAGCTGTTCATAACTTAACATTTGTTTTACTGACATCGAAAGGGATGGAAATAATAATTGCCGTATTAATGGGTTACCTTTTTTTAAAAGAAGCTCCTACATGGAAAACCTTACTAGGAATTTTCATTATGGTCATAGGGGTAGTTATTTCTAAAATGAAGTAGAGAGGTGAAATTTCATTATAAACTAATTAAAAAGAGAGAGGTATTATAAAGAAATCAATAAAATGTTCTTTAACTATCAAATAAAGAGACTTTAAACATCTACAATAAAGAAAAAGCATGAAAAATAATCCCTTTCATGCTTTTTTGTATAAATTAATTCTTTCTATAAAGAATATATCTATTGTTATCCTAAAACGGAAAGAATTTTATTACTTACTTGTACGTAATAAAATTTACAGTATTTTAATACTTATATTGTTATAAAATATATAAGTTGGTAAAATAAGAGAAAAAGATTGGTGGTATCTAGAAATTGATGAGTATTAAAGAAAAGATACTGATGAAGCATGCAGAAAGAAAATTACATAAATTACAAATCGATCTTGTGCATTTCATTCCAGGAAGAATTAGACTTCGATCAACTGTTTGGAAAGAAAATAAAAAACTAGTTGAATTAATTATTTTAAATTTAAAATCTCAAGCTCTCGTCTATGACGCAGTATTTACACCAGATACGGGAAGTTTACTTGTTACATATAATGCTTTTCATATGACAACTAGCAAAGAAATCGAAGAGTGGTTTCAACTTATTGAGCAAATATATCAAGAAGAATCTAGAATTTAAGGAGAGGGAGGAATAAGCATGCTTCCTACTGTAATTGGTTTAGGTGCCTCTTTTATTGCTCCTAAAATTATGTCTCAATTCCGTGATCAAAAAATAAAAGTATTACATGCGATGCCAGGGCGGCTGCGTATACAATGTGACAGCTGGAAGCACCGTATCATTGCACATGCTCTAACAGAAGAAGTAAAAAAACATCCTCTTATTCTAACATCAAAAGCTTCAGAACTAACGGGAAGTTTAGTGCTTCAATTTGTTGTACCGCATATTAACCAGGAAGAGCTAGACGAACTGATGAGTTATATCGTACAAATAGCATCTAACGCCATTTTAAACAAAGATGCTACCTTAATGAATGGTATGGCTAACACACTTGGATTAATAGATAAAGGGATTAAAAAGCAAACCAATGGCTTTGCTGACTTTGATAGTTTATTTGTTCTGTTTTTATTAGGAAAAGGAATTCAGACCTTTGGAAGTGCGTCTGCGTTTTCTGCCAGCTTACTTTATTGGTCATACAACATCATTAAGGGTAAGGGGGAAAAGAATAGGTGATGGTGTTTGGGATAAAGGTAGCTCATTCTCTTCCTGGAAGAACCCGGTTTTATATACCTAAACAGCTAGAAATAAGTCATATTGAAACTTGGTTACGCTCTTTTCCAGGGGTATATTCTGCAAACTATAATCAAGTAACCGGAAGTCTACTTATTTATCATCATATTACTCTCTCTTTATACAATCTAAAATCATTCATCTATAAATATAAACACAAACTTAAGCAAGCAACATATTCATGGAAGAAAGCTATACCAATCCTAGCTTGTGGGACTATATTTTTAGTTAATTGGTATCTGCAACGTTCTTCGTATCCTTCTATAGTAAAGGCAGTTTCCTATTGGCTTAGCACCCTTACTGCTATCAGTGCTCCTTATGAGGTAATTAAAGACGGCATTGTTCATGTCCTAAAGGAACGAAGAGGGAATGCCAATACATTAACAGCTGCCTCTATATTTGCTTCTTTGTATATGAAGAATCCAGGATCCGCTTTAATTATTACTTTGATGTCTACTATTAGTGAGCTATTAACAGACTATACGTCTGAACAAACCAAGCATTATATTCACTCCGTCCTAAAATTAGACGTCTCATATGCTTGGAGAGTAAAGGAAAAGGGCGTTGAAGAAAAGGTTTTAGTAGAGGATATTCAAGTTGGTGATCAGGTTGTTGTGTTTACTGGAGAAAAAATTCCTGTAGATGGCATTATAATAGAGGGGAACGGTACAGCAGATGAAGCTTCCATTACTGGGGAGTATATGCCGCGAGAGGTAAGTGGCGGAGATAATGTGTACGCTGGAAGTGTCTTGCAGAGTGGACACATTACAGTGACAGTGGAGAAAGTAGGAGAGGATACGTCTCTTTCTAAAATTATAAAACTGTTAGAGGAAGCACAAGATAAACGCGCTCCTATTCAGAATATAGCCGATACAGTAGCTGAAAAAATGGTGCCTGTTTCTTTTGGCTTAGCACTACTTACATTTTTCTTCACTCGAAATCTTAATAGGGCTATGAGTATGTTAGTTATTGATTTTATTTGCGGGATTAAATTATCAACGGCCACAGCTTTATACGCATCCATTGGACGTGCTGCTAAAGAAGGAGCTATTGTTAAAGGCAGTGATCATATTGAAAAGATGTCTAAGCTAAATACAGTTATTCTTGATAAGACCGGAACTATTACAGAAGGAGCGCCTGTGGTTCAGCAAGTGATTGCTGCTGAAGGCTTTAATCAAGAAGATGTCATTCGTTTAGCTGCAGCAGCTGAGAAAAATTCTACCCATCCTATTGCTGATGCAATTATAAAACAAGCAAAAGACTGGAACATTTTGATTCCTATTAGAGACAATAATGCTCAGGTAGAAACAACGGTAGGAAAAGGAATCTCCACTTGGTTAAATGGCAAAAAAGTTGTTGTTGGAAGTTTACGTTTTATGAATGAATTAAAGATTAAAACAACTACCTTACTTCAACAAATGCAAAACGACGAAAATGTGATTTATGTAGCTTATGATCAAACACTTGTAGGAGTAGTTAGTATTTTTGACAAAATACGTTCTGGTATGCACCGCGCAGTGCATAATCTCCGTCATCAAGGTATTAACGACATCATTATGCTCACAGGAGACAAGAGAACGGTCGCAAGAGAAATGGCGCGTCGTTTAAAATTGAACTGGTATCATGCAGAGGCTTTGCCAGAGGATAAAGCCTCTTATGTAAAAAGGTATAGGAGAACAGGGGCTGTCATGATGGTAGGTGATGGCATTAATGATGCTCCAGCTCTAGCTCATGCCCATGTAGGTGTAACGATGGGCGCTAAACGAACAGATATTGCTTCAGAAGCCAGCGACGTTATCATTACGTCTGATAACCCAGAGATGCTTTCTGAGTTAGTTGGATTGTCTAGAAAGACAATGAACATTATTAAACAAAATTTTGTTGCCACATTTGCTATTAATGGTATAGCAATTTTATTCGGTGCTTTAGGTATCTTCTCTCCAATTGTGGGAGCAGCTATTCATAATGCCGCCACTATTGGTGTAGTAATAAATAGTGCAAGAATTTTATGGTTAGGGAGGTAAAGCAATGAATCCCAAATTCTACGTTCTGCATGATATACCAGGTCGTATTCGATTTCATATCCCCGCATTGAGAGATAAGAAAAATCATGTGGAAATTGAGCATATGTTTTCTGCTTTAAAAGGTATAACGAGTGTGAGAATAGAACCTACCATTCAAACAATGCTTATTCACTACGATGTTTCACAACTTTCTCGCAATACCATTTTTCGTTATGTATCTATTTTTTTTCAGCAAACTCGTTTAGATCCACTAGATGATATTATGATTCAAATGGATCCTGCCACACGAAATGATTGGCTACGTACACTGTTTTCCGGAGGATTACTCCTACTAGCAGGTATTCGAAAATCATCTTTTTATAAACCAGATGCACTTGTATATGGGGCAGTAGTCGCAACAGGTTACACGGTCTTGTCTCATGGTACGAGTAATAAAATGAGGCACCCAGACATTTTAACCGGCATTGTTACGATGTTATCTCTAGGGCCATCAAACATGCTCTATGTAGCGATGATTACATGGATTGTAAATGTGTTGGAATTGTTACATGAAAAGCAGAAAGTGCAATCACAAAAGTTATCTGCAATTACTTAAGATATTCATTCATGCTCTTTGTATGAATTGATATAAAAAAACTTATGATTATGGGGGAGTTTTATAATGATTAACCGCGATTTTCTAATGGGATTTGTATCAGGAACAGTGGTAGGCGCAGTAGGCTACCGTTTATATGAACAAAATGGTGGTCAGCTACAACGTCTAGTCCAGCCTAAACAGGCATATGGTGGACAACAAGCTATTTCATCTTATCAACCTTCTATGGAAGAGCTTCAAGCACAGAAAGAGCGTTTAGAAGATATGATTGCTGAGCTACAAGTAAAATAATAATAAAAAGAGTGAGAGATAGTTCCAGGCTACCTCTCACTCTTTTTATTTTGTAATGAGGGAATCATTTTTAAATGATTAAACGCTTATTTGCCGTACGCTAAAAAGTTTCCTGTGGTAAACTCTTGTTATTATTATATTCTGCGATTTGAAAATTATCAATAATTATAGAGGGAAATGTTCTAATTTTATAAATGAAGCAGAGTGAAATACTTACATTTACAGTTGTCTTTTTAACAAAATTAAATTTAATCATTCTAATGTCCGTGTAACAATGAGAGTGAATATTGATAAACATAAATGACTAGCACGCCTAGTGAAATTAATAGCCATACATGCAGATTTCTAAAGTGAGTGATAGTTTTGCCTATGATTTCATGAAAGATAACAAAGGACAATGTACCAATTGCTGCACCAGTCGATAAAGCTTGTAGTTTAAGCGAGGAAGCTTGTACACTATCACCAATTAATAAACTGCCACCTAAGGATAGAGATAGAAGGGCTATAATTAGTAAAAAAAAGAGGTTAGGTACTTTTGCTATAGAGAGGACTGTCATAATTGCCATCCCCTCTGGGACCTGATGTAAAAGTGTAGCTGTGAATACAGAAGCTGATTGGTGCATATCTGTTATTCCAAAGGTAATACCCGTGATGACATTATGAAAAAAGATAGCAACTGTTAATAAGATAAGTGCCTGTAAAGGTGGAATTTCTTTGTTTTGTTTATGCAAAAAGAGGTCAATACATAGCATGATGATATATCCGGCTACAATTCCTAATAAAACTCCTCTTAAATCATATAGATGCCAAGTGGACGGAAGGATATCAAAGAGCAATAAGCCTAGTAAGATTCCTCCGCATATAGCGTACATAAATTGAATTCTTCCCCTAGCCAGATGACTTACTAATTTAAGAAGTCCTCCTCCTACTAATAAACCCAGTAAAGAACCTAAAGTAAATAAAAGATTCATTTCTATATGCATAATTGCTACTTCCTTTCGGCTATATTGTTTTTTACAATTAGCCTATTCAAAGGAAGAATAATCATACCTATGTTTTATAAATGGTTAAAAAAATAAAAGTCTATGATATTAACTGGGTAGTGGTTTTTGGGAAAATTAATAATAGCAAGAATACAAGGACTTCTCAATTACTGAAATTTGTTTCGAATGATTTGTTTTATATGTAAAACTAGAGTTAATTTCCTCAGAGATTTAGATGCCAAGTCGAAATTATTTTTAACGTTTATATATGCTTTCTTAGGTATTATGGCTCTTATTATATAAACTAAATTCCTTTCAAGTCTTAAATAATATTTAACCTATTTTAGTTACAATTATAATATTTTAATCTATTACACATCGTGTAGAAAAACGTTGTATTTGTCGTCAGTTAGAGTAAATAGTGAAACTTTAATTTTTATAAGTAAGTTTATTTACTTCTTTATATAAGAGAAATTAGCTTCATGTTTTAGTATTAATGTATCTTGTTAAATATACATTAATACTAAATACTTATAAAATTTAGGTTTAGATAAAATAAATAAAACAATTTTTTAAAAGGTAAACAGAAGAGAGCGTGGTATATGATAAGAGATTAAAACCTCTATTTTTCGCCGATTGATTTAAATAATAAACCTAATCAATTTAACGAGATACTTTGTTTATACTGAAATTATTATGATTGGTAATAAAAACCCAGTTAATATTGTTATCATATTAGCTGGGTTTTTATAGATTTTCTTACTATATCTTATTCTCGTAACCATCTAAAATATTGTCCAATCTCTCAGCGAAATCTTCACGATGGGTTATGTTAAACTCTACATGGTGTGCGGGTAAATCCACAATTTCTGTTCTTAGTTTTCTTACTAATGTAGCTGAACAGCTGTAAGGGAGAAAATCTTATGGTGCACTTCCTTTGGCTGGACTTACAGTTGATTCGCTTCTGCATGAGAAATATTATAAGGGTCAATAAATATCATTCTCTCTTCTTTAATTGAATCTCTCTTACCTTTTGAAGAAGATGATCTGGCCACCATGCTCCACAATCATCCGACACAATGCAAGCAGCGCATGTTTTTAAATCATAAACCATCATCTCTTTAATCGGTGGAGAGTAGAGGTGAAGAGTAACGAGACTCGTATCTTCTGCACTATTCATCTTATGCACTCCTTTCTTAGGAGCAAAAAAAATTCTTCCTTCGCCCTGATACTGGGAAAACAGCTCTTCCGGCATTTGGTTTTCTTTCACTTCGTAAACGGTATTTATAGCTGTGCCATTCACTACTTGGATCCATCCATATGAATGACCGTGATCGTGAGGAGCACACTCTATTCCCGACCAATTCATAACGAGTAATTCTACTTCATCATTTTGGTAGAGAAGCTTTCTGTAATATGGCTTGTCTTCTGCCGACTTCAATAGTGGCTTTAACTCATTAAAATTTAGATCTAAAGCCAAAAGAGCTTCTCTCAATTCCAAGTTGGTAGGGGAATTCAAGTTATCTAAAATGTTCTTTACCTGTTTAATTAAGCTCATACAAAGATTACCTCCTTATGAGTAGAGCAAATTTGGTAGTTTCAATATAGTTACAAACTCTTGTTTCTCCATGGCAAGTAGCTTAGAAAAGTTAGTAATCTTCCATTAACTAAAATGACTCCTATTATAATTATGATGCCTCCTAATATGCTTAGGGGAATAATCTTTTCCTGTAATAGTAGAATGGCTGTTATCAATGTCGCTACTGGTTCTAAATAAAGGAACACAGATACCTGGGACGCCTCTAAAACCTCTAATGCCTTTGCCCAGTACCAATAGGCAACACCTGAAACGAATACACCGAGAAATAATAAATGAGCCCACTCAACGCTTGTTAAAAAAGGAATCATCTCCCATCCTTTATTCCTTACGAGAAAGGGAGTCGTTAGAGTAAATCCTATTAAACACATATAAAACGTAACAACAAGAAAGGGAAGCTGGATATGTAACCTTTTTAATAGGACAGAATAGATTGCCCAATTTAACGTACTTAAGATCATTAACAAGTAACCAACATTGATTGAGGGCTGAAAGGACTGCTGATTGGTAGCAGTGGTCACCAGTAGAACTCCAATGATGGCTACAATCATCCCAGATGCTTTTAGTACGGTCATCTTTTCATGTAAAAAAAATACTGAGAGAATGACCGTAAATACGGGAGAAAACGAAATGATCCACCCTGCTGCAGAAGCATTTATTGTGAGAAGTGCTGTTGCCTGAATCACTTGGTGAACAAACACCCCAAGGATACCTAACACAATCAGATGAGGAATATACTTAAGTGGAATGTTTAATGAATATCGCTTTAGCACTAATAATACCAATAAAAAAAGTGCCCCAATTCCAAACCGAAGGACAAGGAGTGTATATGGATCAAGCTTATCTAAGACAGCTTTGGTAGAGACAAAGGAGACTCCCCAAAAACTAATAGACATTATTGCATATAACGAGGCAGCAAATTTAACCTTTGACGCAATCATAGGCACAATTTTCCTTTCAAAAATAAAGGTATCTTCTATTAACTAACATATGCCTTTTCTAAAGGAAAATGAAAAAAATCAGGCCATTCTAAAAAAAATGGTAGAAACTTTAGTATTTGTATCGTTATCACTATCTTTTAATCTTCATTAAAGCAATTATAGATATCATTTATAAAAAACTAAATTTTGGAGTTTATAGCCATGTATAGACTAAATTCTAAAGAGTCCGTTACCAAAAATAACAACGCCAACTTTCATAAAGATTTTTCGGAATTTTAAAAGCACAGTATTCTCTATTTATATGTATTAATTGCAAGTCATAAAACTTTTGTACGAGAACAGGTAAGAGTAACCAAAACACAATTGACATCGATCATAAACATCATATAAAATGATAATGATTATCAATATCAATTATAATCGTGTTTGTATTTATAATAAAAAGGAAATTTAACAAAATAGAAGGAAATAGAGGAGAATCAGCTATGGATAAACATTTTGTCATAATGGAACCATTTTGTCATGAAGTAGGATGCTGTTGTCCAGAACAGCAGCATCAACATATGATTAACTTCCGTGAAGGAGATGTTTGGACAATTACAAACAACCGCAAGTACGTCGATTGCTTAGGATGGCATTGTTTAATCGATATTAATAACGAATTTCAGTTCTTTATCTATGTAGACGATATTCACGAATTACATATTAAGGGCAGTATTTGCTCTTTTTCAGATTTGGACCTAAAGATTAATTACTTGAACTTCAAAATAAACGAAGCACTTGATGCACAGAATAAAGAAGCGTTTCTTTCTCTTTCTAATAAATTACAACATGCACAACAGGTAAAAAGTAAAATCTCCAACGCTGGGGGGGAGATTTTTTAAGCAACTTGAACAGAGATCTCTAACGTTTATTTATTATTGTATTTGAAATGGATGCATGAGAAGAGAACGTCTTTTACAAGGCATTATCCACTCTCATGCATCATCATTTTCTTTATTTAGAAGACAGACTGTTTCAGGTTTCCTCTCACTGATATTTACTAGTCCACCACGCATAACTACTGTACTATTAGCAAATTTACGTTCACATATTGGAATCGTGCAACGACCCAATTACTTTTACGAAATATAGAAATTTTTGATTTATATTACATTATGATAACTAAGGCTGTTTGTGATATTTGCCTTTTAAATTTAAATATAAGTTGGTAAATCTTTTATAGTATTTAATTGATATATATTTTCTTACTTAGAGTTAGAACTTATTCCTATCCCAAAACTTTATTATGGTAACTAAAAATATATGCTCATATGAACGATAGATTTGATTTCATGTTAAATATTAAAGGAATAAAGTGAGGGATTCTTCTTAATTATTGAGATTTTTTTAATCCTTCTTCCTGCTTGTTTATATAAGCATTGCCCCATTGTTCTAAAGATTTAAGTATTGGGATAAAACTTTCTCCAAGCTCTGTTAAATAATATAAAACTCTTTTAGGGTTATCATTTGTTTCTTCTCTTTCTATTAATCCGTCTTTTTCCATATCTCTAAGCTGTAGTGTAAGGATGCGCTGAGTAACACCCGGTATTTCACGCCGCATTGCATTATAGTACATAGGTGATTTTGATAATAAAGATAAAATAATGCCTTTCCATTTACCGCCCATAATATGCATCGCTAATTCAATTGGACAGGCTTGCTTTACAGTTAACGTACAAGCACCGTATTGATCACTTTTAAATTCTGACATTTTCTCACCTCAATGGGTAGTAACAAAATTGTACCTTCTTGTTACGCCTGTTTTTTCTTATTAAACTTATGATATCAAATAAATGAGAAGAAGGTGGATGAATTGGAATTCGTTCAAATTTCCCAACATATTTATAAGCTCACTTATGAAACCGTCGTTGGTATTCCAGTTAAGATTAGTACATGGTATGTAGTGAATGGTGAGGATGTTTATATCATCGATACCGGAATGGAAGACTATGCGTATGCACAGTTGAATGCAGCAAAATCTTTAGGCATCCCTAACAGTATCTTACTGACACATGGCCATTTAGATCACATTAATGGTGCCAGGTATTTAAAAGACCATTTAAATATTCCTATTTACGCCCACGAAATTGAAACTCCGTTTATCAATGGTGAAAAGTCTTATCCAAACAAGGTAGAAAAAGAAACAACAGGCGTGGAACATCAAGTTGAAAGTCTAAGTGACAACATCATTAAAACGTTACCTTTAGATGTATATTTAACACCTGGTCATACGCCCGGACATGTAATATACCACCATAAAGATGACAATGTGCTGCTAACTGGAGACTTATTCTTTTCTAATGCTGAATCCTTACATCCGCCGATTCGAAAGTTCACAGTTAATATGAACGAAAACATTAATAGTGGACGAATTATAGACAGAATTAAACCGTCTATTATTTCTTCTTCACATGGTGAAGATGTCAAATACAATAATGATTTATATTCTATTTATAAATTTATATATGAATAAGAGGGGGAAACATGAAAGTACAATTATTTCAAATGGAGATTATAGAAGGAGAAGTTAAGCAAAATGAAAGCCGTATTAACTCCTTATTTGAAGAAAAGCTGGATATAGATACGGAGATTGTTCTGATACCTGAAATGTGGAATACTGGTTATGATTTAAAAAATGTAGCAGAAAAAGCAGACATTGATTTAAAGAGAACTTTTCCTTTTATCCAAAGTTTAGCAACTAAATATCAAGTGAATATCATTGCAGGTTCAGTTTCGAATAAAAGGAATAACAACATTTATAATACAGCCTTTGCGGTATCAAAAACAGGGGAGCTACTTTATCAAAAAGATAAGATACATCTCGTGCCGATGTTAGATGAACATCATTATTTAACAGGTGGAGATGAAGTCCCAAATGTCTTTGAGATTAACGATATTAAAGCTAGTCAAATTATATGTTACGACTTACGCTTTCCAGAAATTACACGCTATCCAGCGTCTCAAGGTGCAAAAGTTATATTCTACGTTGCACAATGGACTACCAAAAATATAGACCATTGGAAAACACTATTGAAGGCAAGAGCTATAGAAAATGGTGTATACGTCATTGCATGTAACAGCGTGGGGAATGTGAATCATGAAAATCATGCCGGCAACACATACGCGGGACATTCAATGGTCATTGATCCAAATGGAAACATTGTAGAAGAGGGGAGAGACCAAGAAGAAATTATAACAGCGGAGATCCATCTACAGAAAGTTATAGAACAACAAAAAAACATCCCAATATTTAAAAACCTGAGACCGGATGTTTATAAGCATGCGGAATAGAGATTTATATGTTATTTATAGCGTAAAGACAAAAAAGCCACTGTGTCTGATGAACTGAACTCCAAAAACAGGTTCTTGATTAAAAATATTGGAAGTTAATCTGTTAAGGGATTAGGAGCTAAACCAATAAAAGAGATTTTGCTTTTCCATACTGAGAGCATGCTTTTTTAGAGCATAGCATCAGTATGGAAAAGTTATATATATTTCTTACGTCAGGACTGAAAATTCTACAACTTTTCTTGATAATATTTCCGATAGACGTTAGGAGTTATATTTTCATATTTTTTAAATGTCTTGATGTAATACCCAGGATCGTTAAAACCCAATTCATCGCTAATCTGAGCAATAGATAAATCCGTTTTTTCCAATAATTGTTTGGACCATTCTATTTTTTTGAGTGAAATAAAAACAGAAAAATTCATACCCGTTTCTTTGACAAATATACGGCTGAAATAACCTGTACTAATGTGACATAAATCAGCCATCTTTTGTTGAGATATTTTTTCTCTTTTATTTTTATAAATGTAGTCAAAGGCAGGCTGTAATACTTTGTTTTTACAAACTAATTGATCGTTAATAGACGTTTTTACATAAGCATTAGTAACTGTATTGGCTAATTCCTTTTTTATATTTTGAATATTATCTAGAGAATAACCGTAAGAAATATCTTCAGTAGAAAGTTCCTCTTTTACTGGAGCCATCTTTTCATATACTTCTAAAATTAAGTTTTTATTCATAGCTTCCTCTACAATGTAGTTACACAGCCTATATAACATTTGAGCAGCGTCGTTAATTTCTGTATAGGATAGAGTAGGGATAGAATCATATAGACGCTGTATTTCCTCATCATTTAAATTCTGTTCAAATCCCTTCGATGGAACAGTAAGCATTTGTTCCAAGGGAGGATGTTTGTCACCATCCTTAATTTTCACTTCTCCCGCCATGATGGCACCTACATATTTATCATCAATTATAATGGGAATGGCAATATCGATAATATTCCAGTGGCATAAATAGACATAAGGAGCATTGGTTCTGACTGCCTCTAATCCTCCCCTCGCATCGCACTTTTCACAAAGTTTTGCTGTATTAGGATTTTTACGCATAGCCTCACAAAACGGACGTACACCACTGTGTTGAGAAATTGGCACTCCTTTATAGTTAACCGTGACAATCGCTAATTTTGTAACAAGCGCAAGCGAATCTTGAAGATTTCTCCATTTTTTTAAATCTAGTATTTTATCTAAATTCATGTAAGTAGTTTTCAATGATGTTTTTATCTCCCTTATTTCCCTTGTGGTAGTTTAAATCAAATATTTGAGAATACTTTTTCTTTATTCCTTAGTTCATAAAATAAAAGAGTGTTCAGCGATAAAGGTAACCTCCCTTCAACGTGAACTTAGTAGTATTTTTACCTAAAATAATGTCATAATAATACCATATTAAATGAAGAGAGCAAAAAAATACGATAAAAGGTTGTAAAAACTCGTCATTTAAGACTAATGTAATCTTGAAAAAAAGATAGTAAAATTCCAATTGTAAGGGATTACAAAGTTAATTAGGAGGTTTTACTTATGAGGAAAGCATTTATTAGTCCTTCAAAATACATTCAAGGTGAAAATGAGATTTTAAACCTAGGTTATTTCGTAAAAACATTTGGTACCTCTGCACTTTTAATAGCACATCCTGAAGATATTAAACGTGTACAAGACAAATTAGATGCAACAGCAGAAAAATATGGTATTACATTTTTTGAAGGCGGATTCAATGGCGAATGTTCAAGATCAGAAATTTCTAGATTGCAGGAAATAGCAAAAGAAAACAACTGTGATTGTACAATTGGTTTAGGTGGAGGCAAGGCAATTGATACAGCAAAATGTGTGGCAGAGGGAGAGGGATTAATTATCGTCCCAACGATCGCCGCTACAGATGCACCTACAAGTCATTCCGCAGTTATATATACACCAGATGGTGCTTTTGATGATTACGCATACTTTAAGCAAAGCCCAAGTGTTGTATTAATTGATACAACAGTAATTGCTAATGCACCTACTACATTCTTAGTATCTGGTATGGGGGATGCGTTATCCACTTATTTCGAAGCAAGAGCAACAGCACGTTCTTTCTCTAATGTAAATGCTGGATTACCTTGTGGAGTACGTGAGGACTTATGTTCACCAGCGAAAGGTACAAATGCAGCATTAGTTTTAGCAAAACATTGTTACAACACTCTATTAGAGGATGGAGTTAAAGCAAAAGCTGCAAGCGATCATAATGTTGTTACTCCATCCTTAGAAAACATTATTGAAGCCAATATCTTGTTATCAGGATTAGGATTTGAAAGTGGTGGATTAGCTGGAGCACATGCGATTCATGATGGACTTACTCTTTTAGAAAGTGCACACCACTACTTCCATGGTGAAAAAGTAGCTTTTGGTACATTAGCACAATTGGTATTGGAAAATGCGCCAACTGAGGAAATAGAAGAAGTGTTAGATTTCTGTGTAGCAGTAGGACTCCCAGTTTGTCTTGCTGATATTGGAGTGGAACAAATTACACAAGAAGAGTTAATGGAAGTAGCCAATAAAGCTTGTATTCCAGAGGAATCTATCTATTCTATGCCATTCCCTGTTACTCCAGAGTCAGTAGCTGCAGCTATCCTTGCAGCAGATCAAATTGGAAATGATTATAAGAAGAGGTTAATATAAGATGAAAAAAATTATTAATAAACCAGAAGATGTCGTACTTGAGATGTGTAAGGGAATGATTCTAGCACATCCTGAATTGAATTTAATTGGAAAATATAAAGTCATTAAAAAAGAACAAATTAATAAAAATAAAGTAAGTATAATTAGTGGGGGCGGCAGTGGACATGAACCTGCTCACGCTGGATATGTTGGAAAGGGTATGTTAGATGCAGCAGTTTGTGGTGATGTATTTGCCTCACCTTCTCAAATACAGGTTTATCAAGCCATTAAAGAAACAGCTAGCGATAAGGGAACTTTACTAGTGATTAAGAACTACAGTGGTGACATGATGAATTTCAAGAATGCTGCTTATCTAGCAGAAGAAGATGGAATTCAAGTAGATTATGTAAAAGTAGATGATGATATTGCTGTACAGGACAGTTTATATACAGTTGGAAGACGTGGAGTCGCTGGTACTGTTCTTGTCCATAAAATAGCAGGTGCTGCAGCAGAACGCGGATACGATTTACCAAAAGTGAAAGAGGCAGCAGAAAACGCTATTGCGAATGTTAAAAGCATCGGCTTCGGACTAACTTCCTGTACAGTTCCTGCTAAAGGAACTCCTACTTTTGAGATTGCAGAAGATGAGATGGAATTTGGCGTTGGCATTCATGGAGAACCTGGTATTCGTCGTGAAAAAATTATTTCAGCAGATGAACTTGCAGAGCGCATGGTAACGGCATTATTAAAAGAAGTAGGGATAGAAGATGGAAAAGGAGAAGTGGCTGTCCTAATTAATGGATTTGGAAGCACACCTCTTCAAGAACTATATTTATTAAATCATTCTGTCATTCGTGAATTGTCACGTAGAAACGTAACGATTGCAAGAACGTTTGTCGGAAACTATATGACAGCCATTGATATGGCTGGTGCTTCTATTTCAATTATGAAATTAGATGAAAACTTAAAGAGTCTCTTATCTGAAGAGTGCGATACTCCTGCGCTAAAAATCAAAGGTGAAGTACCAGCCGTCACTTATGATGAAATCACGGGTACCGCAGAGGCCCCGAAAGTGTCTTATGAGGTGCAAACCAACAAAGAATATTCCGTAATAACGGAAAATCGATTGACGTTGAATAATATTATTTTTATGGTTGACCAAATGAGTGAATGTATTATTAGAAATGAAATACCATTTTGTGAATTAGATTCCCATGCTGGTGACGGAGACTTTGGTATGAGTGTTGCTAAAGGGTTCAAGCAGTTGAAAGCTGAATGGCACGAAATTCTAGAAAATAAATCAAATGATATTGGCAACTTCTTAGAGGCTTGTTCCATCGTTATCATGGAGCATTGTGGTGGAGCATCAGGGCCTATTTGGGGATCAGCATTTCGTGCGGCTGGAAAGAACACCGAATCTAAAACCGAACTGACTTTAACAGAATTTGCTGAAATGGTCCAAGCGTCTGTAAAAGGAATTCAAGCAACAGGAGAGCGTTCTTTTGGACGTGGAGCTGTTGTGGGAGATAAGACTTTAATTGATGCCTTTGTACCTTATGCAGATGCGTTAACATCAAGTGCTGTTGAAGGTGAAAGTTTGAAATATGCTCTTGTCAAAGCAGCAGAAGCTGCTGTTGAAGGAGCAAAATCAACCGAACAGATTGTTGCACGTATGGGGCGCGCCGGTACGGTTGGAGAAAGAAGTCTTGGTTATCCAGACGCGGGTGCACATGGTTTAGGCGTAATCTTTACTGAATTAGCTCAAGTAATGCAAGAAAATAAATAAACTTTAGTATGATCCTCTCCAAATATAGTGTAAGAAACCACTCTTTGAAAGTGGGTGTTGCATTATATTTGGAGGAGGATTTTTTATGGTTTAAAAAGGACAAGCTGTAACTGGCTTAATATGAGATCAGTGGAAATATATCAATAAAGAAGTCAGAGCATAGGTATCTAGCTCTAGTCTGTTGAAAGCATAGGTAAGAATGAAAAAGAGCTCTCTACAGAACGCTTTTTCATCATAAACTAGATTTATTAATCATTAAGGGTTATTTCAATCCTTTTTATTTGTTTCCCTTTATTCTTAATTTTAGTGAAAGAAAAAGCGCCAATTTCATTTGTTGATTTCACATGCGTGCCTCCACATGCTTGCTCGTCTAACTCACTAATAGCTACTAAACGAATCGTCTGAATAGATTTTGGTAATAGATTAATAACAGTCTTAATAGATCCTGGAATTTTTTCAACTTCTTCGCGTGGAAGACTACGTGTAGAGATTGTATGATTGTCTTCTACAATTTTATAAATTTCCTGTTCCATAGAAGAAAAATAATCTTCTGGTATCCCTTCTTCAAACTGAATGTCGATGCGAGCACGATCATTTTCATATATTTCACTGCTTGTAGCTAAAGCTCCGAACTTATTGTAAAGATGGCCAGCTATTACATGTAGAAGAGTGTGATATCTCATAAATCTATAACGTCGGTTCCAGTTGATTTGTGCGGTTACTTCTCCCATCACTAGATTTTTAGCATCCTCTAAATAATGAACAATTTTACCTTGCTCTCTTTTTACCTTTATCACTTTAAATTCATTATTTCCTTGTTTTAAAACCCCTGTGTCAAAAGGTTGTCCTCCACCACTTGGATAAAAAACAGTTTCATGTAAAATTACTTTATTTTTATTTATTTCTTCAATAAAAGTCTCACAACTTGTCTGATAACTATTCGTTAAAAATAACTCTTTTTCCAATTTTAATTCCTCCTTATGAATGGATCGTTGAATAAGCAATAAAGACAGCAAAATAAATTAAAATAGCACCTAAACATCGATCAAACCAAGGGCTATAACGTTCGTAGTAGTTTCTAAATTTTTGATAAGAAATTACTGTCGAAATAAAGATAAACCACAAACCCACTGCGATAACAATCTCCGTTCCATAAGCCCAACGTACCCAGCTAGCCGTATCAGAAGTAACAATCTATAAATGGATAAAGGCATTTACACCTATCAGCTCAGAGGAAGGCTCTCTAACACCCAAAGAATTAGCTGAAATTCAGAAGGAAAACCTTCGGTTAAAACAAGAACTAGATATTCTAAAAAAGGCTATGGCCATATTTGCGAAAAAGTGACAGAAGCAGAGCTCAACCATTTTATCGAGACATATAAAGGGCAATACAGCGTTCAGAAAATGTGTGAAGTGTTAACGATTCCAAGAAGTAGCTACTACCAATCGTTCAAGAAGACGGTATCAAACCGCGAACAGGAAAATCAGAAGCTGACGAAAGAAATCCAACGAATTCATGTGAAAAGTAAAGCACGTTATGGTGCTCCCAAAATTCATCAGGCCTTAGTAAATAACGGGTGTTACCTAAGCCTAAAGCGTGTTCAACGCTTAATGAAAAAGGCAGGAATTCGTTCGATCACAAAGAAAAAATACCGTCCTTATCCGTCAAAAGAAAAGGTTATGCAGCTAGATAATCTGTTAAAACGAGATTTCTCTACACAGACCATTATTGAGAAATGGGTGGCAGATATTACGTATATCCCTACGGTAAGAGATGGTTGGTGCTATTTGGCATCTGTATTAGATTTGCATTCTAAAAAAATCGTTGGCTATTCTTTTTCCCGTTCCATGACATCCGAACTGGTTATAGAAGCATTTGGGAACGCTTACACTGTTCAAAAGCCCGGAAAGGGCTTACTTCTTCATACGGATCTTGGCTCACAATACACGAGTAGTGAGTTTACTCAGCATGTCCACGAATACGAGATGAAGCAGTCTTTCAGCCAGAAAGGCTGCCCTTATGATAATGCCTGCATAGAGTCATTTCATGCCATATTAAAGAAAGAAGAAGTGTATCATACGCAATACACAGACTATTCAGCTGCAAAATTAGCCATATTTCAGTTTATAGAAGGATGGTATAACCGAAACAGAATCCATAGTAGCCTCGGCTATCAAACCCCTCAAGCAATTGAGGATCAAATGAGAAAATCAACTTAAGACTTAACTTTTTTTGTGTCCAAATTATTGACTCAAATCCAACAATTACTCCTGTCTTTATTAATCTAATATAGCTAATTTATAATAAAGTTTCTTTCTTAGAGAGCTTATGTAGCTGTTACTATACCACTAAATTTATAAATTTCTACTATTTTCATCTATTTTTAATGTGACTTTAAGATGAATTTTAGAGTGACTATCATGATTAGAAAAAATATAAGGGGTTTCAATATCTAATTGATATGTGAAATTAACATAAAAAACGGTGATATAATTTATAAGAATTAGAAAAGAAAGAAAAAGACGAAAAATAAATGTAGAGTATATTCGATTACCCAACGGTTCACAAATGGGTAGTATGGAGGGAGAAAAGTGAAAATAGTAGAACTACCAATTGAATTTGAATTTAATGGACAAAAAAATCTCATTTATCCTAGCCTAATTATATTGAATAATGAACTAACCTTAGTCGATACAGGGTATACAGGTTTTTTAACTTTAATTAGTAAAGAAATCTCAAAAAAAGGATATGAAATAAAGGAGTTAAAGAATATAATTATTACTCATTATGATGATGACCATATAGGTTCCTTATATGACTTCAAAGAAAAGTATCCTTGGGTCAATATTATTGCTAGTGAAACCGAATCAAAATACATAAGTGGTGAAATGAAGTCAGAAAGGTTGATTCAAGCCGAGGAAATGCTCAAAACTATGTCAAATGAAAAAATTGAATTTGGTAAATGGTTTATACAGCAATTAAAGACTTTAAATCATGTTTCTATTGATGAAAAGGTACTTGATGGCGATATGATTTTAGATAACAATTGTAGAGTAGTAGCAACACCAGGGCATACTTCCGGACATATTTCATTATATTTTCCAAGTTTAAAGAGTGTAATTACGGGTGATGCAGCTGTTAATGAGAATCATGAATTGGCTATCGCTAATCCATACTTTTGTTTAAATATTAAGGAAGCAGAACAGTCTTTAAGAAAGATTAAAAATCTTAAAGCAGAAACTTATTATTGTTATCACGGTGGAAAATTAACTTTATAGTTGGAGACTAAAAGAAAATAGGCCTAATTATCAGGATCTATTCTATCCTTTTGATTTGTATTAAATTATTAACGATGTTTTTATAAGTCTTAATCGGTACCCATAATCACTCTTTCCGGTACACATCAAAAAAAAACCTTCTGGGAGTAAGGGTTCTTAAGCAGAAAAATATATGTGGTATGCAGCTTTTTATACATTGTTGATCTCACAAGGTTTCTCTATTAGACGGAGGTAAGAGAAATGTATAAAAAGCGCACGTTTTATACATATGACAGTTTCTATAAAAATAGTCTTTTTGGAAAAAGTCCGTTTTAAGTTTCCCATATGGACTGCCTCTTTCTAATACCCGAGGTAGCTCTTTCTATAAGATCATAGTAGAGAATCCCAAATTATCGGCCCTTGTATTTATATATTCATAAATAGTATTAATTGTCTCATATGCTTATATAAAATCCTAGCTGAAAAAGAGGTGAAAAATGTGAAGCATATGCTGATGGTATGTAATCAACATGTGAAGGAGGGACTCATACGCCTTGAAATTCCCCATGTAAAGAAGATTTACTACTCTAAAACTCACCTGTTCTTTTTGTAATAAAAAGGCTGAAATAAAAATCTTTTATTCCATCCCTCAAAAATATAGAAAAACCAATTTTATAGTTTGAAGAACCTCAAACTCGGTCTGCTTTTAGCAAAAATAGCGCTGCAATACTTGATTTACATTTGTTGCTGTATTCCTAATATGTAGTGTTAAAAATCAAGGAGGGCTAATTAATATATCTTCTTTTTATACAGCAGTTCCATTCATCTAAATAATCTATTGAATATAAGAATATATTGAAGAAGCTCAAGTCTGTAAAGATTTGAGCTTTTTTATGTGAGCCTAAGCATGTCCAGACATAAAGCAGAATAACTTAGAATGAAACTATTTTACAATTGTAGGAGGGGTAATAATGACTAACGCATTTGTTGCACGGTCCTTAGATGAAATTCGTTTTTGGTCAAGAATCATGAAGGAACATTCTTTGTTTCTTCGATTAGGTTTCAGATGTGAGGATACACAATTAATTGACGAGGCCAATCAATTTTATCATTTGTTTGAGGAAATTGAACAACGATCTCATTCATTTACGAATCAAACAGATCCGCAGCAAATGAAAAGATTTAATTCAGAAGTCCAACAAGCAGCCACAGGTATATTTGCTTTTAAGAGAAAAGTTTTAGGCCTAATCCTGACCTGTAAACTACCGGGTTCAAATAACTTTCCTCTTTTGGTTGATCATATTAGTAGAGAAGCCAACTATTTTAGAAAACGATTAATTGAATTAAACGAAGGGAAATTGAAGCCACTCGCTGATGCCATTATAAAGGAAAATGTCTTCTTTTTAAGGATTATGGCTGATCATGCCCAGTTTATAGGTCATCTTCTTGATCCATCCGAAAGAAAACTTGTCGATATGGCCAGAAACTTTAGTCATGATTTTGATCAATTGGTTTTTCAAGCAAGAGATTTAGAGTCTATGAAACCACAATCTCAAACGGTTCCTCTTTTAAATCAATTTCTTGATCAGAATCGTGTTTCTGTAGCTTCCCTTCGAGACTTTAAAAAAACAGCCAGAGATTTAATTGAGGAATGTAGAATTAAAAGCATTATCCATCCTCTTCTGGCCGATCATGTTTTTCGAGAGGCTGAAAGGTTCCTTCATATTATCGATATGTTTGAAAAAAGTCTTCAAGCACATAAATAATACATTGATGTTAAATATGAACTTTCTTCTTTACGAATCTTAATGACTTACATTCAAAGGCTTCGGATTTTAATGAAGCCTTTTGTTATTACCTTTGGGGGTATGTAATTTGAGGGAAACCTATCTTCTTAACCTTTATAAGACTATCTTTTTTATGACTCCGTTGATTTCTTACACCGCCTAGAATTTTATATATGGGTTATTCACATAGACGATGCTTTTTACGATTGCTGCGAGAATTTTTTTTACATACCTTTTACAAAATGATAATGATATTCATTTTCAATTGTGCTATTATATTTTAGTACTTATATTTTGTTTATTGGAGGAAATAAAATGTTTATTGAAGTTTTAAGACAAAACAAGAAGGTCTCTATACTTTTGGCTGCGTTACGTGTATATCTTGGATATACATGGTTAATGGCTGGCTGGGGGAAAATAGCAGGCGGACAGTTTGATGCTTCTGGTTTTTTGAAAGGAGCATTAGCACAAGCAACTGGAGATCACCCGGCAGTTCAGAGATGGTGGGCTGTCTTTCTAGAAAACCTAGCCATTCCTCATGTAGAACTATTTAATACATTAGTACCTTGGGGAGAATTACTAGTCGGAATAGGTTTATTGATTGGTTGCTTTACTAAAACAGCCGTATTCTTTGGTCTTGTTATGAATTTTTCTTATTTGTTTAGTGGTTCAACGAGTACCAATGTACAACTTGTTTTATTGTCGATGTTTATTCTTGTTTCTGCTTTAAATGCAGGTAGATATGGAGTAGATGGTGTGTTGCGATCACGACTTAAAGATAAATTATTTGCTAATAAAACCACTGAGGTTAAAAATGTGGCTTAGTTTTTCTAGATAAGTTCAAAAGATCGCCATATTGGCGGTCTTTTTTATTACTGATCTTAGGTTTATAGCGGTAGGAAAACTTGATAAACGGCGAGTATCAACTACCTCCAATTTGTTAATCATAACAAAAGAGGAGGTGTGATAATATGGAGCAAAACATTCTTTGTGAAGTAAACAACTGTAAGTATTGGCATTCCGGCAACAAATGTACTGCGGATGAGATATATGTTGTCAGCCATAAAGGCAAACAGGCATCCAATAGTGAGGATACAGATTGTAAAACATTTATACCAGAAGCCTAATAAATAAGGGTAGCCATAAGGAAGATGGTTACCCTTATTTATTAATAGTATTGATATTGATAATCATTTTCATTCATATTTGTTTAATTTTTAACTTATTTTCATCTTTAAATAATAAGTAAGGTAATATAAGAACCGTTCGATAACCCTTATAGGATAAGGTTCATTGAACGCTTTTACTTTTCTAGAAACTCCATTATAGTAACTAAATCTGTATATTGTGCCGATGAGAAAAGAGGAATAAGAACAACTCTATTTTTCTTATCCGCAGCACAACATTTAAGAGAACAGAATTTACTTGTAGCCCGTATAGGTTTATATTCTTTTCTGCAGATTTTACACTCTTTAATTGAATGTTTAATATAGGCTTGTCCTTTACATGATTGAGAACAGTATTTTGCATTCTTATTGTAGCTTTTAAATTCAGAATTACATATCTGACAAATAAATTGGGCCAAGATTAAATTCACTCCTTTCGTGTTATCTACCTAAAGGCTGAACCACATAACTTTTCTAATGGGAATTTGTTTATTTTTTCCTATAAATTTTGTTTGACAAGTTATTATATTCTGATGATAATTAAGAAGTCAATGATAATGATTTTCATTACTACATAGGAGTGTTAGGCATGATAAAACAAATCTTTATTAGTTTAATAGTAGTAGGTCTGGTAGTGATTTCCGGAATTCCTACTAATTCTTTTGCAAAAGAAACTAATCCTAAAAAAACAGCTAAGCAGTCTATTCAATATATAGATAAGGCTATTTCTGATACGAAAAGGGGAAATTTAGACGGAGCTAATCAATCGTTTCAATTATTTAAACGAGAATGGACGCAAATGAAGGCAGGTATTCAACAAGATTCTTTATATGCTCATGGCAAAATTGAAAGAGAAGTAGCTGCCATATCTATAGCCTTGTTAAATGAAGATAAACAAAAGGCTGAAGAATCTCTAGAATCACTTAAGAGTTTCTTAAATCAATATAGCAAGGGCCAATTGACAGCCAAACCACAATCAGATAAAGAAGTAAGTCTAGCCTCGTATGTGAAACTTTTAGAAAAAACTAAAAAAACTTTAGAAAGAAAGGATATACCAAAGGGAAAGGCTCAAGTACAAGAATTAACATCCCAATGGCTAAGTGTAGAAGGGAATGTTGTAGGAAAATCTCAGGTTGTCTACAATAATTCTGAAAGAAGATTAGTAGAGTTGGATTCATCTTTAAGTAATCCTAAAGAGATTAAAAAAAGTATTGAAATTATAGATAAAATGATTATTGATTTAAAACCATTAGTTAATACTTCGTATAGTATGTGGGATGCGGCTCTTATTCCAATTAGAGAGGGAGTTGAAGCCTTATTAGTTATTGGAGCTCTCCTTGCAATTACCAAAAAAGGACCTTCAACTAAAGGGAACCGTTGGGTTTGGGGAGGAGCCTCATTAGGTATTCTTTGTAGCTTAGTAATTGGCTTTTTAGTTACTTATGTTTTAAACTCTGCTACCTTCGGCCAAAATAACTTTCTCATCAATGGTTTTTCAGGGGTAGTTGCCAGCCTCATGCTTTTATATGTTAGTTATTGGCTACACAGCAACTCAAATGTTGAAAAGTGGAACAAATTTATCAATGGAAAAACAGCCCAAGCTCTTAGTAATGGAAAGATGATTTCATTCGCAATACTAGCATTTTTAGCAATTTTAAGAGAAGGGATTGAAACAGTTCTCTTTTTAATT
This sequence comes from Priestia sp. 53B2, assembly GCF_056099005.1. Classification (NCBI taxonomy): domain Bacteria; kingdom Bacillati; phylum Bacillota; class Bacilli; order Caryophanales; family Bacillaceae; genus Priestia; species Priestia sp. 53B2. Next base: position 70,207 of record NZ_JBLZXA010000023.1, read on the forward strand.
GGTATGGCTAGTCAAATGTCTTCCTCACAATTAATTTTGGGAGTAGCCATTGGTTTTGGAGTTCTGATTGCTATTGGAATTTTCATGTTAAAAATTGGTATCAAATTGCCATTAAAACCATTTTTCTTTATTTCTAGTATTATCGTGTTTTATATGTGTCTCAAATTTATGGGGTCAGGTGTACATAGTTTGCAGTTATCAGGAATCGTTCCTTCATTAAGTACAAATGTCATTCCAACCATTGATGTGTTAAGTGTATACCCTTCTTGGTATAGCACATTGCCACAACTTCTTATAATTGGATTTGCTTTATCAATACTTATCGTTCAGAAAAGGAAACAAAACAACAAAAACAATACAAACAAAAAAAACCAGGGGGTTATTTAACATGTTCTTATCTAAAAAAATTACTTACACTGCACTTACCTTATCTTTACTAACTGTACCAGCTTTAGGGGCATGCAGTAATTCGACAGCTTCTAGTAATCAGAATGATACGAAACAAACAGCTAGTCAAGAGAAGGAAAGCAAACAAGATACTTTAAAAAATAACGTAAAGAAAATGCAAACTACGCTTAATAAACTGCAGAATGGTTTAGAGAAAAAGGATCAAAAACAAATTAAGAAGTATGGGAAAGAGCTTTATAATCAGTGGCTATCTTATGAAAATAACATTCGTGAGAAATACCCACTTTTATACACAGATACAGAAAAATATATCCTTCCATTATCTACTGAAATAGAAAAAGACTCAATTGACCAGAAAAAGGTGCAAGAACTAAGTGTTCAGCTAGATCGTTCGTTAGAAAATCTAAAAAATGCGAAACAAACAGCAACAAAAACATCGGAAGCACTGAAAAAGGCTGTTAATAATTATAAATCATATGTTAATGACCAAACAGAACAGTTAGTAAAAACGACTACTACCTTTACAGATGCTGTGAATGCAGGAGATCTAGAAAAGGCGAAAGCTTCTTATGCAGAAGCTCGTGTATATTATGAACGTATTGAACCAATTGCTGAAAGCTTTGGTGACTTAGATCCAAAAATTGATGCTCGTGAAGGTGACGTTGATAATTCAGAATGGGGAGGATTCCATCGCATTGAAAAAGCAATGTGGAAAGACTCTTCTTTAGAAGGAATGAACACATATGCAACTCAACTAAACAAAGATGTAAAGGATTTACAGCAACGAGTAAAAGAAGTTAAATTAGAACCTACACAAGTAGTCGCTGGTTCAATGGAACTGTTAAATGAAGCTGCTATTTCCAAAGTGACTGGGGAAGAGGAAAGATACTCTCATATTGACTTGGTAGATTTAGCTTCAAACGTCGAGGGCTCTCTGGCTGTCTATCATGCTGTGTTACCAATTCTGAATGAAAAAAGTCCAGATCTTTCAGAGCAATTAGATAAAGAATTTAATCAACTAACAGCTACCTTAGGAAAGTATCAAAAAGATGGAACGTATCTCCCATACACAGAACTAACGAAGGAACAGATTCGAGAACTGAGTCAACAGTTAAATACCTTATCGGAATCTATGGCCCAAACAGCTGAGATATTTCAATAAAAAAGGAGAATGAACGTGAAAGAATCAAAGAGGTCTAAACAATACACGCGTCGTGATATGTTAAAAATGTCAGTACTAACGGGTGTAGGTGTTGCGGTAAGCACAAGCAGTATCGGCGTTCTAGCTAATATGGCTAATGGGCTAGGAACTTCAAGCGAGAAAGCCTCAAGCAATTCTGTGGATGATTCTATTATTTCTTTTAATGGAAAAAACCAAGCAGGAATTGTAACGCCTCAGCAAACATATGCTTATGTAGCTGCTTTTGACTTATTAACAAATCAAAAGGATAAAGTTATAGATCTTTTCAAGAAATGGACAGTTTTGAGTCAATCTATGACTCAGGGGAAAGTTAACGAAGACAATAATAATGATTGGCTTCCACCAAAAGATACAGGAGAAGCACAAGATTTAACTCCTTCCAGATTAACCTTAACATTTGGCTTTGGTCCTTCTTTCTTTTCTAAGAATGGAGAAGATCGTTTTGGTTTAGCTGATAAGATGCCTAAACATCTTAAAGATATTCCAGCAATGCCAAAAGATGATTTGCAAGAGCCTTTTATAGGAGGAGACATTTCTGTACAAGTTTGTGCAGATGATCAACAAGTAGCATTTCATGCTGTACGAAACCTTATTAAATCAGCAGTAGGCATAGCAGAGGTAAAATGGATGCAATCTGGCTTTATTAGCGCTCCAGATGAGAAAACACCACGGAATCTATTTGGCTTTAAAGATGGTACGGCAAATGTTTCTTCTACTGATTCTGAATCCCATAATCGAATCATTTGGGCGAATAATTCAGAGCCAGCGTGGATGCAGGGTGGAACTTATATGGCTTTCAGAAAAATTCAGATGTTTTTAGAGGTATGGGATCGATCATCTCTTAAAGACCAAGAAGACACGTTTGGTCGAAAAAAGGCTAGTGGGGCTCCTTACGGAAAAGTAAAAGAACACGATAAAGTAAGTCTTATGCAAATGCCTCCTACTTCTCATACGGCTTTAGCTAAAGGGACAAAACAAGAGATTTATAGAAGGGCGTACTCCTATACAGATGGGGTAGATCCCAAAACAGGGAATATAAATGCAGGACTTATGTTCATTAGTTACCAAAAGAATCCTGACACGCAATTTGTACCAATGCTCAAGGTGTTGTCTCAACAGGATAAATTAAATGAGTATACGAAGCATATAGGCAGTGCAATATTTGCTTGTGCTCGTGGAATCCGTAAAGGAGAGTACATTGCACAGTCTTTATTAGAATAGGCTCATAAGAATTTTATTGGGATAGATGTTAATGTTTAAGTACTAATATAGATAAGAAATGAGGTGATTATAATGATAGGAGCTGGAAGTGCGGTTTTAATAGGGGTAACAGCCTTAATTATATTTGGTCCCAAAAGGCTTCCCGAATTAGGACGTTCTGCTGGTAAAACACTTCGTGAATTTAAGAATGCAACCCAAGGAATTATGGAGGACCATGATAAAGAGGATAAAAAATCATTAAAAAGCGAAGTGAAAGATGACAAAACATCTCTTTAATAAATTGAGATAAGTTATTTTTTGATAAATACGGAAGCCAAGTTCTTTATATGAAGAGAACTTGGCTTTTTACAATATTTGGTTTGTTGACTAAGATTGTGCAATACCACTCATTAATATAAAAGAAGTGATTATAACGTAAGAGTAGTTTATTCTATAGTGTTAGAAACTTGATATTTCGAATCTTCATCAAATTAAGAAGAATTAGTAACGCTCAAGCGTTTCAAAGCTATCCTTTTTGTAAAATAACCAAAAGAATAGCTTTTTTTAAAAATCAGATATATTTCTCAGTTTAAATAGTTTACAAATAAAAATTTAACTTAGAGTTGTAACTCTAAGCTATCTGAAATATTGGAATGTAAAGGGTGAAATTGGTACCTATTTATAATGAGATGACGTAGGGTCACACGATGGTTTTGCGGTATTTGTTGATTGCGCTAACTTAGTTAAATAGTAGCATTCTTCCCTCATCATATGATCGGCCATTAAAGCAGAAAATGTACTAAGCATTTCGTTTGATAGTTCTAATTCTTCGATCTCATGAAGAAATACTTGAAATAACTCTATTTCTAACTTAACGTCTTTGTTCATTTTCTTTAATGCTGGAAAGGATTCAAGGTTGGTCCTTAAATAACCAGTTAATTCTACAGCCTTCAGATAAAAATGTTCAAAATGGCTAGAAAATTGCATACTCTTTTGTTTTAGTTGCTTTTCTACTGCATCAAGACTATCGGAAATAGCTCCAGCATGTCCCGCAGCATCTAATGTCCATAATAAATGATGGTGAAGCTCATGAAAGATGGGTGGAATTTGTTGTTGTTCTAAGTAGCTAAGAATTAATAAATACTCATCCAGTTCATTGATCATATGGTTTAGAAAAGTAGGTGTAAGATGAATCGCAAAGTCAGTTGTTAAGTGCTTTTTTAATAAGGATAGTTTAAATTCTTTGAGTGCTATTGTTTGAGCTTTAGCTTTCATTGTAATGCTTTCTAGGTTGTTATGTTCTGCTTTAACTTTCTCTAACAAACTATTAAAAGTTTGGATGAAAGTTTTAGCCATTTGTATTTCCTCTTCCTCTTTTTCTGCCAAGGCATCTAAGATAAATTGGGAATGGTCTTTCAAAATTCGAATCCAAAATTCATGTTCAAAAATTGCATTTTGAGTATAGTTACTATTCATTATTTGCCTCCTTTAATAAGATATTCACTTTCCATACATATTAAAGAAAACCTATTTATATTAATATATAAAAGAAAATCTAACACATTTAAGCTAAATCTTTTATCAAAACCAAAATACATTTTATAAAAAGCAGTTATATTTCATTTTTATTTTCAGTTATAAGAGTAAAGTATAAAGAGGCTCTCTAATCTTCCTTGCTTCAAGTTGACAACATGCTAAAAGAAAAACCTACTGCTTTATTCCGTATCAGTAGGTTTTCTTTGTGATACATAAGTTATTATCACTTGAGCAAACTACTCAAGATGTACAAGATCATCACAACCTTCTAATTACGTCATGAAAAAAGCTATTGGTCCCTGATGAGCCAATAGTTTTTTTCTTTTTTAGACTATATAGAGTATACAACCTTAGTTACCATAATTCATGTTCTAGGAACCTAAAGAGCTAAATATTACAATCTTTAAAGCTCACTAAATAAAAGAGGTGCCATCAAAAAATACTGCCTAATTAGGCAGTATTTTTATCTTTTTATGAGAAATGACGATTAATTGTATCTTCAACTTTGTTTAACATACCTTTATATCCTTCTTCATCAAGATATCCAATACTTCCAAACAGTAAATGTTCTACAGTCTCAATTCCAGTGAAATCAAATATTCCAATGTCAGATGTTATTTTCAGACCAGCAGTCATTCCAATCTCATCGTAAACTTCATTAGGAGTGCCGTGAGTATTAATGATAAAGCCTTTTTTACCTTTCAAAAGCTTAATGATCCCTTCTTCACCAGGAGCATAAGCAAACCCGTATGCAAATACTCGATCTACATATCCTTTAAGAATGGCTGGAAGACCTGTCCACCAAATAGGATAAATAAATGTTATAGCGTCTGCTTCAGAAATAAATTCTTGTTCTGTTTTAATATCATTAGGAGTGTGTCCTGCTTTCATAGCTTCAGTATCTTCTGGTTTCAATACAGGTTGAAAATCTAGTGCATATAAATCACGTACAACAACTTCGTGACCGTTTTTCTTTAATGTATTAACTGTTGTATCCAAGATTGCATGGTTTAAGCTTTCTGGATTTGGATGTGCATAAACAATAAGATGTTTCATTTCAAATAACCTCCAAGTATTTATTTTCATTTGATTATTAGGGGGAATCTAATATTATAGTCTTAGACGTTTTTTTAAAAGTAGTCATTTTTTTATAACATAGTCACAAAAATAGAACCATAAAGAAGGAGAGGTATTGATTATGGCACGAAGTTGGTTCACTCAACCTCCAGAAGAGCATAAGGAAGTTTGTCCAGTTACACAAACTCAAGACATAATTGCAGGGAAATGGAAAATCATCATTTTATGGCATTTAAGCACAAAAACCAGGAGATTTAATGAACTTCAAAGGCTGCTACCTAATATTTCAAAAGGAATCCTAACACGTCAGCTAAGAGAATTAGAAGAAGACCAAATGGTACACAGAGAAGTATATAAAGAAGTTCCTCCAAAAGTAGAATACTCTTTAACACCCTTAGGGAAAAGTTTCCTTCCTATCCTGCATAGTATGGGCGAATGGAGCAAAAAATATTTAAAGAGTAAATAAACAGGAATATTACTCTTCCAAGGAAAAGAAGATTCTATTTCAGCTTTAAAGAACATCAAAATTAGAGTGTATGTAATATACAAAATCAGTTTAGTCGGGTAAGTTAGGGGCATCGCTGCCCCTGCCTCCCCTAAGAACCGTGCGAGTCCCTTTCAAGACACATCGGCTCAAGCCTCCCATTGCAGGTCCATTTGCTGTCGTATCTTCATCACATACCATAACGGTAAGTAAAACGTACGCCGACGCTCCAAGTGGAGGTATACATAACAGTACGTTTCTTTCGTCAAAAGATAGTCACAACCTTATGTTCCTACGAGAGACCAACGAGAAGTAGAATCCCTTTCGGGCCTATCGTGGGTTTGTCCGTCAGAACGATAGTATCCGTCCAGTTATACAGTTTCCTGCTTTCCTGTTCTCTTTCGAGGTAACGGCATTCGCTTTCTCTCGTATCCTTTACCCTCTATCACATTGTTTGACTTTACAGTCCTCCTACTGTTTACACAGATGACAAAGGGCTTACCAAGTTCCGCATCTTATAGATACGACGAGGTTAGGTGGGTTCTTTACTCCGGGCAAGATACGGGACGCGTCACAGCAGCTTTATGAATCTGCTTTTCCTCTTGCCAATACCCAGGCAAATCTGTGCACTGTCCTGAGCTAACACTTACGAAGCGTACAAACCTTCACTAATGTTCACCATACTCATCTTCCCCTAGCAGTGTTCCGAGTCGTGCACTGACTCTCTGTTTCCGCATTTCCGCATGCAACCCACGAGCCCGTTACCAGGCCCGCAGTTTTGGACGGGGATAGTTTTTGCGTCTAAACCAGTGGCGTAAGCCACACTATATAAAAGCGACTTCTTGTCGCACCATAAAACCTGTTTTCGGAACCCCTATTAAAAGTAATTTATACTCGGCTCTTATACAGAAGGATAATTAATAGTATTTTGAGCAAACTAATTACATGTAGAATTTCTAAAGAAAATCCACCTTTGACAAATCAGGTGGTTTTTTCTTTTTAATACATAAATTATTCATAACTTGATCAAACTACTCAAGATGGATTGGATCATCACTCTGCAACTACAACTACCCTTTTTCTGTTTTCAAGCTTTGGATTTTGCAGCAAGAATAGCTTTTTCGAACCTCACAACAAAGAAAAAACTTTTAGCTTAAGCTTTATTCGAACTATGTAAACAGAAAACCTACTTCCCCCCAAGAAATAAGTTTTACTGCTTAAAATCATACGATCCTTGTTGAAAAAATGATGTTTAACGATAAATATTCTTACAAAGATAGTAAAGATAATAGAACAATACAGTATATGTATTTTATATATACTTGCCTTAGACAAAAGCCACAAGTTTGAAGAAGTTTTGGTTTCCTCTCATAATAAATAACATCTTGGACAAACTAATCCAGAGGTCAATATATGATTTCAAAAACAACTTCTAATTACTCACTATTCATGAAAACAACTACTGAAGCATGGTCGGTAGTTGTTTCTGTTTTTATACTGTTTATGCACTTTTAGTTAACATAATGGATTTTATCAGAAATCAGTCAAGTCTCCTCTTCATTGGTCCGTTTAGCGCAATAAAAATCATGTATATTAGCCCTAATTGGAAGAATAATACTCTTATCTTTTAATTTGGAGGGGTCTATAATGAAGAAAGCACATATCTTAATTGTTAGTAGTTGCTTATGTTCCATCATTTTTGGTTCTGTTAATACTTACGCTTATACACCAGAAAAGCTTCCTGCTTCTCAATCATCAAACCATTGGAAAGTAATGATAGACAAACCCGATATTAAGAACTTGAAGGATAATGATGAGTTTAATACCTATAGTATCGATGTGAGAAACTTAGGTGCACAGGTTTATGATGCTACAGTAGAAATCTATAGAGATGAGCCAAATACAAATACTAAAAGCGAATTAATCACATTTAAAATACCTGATTCACAGAATTTCTTCCATCATCAAAATCAACCTATTTCGGTTGACTCAAAAAAGATTGAAGTAGTTGTAACGTGGAAAGAAGAACCCTTTAGAGTTATGAAGGATGGAAAGAAATATTCTGCACGAAAATTTAGACAAACATTTTTATTTCCACAAAATTAAACTTAAAAGCCCTCTTTGTTTAAAAGGAGGCTTTTCTTTATTTACTCTTCATTTAAATAATCACCATTTTCGGAAGGGAAATATGTATAAACATTTCAATTTCGTGTCCGCAAAAGTATACTTTATTGAACACTCCTTGAGCACCAATGCACACATTTGTGTTAGTTTTTGCTGAGAGAAAGAGTAACTTTAGGGTTGCTCTTTTTTTCGTTAAATGGTATAATTTCCAAAATATAAAGATTCTACATGGTTTTAGTTTTGTAAGATAAAACTTATCGGAGAACCGCCTTACTTTTGTAGGGCGGTTTTTTCGTGCTATTTTTTTGGATGGTATCCGAGGTTTGCATTTACTTTTCCAGTTAGTCC
>NZ_JBLZXA010000024.1:0-11126 GCF_056099005.1 Priestia sp. 53B2
GCAAACGTCTACTAAAGCAATTGATGAATTACAAAAAATATTAAAGAAAGCTCAATAACAGGAGGGATCGAGGAATGGCTACTAAAAGTATGCTTAACAAAACATTAGATGATCTTGCTATTGCTACAGATTTATTATTATCAGCGAAAAATGGTGTACGAACATACGCGGTAGCGCTCACAGAAACGGCAACACCAGAAGTACGAAAAGTATTGAAAAAGCAACTAGATGAAGCCATCGATCTTCATGAAAAGATTGCTCAATATATGATTGATAATGAAATGTACCATGCCTATGATGTTGAAGAACAAATAAATCACGATTTAAAAAAGGCAGATACAGCATTAGATTTAGCGAAACGCTAAAAAATACTCTCCCATTAATGGGAGAGTATTTTTTTACGTAATATTCAATTTGAAATTGAATTTATATTAATAGATGATAAAAATAACGCATCGGGTCAATGGACTCGATGCGTTATTGATTAGTTATGCCCCACTACTTGGTTCGTAATACTCGATTCTCCAATAACCTCGTCCAAAGATGAAGACGAGGATGAGGATAAAACTTCAGATGACTTGCAATCAAGTTTCTTTGAATTTTTGGCCGAAGTTAGTCAGAATAAACAAATAATTATTTTGGAAAATAAAAAACCTTCAAAAGAAGTAATTAAAAATATTAATTTCATTGAATTTACTAAGAATCATAACAGAGGTAGGTCCGGATTTATTACCGTTCAAAAACAGTAGTTATTATAAGGTGTGAATTTAATAAATAAAAAACCATCTATCAGTATAGGGACTGACCTCCGATTTCGCGCCAGGTTCACAACGCCTTTTAAACAGCCAGTTTTCGGTATTGTACCGGTGACTGGTTATTTAGTTTCATTTGACTACGGATACGGCTTTAAAAGTAAATGTTACTAAAAAGCAATTGTATGTCTTTGAATACTGGCTTTTACAACTTTACTTACCTAATAATTGTTGTAGCCAACCTTTCTTAGTAGGTTATTCTTCATACCGACTTAATGTATTGAATTTTTACCTTCTAGTATTTCATGCATTGCAGCAGTGAAGATTTCATTTATTTCTTGTAAGGTATGTTCTATATAAGCATTTTGCTTAGTTAGCTGTTCTGCTAAATTCATAAGTACTTTATCTCCTTCACCTAACTGTTTAAGACGTTCTCTCATTCTTCTCATTTCATCAGTTACTATGGAATCAGCGTTTATTTCTGGAACAAGCTTAAATGCTTCTCCTTCAGTATCAAGGTATAAAGCTATCTCTTTAAGTGTATACTCTTGATCGCGATTTAGATGTTTGATTAATTGCAATCTCTCTAAGCCATCTTGTTTTAAAATACGATATCCATGTTTCTTTTTTGTAAAAGGAATATAGCCTTCAAGTTCTTTTAATCAGTCACGACGTATGGTATGTTGCTCTTCTTCTAAAATCTCTGCTATATCTTTTATAAGGTTCTGGTGCAAATATTACGTACATTTAAAAATAAAAGTTGTATGCATATCTAATTATTAAACAACAAGCTTGTATTGATCCCAGTATTAGAATTCCTCCTCTTTCCACATCAGTCCAATTTCTTGTTCTCGCTGTAAAACCTTCTCCAGATAACGTTCGGTGGTCTTACGATCACTGTGACCTAGTTCTTTTTGAATTAAAAAGATGTCTGCTCCCTGCTGCCTACTATAAATCGCATAAAAATGACGAAAGTAATGAGGCGTAATCCTGTCATTCCGTTCTTTTATAAAAGGTAATTCCGTTCGTTCAATGATACGGACAATATAATTACTTAAGTTTTTATAGTGATAATACCCACCATCTTTAGTTGGAAATAATGGACCTTGATTACTTGAATTTAATGCTGTACTGACATGACGTCGTTCTCGAAAAGCAAGAATGCGTTCGTATAGCGATGGATGAAGTAACTTATCAAATTTCTTTCCACCCTTCCCTACTCCTCTTAACCGATAATGGCCACTTAAACTGTCTAAATATACATCTCCCCACGAAGCTTTAGCTATTTCCTGTACACGCAATCCTGTCATCGCTAACATTGTCAACAATCCATAATTAATAGGATGGTCTTTATAGTAGTCTAGAAGCTGTTTGACTTCATGGTAATACAAATCTCGATTTGGAATTTCTTGTTCAGATAATGATGTGCTTAAGATTTCTTTGTGTAATGGACGCTGAATATACTTCGTTTCATGTAGCCATTTCATAAAACTTTTTAAAATCGTCATTTTAGCGTCTAAAGTTGCAGGTGAATAAGGTTTTCCTCCCTTTCCTAACAATGCAGTGCTCAAATAATTCTGGTAGTTCCGTATATGCCAAGGGCGTAGATTTTTAAAAATAGTTTTTTCTATATAACTGTCTACATCCTGTCGTAAGAACGACTCACTTTCTACCGCATACTGATAAAACTGCAGCAAAATCCGTAAGTATTCGGTTTTTGTATTTTCTTTTCGTTCTCGGTCCTTTCGAATATGCTTTCGTTGGTGGACATAGTAGTACATCATTTCTTCATCCGTAAAATCACTGAACATCTCTTCGCTTTTTCTCTGATGATTCTCATTTCTTTCTTCTAATGCATCATAATATTTATTATCTAACATCAGTGAAACGATTTTATTGAAATCCCCTTTTCTTTTTCTTACTTCTGTTCCTATATGTACTAATGAGAAATCTCGCATAAAACCTCTCCTTTTGCAAAATGTGTCTTCTTATTTATAGATCTCCCTCGGATTAAGATGTTTTCTTATCTACGTAAGGGTTAAGTATGTATTTATATGTATATAGATGATAAAGAACCTTTAAAACGTAATAATAGTTCTACTAACAAAAGTTAAACTACTAATTATTTTTATTAAATATCTAATATTTCTATAATCAAATATATATTTAAAGTTATTTATTATATTTATTACTTATTAATTGTAACTTATTTAAAAGTAAAAGTATAAACTTACTTTATAAAAATATAATTTAATCTTTATATCATTTGTAGAAAAATTTCCAATTTGTCATCATTTAGAGTAAATGATAAAACATATATTTTTATAAGTTAGTTATTAAGTTTACATATTAACTATAAAAACTTTTAAACTTTAATTATATGTTTATATGATATAATTAATTATTAGATAGAAGAAAGAGAAAAGGAGTGTATATTATGATTGATAATCCTACTAAAATTATTACCATTGAAGATGTAATGGAGATGTTATCTATTTCATCAAAGAAAACAATTTATACATATATTCAACAAGGAAAATTAAATCCTATTAATAAAGAGGACTGGCATATTGAAGGACGTTACGAATTTGATATTGAAGATGTGGTTCGTTTACAAGACGAATTAAAAAGGCCTGGACTTACGACCAAAGAGGTAGCGCAGCAACTGGATATCTCTGTCACAACAGTCAATAAATATATTAAGCAAGAACTGTTACCGGCGTTCCAAGAAGAATACCGGGGCATTAATTGTTATTTTGTGCATGAAGAAGATCTAGAAATGTTCAAGCGTACGCATGAAGTTGGACGAAAACCGAGTAAGCGTCATTTTTATCATGCCGAGCAAAATATTGCGCTTTTTCAGCTTTTTGTGAAGAATGACGAAGAAAAAGAGCAGTTTGCCCGTATCATCTCGGTAGAAGATCCAATTATGGCGGTTACAGAGCAACATGAAGAGGTAACAGTAGAAGAGTTACTTCGTAGAGGCTATGAAGCAGCCTACGAGATTGAATCGAAAAAAACAATTACCAAAGAAGGCTATGTTACATTTGCCTTTAAGCAAACAGCCTATGCCAAATCACAACTTTATAAGCTCATGGATTTATTCTATCAATACCTAAGCCCGACCAACATGAGAATTACGCCACAAGAAGAGAAAGAGCAATTTATCGTTGAAATCAAACCTGTATTGTTGACGGAATCAGCTCAAGAAATAGTTGAGTTATTAGAGTCAGTTCTTGTCTCAGGGAAAATTAATAAGCGTAGCCGTGGTATTTATATTGATAGCGACTTAGAAGTTTTACGCGTGAAAATAACAAGTGATTTGAAGGAAGAGTTGCAACAAAAAGCGAAAGAACTAGGTAAAAGAAACATTGAAGAATTGCTATTGTACGCTGTACAAAAATTATAGGATAGACTGAAATCTAAAGACGACAAGCTCACCAGTTTGTTGTCTTTATCTATATAGTGAATGATGTATTTGTCGTCAATAAGAGTAAATGATAAAACTTTAATTTTCATAACATGGTTTATACATTTACTTCTTGTTATAAAAAACGTTTGTTTTGTATTTTCAATAGAGATTATATTATTAAATATGTATTAATGTTAAGTACTTTTTATTTTTTTGTTATTATACATAAAACAATTTCTTAAAAGGTAAGTAGAAGATAGATTGATATATTAATAGCAGTAAAATTGGTTATTTTTTGCAAACTAGAGTGAAGTTAAAACTAATCACTTTAATAAGATGCTTTATTATTTACTTAATGTAATGTAAGTTACGGCATAAATAAAAAAGCACTAGTTTAAGACTAGTGCTTTTTTTATTTATTTTAATTATAAATTAGTTCGTTTTTTCTTTGACAACTTTATTAAGCAATCGGTGTACCATTTTTAACAAACTCACTAGGCCTTAATAGTACTACATCGCCATCTTCTGGAACTCCACCTATGACTAGTACCTCGGATTTAAAGCCAGCAATACGCATAGGAGGAAAGTTCACCACAGCAACTACTTGAGACCCAATCAGTTGTTCTGGTTTATAGCGTCTTGTAATCTGAGCTGAAGAATATTTCACTCCAAGCTCCCCAAAGTCTATCTCTAATTTTATTGCAGGTTTCCTTGCTTCTGGAAATGGTTCGGCTCTTACCACAGTACCAATACGAATATCTAATTTAAAAAAATCGTCGATTGTTGCCATCATTATCACCTATACTTTTATTATTTGGAGATACATTGTATAAAACTTCAATTTATCCCTTTGGACCTTATTGATTCTAACATAAGAAAAATGGATATTTTTGTCCTATTTCAAGAATATATTGTCCAATTATAAGGTGTAAGGGCGTTAAACATACTTAACAAAAAAGCTGTGAAACAACTGTTTCGATTTGACAACATGTGTGTGTTTATTTTTAAGATGTATTTTAATATTGAATGAATATATCTATTGCTTAAAACAAGTAAAGGATAAACGCTTTAAGTGGTCAATTTCTTTTTTCGCAATCGATTTAACCTTCGTTGAACCCCATACCTTGATCTTCCTATAAGTTGACCGATTTCTTGTTGAGTACGACCTTCCTCGTAGAACATATACCATAGACGAGCATCTTCTTCTTCCGTCCACTGTTTCTTTTCATATTTTGGGCGATTATAATAATCATATTTTCGTTGTTTCCTTACCCAATCCGGCTCTGGCAAAAGAGTATTTCTAGGTATTCTAGAAAAATTAAGAAGCTTTTTATTCTGCTCAGCCCATTTCCAAAAGGCTGATACTTCAACTCCTACAAATTTTCGTGTTTTTGCCCTTGTGATTTTATGAGGCAATTCCTTTTTTTGAATCCATTTATAGATAGTGTGAACATCAATTTGAAGACAACTTGCTAGTTCATATACTGTAATATTTCCTGTATAAGCCCTTACTCCATATACGCCTAAGCGACTTAATCTAGACTCTAATGCTGGTATACTTCGTTGTAGTCGTCTAGATATGTGTTCAAGAGATTTAGATCCATAATACTTTAGTAGATATTCATCTTCTTGACCGGTCCATCTACGTAGCGTTTCTTTTCGTGCTAGTTTTAATATTTTAATACGAGTAGCAACAGAAGAAGGGCTCTTATCTAAATGATTTCCTATTTCACGATTATTCATGATATCAATATTTTCTTTTAAAAAAGTATCTTGCTCCGTTGTCCATTTTTTACGTAAGCAATTTTCTTCACTACGGAGGTTTAATCGTATAATTCGTTTATTAACTGATTCTTTGCTACGATTTAAGTGTTCACCAATTCTTTGAAATGTCAACTGTCCATATTGTTTTGTAAGGAATAAATCTTCCTCTTTGGTCCATATCTTTTGATTTTTATTCAATGTTATCTCCCTCCAGCGCGTGCAGAAATCTTAAAGTGAAGAAGATAGTAAAAAAGACGTTAGTAATCTGTACTAACGCTTTTAATAACATTTATATTTATGGATTAGTAGTGCTTTTATTTGTGATTACCTAGGTTAGTTATAGTATGCCGTATTATAAGTATATATATAATATATCATATTTTCATATGGACAAATAAACATAAATTTCTATTTATAAAGCTATAAAGTACTTAGATATTACTTTTCTAAAGCAGAGAAAGTCAATTATTATTTAACCTTTATTTCGACGTGCATTTGTCTAAAAGGATGTTCCTTTTTAGACGACATTAGTTATTAATTGACTTGTAGAATCGATTTACGTTACCATTACAACAACTTAATACTCCAAAGGGGAGCAGCTGTACAATAAAAGTCGTCACTACGAAACATTTTGTTTCCAGCTTTGTTGGCAATCTTAATTGTTAGCAAGACCTTTGCCTACATTTTTAGTTAGGTGAAGTCTGTGTTTATACATCAAGCGCTTTTATCTACTAAAAAGATAAAAGCGCTTTTGGTTTTTTATAGATTTAAACTAATTATGAGGAGTGGTTAAATCATGTTCAAGAAACTGTTTGATTCACTAATGAATAATAAACATAAGCATTACAGTAGTAGTGATTACAAGAGAGGAAAATCAAAACCTTTTAAGAGTTATAGCAGTAGTGATGATTATAGAAAAGGCCGTGATCATCAGGGAAGTTATGGACATCATCATTATAAGAGAAAAAGAAAGAGTGGAAGTTTCTTTAGTAGTTAAATAAGAAAAAACACCCTTATTCTAAAAGCATTTGAAATGGTAACTTTTTAAAGGAATCTATAACTGGAGT
This sequence comes from Priestia sp. 53B2, assembly GCF_056099005.1. Classification (NCBI taxonomy): domain Bacteria; kingdom Bacillati; phylum Bacillota; class Bacilli; order Caryophanales; family Bacillaceae; genus Priestia; species Priestia sp. 53B2. The sequence goes on from NZ_JBLZXA010000024.1 coordinate 6,996, forward strand.
TAAATAATAACATATATTTTTTCTTCATAAAGACTATTTTCTGAGACAAGCATATGTATAAAAAGCTGCATACTCCGGAGAAAGAATCCTTGGTAGAAGGCTTATACATATTGGGCAGTCTTTGTTGTAGTTATTCTTCATAATTTGTATTAAATATAAATAAATATAAGCTAATTCTAGAAGTATATGTTTTACCTATCTAAATGAAGGGAATAATAGGGTCAACTTGATAAAGGGAGTGATCTTATGCAAGCCGATATGACGGTCGAAGAAGTCAAAGCCCAAATCCAGTACTTAGGAACAAATGGACAATCTTTAAAAAAGAAAAAAGTAAAGCAAACACATCCAAAACTAATGAAAAATGCACTTTATTTTTTCCCTAGCTGGGAACATGCTATGGTAGAAAGTGGTGTAAATAGCATATAATAAACAGAAACTCAGTCTTTTTTGACTGAGTTTCTGTTTATTATATATGGAAAGCTTTTAAAGGAACAAGAATGATGGGTGTGGAATACAAAGAAAAACGTTTGCACAAAGATAGGAGAGATAAAAGACAGAAATTCTACATTTAATCAACTTTTACCAATGAAAAATCTACGTGACGTTCAAAAAACAGAAATTTTGGTGCAAATGGAACAAGCTTCAAAGAATAAAGATAAAGACACCCTCTTACGATTAACTAAACAGCTTCGAAGTATCTCATAGAATACCCTCTGTAATAGAATTAACCCACTAACAGGAAGCCTTTACATGAGAACAATAAAAAGCGACTTATCTATCCTAATTCGAACAGTAGGGTCGCTTATCCTATTTTTTATTCATATATTTACCCTTCCACTTTACAATATGTGTACATTTATCATGTTATATGTTCATCTTCTAACTGAATTACATCTTTGTCCTGAGATTGATTGAATAAATAAATAAGGTATGAATGTAGTTCGAATCGGTCTTCATCAATAAAATTAGAAAATACCTGTTTATTCTTTTCCTCCTTTATTTATGTTTCTTACTTCTATCATTACCTATCTAGTAATCTCTTATACATACAAATTAATAATGTACTTATTGATTGTATTAACTTGTATGTATCAAGTTGTATGTAACACAACACAGAGTTAAAAAAGTTCATTCTTTCTTTTTGTATGGGCTCCACCTGCGCCAAATACAACGATAGCCACGCATGCCATCCACCTGATTTAATTATAACAGAAAACGCTTACATTATGAAAAGTTATATCTGTAATTATAAAAAGTGATTATATTATTTTTTATGGACTTTTTGAAATATACGTAGATTTTAAGAACGTAAAATATCCTGGGTAAATAAAAATATTATTCAATGTAAAGAGATAATTAGTTATCAATCAATCGATAGGAGATATTCATCTGCAATACTCTCTGGGAGTTATTCTAAAGGAATCCCTCTTTTTATGTCGAAAATTAGCAAGTATTAAGGAGGGTTAAGGATAATCAGTGAAGGTTGATTGTAATGTCATATTTAAAGAAAAAATTATACTGCTGTGTGGTTACATAACAATGGTACTTGTGAAATTAAGGAACAAGATTCATTAGGAAAAGTTAAATTAGTATGAGTTTCTGAGTTTAAAGTGCTAAAAAAACATCAGTTTTTTCTAATCCAATGTTTTTTAAGTACTTATAAATTTAGTTTTAAGCGTTAGAAAAGATAGATTTTCACGAATGAGTTGTTAACTGTCGTCAAGAGGATAGTTTAAGTTTAAGTGAAGGTGTATTAAATAAAAGGTTTTAAGATTTACACACAATGTAGACAAATAGCGAATAAGGGACACTTTTTATGTAGTGACCCTTATTCGGATTATAGTTCAACTCGTCCAGGTATTTTTTATTAGGAAATGAATAGTTTTATCGTATGAATATTCAATTTTTATCTAGATTTGGCCTTTTATTATTCAAATTCATACGAGATTTTTTAATGTCTATTAGATGCTTAATTTCTTTGAAGCTTACAAATTTTTTATTTTGTTGATCTAAAAGTCGAAAACGAAGGGACTTCAAGCTTGTGCTTAGTGTAATTGTTGTTGCTTTCTGTAATGGTGGCGTAGACTCATGTGCCTTTTCTAAATTATAGTTTGGAACTCTTGGAGCCAAATGATGTACATGATGGAAACCAATATTACCTGTTACCCATTGTAAAACTTTAGGAAGCTTGTAATAGGAGCTACCATCAACCGCAGCCTTCACGTAATCCCACTCCTTTTCGTTTTCAAAGTAGGAATCCTCAAATTGATGCTGTACGTAAAATAGCCAAATTCCAAGTGATCCTGCTACAAAAAGAATGGGAGCTTGAACGAGCAGAAAAGCTTGCCAACCAATACCCCAACATAAAAGTGCATACACTGCAACAATTGAGAAATTGGTTAAATATGTGTTCAAACGTTCCTTTCGTTTCGCGTCTTTTCGATTCAATCGGTTAGAAACTAAGAAAAGATAGATGGGACCTAATCCAAACATAACAATTGGATTGCGGTAAACTCGGTAAGCTAACCGGCCCCAGTAGGAAGCTGCAACATACTCATCAACTGTCATGACCCACACATCACCAGTTCCTCGTTTATCTAAGTTGCTGCTCGTGGCATGATGAATCGAGTGGCTTCGTTTCCACTGTTCATACGGAAACATGGTGATAACCCCACTAATTGTACCAAGGATATTATTCACTTTTCGACTTTTGAAAAATGATTGATGACAACAATCATGGAAAATAATAAAGATTCGGACGACGAACCCGGCTGTAACAATAGCTAATGGCAATGTTAGCCAATAAGAAACGGACAAACTTTGATAAGCTAGAAACCAAAGTAGTAAAAACGGAAGGAAAGTGTTTATTAATTGCTTTATACTCGATTTCGTATTGGATTTTTCAAAAGGTGCTACATTTTTTCTTAGTTCAGTCGTTTTTTGTTTGCTCATGTTATCCTCCTTAAATCTTTACCGTGTTTAATATTCAGCTCTTCTTTATTAATTTATAGTAGCGCATAGTAGCTGGTAATAAAACATACAAACGTCAAGTAACTAGTATGACAACTGTCATACATGTGTGGATGTATTTTCTTAATGCAAGGAATAAGATGAATTAACTGCTATTCAGAATCAGAAGTAACTATCTAATGAAGAGGTAGCTACTGCTTCTGCTTTTTTTAATGTATATCATATATATTTTTAGTTACTATAATGTCAATTAAGGGAACCCAACAAAAAAGAACCTAATAAAATAACTTAACAGGTAATTTTTTTAAATTTTTTTCGAGTTTTCAGAAGGATAATTATCGTTTACTAGAAATTATTTTTCTCACCAATTTCAAGTTACTTACAAGAATAAGAAAAATAATTGGGTATACTAGAGCCGAATATAGTAATTTCCAGCCATTATAATAAAAAAAATCCGTGTTAACTACGAACCATTCGAATACAACAGAAAAAAGTGTCCAACTTAAAATATAAAGTACTTTTCTTCCTAAAGCTTTGTTAAATGGGTAAAAATTCAAAAATAAAAAACTGATAGAGGGAAAATACATAATAACTGCTAAAAGCGATAACCACTGAAACCCTTTTTGAAGATAACCATACAAATTGTAATGCAGGTCTAACACTAAATCTGTTGTTACCCCATAAGCGTAGGCAAAAATACATGTAGCATATATTTCAATAGGGGCTAATCTTTTAGGTGCGAAAAATGCTATTAAATTAAAAACTAGAAAGCACACAAAGACATACATTATTATTAGACTTCCACCTTCGATTACTAAATAAATTGGATACAATTAGTATGTCTATTTATAAAATTAAAATGTAAATTGGCCAACAACGAATAAATTTTCACATCCGGAACAAACTAACTATTCAAGACGCCGTGAGGCATCTATCCAATACTTTAAAATCCTTGTTGTTTTAGACAGAAAAACCTACTGGTGCCGGATGAACCAATAGGTTTTTCTGTCTTATAACCTTATATCTTATAAACGTTTAGTTAAGTCGGGTAAGCGAGGGGCATCACTGCCCCTGACTCCCCTAAGAACCGTACGTGAGCCTTTCAACTCATACGGCTCAAGCCTCCCATTGCAGGTCCATTTGCTGTCGTATCCTCATCAC
>NZ_JBLZXA010000025.1:0-32114 GCF_056099005.1 Priestia sp. 53B2
TTGATAGGTCAGAGGTGGAAGCGTGGCGACATGTGTAGCTGACTGATACTAATCGATCGAGGACTTAACCAAACTTTAAAAGCGTAAGCTTTACTCAGCAAACTGTTACCTAGTTTTGAGAGAACAATCTCATATAAAATGTCTAGTGATAATGGCGAAGAGGTCACACCCGTTTCCATACCGAACACGGAAGTTAAGCTCTTTAGCGCCGATGGTAGTTGGGACTTTGTCCCTGTGAGAGTAGGACATCGCTAGGCATTTTTATTTTGCTTTTTTATCATCGCGGGGTGGAGCAGTTCGGTAGCTCGTCGGGCTCATAACCCGAAGGTCGCAGGTTCAAATCCTGTCCCCGCAACCAACTAATTATTGAGATGCAGGTCTGGTGGCGATAGCGAAGAGGTCACACCCGTTCCCATACCGAACACGGAAGTTAAGCTCTTTAGCGCCAATGGTAGTTGGGACTTTGTCCCTGTGAGAGTAGGACGTTGCCAGGCAATTCAATAATAAAGACCCTTATTAGCCTCTTTTCAAAGAGCATAGGGGTTTTTTATTTGGAACATTCTATTATAAGTAACGAAAATAACGCTGTTTATAGCGCTTATATAGATTTTTTTGGAGGATTAGCTCAGCTGGGAGAGCACCTGCCTTACAAGCAGGGGGTCGGCGGTTCGATCCCGTCATCCTCCACCATTTTTTCGAGCCATTAGCTCAGTTGGTAGAGCATCTGACTTTTAATCAGAGGGTCGAAGGTTCGAGTCCTTCATGGCTCATTTTAATAAGCGCCCGTAGCTCAATTGGATAGAGCGTTTGACTACGGATCAAAAGGTTAGGGGTTCGACTCCTCTCGGGCGCGCCATTTATATAAAGGCTCGGTAGCTCAGTTGGTAGAGCAAAGGACTGAAAATCCTTGTGTCGGCGGTTCGATTCCGTCCCGAGCCACCATATTTTACAGTAGTTCAGTAGGAAGTTATCGATTGTTAACCTAACTTATTGTTTTTAGGTTTAAAGCATAGCTGTGAAGTCATACTGGCCCGTTGGTCAAGCGGTTAAGACACCGCCCTTTCACGGCGGTAACACGGGTTCGAATCCCGTACGGGTCATCCAAAGAGCAGTTTGCATTTGCAAACTGCTCTTTTATTTACGTATATTCATGTGTAATACTCCCTGGATGTTATTCTAAAGGAATTCCTCTTCTTATGTCGAAAATTAGTAAGGGATAGCGAGGATTTTAGATGCCCAAAGATTTAGTGAAAGAACTGTTAGATAAAGGCTTTAAAGTAGTTGACTTAACATGGGTGGGCACTATAAATATCATTTCAGCAAAGGAACTATATTTAGAAGAAATGAGTACTGACACCATAGTTGATATGTTATCACTAGATGAAAAAAGTATTAAGTTTTCCCTTGATGAAGAACTTCCTTACTTTGAGGCAAGTACCAAACCATTGGCTGGGTATATCAATTCAGAAAGCGAACTGCCCATAATGGATGATGCAATTATTGACTACAAAGTGTATGTTAAAGAAGCAATTCTTCAGTCTAAGTAGTCAGCAAAAAGGCAGCTTACATTTGTAAACTGCTTTTAATTAAATACGATATGAAATTCTAATGCAAAAACTTCAAAATACTAATACTAGCAATCTAAAAATGAAACTAACATCTCGTGCTATAATAGAAAAAAACTAAATACTAGGGGCAATGAATGATGGAAGAATTAAAACAAGAAGACCAAGATGCAGGTAAACTGTATGAGAAAGGGTTTAAGTGGATGCGTTTTGTAAGCTTTTTTATGTTTGTGAACCTCATTTTCACCGTAGCTTTAGTAGCAGTTGCCTTAGTAGCCCCTCAAATTCAAGAAACTTTTCAATGGGTAGCCTTTGGTGTATATGGGTTTACAGTCCTTTATCTCATCTTTATGCGTGAAGTAACCTTTAGAAAGACATATGGATTTTTGGTAGTTTGGATGCGAACTGTATGGAATTTTAGCTTTATTGCTAGTGCGTTCGGGGCCGTCACTATGTTTGTGGGAAACACTCACTGGACTTTATTTTAAAAGGATTGCCTGTTTATATTGAAAGTGAAAATAAAGGAGGAATACATATGAATCCATACGAACAATTCCAATTAAATAAAGAAGTAGAAGAGATGGCTAAACAACGAATTGAAATCCATAAAAAGCGAATGGAATTATCTGAAGGGCTAGAAAACAACTGGGATAATAAAGAACTTCAAGATAGAATTATTGAATTAGAGGAAGAAAGCCAAAAACTTAAGAAGAAAATGGAAGCTTTACAGGCTAACTTCTAAGCATCCTTTGAGGATGCTTTTTTGGATTAAAGTGTTTTTACCAGAGCTATATGTGTGAACTTAAGTGAATTACTACTTTCTTAAGCGACGTTTAGCAGTTTTTCTATGAATGGGCTCAGTGTCGAGATATTCAGTTTAGAAAAAAGACAAGTAACCTATTGCTTGTATTGGAATAACTACAAATAGCAAGCATCACCTATTTTGCTAGCATGTCCAACGCCATAGAGATACAAAAGGAGATTACTTCCTTGCCTCGTAAGCTTTTACCTTATTATAAAATGTCGTCTTTTTCATTCCTACTTCCTTCATAAGTGCTATAGCAGTAATCTTTCTAGACATCTATTCTTTATGCAGTCTATCCCACTCTTTGGAAAAGTAATAATGGGGTAGCTTTCTTTTTTATTAGGGGGAGCGCCCGCAAAAAGCGAATTTTGTACGCTAAGGAAATACCCCAGCTACAAAAGCCGATTTCCTTTATATTAAGGGAATCGACTTTTTATTTGTTTTATTCAATTAAAACGCCCTATCGTGGAACAGGGATTTGAACTGTCTTTTATCCAAACCAACAAAAAAACGCAAATTCCCCACCAATAAATTGAGAAAAAATGTATCTGAGTAATTGTCTTTTGGCAGTTCCTTACATCATGTTTCTATAACATTATACGAAACTATTATAATACTATTACTTTCGGCTGTACCGAGATTTTAATACTATTTCTTAAGGTATTACTGATGAAGCATGCCTTTTCTGCCTGGACAGCGACTTCTTCTAATTTTTCCACAGTAACACCTGAACCGGTTATAATCGAAATTACCGGCTTGTGGATTATTTGTTTAAACTGCAGCTTTCTGTCCACCTTTTCAACAACGCCCTCGGATGAAAGCTCAAGGTTTTCCACTTCTATTTTTCTGTTACTAAGCATAGCTGCAAGTGTAATCATGTAACAATTGTTCGCTGAGGAAATTAGCAGTTCCTCGGGATTAGTGCCGATGCCAGGTCCATCAAGTTCCTTCGGGACCGATACTTCAAGGTTCGATCCTCCTGGTAAACGAATAAGCCCATTACCCTCGCGGTTTCCTTGCCATGATCCATTTACAATAAAATAAGAACTTGTCATTTTGACTTCCCCTTTGATATTTTTATATGTTTCCATTATAATCCTATTGGCAAGGAAAAGGCCCCTGTAAGGTCCTTCTAGTATTTGCTTAATTGACTAATGCAGCCTTTAATTTAGGTTAATGCCTTAAAATTATGTAGATTAACTAGTCAATTATCAAAACAAGTTTACCATTTCCTATGCCTTTTTCTAGCTGTTCAAAGCCTTGTGATACTTGCTCAAGTGGCAAAGTTGTACCGATAATTGGACGAAGTGCACCACTTGTTAGCATGCCAATTACACCATGAATACTTTGTTCATACTCGTCCTTTGGTGCATTCCACAGAGCTGTTGCTAAAATATCACATTCTTTTTGCATGGCAAGACGTGGGTTTATATCTATTGAACCACGGTTTCCAACAATTACAATTTTACCGAAGGGTGCAATCAGCTTCAAATCTGTTTCTAAGTTCTTATTTGCTAAAAACTCAATAATTACATCAGGTCCATCGCCATCCATTAAGGCAAGAACATCTTCAACCGTTGCTTCTGTTACATGATCAATGACATAATCTGCACCGGCCTGCCGAACCATTTTTTTACCCTCCGGCTTGCTTGCTGTTCCAATCACTTTAGCACCGTGAGATTTCGCCATTTGCACAACCTGTAATCCAACCCCACCACTGGCTCCATGAATAAACACGGTTTGACCAGGCTTCAGGCAGGCACGTTGAAATAGCGCGCGATAGGCGGTTAATGCAGGTACTCCTAATGCCGCACCTTGTTCAAAAGATACATGGGATGGTAATGAATGAACCAACGTTGCATCACATACTACTTTTTGGGCAAAGGTGCCTGTACTTTTACTTCCCATTAAGGACGCAATAAATACACGATCACCCACACGAACATTTGTAACTTCTTCTCCAATCGCCTCTACAATCCCTGCACCGTCTAATCCTGGAGTATAAGGCAACTGAGGTATACTAAACGCATATGTACCTGATAATGTGTAAGTATCACTGGGATTGACGCCCGCCGCATACAAACGAACACATACCTCCCCATTTTCTGCTACTACATCCTTAACGTCTGTAAATACTAATTTCTCAGGCCCACCGAATTGTGTAACTTGAATTGATTTCATGTTCCCAACCTCCTTGTTAATTATTATATATCGAAAGGTTAGAGTTTACAGTAATATCAAGGTTTGAATTATTAGCTTTCAATTGGAAGGTGCTTCTTTCGTTTCTTATAAAAATATAAAAAAGAGGAAAGTTTTTACGAAATCATCGACCATTCTTATCAAGACGCTCTGCAACGTCAGCTAAACATTGATTATCATTCATGAAACAGAAAAAACAACTGATTGGACCCAGTTGTTTTTTCTGTTTTTAAGCTATCTATGGTATACATCTTTGGTTACCATAATGGATTTTCTCGGAAATAATATACGAAAAGGATCTTTATGGAAAAATAAATAAGTACCTTGATGAAATAGGAGTGCTTTTACGTATTTATTTCTTCTTTACCCTAAAGTAATTCTTTCTTTAACGTGTCAAAATCTCTTTTAGCTACTTTTTCAATCTTATCAAATAATTCATCACCTTTGATTAATCCTTTTTCTTCTAGTATTTCTTCTAACGCTTTAAATCTTACTCTAGATAAAACAACCTCATTTACGGCATTAACCATCAACTTCTGATCTTTTGTAAGTTCTTTTTCTTTGGCTGGTTCTTGTTGTAACTTAATTCTAAATACGATTTTTGTGTCATCTGATATCTCTGCTGCTTGATAAAAAGTACTGTGTGAAATATTTTTCATTTTAAGTTTCTCATTTGTATCAACAATAGTAAGTTCAAAATCGGGGCTCTCGAAAAATAAGTCATATAAGTTATAATCTTTTTTTCCTATAATCGAAAATGCAAAACCAATCTTTTTTAGCTGCTCACCTGTAGTGGAATGTGTAATTGTTTTTTCTTCGAAATTTTCAACGTTAAATTCAACATCATTGATAATTAATTGTTTCAATTCAACCACCTCTTTATCTATATGAATACGACGAGTCTTAAAAGATTTCCTGTTTTCTCAGAATAAAAAAGGACACTGATGAATCAGTATCCTTAAAGAATTATTTAGAAAAACTTGCGCTTGGAAGGATAATTAATGAAGGTTGGTTGTAACGTCATATTCAAAGGAAAATTATACTGTTTTGTGGTTATATAACAATGGTACATATGAAATCCAGGAATAAGATTCATTAGGAAAAGTTAAATTAGTATCAGTTTCTGATTTTAAAGTGCTAAAAAAAACATCAGTTTTTTCTAATCCGATGTTTTTTAAGTGTTTATACATTTAGTTTAAAGCGTTAGAAAAGATAGATTTTCACGAATGTGTTGTTAACTTTCGTAAATTTTGAAGGGTAACAAAACCTGCTTTAGTTCCATTACCAACTAGAACTAAAGCAGTACATACTCCAAATGTTGCTAGATTTGAATGAGCAATCAATTGGGCAGAACAAAAACGAATATTACTTCTTGCAAGCTCAACAGCTCTTACCTCATATTTGAAATCGCTAACTTTACGATTACCATACAAGTGTCTCATTCTAGGTAGATCTCCTCCGTAATCTAAAAAAATGTTAGTTGAACTAGAATAAGATTTCATATGCAAATTTATAAGCTTGTCCAAATCTTGACTACACTTAATTGTTTTTTTGTCTAAAAGTCCATAATTATTACCTAGATCAATTAATTCTTTCCTTTTTTTTGCAATGCACTTTCGTAAGTCCTTTATTTGACCTACTGAATTGATTACCATTGACATAGCTTTTTCTCACCTCATCAGAATTTTTCAGTTTCTAGGAAATTTAGTAGGTCTATAATAAAAAGATAGAGCCAATAAAAAATATTATGAGCAATATAAGATAGAATGAAAACGGTTTCTACAAAAGATATCAAAAAATTACAAGAAAATACAAAAATTATAGACATTAATGAGCTATCCCATTCGAAAAAGTATACTTTTTCGAATGGGATAGCTGTTTTTTGAGTCATTTTTTCACAGTCCAAAAGGTTTACTTTTTGGGAATATCTATATTGGAAAACCTTAATCATAAATTAACTATACATAGTTAAAGGGATTCTGGTGCATAAGTGTTGAAGTGTTGAAGTGTTGTTACTGAGAAGCTACCAGAAGAAAATATCCTTTATTCCGCGGGTCATTGTCTATTCATTGCAATTCTGAGCGTTTCTCATACTACTGTTTTTATTGAAGGAGTTGAGAAGATTGAAAAAAATCATATACTGGATTATTTTTATTTTGTTGATTTTAGCTTATGTGACTGACGTAGAAAACATTGACTTAAAGGATTTATTCTCTTCATCACAAGAAAGTACCACATCCTATAATAGATAAAGTGATCTATTTTCCGACTGATAAATACTCTAAAACCGCAGCACGTATTGAATATACCATTAATAAAGGTAAGTTAGCTATTTGTACAATTAATCCTGATGGGGCAGAAGGGAATAGAAGCCAATCTTTAAAGGGGCTTCCTATTAAGTAAGGGTATGATAGAAGTGAATTTTCAATGACATTCTGTGGTGAGGGAGGAACAGTTGCAGAAATTGAGTATGCTAAGCCTGCTGATAATCGGAGCGCAGGTTCTTTGATATCTTATCAAGTCGATCAATTGCCGAGTGGAACAAAGGTTTTAATTCAGATAAAATAAAAAGAACAGGTATTGTAAAGGAATTAGACGAATTGGGACGTGTGAAAATTCGATATGAATTATGTAAAGCTTTTGGGATAGAAGATAATACAACACAATTAGAGCTACTTGTTATGGGAGGATTTGTACAGGTACAGGAGAAATTAAATGATCAAACATTCTTATTCTCGCAGAAGAATTGAAAAGAAGGGCTCTACCCTTCATTACTAAAACAGATAGGAGTAATTAATTCAGAATTACGCTTCTATCTGTTTTTCCTTTTTTACAACCCACATTAAGAATTCCTTTTCTTGATTAGTTAGCTTTCTATTTAAGGATTGTTCAAACTGTAAAACTAACTCTATAAAGCGCTGCATGTTATCCATTTATGTTATAACTCAACTCCTTGAGTTTATCTTTAAGTATAGAATAAGGTTAAGTTTTTTATTTTGTCAAATTTTGTTGTGTCTTAATACTATAATTTATGAAGAAGCATAAAGAAGCCATTATAAAGATATTTCAACTAGACGATTAGTTCTTTTCTTTGGATGTCATATTGAGGTTAACTATGAGAAGGAATGGAAGAGATATAAGCGTGAATTAACCTTTGTAGATCAAGTAATCTGGACCATCAAAGATTTATTTTGGAAATGAAACATGTTGATTTAAAGTAAATAGCGATTAATGGAATCTCACCATAAAATATACATAGATAGAACTGAATTAGATAAAAAGAGAGTAAACCATCTTTGTTATTTGTTTGCTCTGGGAGAAAGTATTGATCATAGATAGGGGGGGTTCTGAGGTAAAAGTATTAAAATGTTGAAAAAGCACCCCTGAATGGGTGCTGTGAATTAAAGAAGTTAATCGTTCTGGTCTTTTAGGAACTTGCTTTCTAGCTCTAATTGCTTCATTCGTCGTTGTAATCCTAAATTCTCTAAGTCTTGTTCTAACTCAGAAGATAAATCAGTTTGTTCTTTAGTATTCCCCATTTGTTCTCTAGTAGTTGCCAACCTCTTTTGTTCTTTTGAGTTCATATTAACAGCTCCTTTCTCGTGACTTTCTAGATTCGACATAGCAGATGGAATATCCTGTAAAAAGCCATTTGCCTAGAAATGCAATAGCAGTACAAGACAAAAAACATCCGTTTACATAGGATGTTTTTATTTTACTTTTATTTCGTTTTCATCTTTATAGCCTGCTCCTGGCGAGCTTCAATTTTTTCTTCAATCTTTTCCATGACCTTTTTATCTTCTAGTATTTTATGTGTGTTTTCATTGACTAGGTTTTGAAAAGAGGGTTTTAACTTTCTCATAATGGCACTTCTTTCTCACTGTTTAGTTTAGTCCGTAGACAAGTATGATTATAACGGTTAAATGGAATAAAGCAATTATTTGCTATCAACATCCCTATGTGTTACACTACATTTAACTTGTTTTTGTTCGGTATAAGATTGAGAGAAGAAAAAACCTTAAACAGAAGTTTTTATCTTGAAATAGTATGATTGGGCAAGAGAGGTAATACATTTGTGGAGTATTCCACAGCAGGAGGCAACAATTATGACACAAGGTACAGTAAAATGGTTTAATGCAGACAAAGGTTTCGGTTTCATTGAAATCGAAGGCGGAGACGATGTATTCGTTCATTTCAGTGCTATTCAAGGTGAAGGTTTCAAATCATTAGAAGAAGGTCAAAAAGTTACTTTTGATATCGAGCAAGGTCAACGTGGAGCACAAGCTGCTAACGTTCACAAAGCATAATCAAAAGTGATAAAAAAAAGGACTCCTTATGAAGGAGTCTTTTTTTATGGTCTTATAATTAGAAAAAACATGATGTATCTACTATTAGTTCAATAGAAAACCCAGGCTTTAAAAAAAGCCTGGGTTTTAGACAAGACGATCGATACAAGGTATAACTAGTTATAACATACAATAGAAATAGAAAGCAAATGCAAATAAATTAACTATATTTTCAATTAAATTAAATAATATAGTAGTAATTTTTAATTTATGCGATAGCATTGGTACAAATTATCTTCGATGGGGATTAAGGGGAATTTTATTAATAAGCCGTTCTCCAGTTCTCATGTGATTTCCACACAAAGGGCATTTTTGGTGATTGTCGTAAGAGAAATCTTTTCTCATCCAGCCCTTACAATCTTCTACTGTACATTCCCAAACCTCTGTTTGTTCTTGAGCTAAAGGTTCTTGATTTCTTTTGCCGTAATAATACATACTAACATCACTACTCCTCATATTATATTATAGCTTATAAAGGAGTAATAATCATTTATACGAATTGGTGTTTTTTACCACTCTGTTTCCATTGAATAATGCACGGAATTTTTGATATGAGAATTTCTAAACACTTGCTAATAATGTTCATATCTTCTTCTTTTGCTTTTTACTTGTAACACTTACTGTAGTAGTACACCCTTAAACTAAGCCTCCAACGTAATGAAGGGTAGTTTAGAAATTAGTTTAATCGTGGAATCATTTCGCTTATCACCGGTAATCAAGTGGTTATTTATAGGGACTTTCCAGAAGTTTCGCGCCTTTTTGGAGACTTTTATTTCGAGTTATCATAAATAACAAAACTTAATTTTACCTCAAATTAAAATATATTGTCAATGGAAAATTTGTAATATTTTCAAAAAATGTTATAATAGTTTTACAATTGTTTTTCAATCGTATTCCGAATTCAGCTGTGTTTTTTCAGATAGAATTATGGATACATTTTTTCAATACCCTTTTTTAAACTGAAAAAAAACTCAAACAGTTGTGTGAGCTTTAAAGGTAAGTTAGTTGAATAAAATTATTAATTTACTATCTAATAGTAACCGTGTTTTTATTCTACAAGGAGGCCTAGAATAATGAATCTAATCAATAAGAAAGTTACACACAAGCTTTTTGGGATAGGTAGTATAGTTAAATATAATGATTCTAGTATTGAAATACATTTCGCATCGGAAAATAAAAAGTTTGTTTTCCCCGATGTATTTGGAAAGTATCTAAAACTGCACGATAAAAGTGTTGCTAATTCACTCGAAAAAATTATAGAAAAAAAGGAAATGGAACACAAGGAGGAAGAACGGAAGAAGGAAGAGGAAAAAAAACTACAGCGAAAAAACCAAGAACTTCGTTGGGGACTTGAAAAACTTATGAAAAATCATAAACTTCATTCCGAATCACAAATGGTTTTTTGGTGTGACACAGAAGAACAGATTAGTTCTTTTTTAGAGTGGAAGGTTTTTTCAGGCGTAATAAAAAGTGGTAATAACAAGGGGAAGCCAACCAAACCCACTCGTTTGCACCAAAATAGTGCTGTCTTGTTAACAGCAATAGATTCCAATATGCCTGAAAAAGACAGACGTGTCTTAGGCGTCTATATGGTGAATGAAGATTTTATCGGTAAGCTTTGTGAAGATGGATATATTCCTGCTCATTCAAAATACAGACTCCAACTTACAGAACAGGAATCGGATCAGATGCTTTTCTGGGAATATTATGTAAATGAAAGGTCATCCCAAAAAATGACGTGGAATACAGGTAAATACCGTTATTTTGATAATTTATGGATGGCTCAAATTTTGCTTGATATAGTTGAGTTGAAAAATGACCCAAAGGAAAGAGAGCTGGCACAACAATTTTTTGAACATTTTTGTAAAATGAATCTGATAACAGCTGAGGAGTTACCAAAGCCTAATGGCGCATTAATGCGTATGTAAATGTTAGCCCAAAGATAATAAGAATGACTAGGGACTGACACATTTTTCCCACCGATTATTAATGGCGAACATTCCTTGGCTCTGTTCTGTTCGCTAATAAAAAGGCAAGAGCAGAACAGAGGAGAGGTAGAAAAGAGACAGTAGGTCATAAAAAAATCTATAGAAAATAATCCTTTACTATTTTAGGACTATATACTTTACTATTAGTAACCTTTATTGGAATAATTATCGGGGAAAGGTTACTTACTTTTTGAGCACATATACCAGAATGAGGAAAATATATACGGATTGATGTAAGCTTTTCTCAGCTCTATTATAAGAATAATACGATAATCTTATTATTTTTAATAGAAGAGAAGATGAGGGATATAGGCGTGAAAATATTTAGTAATGGAAAAACAGTAACTATAAGAGTATCGAATGAATTAGTAACAATCTTAAAAAGTCATTATGTAGAAAACATGAAAAGATAATGTAGAAAACATGAAAAGATACTCTTATACGGTTACTAAATATCCAAGTACTTTTTCCTTTGAAGAAGAATTAATGAAATAAGAAGAATAAGTAGATAATGAGGAGATACACCTATGCTTAAATTTAAAGTTATTTTCGAATTTATAAATGGCAGGACAAAGGAATTAAAATTCGAAGCCACATCAAAGAAAGAAGTCATTAGTCATATAACAAAATATGAAAGATTCATTTCGAATGAAAAAGAGCTAGTGCACATCAATTTAAATAATGTGGTACAATTTATGGTTACAGAAGAAAAATAATAATAAAAACTAGGCATCTATTAATTGAGGCGCTTTTTATTTTAATAGATAGACTGATTTAAGAAATAAGCAGTACTATAGGATTTAGAGCCTCTTGATTCCATGAGGTGTCATTAGTGGCAGGCACTTACGAAAAAAAGGTGCTTTTTTTAATGTATTTTTGTAAGTCTTTTATTTGACCTACTGAACTGACTACCATTGACATAGCTTCTTCTCACCCCATTGAAATCTTTCAGTCTCTAGGAAATTTAGTAGGTTCATAATAAAAAGATAGAGCCAACAAAAAATATAATGAACAATATACGAGAGAATGAAAGCGCCTTCTACAAAACATATCAAAAAAATACAAAAAATATAGACATTAATGAGTTAATCTGTCCGAAAAAGTATACCTTTTAGTAGTAAGATGAACTACTTATTACTTATAGATTTAGCATAAAGATTGGTTTTTTCACCATACTTATAATAAGGATAAATTGAATCTGTTAAGTAGCCTGAAGGTGGTGAGTTTTTATGAAAAATAGAGATAAAAGACGAAAAAAGAAACGTGACTTTTTAAGGGATTATTTGAAAAATAAGTTAGGAAATTGGAAGCCTGGACTTGGCAAAGAACCTACCTCTAACTCTAAGACGATGACTCATGAAAATAGAAAACTTGATTAGATAATATGTAGAGATGCTAACATATCATAGCTTCTACAACCTTGTCACTTAATAAGGTTAAATAAAAAGAAGAAGAATTCTTGTTTTGACGGGAATATTCATACAGAAATTTGCTCTGTAGCGCAGTGAAGTCGATCTAAGCTGGATAATGAGTCATTCATTGTAAAATCCTTACCTATATAATATGAAAAAACATGTATATGGATTTTTAATTTAGTTTAAACTAATAAGGTATTCCCCGATCACCTGAACTTTAACAAGCCTTTGCTCCCGTTGAGCAAAGGCTACTTTTTTGACGAGTTTCATCTATTGAATATACCATTTTGAAAAGACTTTTGTGTAAGTAAAATCAATCGCTCTAAAAGATCCATCCTTTTAGAGCGATTGATTTTTTATGACTCTTTAGAGAGGCAATCATGAGTATGATCTCTATTAGCAGCAACCATAAACCTTGATTTTCCTTTTTGGCATTCATGAGCGATTTCGATATGGCCACAATAAGGACAAGTGAGGTATCCTCTGGAATGCATATGGTTAGGGCTAATTGTTTCCTCAGGTTTAAAAACGTCCATTCTTATTCCATAATGAGTACAAGCAACTTTTTTTATGCTTATTATAGGATTTCTTCCTACTTCTTGTTGTGTATTGATTCAATTTTAGTATATAAGATGGATATGGATAACTTAACCTTTTTCGGTTAACCTGACCAGAATACTCAGAAAATTTAATAACAAAGGAATTGTTGAGTAAAAGATTTAAAAATAAATTATACTTGTATACATTAAAAAACGAACCATATCAAAACGAACATCGAAATAAAAATAATAAATATTAGGTAATTTAAACATAATTTATTAAATAAATTATTAACGATTTTTACTTTTAAATATAGATAATATTTATTTTCATTTTATTTATAAAAGTAAATGATAAAACACTTTGTTTAAAAATAGTTTTATTATTTACGTATCTTGTAGAAAAACAATATATTTGTCGTCACTAAGTGTAAATGATAAAACTTTTATTTTTATGAGTTAGTTTATCTATTTACTTCTCTGTATAAAAGAAGTTTATTTTGTATTTTTGATTATAATTATCTTATTAAAAATATCTTAAAGTTAAATAACTATAAATTTTCTTTTAATTTATCGTGAATAAAAAAATTTCTCGAAATAGGAGTAAAAGATAGATTAGTATATAATAAAAAATAGTGATTGTAATTTACTTCCATTATAATTAACTGTTAAAACCTACATTCTGAGAAGTTAATTTTCAGATTTACGTCAATAAATAAAATAGTTGCATTTTCCCTTCTGGGTTTATAGGTATGAAATGAAAATTAGAATAGCAAGGGATTGTAAATACGGAGGTTAAATATTATTCGATGTCCCACTTTATCTATCAATCTCGTATAAAAGATGTTAAAAAGGGTAATAATGTTTGAAAAAGAGAAAAGATAAAGGGGTTGATTTTTAATGGAAAATAACATTATTAAAGGAATGGATCGAGTTGATCCAAATTTACGTGATGAAATATTGGCTGAATTATTTCTGAATCAAATGATGAACAACTTCAAAAGAAGTAAGATCCTCGAGAAAATTGATCACTCCTTAAAGAGTAAAGATAAAGAAGCTTTTTTACGTTTAACAGAGGAACTTAAATCTGTATCTTAATAAAAAACACTATACTATAGAAGAAATTCATCAAAAAGAAGCCTCGTTATATAAAGACTAAGGCTTCTTTTTATTTTACATTTATATATATCTTTTTATATTGAATTAAAATCGTAATGAGAGAACCTATTGGTTCCAGTACAAGAACGTCCGGAATTTTCGTGTCAAAAATCAATTACTAATTATTTAACACCTGGATAGATACTATCGTCCTTACGGAAAAACTCATGATAGGCCCGAAAGGGAGCTGACTTCTCGTTGGTCTCTCGTAGGAACATAAGGTTGTGGCTATCTTCTGACGAAAGAAACGTACTGTTATGTATACCTCCATTTGGAGCGTCGGCGTATGTTTTACTTACCAATATGGTGGTGATGAAGATACAACATCAAATGGTTTTGCAATGGGAGGCTTGAGCCGTACGAGTTGAAATGCTCACCTAAGGTTCTTAGGGGAGTTAGAGGCAGTGATGCCCCTCGCTTACCCAACATAATTAAGAACAAATACTCTAGACAGTCTAAAAAAGAAACAGAAAAATTTCCCTCTGAGTCTGAAGTAAATTCAAATGAGTTCCTTTTTGACGAGTTTCCTTTCTATATGATTGAAATTCTTATTTAGTCAAGCCTATAGCTACATAATCAATTAGTTTATCCATTACTTTTGGAAAAAGGTCGGTGCCAATTTCCTCTTTGTGTAATCGTAGCATCATGATGGCCTGGATGACTCCCACAATTACTTCTGGATTCTCTTGAGGTAAGACACCACGCTCCATCAAAATTTGGATTGCATCGATACCTCTTTGAGTTTGCCATTTGTTAAATTTCATCATCTGTTGTGGAAGCTTTCTTGTGAGTCTTTCGTGTTCATCGTTTTGAAAAACACGCTGAAGAAAGGGATTGTCTTCAACAAATTTAAAAGATGTATGAAAAAAGGAAGTTAGTAACTCGTTAGGGGGAAGGTTTTCACGAAAGAGTTCATTGAGTACAGTTTCTCTTACTTCTTCTTCGTTTTTTAAGATTTCAAAATAGAGCTCTTCCTTAGATTGAAAAAATTTATAGAAAGAACCTTTTGCAATTCCACATGCTTGTATAATATCATCAATACTTGTTTTAGCTAGCCCATATTGGATGAATAGTTCTCTCCCTTTTTCCATAAGGGATTGGTGAATATGTTCTTTTTCTTGTTCTGTAAATTTAGGCATAGAAAAACTCCTTTTGGGATTTTTGTGACTTTTTATGGACATTTAGTCATATACTGTTTATACTTATCTTAACCGTTATGTAAATAAAAGTAAACATTCTTAAATAATCATAATATTTTTTTGGATTTTATATGACTATATATACTGTTTTGGTCATATAATTAAAAATAATTCTTTATAAGAGGGTGAAAAAATGTTAGAAAAAGTTTTTGATTCAGGAAAGATTCGTTTAAATTATATTGAAACAAATCCTAATTCGTCTGAAATATCTCTTTTGCTACTTCATGGCGGGACTGCTAGGTGGCAAACTTTTAGTACTATTCTGCCTAATTTAGAAAAGCTAACCCATGTATATGCAGTAGATTTAAGAGGACATGGTAAATCTGGTAGAGGAGATAAAAATTACAGATTAAAAGATTATGTGGAAGATATCTTTCTTTTTCTTAAAAAACATGTTAACAAACCGACACTTATATTTGGTCATTCACTTGGTGGAATGATTAGTCTTATGATGGCAGTTAGCCACCCTACACTTGTTACAGGGGTAATTATTGGTGATTCCCCCTTGTCTATGACAGTTTTGAAAGAAGGGTCCATGGAGTTAATGAAATGGAGAGATATATTACACTCCAATCAAATAGCATTGACAAATCCTAAAGCATTAATTAAAAATACTTCTAAACTCTCACATACAAGGACTCACTTGGTTGATGAAATGATAACAAACTTAACATACATGGATCCAGATGTATTAACAGCTATGATAGATCGGTTTGAGGAAACATACGCTGGCTATCAAGTAGATAAGTTACTTCGTAGAATTCGATGTCCCGTGTTGCTCTTACAAGGCAATCCTGAATTAGGGGGGGTAGTAAGGGATAAAGATGTGCAAAAAGCATTAGAGATTTCCCTTAATTTACAACATAAAAAGATAAAGAATGCAGGTCATACTCTGCATTTAGAAAATAAAGAAGAAGTATTAGCCGTAATTGAACCTTTTATAAAAGCTTTCAAGTAAAACAAGATAAAAGGTAATCTGACTAAATAATAATGGAGAAATGAGAATGAAAATTACAGAAAACATATACCAATTTGAAAATTTATATAATTTCCGTGACATTGGAGGCTTTAAAACCAAAGATGGTTGCCACGTGAAGACCGGTATCCTATTCCGTTCAGATGAACTGTCTCGATTGTCTCAAAAAGATGTAGAAAATTTTTATCAAATAAATATAAAGTCAATTTGTGATTTAAGGACGCTTCAGGAACAACAATCAAAAGTCAGTCGTATCCAAACTGGAAAGGAAATTCAACTACTAAACGTATCAATTCATGATAAGAGCAGAGAGTTTACACATCTTGAATTCTTTAAGTTTCTAGTTAGTAAATCCAATACCATTGATTTTGAAAAAATAATGAAAGAAATGTATGACCATATGGCATTTGGTTGTTATAAGGAAATCAATGAAGTTATCACGTTTCTTTCAAATCAAAAAAATTTACCTGCTCTCATTCACTGTACCGGAGGGAAGGATCGTACTGGGTTTATATCAGCCCTTATCCAATTACTTGTGGGGGTGCCATATGAAACAGTGATAAATGAATACCTTTTATCTAATCAATTAATTGCGAAACGTATGAAAAAGGTAGAAACGTTTATTCGATGGATGAGTTTGTTCCAAATGTCTTCAGAGCGTATAAAACCAATCTTAGAAGTTAGACGTGATTACTTAGAAGATGTTTATAATAAGATTATAGAGCAATACGGTGACATTGAAAATTACTTTCATCTGGCTTGTAAAGTTCCCCAAATCAATTTAGAGAAGCTTAAGCAATTATTGATTGAATAATGGAATCAACTTTATCTTATGAATATAGAACGTACGGAGGCGTTATGATGGATATGAGTAATTACCGGATTAGTGAAGAAGAAATAAAGAAAATATTAAATGTATATTTTGAGAGGGATGCCTAAAACAGATACCAAAAAAAGAGAAAAAAAGAATGATTACCTTAGTATATATCTAAAAAAATTAAAAAAATGTAAATATAATACTCAAAAGGAAGTTAATGGTGTATTAAAAGGTATATTTGATGACTTTGTAATGATAAGAAGATACTTAATAGATTACAAGCTATTGAATAGAAATAAAGAAGGCACAAGATATTGGGTAGTAGACCCCTAAATAAAAAATGTATCCATACAAAGGTAACTATAGATACGTAACAAATAACCAAAAATCACTATGCTAAAACCTGTTTAACTTGAAATAAAGTAAGATAGCATGTTAATCAACGGTTCTCATGTTCCTTTTAAATCAATGAGAAAATCCTTTATTGAGGAGCTTTCTAGATAAAATAATTATTTAATAATAAGTAACATGTGAACTAATTATATAGATGAAATACTATTAAAAAACTTAAAAATGGGGTGAATCGTTTGATTCTTAAGAAAAATGCAACGTCCACATTATGTTTTTTCGGATTGCTTTTTGTGTTAATTTCAAATTACTTGTTATATCATTCCTTTTTTCAAATCAATTCATCATCTCCTAATTTAAATGGAGTGGTAGTAGGTTCTATTTTAAATTTAGGTCTCGTTGTTCCTTTATTATTTTTAGGCTGGCAACGTAAGTTCAGCTTGAAGTATTTTATTATGTTAATGCCAGCAGGTCTCATTCTCGCACGTTTTATCATCCCAATAGAATATTTGTCCTCTTTTGGGGCAGTTATATATGCTTGGTTGTTAAAGTAGAGGACATATTATTTGTACTTGAAACTTTATTTGATTGACAATATGTTAATTAGGATTGTAGGAAGTATACACCTTTAGAAAAAGAAAAAATAATGAAATCCCCATATACAAGTTGTTTTTATTAATGTGAACAGAGGGGGGATTTAGTATGAAGAGTCAAAAATATATTGATTTGAGTCATAATACCATTCAAGATGGCATTATAACTTTTAAAGGGCTTCCTGCCCCAATCATTTGTGATGATTTAAGTCGGGAAGAATCTCGAAAACATTACGAAGAAGGTATAGAATTTCAAATTGGAAAAATAGAAATGGTGTCTAATAAAGGAACTTATATTGATGTTCCTTTTCATAGGTATGTTAATGGAAAAGATCTATCGGAAACATCAATTGATAAGATGGCTGGTCTAGAAGGAATCATTGTTCATATTGATGAAAACAAAAAAGAGATTGATGAGGATGTCTTTTATGACCTTGCTATGGAAGGAAAAGCTGTTCTTATTCAACACAGGTTGGGACCAATATTGGAATACGAATCAATACTTTGAAAATCATCCGTATTTAATTGAGAAAGCAGCACAATATTTAGTGGATAAAAGAGCTTCTTTAGTTGGGATTGATTCTGTAAATATAGATGATACGTCAGGTAAAGATCGTCCTGTACATACAACTTTATTGGGGCGAGAAATTCTAATCATTGAACATTTATGCAACTTAAAAGAAATTTCAACTGAAAACTTTTTATTTTATGCTGTTGCTCCAACAATCAAAGACTTTGGAACTTTTCCAGTTAGAGCCTTTGTAGAAGTCTCAAACTAACTATAGTTATTCGACATAGTGGCATTTATATTATTGTTATATTCACAGGGAAGATCCATAAAATCCTTAATCTGTGCGCCTTGTTTTTGTTTTTAATAATTCCTGTTATGGTAACTAACTTTGTATACAACATATATAATCTCCACTTCATGGCTTTTTATTAAATTAATGATAGAACACCATGCGGGATATATACCCAACTTATTATCCATGAAGATGTTACCCAAAAGGATTTTTAAAAGGAGTAAGTTTAGATGATGATTATTATACAAGTGATTTTAGCCGTTTTTATTTTAGTGGGAGGTTTCATAAAACTTTTTCGTATACCATTTCAGGTTGAACATTGGCAGCACTATCAATATCCATTATGGTTAATGTCTGTAATTGGAATTGTGGAACTTATTGGAGCAATAGGAATGATTGGCGGTATTTGGAATCCATACTTGGTTTTTGTATCTGGCGTATTGTTTGTAATTCTCATGATAGGTGCCATACATGCCCATATTTTTCGGGCTCATCAACCTATTGAGATGATTATTCCTGCAACAATTTGCTTGATATTATCTATGATGGTGATTATGTGGAATTTCAAGGTGTTTTTCTAAGCTAATAGCTTTAGTCTGGTTAGTAATTTTAGGGACACTTTTATCGACTTTTGCTAGGTATATTCCTAACAAAGTTGTGTCCTTGGGAATCCTTGCCGTTGCAATTATAATTACATTTGGAGCAGCCCTTATAGGACTCTCCTCACTTAGAAAAAACAGAAAATAAAAATAAAAGACTTTATAGAAGAAACTCGTCAAAAAGAGGCCTTCGCTCAATGAGAGTGAAGGTCTCTTCTGAAAAGTTTCTTCTATAAAAAAGGACGCCTTACTTTACAGGACAAGTCTATCCCGAATAGGTAAATTTCATTCATATACTACTTGGAATAACTCTATAAGTTAGTCATTTAAAGAAACTGACTTTCTATGTTTCTAATTACTAATGTTTGCATTAAAATCGGTACTATAAAGTAGTAGCTAAAGTAAATTAAGGGTTGTAGCAGCAAATAACCTCGGAAAGAATTTTATGTTCTTGTATTTTTTTAAAAGTTTCTCTTGCTTCCTTTTCCGTATTAAATTCAAACATAACAATATTATTGCTCTTTGAATAGGCATTGATTATAGTAATAACCCACATTACAAATTCCTCACTTTAAATGTTATTAATAATTCTTTCTTTATAGAATTATAGAAAATTCTTATATTTTATACCCAGCCTCGGAAACGTGAAGCTTCGGCTGATTTTGTTATTCCTACCATATAGGCAGCTAAACGCATATTAACTTGATAATCTTGAGATGTCTGATAAATATTTTCAAAAGAATTAACCATGACTTTACGAAGTTTTTCAGCCACTTCTTTCTCTGACCAATAATATCCTTGATTATTTTGAACCCATTCAAAGTAAGAAACAGTGACACCGCCTGCACTTGCTAATATATCTGGTACAAGGAGGATTTCTCTTTCATCCAAAATTTTTGTCGCTTCGAGAGTTGTTGGCCCATTTGCTGCTTCTACTACAATCGGAGCTTTTATATTATGAGCGTTTTGTGCCGTAATTTGGTTTGAAACGGCTGCTGGTACAAGGATGTCACACTCTTTTTCTAGTAATTCTTGGTTTGTAAGGACATCCGTAAATAAATTTGTAACTGTACCAAAGCTATCACGTCGATCAAGCAAATAATTAATATCAAGCCCTGCAGGATCATAAAGAGCACCATGCGCATCTGAAATACCAATTACTTTGGCTCCTGCATCATGCATGAATTTGGCCAGAAAGCTTCCTGCATTTCCAAAACCTTGAATCACGATACGTGCATCTTGCAAGTTAATACCTTTTTTCTTTGCAGCTTCTTTAATACAAATTGCTACCCCTCGTGCTGTTGCTGTTTCACGACCATGTGATCCTCCTAAAACAATGGGTTTGCCTGTGATAAAACCAGGGGAATCATATTCGCGAAGACGGCTGTACTCATCCATCATCCACGCCATAATTTGAGAATTCGTATATACGTCAGGTGCCGGAATGTCTTTCGTAGGACCAACAATTTGGCTTATTGCACGCACATAACCTCGACTTAATCGCTCCAGCTCTCCAAACGTCATATTTCTCGGATCGCAAATAATGCCGCCTTTCCCACCACCATAAGGCAGGTTTGCAATCCCACACTTTAAAGTCATCCAAGTAGACAATGCTTTTACTTCTTCTTCATTCACTTCAGGATGGAAGCGTACTCCTCCTTTAGTTGGTCCTACGGCATCGTTATGCTGGGAACGAAAGGCCGTAAATACTTTGACGAAACCATCGTCCATTTTGACAGGAATACGAACGGTTAGCATTCGAATAGGTTCTTTTAATAATTCAAATAAATCATTTGAATAGCCTAGCTTATCCAGAGCTTCTTTTATAACTGTTTGTGTAGAAAGAAATAAGTTCAGCGAATCTTTTTCTTCCTTCTGTTCCTTAGATAATTTTCTTAAA
This sequence comes from Priestia sp. 53B2, assembly GCF_056099005.1. Taxonomy (NCBI): domain Bacteria; kingdom Bacillati; phylum Bacillota; class Bacilli; order Caryophanales; family Bacillaceae; genus Priestia; species Priestia sp. 53B2. The sequence goes on from NZ_JBLZXA010000025.1 coordinate 21,251, forward strand.
GTTTCAGTAGTTATCATAATATCGACTCGATAATTAATAAAATGTAATTTCTAATATAATTTTTATTTTTTACTTATTTAGGTAGGGATTTTCGGTATTTTTAATCATTCAATCATAGTTTTCTTACAAAATTACAGGTGACAAATCAAATCATCATATTATGTGTTTCTTTATATAACAATTAGTTACAATCAGTGTTGTTTAGATTATCTCCCCCCAGAAATAATTCATTTAGCTATTTTATTCAAGGTTCAATATAATAAGCATGATTATAGCTAGAGCGTGATTACTTTCTTTTAATGTGGCTAGTAGAAGAAGATAGCCACTGTATAATTGATATTTCAATTCCTTACATTTTTTCAATAAGATAAAAGTTAGAGATTATTATAATGTTGAACTATTTAAACAGACTGAATCATCAGTTAGAATTGCAATATTGTAATCGTTTTCATTTGTCCTTAACAAATGTAGCTTTAATTTATCATAGAGACCACAGAAGCTGACAATAACCTACAATAAATATTTTGAAATATAAAAAATGTGATTTTGATGCAAAGGTTATTTTTTACGTTTAACAGAGGACCTTAAACTCATATCTTGATAAAAGCAATATTGTAATAGAAGAAACTATATGTCCCTTTCAAATGGGTGTAATCTTCGCACCACAATCCTTATTATTTATTCAGTCTAGATGATCTGTAATTAAGAAGGATTTTTACTTGTACTATGCTAAAACCTATTAATACTCCAATAATAGCTGGAACAATCCACCCTAGTCCTACTTTGTACATAGGGAGAACTCTAATAAAGAAACTATTAATAGATGAAATGTGAATACCACCCGTATTTAATCCATCGAATAGACTAATAATAAATGTCAAAAGTAAGCTCCCTTGATAAACTTCAGTTTTTCCTTTAAATAAAGGATGAAAAAAAGTTAAGAATATCAATACAATAGCTAATGGATAAATAGCTGTTAATAGAGGTATAGAAATAGCAATTAACTGCGTTAACCCGATGTTAGCAACGATTGCACTAAAACCACATAGACTAATAGCAAGTATTTTATAAGGTACCTTTGGAAATAGTTTATGAAAGAATGAAGAACAAGAAGCAACAAGTCCTACACTAGTTGTTAAACAAGCTACCGTAATCATTAATCCTAATAATATTCCACCGTAAGCTCCAAAATAATAATTCGAGACTTTTACCAAAACAGTACCTCCGTTATCTAAGTGTCCAAGTTTTTCTACACTTGAAGCACCCATGTAAGAAAGAGCCGTATAAATGGTTATTAGTATAATGGCAGCAATTCCTGTTGCTTTTGCACAAATAGTCATAATTTGTTTTTTTGTTTTTGCGCCTTTTTCTTTAATAGCATTAATAATAATAATTCCAAAAACAAAAGCTGCAAGAGCATCCATTGTTAAATAACCTTCCTGAAATCCCTTGAAAAATGAATGAATTTTGTAATTTTCCGTAGGTGCTTGGAACCCCCCAATTGGATGAATAAAAGCCATGGCTACAAGTATTCCAATAAATATTAACTTAATGGGTGTTAGTAATTTTCCGATAATATTGACAGTTTTAACGGGATTAAGTGAGAAAAAGCATGTGATGCTAAAAAATATGATGGTGAAAACAAATAAAGGTATGTGGTCTAGATCTTCCGACAAAAAAGGTTTGACACCTATCTCAAAAGAAACGGTTCCTGCTCTTGGTATGGAAAATAAAGGACCAATCGCTAAATAAAGTACGGTTGTAAACACAAGACCAAACACAGGGTGGACGCGACTCGCTAGTGACTGTACATCATCTTTTCCTGAAAAACCAAATGCTAACACACCGAGTAACGGTAACCCAACTCCGGTTACTAAAAATCCGGCATTAGCTGACCAAACATTTATTCCTGCTGATTGACCAAGCATTGGTGGGAAAATTAAATTTCCTGCCCCGAAGAATAGAGCAAATAACATTAAACCAATAACTACTGTAAATGAAAATGACACTTTATCCGACATATAAAACCTCCATAAAATAACGACTTTCACTATTTTTATATAAATGAAACAAGAGACCGCAAGAATGTACAGCGTTTTTTAGAAAACTTTTCAGCCTTTTCATGGTATTACGATAGATACGAATCCGACTTTTCTTATAGCCCTCGAACATATGAGAAAAGAGAAAAAGATGCCCTAGGCATCTAATAAGACAATTAAAACATCTCAATAGCATCGTCAAGAGAAGCTTTTGCTATTGTAAGCAAATTCCCTTTTTGACGAGTTTCTTCTATTCTAAATTATGCCCATAAGATGGGGTGGACTTAAATCTTAAAACCTCTACATTTTGAATGAACACTCTTTCTTTTGTAGATATATCTAATTTAACTAACCTTACAGAAGAGATAGCGATACTCCTCTAAGTCATTAATACGGATACAATGAGAGCAACTTTTTTTCTGTAGTTAGTTTATAAATATCTTCACTCCATTGAAGTGTAATTAAGAAAAGATAGACTTTTATTAAGCGCTTTCATTTTTTCTCCAGCGAAGTCGTATCTTTAATTTATAATAGGAACTATATAATCATACAGAAAACTACACAAAATTATAAATTTTCTAAATTATTTTTATGGATAATTTGATAAGAAAGAAGTGCGTATTCTCCATTATTAGATATAGAAACATTTAATTTTATCATATATGGATTTAAATAATTTTTTACATATAAATAAATTAATGGATATTATTGGGCGATTTTATGTAGATTTTTGTTTAATTCTGTAGTTTGTATTATAAAATGAGGCTTAATAAATCTTTGGTGTTAGTTTAAATTCATATATCACTTTTATTAAAAGAAAATAAACAAGAAAAAGATAATGAGGTAATAAAATACAGTTTTGTGATGAAAATTACCCCAGGAAAAAATTCTCTTATGGAGATAATTTGTCATCAAAATACAATTAATTAATAACCATTATTAAATTAAAAGAGAATTTAAATTAGGAGTGAGAAAATGAAAAAAATAGGGCTAATTAAGGGGTTAGGCAAATTTGGACGTGTCACATTCCCTAGTGAACTACGACGTACCTTAGGGATAAAAGGCAGTGAGAGTTATATGGAGATGTCTATAGAAAATGAAGCAATAATTATCCAAAAATGTGATGAAAGTAAACCCTGTGCTATCACTGGTAAGGTAAGTGATAAAAATAAAGTGTATATAGGTAATATCGTGCTAAGCTCAGAAGGAGAAAAGATTTTATTACAACAATTAGTTGATATAAAAAAACAGATTGAGTGACCATTCTTTCATTTTTATCTTCTAGGAGCTACATTCCTTTCAAAATATATTGACTCGGCTCTTACGTTGCAATGCCACTTGCTGCTGTATTATCTTCACACATTGATACGTTAAGGCTTCAGATGTAGACTTACATATCACTCTATACAATTTCAAGGTTTATTTTTAAGGTACCATAATGTCGCTTATCCGTATTCAATAAAAAAAGCTACCCCGGAGTAGAACACCATAATAATATGCTAGGTAACAGATTTATTACGTTAAAAGAAGCAAGAAAAATTATTTTTTAAACCAATTAAAAACTTTCATAGGAATAAAAAACAGCCGTTAGAAGGCTGTTTTTTATTCCCAGAACCCTGATTAAGATGATTACGATAACTAATATACAAGCTGAATAAAGGCATCATTTCTGTTAAAATATAATTATAAAGTATACATCTTTATATTACATACTGACTTATCAGAAGGAGAGTGGAACCTATGAGTGAAACCTGTGTTCCAACTGGTGTAGAACTAAAAAACACTGGTTTTGGATATACGTTGTCTTTAATAGGTGGTAAATATAAAATGATCATTATGTATTGGCTAGCTGAAAATAAGGTTATGCGACATAATGAGTTGAAACGATGTATCGGTACCATTTCCTATAAAACGTTAAGCGTTATGTTAAAAGATCTTGAGAGAGATGGTCTTATTATACGTAAGGAATTTCCACAAATACCTCCAAAAGTTGAGTATTCATTATCTGAACGTGGTCTTTCCCTTATTCCCTTGTTAGATATGATGTGTGAGTGGGGGGAGAAAAACAATTTGTCAGCTTTGGAGGCTGTACAACAATAGATAAAACTACTTCTTATAGGTTTTCAATAAAATTGAAATAATCTTGGGCACTTTTTTTCACTTCACTTGCAGAAGGTTCATATTCTGCTCCATAAAAAGCAAAGAACGAACGATAATCTGCGTTGCAATACAGAGCTGTGGTTTTAAACGGAACCAATACTTCTTCAAGTGTATATTGATATCTTCCATTATCACTATAGTCTTCTTTTTTAATCCCTGCAGACACAGCAAAAGCAACTTTACGATTCTTTAATTTCTCTCCTGTTGAACCATAGGCCCATCCATAAGTTAAAACATCATCCATCCATTTTTTTAAAAGAGGTGGACAATTAAACCAATATACAGGAAACTGAAAAACTAGATTTCCATGAGTTTCAATCAAGGTTTGTTCTTTTTCCACGTCTATGTTGCCATTAGGGTAAACTTTATATAATTCGTGAATTGTATATTTTTCTGAATATTTTTTGAGTTCTTCTACCCAGTTCTTATTAATAACTGATGTTTCTAAGCTTGGATGTGTTACGATAACAAGAGTTTTCAAAATTATTCCTCCTTAATATTAATTACATTTTGATTATAAAACTCCCACTACAGATATGTAAGTACGCACTTTCAGTACAGGTACTTACCTTTAGGTAAGTGTTTCCTACTAAGTAATCATTACAATAACAACCCTGGAGTTATTACTCTAGGGTTGTTATGTCATAGCCCCAATAATACACTGTATGGGAAGTAGAAATAAAACTGAATTGTATATAAACTAAATATAAAGCGTCTTGATAGGAGGATTATGATGAAGAATCATAATATGGCTATTGTACTAGTTCATGAAATATACGGAGTTAACGAACATATGAAATATATGAAGGAGATATTATCAAAATTAGGAATAGATATAATATGCCCTAATCTATTACATAAAGAAATTCCTTATTCGTATAGTGAAGAAGAATTTGCTTATGAAAATTTCACTCAAAATGTTGGATTTGAAAAGGGAGTGCAACAAATTAATCAAGTCATAGCCGAACTAAAGCAACAATATAGGAGAGTCGGAGTCATTGGATTTAGTGTTGGGGCAACAATAGCATGGTTATGTAGTGAAAATAAGATATGTGACTTTGTAATAGGTTGCTATGGATCTCGTATCCGAGATTATGTAGATGTTGAGCCTACATGTCCTACATTACTTATATTTGCAAATAAAGAAAAAGCATTCGATATTCATAAACTAGTAGACGTGTTAAGGAAAAAAAGATATTCGTTTTTGCAAGTGAAAAGTTTTGAAGGATCTCATGGATTTATGGATCCATTTTCAGATAATTACAAGAAACTGTCAGCTCATCTGGCTTTGCAACATATAAATGAATTTGTACAGAAGCAATTAAGTGAAAGCTTCCTATAAAATTATATTATGGTGCGACAAGATGTTGCTTATCGGAAACAGTATAAAAAAGAGCCAAGACCTAAGGGGGTGGCTCTTTTTGATTAATTATATTTATTCATAGCTCAATGATGAAATACACGTATGCCTGAATGTGCCATGACCATTCCATATTCATTTGCTGCGTGTGTAACTTGATCGTCTCGTAAAGAATTCCCTGTTTGAACCACATATTTAACGCCACTTTGAGCCGCACGATCAATATTATCACGGAACGGTAAAAAAGCATCGGATGCATAGGAAACGTCTTTTAATCTTTTTAACCATTCCTGTTTTTCACTCTTACTTAGCCTAGCAGGAACCTCCTGAAAACATTGTTTCCATTGTTCATTTTCTACCTCAGTAATATCATCATTCAACCATCCATCAATCGCATTATTGACTTCTACACGAGAAATGCCTTCTCTGAACTTCATATTAAGGGCCCTTGGATGTTGTCTTAACCACCATTTATCAGCTTTTTCAGCTGCTAACCTTGTACAATGAATACGGGACTGTTGTCCAGCACCAATTCCAATTGTTTGACCATCTAAAGCGAAACAAATAGAGTTTGATTGTGTATATTTCAATGTAATAAGAGCAACAAGAAGATCTCTCTTTGCATTGTCAGGAATACTATATTGAGTCGTAACAATATGATTAAAAACTTCTTTCCCAATCTGTACATCATTTCTTTGCTGTTCTAGAGTAATTCCAAATACCGTTCTTTTTTCAATTGAGTCAGGCACATAGTTGGGATCAATCTCTAAAATTAGATATTTTCCCTTCTTTTTCTGTTTCAAAATCTCTAATGCTTCTTGAGTGTAGCTTGGTGCAACAATTATATCAGAAACCTCTGTTTTGAGGAGATTAGCTACAGTTATATCAACTTCATCACTAAAAGCAGCACAATCTCCAAATGAAGACATCCTATCTGTCCCACGCGCTCTTGCATAAGCAATAGCTAAAGGAGACAGGTCTAAGCCTTCAACAAAATAGGATTCAGTAAGTGTCTTATTTAGTGGAGAGTACACAGCTGCACCTGCTGGACTTACATGTTTAAAAGATGCAGCTGCAGGTTGACTAGTAGCCTGTCGAAGCTCCCGGACCAGTTGAAAAGCGTTTAATGCATCTAGAAAGTTAATATAACTCGCTTCTCCATTTAAGATTTTAATAGGCATGTTTTCAGCATTCTGAACTTTAGCTTTACTTTGATTTGGATTCATCCCGTATCGTAAACAAATTTCTTTCACTTAAAAATCTCCCTTCTAAATAAAAAAAGTATTTGAACTCATGTTCAAATACTTTGCCCAGGCGTACGGCCGTTATCTATGTGCTTCCTCATGGTCCTCCATGTTTACGCCAGTAACACATAGTCTGTTTTATAAGAAAATTTTACATAATAATATTAATTTTAACAATAGATTTAGCCAAATTTTTCTTTTTTTATTGTATATCATATACGGAGCTCCCTCTATAAACTGAGTAATATCAAGGGTTTATAGGGGGAATATAAAATATAAAAAAATTTTTTATGTCTATTTCACACCTTATATTCTCATTTTTATAAGAAACTGGTACTAAGGGGAATAGCTTCGCTATTCTTTTTTCATTATTTTAAAAAAAGATGGAGACATACATATGGTCGCACAATGGATCTCTATATGTCTCATAGCGATGAAATCTCCCATGTCTCTTAGCGTCTTAGCGCCTACATTCCTTCGTTCAATCTATCTATGAGATAGAGTTGGGTAATGCTAGTTTGCAAGGTCAAATGCCTGAAAGTCTGTTTTATCCCAAATACTCCGTGCTTCATTTTTAATGGACAAAGGTTAAGCTTCCAAAGGTACAGTCAGCATTTCAGCAATACCCGGCAGGGTCAGTACAAGGTCTTCCAATTGCTTTTCTAATGCATGTAGTTCTTCTTTAAGCATCTTATATCGTTTGATATTTATGGCTATTTCTCGTTGTGCCATCTGTAGTCCAACCGTCAACCCTACTGAACGTCCAGCAGCCTCTTGAAGTCGCTGTATTCGTTTATGACTTGGGCGTTGTACGCCTCCGTAAGTGGACCATATTTCTGCCACCCTTTCGGGTGTTGTTTGATTAAGTTGAACTGGAAGAGGAATATGTTCTAGCGTGGCCAACGCCATCTTTCCACTCCAGTCTTTAAAAACGGTTAAAAACTCTGGAAAATACTTATCTAACCAATTGTGAATCCGTCCTTGTAGAGCTTGTAAATCACCTACAATTTGGTTTCTGATTGTAATTCCTGCCTTTACTTCTGCATCCTGATTCATTGGTAAGCGAGGATAAGAAAATCGACCATCTTTTATTAGCTGAGCGATAACTCTAGCATCCTTGATATCGTTTTTCGTTGGAGAGTTATCGTCGAGTTCTTTACTTCGCTTAACGTGCAGAGGATTAGCGACTCCGAAGGAGACAAGTCTCTCCTTTAGTGAATAGGCGAGATTTAACCAGTAATGACCGGTAGGTTCCATACCAACTAGAACATCGGCTTTCTCATGTTTGTGTTGCATCTCTTCCAACCAGGCAAAGAACGCATCAAATCCTTCTTTTGTATTCGTGAAGGTTAGAGCTTTCCCAAGGATCTTTCCACGATCATCTTGTGCTCGAGCCACATGCTTGAATTTAGCAATATCTACCCCGACAATCAGTGTATGGGGTGTAACTTGATTCAACTTTTCGTTTTGAGTACAATTCATAAGAGTCCTCCTTGAATGATGAATTGAAGTCATGGCCATGACCTTCTGCATCATATCAAGGGGACTTTTTTATTTCAAGACACCAAGTAATTTCAAACAGGAATGCTAGTTTACATAAGGTAGGCACCAAACATAATTAATTCATTCTTTAGTGATTATAAAAAACATTTTCACTTCAAGAGTGGATGTTCCATACAATGCTCACTATAAAAGTCATCAATCTGTTTAAAGATTTGTTGGATAGTTGAAGGCGAGATAAAAGGATTTAATAAAACTGCCCTCAACCAACGCTTTCCTCTATACGTAGGTAAGGATAAAAACACATGTTGATCTTTTAATAAATATTGTTGCAACTTAAGATTTAATTGATCTTGATGTTTTTGGTCATACTCGTTCAAACGTAGTCTAAAACAACATATATTAGTATCTGATTCACCTGATAGCTCCAAATAAGATCGTTTCTTTACTTCTCTTGTAAATTCTTCAACGAGTGTGAAACCTCGATTTATTAAATCTTCATATCCCTTTAGACCAATATGCTGAAGAGATAGATATAACTTGAGGATATCGGCATGTCGAGTACCTTGAACGCTTATTTCTCCCAAATTAGTAAAGTCTGTTTCATTCATGTAAGGTGCTGAAATGCGAAAATCTGTTTCTAACAAATGATGGTTTTTAAATAAAACCATTGCACATGTTTTGGCGACATACATCCATTTTTGTGGATTGAATGTAATCGAATCTGCTTGTTCAATCCCAGAGAGAAGTGTCTTATGTTTTTTTGAAAAGACAAGTGCTCCACCATAGGCTGCATCTACATGAAACCACATTCCGTATTTCGCTGTTATTTCTGATATAGGCAGTAGAGGATCAATACTACCTGTAACAGTCGTTCCTGCCGTAGCTACAACTGCAAAAGGTTGCTTTCCTTCTTGAATAAGAGTAGTAATCTTTGTTTCTAAATCTGTCGTATCCATTTGAGAATTAGGATTACTTTTTACAGGAATGACACTAGATGTGCCTAACCCTAGTAGCATTGCAGCCTTATGTAAAGAAGTATGGCTTGCTTCTGAAACCAAAATGACAGGTTGCTTTGTTAAAGAAGTTAGTCCGTTCTCTTTTACTTGAAGGATAGAATTCCGTGCAACTGCTAGGGCCTGAAGATTAGCAAGGCTACCACCACTTGTTATAACTCCGCCAGCATTTTTTCCTAAACCAAACATCTGAGTAAGCTGTTGAAGTACTTGAACCTCCATTTTAGAAAAGACAGGAGACATCTCTAGACTCAGCATATTGTTATTAAGGGTAGTTGTTACAAACTCACTCAAACAAGAAATTAACGTAGGAATGGAGTCCATATGTCCCATATACCTTGGAGTTAAAGGATTCATAGAGTGCTTTACGATGGTCTCTAACTGTAAAAGAAGCTCTTCTGTGGGAATACCATCTGAAGAAAATTCATTAAAAAGTTTTGTCTTAAATTCATCAGAAAGAGGGGGATGGTTTCCTGAATTGCTTGCATAATCAACTACCAAATTTATTACTGTATCAATAAGTATCTTGGCCTCTTTAACATTTTTGCCGTTTGGATCAATAAAGGAATCAGTTGGAAGAACGCCTATTTTCATCATCATCACACTTCTTTCCTATTAGTCTAATTATTCTAACAATAAGAGAGAGAAATGTGTATACCATATACGTATCTAGTTACCATAATCAGCATTCTAGGAACAAAAAACAGCCTTTGAAAGGCTGTTTTTTATCTCTAAAAAGTTCTTTATTGGCTTAAAATATAATTTCATTTACTTCTCTTAATGTAACAAACCTGCCACCCAGCGTATTATTATGATGTTCTACTATTTTAGAAGCTGAGAGCACAGCTGTATCAAATGTGCTATGGGCATCTTTTACTAAGATATTCTCTTTATAACCTAAGCTATATGCTCTTCTACAAGTAGTATCTAAACAAAATTCAGTTTGCATGCCTGCAATGACTAATTTTTCGATTTCAAGCTCTTGAAGTTTTTTATGTAGAGTTGTTTGATAGAATGCATCCCAAGAAGATTTTTGAATAACTATGTCCGTTGGTAAAGGGCGAACATCCCGATGGATTTCCCATGCGACTTTTCCTTCGCTAAGGATACTACCGGAACTAGGGTCTGTATGCTGGATATAGATAATTGGTACATTAGATTGGTGCGCTTTCTCTCTTAGAGAAGTAATATTTTGAAACACTTGCTGTTCATTCCATAAAGATCCACCTTCATAAGAAAACATGATGTTTTGAACATCGATAAGCAACAAAGCTGTTTTTTTACTCATTTGATTATATCCCTCCATCGAGTTGTGTGGAAAAAAATTCAAAACAATATTATATCAAATTAAAACCTTATGTTATATAGCCTTATCCTGCAAAATTTAGCCTTCTTCAAAATGCATATGATATACAAATCTAGTTTAGTCGGGTAGGCAGGCACTCTCACGAGCGCCCGCCCCCCTAAGAACCGCACGTGACAGATTTCCCGTCATACGGCTCAAGCCTTCTTTTTATCCGAACAACTTATTTAATACATGGTACA
>NZ_JBLZXA010000026.1:0-13205 GCF_056099005.1 Priestia sp. 53B2
AAGGGATTACGGGTCCAACAAAAAAAGAAACAAGGTCAAAGAAGATATGGGAAAAATACGGTATACCAGGATTAGCCTTGCTTGCTCCTATTTTAGTAGGAACAGATATAGCTGCAGTACTTGCTCTAACTTTCGGATCTTCGCGTCGACATGTGATAGGATGGATGACAACTAGTTTAGCAGTATGGACTATCGTATTTACGGTTTGTTCGATGTATGGTTTTAGCTTTTTTAACTTGATTTAAGCCTTATAATATAAATCTAAATTAAATGTATCCTCCATACAACCTTAGTTATCATAATGTACGTTATAAGAAATCTGCATAAAGACAGCGCCTAATTAGTTAGGCACTGTCTTTATGCAGAAGGGCTTTTTGAATCTTCAATCAACTAATTTTATATTACTAGAAACTCATATAAGCAAGCTATAACTTTGTTATGATTTCTGACACAAATAATCTAATACTATTTTTCATTTTATTATATTTAAATTGCCTACGTTGAATAATATCTACTATAGCGAGCAAACTACTCAAGATACTGAGAAGTATCTCCAATCTAGAATCTCATTAGCCCGAAGAAAAACTCCCTACGGAAATAGGGGGTTTTTCTAATTTTATACTGTGTAATATATATTTATTTAGTTAAGTCGGGTAAGTTAGGGGCATCACTGCCCCTTCCTCCCCTAAGAACCGTGCGAGTCCCTTTCAAGACACATCGGCTCAAGCCTCCCATTGCAGGTCCATTTGCTGTCGTATCCTCATCACACACCATATCGGTAAGTAAAACGTACGCCGACGCTCCAATTGGAAGTATACATAACAGTACGTTTCTTTCGTCAGAAGATAGCCACAACCTTATGTTCCTACGAGAGACCAATGAGAAGTCAGCTCCCTTTCGGGCCTATCATGGGCTTGTCCGTAAGGACGATAGTATCCATTCAGTTATACAGTTTCCTGCTTTCCTGTTCTCTTTCGAGGTAATGGCATTTGCTTTCTCTCATATCCTTTACCCTCTGCCGCATCGTTTGACTTTGCAGTCATCCTACTGTTTAAACAGATGACAAAGGGCTTACCAAGTTCCGCATCTTATAGATACGACGAGGTTAGGTGGATTCTTTACTCCGGGCAAGATACGGGACGCGTCACAGCAGCATTATGAATCTGCTTTTCCTCTTGCCAATACCCAGGCAAAGCTGTACACTATCCTGAGCTAACACTGACGAAGCTTACAAACCTTCACTAATGTTCACCATACTCATCTTCCCCTAGCAGTGTTCCGAGTCGTGCACTAACTCTCTGTTTCCGCATTTCCGCATGCAACCCACGAGCCCGTTACCAGGCCCGCAGTTTTGGACGGGGATAGCTTTTGCGTCTAAACCAGTGGCGTAAGCCACACTATATAAAAGCGACTTCTTGTCGCACCATAAAACAGATTATAGGTACTAGAGAGATCTTATTGATATGAATAAGGTTTCTTACCTTTATTCTTTATTACGATCGGCAAAATATAAATAAATTAACCTAATTATCAAGTATAAGATACTTAAAAGGTTCTTAATATGTCTTGTCTCCGTTGAAGATAGAATTTTTTACGATAACATAATCAACGTTACGAATTGCTTCTAGCTTATTTCCTCCCGCATAAGAAATAGAAGACTGAAGATCTTGTTCCATTTCTATAAGAGTATTTTTTATGGACCCTTTGTGTTTTACCAACATCTTTTTACCTTCTACATTTTTCTTTTCACCTTTTTGAAATTCAGAGGCAGAACCAAAGTATTCTTTATATAAAATTCCATCTTTCTCAACTGATTCACCTGGAGACTCTTCATGCCCAGCAAATAGTGATCCAATCATTATCATAGACGCACCAAATCTGATTGATTTTGCAATATCACCATGCGTACGGATACCACCGTCTGCAATTATAGGCTTGCTTGCTGCCTTTGCACACCAACGCAAAGCTGCTAATTGCCAACCACCTGTTCCAAACCCAGTTTTAATCTTTGTAATACATACTTTCCCTGGACCAATTCCTACTTTTGTTGCATCGGCACCAGCACGCTCTAAATCCCTTACTGCTTCTGGAGTTCCCACATTTCCTGCAATAACAAAACTATGAGGCAAGTATTTCTTTATATGCTGGATCATCTGTATGACAGCATCTGAATGACCATGTGCAATATCAATCGTAATGTATTCAGGTAAAAGTTCTTCCTCTGCTAATTGCTGGATAAATTTATATTCCTCTTCTTTAACACCTACACTAATAGAAGCAAATAGGCCACGTTCTTTCATATCTTTAATAAAAGCTATTCGCTTCTCTGGATGAAAACGGTGCATCACATAAAAGTAACCATTCTCTGCTAAGTAAATTGAAAGTTTTTCATCTATAATCGTTTGCATATTGGCGGGCACGACAGGTAACTTAAATTTACGTTCCCCAAATGTTATAGTAGTATCACACTCAGTCCTGCTGTTTACTATTGATTTAGCAGGAATTAGTTGAATATCTTCGTAATCAAACACATTTTCCATAAATAACACCTCTAAATACGAATAATTAATAATTAAAAACCACAAAGGTTCGTCCTTTGTTAATATAGTTTATTTCTATAAGTATGTCAAAAATTTAGCCTGTTTATGCTCGTTTTAGGTCTTCTAATAGTAAAGAGTCAATTTAGCTGAGAGGTTCCTCTTCCTTTATATGAATTAAAAATACATTACAAATGATTTTTATTCATATTTAAGGGTTGGTTAATAATACAATTGCATTCTTTTGAAAGAAGGAGTAAACTTTGAATGAAAAATAGATTTTACCGGGAGTCTGTGGAATCAGGCTGAGAGTACGACTAATCTGTCGTAGACCGTTGAACCTGTTGGATCATGCCAGCGTAGGGAAAGTGATAATAGCGATAGTCTAAGCACTTTACTTATGTAGAGTGCTTTTTATTTTTTTAGGAAAGGGTTGAAAGCAGATGAAACAGCAACAAGAAATTATTGAAAGTACGCTTCAATTTATACAAAATCAACTTTCTTCAGAAGATGATTTTAATGAACACGCCTTACAATTATTTTCATATCATTATCAACATAATCTTCCATATCGTACATTTTGTATGCAAAAAGGGAAAACGCCAAGAATGGTCAAAACGTGGAGGGATATTCCGGCAGTTCCCATTAATGCTTTTAAAGAAGTTACATTAAGTTGTGCTGATCCTGAGGAAGCAGAAGCCATTTTTATGACAAGTGGTACTACGAAGGGAATTAAGGGTAAGCATTACCACCCGACTTTACATATATATGACCTATCAATGACTTTGAATTTCAAACAAAGATTTATGAAGGACACAGAGAAAATACGTATGGGTGTTCTTTTTCCCACAGCAAAAGAACTACCGAACTCTTCATTATCTCACTATTTAGCTTTAGGAATGCAGAGATTTGGCACTGAAGATAGTCACTATCTGATAAATGATAACGGAGTTGACATAGACCGTTTGCTAGAAGAATTGATTCATTCTGAAGAAACTGGAGAGCCGTATGCTCTTGTAGGAGCAAGCTTTAGCTTCGTGCACATGTTAGAAAAACTAGAAAGTATGGGAAAAACATTTTCTCTACCAAAAGGAAGTAAGATCCTAGATACGGGAGGATTTAAAAATCAATCAAAGGAATTGGATTTGGATGAGTTCTATCAATTACTCTCCTCCACTTTAGGAGTAGACCGTGCTGAGTGTATTAATATGTACGGAATTACCGAATTAAGCACACAATTTTACGACAATGGAAATATAAATATTCCATCTGTTAAATCAGGACCACATTGGATACGAACACGAGTTATAAATCCATTAACAGGAGAGGAGGTATCCAAGGGCGAGCGTGGAGTACTCGTACATTGTGATCTTGCAAACTTTAACTCAGTAACGACAATTTTGACAGAAGACGTGGGGGTTGAGGTCGACTGTGGTTTCCTTTTATTAGGGAGAGTGGAAGGCACTCAAGCCAAAGGATGCTCAATTGCCGTAGAGGAATTTTTAAAGGCAACAAAGGAGATTCCAAAATGAGAGAAACTGCAGGATATCTTCCAGATATAGGAGAAGAATTCGAGAAAAAAGTTTTGCTGTTCAGAGACAAAGAAGAGGTATTAGAGGTGGAAGTTCCACTTCTTACAGAAGAACAGATGAACAAGGTTATCCAAAAAGTCAAGAGTGCGAGTGCTGAGACTTTAAAATCCTTCTCGGTTATGGAGCTTGTGAAAATCATAGACCAAGCTATTGATAGATTACTTGATCGAAATACACCTTGTCGTCAAAAGGCGGAAAAGCTTTTACCTATTGTAACCGGCTATAGTGAGGAGCTAATTCGACTCGGTCTTACTTCTTACTTAAAAAACTTTCGAAAACATGAACTGCAACGTTTTCTTATTGAGGATTTAGGAAATCTTTCTTTACTCGATGAATTTCAACCTCGAGTAAAAGGAGGTTTTTCAAAGGCAATTGGACCGGATCTTATTACTCATATTTGGTCAGGAAATGTCCCAGGATTACCATTATGGAGTCTCATCTCTGGTTTATTGGTTAAATCAGGGAATATTGGAAAAGTCCCAAGTGCTGAGCCTTTATTTGCTGGCTGGTTTGCTAGATTATTAGTGGAAATAGAACCGCGTTTATCAGACTGTTTTGCGGTGGTTTGGTGGAAAGGTGGCAACGAAGAGCGAGAATGTTCTTTATTTAAACAAACAGACGTTGTAGTTGGTTATGGGGGGAATGAATCATTGCAATCTATTCAAAGTCGTATTCCTATTACTACTCGTTTCTTGCCATTTGGACATAAAATCAGTTTTGGAGTCGTTTCTAAATCTTCCCTCGATTCTCACAAATCTTGGCATTCCGCACGTCAAGCAGCTCTAGATGTGATTCGTTATGATCAGCAAGGTTGTTATTCTCCCCATCTCTTTTATGTACAAAACGGGGGAAATATCTCTCCGAGAGAGTTTGCAAGGTATATGGCTCATGAACTAGATAACTTTGAAAAAAGGTTTCCACGCCGTAGTCTTTCAATGGAAGAGTCTGCATCATTAGCATCATGGCGCCAAAGAGAAGAGATGGATATTTATTCTAACCCTTATAAAGAGGTATTAGGGAATGCTGCAAATGATTGGACAGTTGTTTATGAAGAGAATGACATAAGTTTTAGTCCCAGCTGTTTAAATCGTGTGATAAGAGTGATTGCATTTGAAAGCATAGAAGATATTATTCCTTCTATTGCACCTAATCGGTCTTTTCTACAAACGGTTGGTATAGCAACAAGCCCGAAAGAACTTTTTCATTGGACAGAATTATTAGGAAAAATAGGACTTACACGTATTACAGCATTAGGAAATATGACATCTCCAGAAGCTGGCTGGCATCACGATGGTCGATTTAATTTACTAGATTTGATTCATATGGTAGATATAGAATCTTCTGCTGAAGAAGAAAGTGAGAGATTTGCTCCTTATGTGGATTAGGAGGTAAAACATGAGTTTTTTAACAATCAAAGATGTGACATATAGTTATCAAGGAATAAATTTGGTTATTGATAGGGTGAACTGGAGTATTGAAAAAGGCGAGTTTCATTGTTTGCTGGGCAAAAGTGGTTGTGGGAAAACAACATTACTAAAGCTTGCTGCAGGCTTATTGCAGTCCAATGGTGGGAGTATTCAATTAAATGGGAGAGAAGTTATGAAACCTTCCACGGAATGCGGATTTGTTTTTCAATCACCGACATTATTGGAATGGAAAACAGTGATAGAAAATGTGCTGCTTCCTATTTCTCTTCTACGAAAGATAACGGAAGAAGATCGAAAAAATGCAACAAATTTATTGGATCTTGTTGGATTAGCTTCCTATGTTAATCAATATCCTATGCAATTATCGGGAGGGCAACAGAGCCGTGTTGCTATTGCCAGAGCCCTTATTCAAAAGCCATCTATGTTGTTTCTAGATGAACCATTTGCAGCATTAGATGCAATTACAAGAGAAGAACTACAGGATGATCTTCTAAAGGTTTGTAAGTTGCATAACACAACTGTTCTTTTTATTACTCATGATATCTCGGAAGCTGTCTATTTATCAGATCGATTAGCTGTCATGGCAGAGGGAAAGATTGCGTATGAATCGGCGGTTGATCTTCCGAGACCACGAATAATGAAAATGAGATATGAACCTTATTTTAATGAGTTTTGTCTAAACATACGTCATGTAATGGGTAGGGAACAATTATGAAGAAGATGCCGTTATATTCTTTTCTCTTATTTATTGTCTTGCTTATTGTGTGGGAAATGGCAGCAAAAAATATTTCAGAACTCATATTGCCTGCTCCCTCTATTATTTTTTCTACTCTTTTGGAGGGTATACAGAGTGGATATTTCATGCCTCATATTATGCGGACTATGGCAGAGGTATTACTCGGCCTATTATTTGGAGGCATATTTGGATTTCTGGCTGCGATTCTTATGGGAGAAATTCAAATCATAAGGAAGCTTTTTTTTCCTTATGTTATTGCAAGTCAAGCTGTTCCAAAACTGGCTTTAGCTCCATTATTTATTCTCTGGTTCGGTTTTGGGATGACATCCAAAGTAGTAATCACAGCATTGATTTGTTTTTTTCCTTTACTTGAGAATACGGTTACAGCTATCCAGTATACCGATAAACAAAAAAAAGAATTGTTTCGTATGTTAGGAGCTAGCCGGTGGAAAACATTACTGCATTTAAAAATACCTGCTGGCATGCCAGGAATAATTGCGGGACTTCGTGTCGCTGTGGTATTAGCAATAGTAGGAGCTGTCGTCGGTGAATTTATTGGTGGTAGTGAAGGATTGGGAGCTGTAATTGTAGCCTCTCAGGGGATGATGGATACACCTTTAATGTTTGCATCTTTAATTTTGCTAACTATCATAGGGATGCTTCTCTATCAACTCGTTAACGTAATGGAAAAGAAATGGATAAGACGATATACGAAGGAGATAAAAAAATGAGAACAAAAACATTATTAACAGCAATTGTCTTATTATGTATTACAGTGTTTTCTGCAGCATGCGGGACACAAGGAAAAGCAAGTACGACATCAGAAAAAAAAGAAATAGAAAAAATTCGAGTTGCAAATTGGAGTAAGCCAATTACAGAACAAACAAATCTATTGGTGGATGAGAAAAAAGAATTTTTCAAAGATAAAGGATTAGATGTAACCGTCCTTCCTGGTGCTGGAGGAGGAGATGCTGTGAAAAATATTCTTTCTGGAAAAGCTGATATTGCCTTTACAGATCCTGGATCACTTTTCTTTGCCTTAGATAAGGGAGAAAAGTTGAGAGTAATTTATAATATTTATCCGCAAAATGTATTCAATATCGTTTCACTGAAAGAAAAAAATATTACGAAACCAGAAGATTTAAAAGGAAAAACGATTGGTGTCTATAGTTTAACAAGTGGAACTCGTCAAAACCTGTTAGTACTTTTACACGAAGCTGGTCTTACTGAAAAAGATGTAAAAATTGTAGAGACAGGCATTTCAAACTTTGCTCCCTTAATGCAGGGGCAAGTAGACGCTACGGCAGCAACAGATACAGGATTAGCCGCGGGTAAACAAAAAGGTTTAGGTGCAGTGAATGTAATGGAAGTAAAAGACTCTTTAAATGTACCGAGTGATGTATTTGTGGTAACAGAGAAAACGTATCAAGAGAAGAAAGAAGAGCTTAAACGGTTTTTAGCAGCTTATCAAGATAGTGCTGAGTGGATGATTGAAAATCCAGAAGAAGCAGCTTCGTTAGCGAAGAAGTATGCAATTGATGGAACCGATGAGAAACAAAATTTAGAGATTATTAAATTACGAAACACTTCCAGTATCTCCTCCTTAACAGATGAAAAGGGATTAGGGGCCCTTGATACAACCGTTCTGCAAAAAGCTGCTGACACATATCAAAAGTTAGGATTAATTAAGAATAAATTGAATATGGAAGAGGTTGTCAACCAAGAACTTCTTCCTAAGAAGTAACGGGGGAAGGATAATGGGGAAATTTTCAGGGAAAGTAGTACTTGTTACAGGAGCGAGCCGGGGAATAGGAGCTGCAATTGCTCGTGCATTTGGTAAGGAAAAAGCCTTTGTTATTGTAAATTACCTCCAAAATGAGGAGGCTGCTGAAAAAGTTGTATCATCTTGTATTGAACTCGGCGGTGATGGATGGGCTATTCAAGCAGATGTAACTTCCGAATCAGATATTAACCGAATGGTAGAGCAGATTTTAATGGAAGTAGGAAAAATTGATATTGTAATAAACAATGCCTTTAAATCATATAAATTTGATCCAGAACAACGTAAAATGGCTTGGGATTTGAAGTGGGAAGATTATCAAGCACAAATTGATGGAGCAGTACGCTCTGCGCACTATATGTGTCAAGCAGTTCTTCCTATTATGAAAAAACAAAGCCAAGGAAGTATCGTAAATATTATTAGTAATTTAGTTGAAAGACCACTTGTTCCTTATCATGATTACAATACAGCTAAAACAGCTCTAATGGGCTATAGCCGTAATTTAGCAGCAGAGTTAGGGTCTTTTGGTATAAGAGTTAACTGCGTTGCTCCAGGGCTTGTGTATCCTACAGATGCCAGTAAGAATACGAAGGAAGAAATAAAGGAAATGATTATTGCCCAAACACCTCTTCGTAGAATTGCTACTCCTGAAGATATAGCTGGACCAGTATTATTCCTGGCTTCAGATTGGAGTCAATTTATGACAGGACAAACTTTGTTTGTCGATGGAGGATTTGTAATGTAATAGAAGGAGTCGGTATTTATATTAAAATGCCGACTCCTTCTTTTGTGCCTTTGTAGATTTGTCAGTTTACAAAAAGGATAACTTGTGTATGTTTAAGTATTAGTAAGTACTCTTAATTGGAGCAAACTACTTAAGATATATAAAGTGTCATAACTAAAAACCCTACTGAATGTTGGGTCATTACTTCTGTATAGTAGGTTTTTATACCCTTAATCTGTATACATTATTCATTTCTAGTTTATATAAGTCTAACTATGTTTAGTTTCACTTTCTGTCATATCATTAAGTAAATATGAACATACTTTATTAAAAATATTGTTATCATTTACACACATTATAGAAAAACGACATATTTGTCGTTATTTAGAGTAAATAGTAAAACTTTAATTTTTATAAGTTAGTTTATTCATTTACTCCTTATAGTAAAATACGTTCATTTTGTATTTTTGATAAATATTATATTATTAAAAATATATTACATTAAATACTTATAAATTTTCTATTATATTATTATTAATAATACAATTTCCTGAAGGGTAAGTAGAAGATAGGTTAGTATATGATAAGAAGTGGTATTTCTCGTTTTTTGTCAGTAAGAGTAGATAGTAAAACTTATATTTTTTATAAAATAATTTGCTGGTTATTTAAATAACGAGGGATATAATATGGGACAATTTAACTCTTTACTTTAAAACATTAAATTGTTAATGTATTATTAGACAATCTTTTTTTTAGTGTTATTCCTTAGCCCAAAGTACAAACCATATATAGTGGTCTGTGCTTTTTTGCTTTTATAGATAGTATAAAACCTACTTACATAATGGATTTTATCGGCAATTAAATATTTGAATATTCTACATTTAAATACTACTCTTATGATTTATCCTATAGTTCATGCATTAGCTTTGCCCAAATAAAAAACAAATCTCATTTAAAAGTAATTTTATTACTTTTAAATGAGATTTTCGAACATTGAATATTAAAATCCATTTCCGCATTCTTTCTCAATAGAAATAAGTTTTTGCAATACAATTTTTGCAAAGACTCCGATCATAATGTAAAATGGCACAGAATAAATATGTTCCCATTCCAGTACTTTATATATCCCTAACCATTTAAAAATACTTTCCCCTACAAAAGAAGCGAAAAAAGCAAAGACTATGATGGCTAATATATACTTCTGCCATTTAGGGAACCATTGATAAATTATCATATAAAAGAAGGGGATCACAGAAAAGTTAGCAGGTAACCATAAATCTCTTTCTAAATATGTTAGAGTGTACGGATAAATCCAGTAACGCAGTGATGTACCCACTTGATCTAGTATAAAAGCAATTCCAGACGTGAATAGTCCAACTAGGCTTATTTCAATTATTCTCCTTTTATCTACCAACATCCACCATAGAAAAAAAGGAAGAATTAAAATTAAAACCATTATCCACCATTGGTAAGTAAATACTACTTCCTCTTTCCAATAATTAAGCCACAGGATTTTTAATTCATCATAATGATGTTCAATTTCTTCAAATTTTTTCATATCTAGATTCCAATCTTTTTTATATTAGATTCTCCTAACTGGAAAAAATCAGCTTAATGAAGAAGATCCTCTTTTTTTATTTGAAATAACTTTCTGAAGACCATATAAAAAGGCTGCCTTCGTGGTAAAAATCATTAAAAAGTGATACCTTTTTAGGCGTACCATCGAACCATACCCAATTTTTTTAAACCAACTCATTAGTACATATACAAAGAATGCATCAAGAGTAAAGTTAATAACCATGAATTTCTTGAAATCCCCATAAGATAACTTAAAAATCCACATAGTTCCTACTAGAAATGGGCCAAAAACAATGGGCATCTCTCCTAGAACTTTGGGATGAAGACTTTTATAAAAATACCACCATGTTTTCTTTCTAGCCAAAAAACATTCTGCGAGAACAATTAGATTTACAATTAATGAAGAAAGAAAAAATTTCTTTAAAGTTTGCTGTCCTAATAACGGAATAGAAAGCCAAGGTACTATTAGTAAAGCTAATAGGTACTTCTTATATTTTTTCATTGAAGTAAACATCCTTTTTTATTTTAAGTTCTCCTAAAAGGAAAATTTTATTACCGAACTTAACTATAGTTCTAAGGATTAATTAATAGTATTTTGAGCAAACTAATTACATGTAGAATTTCTAAAGGAAACCCACCTCTGACAAATCAGGTGGGTTTTTCTTTTGGATACATACGTTATTGATAACTTGAACAAATTACTCAAGATGGATAAAATCATCACGACTAACTTCTAATTGCGTCACGAAAAAAGCTATTGGTCCCTGATGAGCCAGTAGTTTTTTTCCTTTTTCAATAAGTATTACCAAAACGAAAACACCCTGGCTATATTCTAAATAGTCAGGGTGTTTTCTCTCTACTTTTGAAAGTTTAGTCACAAAAGAAGATTAGCTTTTCCGAGTTCTATAGTATATGAAAGTCATCAGTAGTTAAGAACTAGTATTTATAATACAAAATAAATTTGTGCAAACTATCTACAATGCTATGATGCATTAAATAAATACACCTCGTATAAAGCCAGTGAAAGAACCCTCCTTTCCACTGGTTTTATATGTTAGTACAGGTTATAAAAGAGTAAGTGTATATATTCTTATAATAAGCAGCAAAATCAACTTCGGGGTTTTATAATTGAACGAAAAGAAAGCCTACTGAGATCCCCATTAGACTTTTTTTTATTATGTATAGTCATTGACTATGTTAAGCAAACTACTCAAGATGCTGAGAAGTATCTCCAATCTAGAAACTCATTAACCTACAGAAAAACTCCCTACGGAAATAGGGGGTCTTTCTGCTTTACCATTAGTCCTTTAACTGTCTGTTGAAGACACTCCCCAACTTTACATGTTTAATGCCTGGAGATTAACTCACTCATTAATCTGTTTAAAGCAATGTCTACTACGTCATGTTCTGTATACCCTTTTATAAGATGTAGATTCCTTGTTTCTTTTTTTATTAACAACTTTCTAATCTCATCACATAAGTGAATTTGAGAATCTAAAAGTCTTATTACTTGTACATCTTCCATTTGTTTAGACATCAAATCAACCCCTTTATGACTTTAAAAAAACTATTCTCCTTTTAAAAGGAAAAATCCTTTTGCCAATGTGCTCGGTTAACGTAATGTAGTTTCTATATAGGAACAGAATAGTTTTGGCATAAGGGTATTTTTCTTCCTATCAGTATGTTAGTGTAGGGGAGAAGAACAAATAAATTATTTGATCTTTTTGTACCTGAAGTTTCCTCATAATAGGAAGGGGGACATCTATTTATGAACATAGCTGAAATTAAGAAAATGCTTAGTACTCTCATTCAATATGAAGATAGCACCATTACCCATGTTATACCTGGATTAATTGAACTAGTTTATTCTAAAGGAATTCAAAGTTTTCAATTGACTACACTTATTGATGGAAATATGTCACCCTATGACGATATAGATAGTGCTTCAGAAGCTTTATATATAATCTTAAATCCCGAAGGCCTTTAATAAGGCCTTCTTCTTTTATGAGATGTACAAACTTAATTAGCATAAAATATGTTTTCAGAACCCCAGTAAAAAAAGATGTTATGAAGCATCTGTTAGAGTTGACAAAATGTGTGCTTTTTTTATTTTAAAGATATATATGATACACATCTTAAAAATAAAAATGATTAATTTAAAGGGGAAAGAACATGGATACTATGATAACTAAATGGATTCCTGTTCCTTATTTTCAAATCGATCAAGAAGGTACCATTTTAAATTCTTCAAACACGGACCCATTCATATTTTCCTGATACATCCAATATATGGAATATCATTCATCAAGAAGACCGAGATAAAGCAATATTAATGCTCTCACAGAGGGCTAATTCTTATCCTATAACAAACCATCTGATTTTAAAGATAAGTAACAACTTATTTGGGAATTTTAAATGTACGATCCAATGGAAAGATGGGATAGGTCACCTGGTATGTACAGAAGCCAAAAGCATTAAAGATTCAACTATTACATCTTCATCTGTTCAAAAATCTTTAGTAAATACCCAAAAACGGTTAGAAGAATCAGAAAAACATTTAGACAACGTTGCTAAAATAATAAATATGAGAAAACACTAATTTTTGTTTTTTCTTACATGAATCTTTTCTACTAGGAGAAAACTGATCAAGATACATTACAGAATTAAAAATCCCATATGATTAAAGAAAAAACTACCCCACATCTGAACTGAACCCGAAAAGTTAGACCCTTTATCTAAGCAGCGAATGAGGATTGAATTCTGTATTCTACAGGGGTCAATCCTTTTAATTTTACTTTTATTCGTTTGTGGTTGTAATAAACAATATACCT
>NZ_JBLZXA010000027.1:0-699796 GCF_056099005.1 Priestia sp. 53B2
TCCCTATATGAGTTGCGCTTATTTAGGTACAAATCAATAGCCTTCAACTTATCTTCAAATGTATGTCTAGACATACAAGCACCCCAATCATTAGAGTTTCTTTGTCTAACAATTGGGGTGCAGTTCACAAAAGGTAGTTTTTTCTGTTACGTAATTGGGTTTCATGAGTGATGCCTCATTGCATCTTGAGTAGTTTACTTAAAATATGAAATTTTACTCATTACTGTACTCTTGTAGCATGAAATTTTTAGATACAGTCTATAAGCTTTATGTCATTAAAGAATAGGATTTCGTGATGCGGGGACTTTATTTAATAAAGAAAGGAGGGAATACAATGAAAAAGAAATGTTCTGTTTTATTATGTACGTTAGCTTTAGCTATGATGACTTTTGGCTTACCTGTTAATGCTGAAAATAATAACGTAGATAGAGCAAATTATAATGATGACTTAAATTATAATAATGACGTAAACACTCGAAATGTCACTACAGCAACTGATACGGATGATAATAATGATTCACCTTGGGAATTGCTTGGATTATTAGGACTAGTTGGTCTTTTTGGTCTTAAAAGAAGAGATGATCGTGAAGAAAAAGTTCGTTAATATCTATTTTGTATGAGTAGAGATAATTAGCTGTGATGAGAGCCACAATTTATAATCTCTCCAACGATCCCAAAAAAACTACCTATAGGGTAGTTTTTTTGGTTTAATAACAAGGGTATAGTGGACGATGCTCTTTTAAACATCTTGGTTAGTTTGCTTAAAATATGGAATTATATTCTTTGATAAATTAATTTTTTGATAGAAGTAGAAGAATAATAAAACAAGATTTGGAGACGTTAAACATGTGCATAGCAAGAAAGGTGGCACACTATCCTGAATTTTGTAAGGAGGATAACAATGGGTATTTTAAGTGGAAATCCTACAGGTGAACCGATGCATTATGGTGAGGTATTTGGAACGTGGTCGTATGTTTCTACCTCAAAAGGGTTAGTGTCTGGCTATCAAACATTTCTAAATCATGTAGGAGACAAGGATCTACATAAGTTGGTACAAGAGACAATCGAACAGTGCCAGCAAGAAATGAAAAGCATCGAAACATTGTTAAAAGAAAATGGAGTAGGCTTACCGCCAACCCCACCTGAACGACCTGAAGCTTGTTTAGATGATATCCCAGTGGGTGCACGTGTTCAAGATCCAGAAGTAGCTGCAGCAATTTCATTGGATATAGCTGCTGGTCTAGTTGCTTGTAGTCAACTAATTGGCCAATCTATTCGTGAGGATATTGCAGCCATGTTTGCACAAATTCACATGCAAAAAGTAGCTCTTGGTGGAAAGTTCTTAAGACTTAATAAAGAAAAAGGTTGGTTAATTCCACCTCCTCTTCATAAATCTAAAAAAACTGATTGTTAATGATTAGCTTTCTATAGAAATAAACAAGGTGTCTCTTAGCAAATAGAGACACCTTGTTTATTTCCGATAATACGTTTTATGGTGCGACAAGAAGTCGCTTTTATATAGTGTGGCTTACGCCACTGGTTTAGACGCAAAAACTATCCCCGTCCAAAACTGCGGGCCTGGTAACTGGCTCGTGGGTTGCATGCGGAAATGCGGAAACAGAGAGTTAGTACACGACTCGGAACACTGCTAGGGGAAGATGAGTATGGTGAACATTAGTGAAGGTTTGTAAGCTTCGTAAGTGTTAGCTCAGGATAGTGGACAGCTTTGCCTGGGTATTGGCAAGAGGAAAAGCAGATTCATAAAGCTGCTGTGACGCGTCCCGTATCTTGCCCGGAGTAAAGAACCCACCTAACCTCGTCGTATCTATAAGATGCGGAACTTGGTAAGCCCTTTGTCATCTGTTTAAACAGTAGGATGACTGCAAAGTCAAACGATGCGGCAGAGGGTAAAGAATATGAGAGAAAGCAAATGCCATTACCTCGAAAGAGAACAGGAAAGCAGGAAACTGTATAACTGAATGGATACTATCGTCCTTACGGACAAGCCCATGATAGGCCCGAAAGGGAGCTGACTTCTCATTGGTCTCTCGTAGGAACATAAGGTTGTGGCTATCTTCTGACGAAAGAAACGTACTGTTATGTATACCTCCAATTGGAGCGTCGGCGTACGTTTTACTTACCGATATGGTGTGTGATGAGGATACGACAGCAAATGGACCTGCAATGGGAGGCTTGAGCCGTATGAGTTGAAAGGCTCACGTACGGTTCTTAGGGGAGTCAGGGGCAGTGATGCCCCTCGCTTACCCGACTTAAGTAAATCGTAAATTATTTTATAAAAATCCATAGTTTAACTATTTACACTTAGTGACGACAAATGGCACCCGATCGTGGAGGATCTTTATAAATAAAAGGATTCTTTATATGACCCATTTTTCCTAGCACGCTAATCAATATGGGAATTATTGTAGGTTTTTGGTTTCATTTTCCTTAGAGTATATTGTGGGAAAATTTTTTTTGTAGTATTCTATCATCGATTTGGATGCCATCGAAGTAATGAATCTAGTTTATTGTCTGCAAGAAAAATTCCTCTATATGTTTCTAAGACAACATTTTATTCCAAATCAAAAAATAAGGGAGGGATAGGATGTCCAGATTTTATAGACGTATCGTTTTATCTGTACTTTTTTTGTTTTTTGTCACAGGAATGATTTCACCGGCACAAGCGCAATCTGATTCAAATGGCGGAGGTTATTGGCTCCCAAACAACAAGGAGAAGATTGAACAGGCAACTAAACTTATGAAGCAAGGCAAGTCAGTTGAAGAGCTTGGGATCAAGCAAGATCAGATCCAGAAAAAAGAAGGCATCCAGACATTAGATAAATTGATGGAAGAAGACCAGCAAAGTGACACAACATACAGAGCAAACATGGCTCCTCCGATCAAGACGGCAGCCGGATGGACACCCCCTGACTTCGACTATGATCATATCCTGACTACAGAAGAATGCCAGGGAAGTCCAGACAGCAGTTCAGAAACAGGGTATATTAAAAACCGGTATTCCTTCTGTTGGTCCCACGTCGCAACATATCAAGTCCCAGTAAAATGCATTGGTGGATTCTGTTTTTACGAAGGCGTTCAATTTCAATTCACTGAAATAGGTTATGGCTCCAACCAAAGCCGGAAAATGAGGGTCTATTATACACTTGATGATATCCTCGTAACCCATCCATCCTTGAATGGAGCCAAGTTGAAAATTGATATGGTATGTGAATCCAAGGTGAATGCAGGTGACTGTAAAGAAGATCCTGATTTTCCGCCGACGGAACGAACAATCGCTCAATGGAAAAACACGAACTTCAGTACAGAAATTTTCACATCAGAAGCACCCCCACCAACTGACACAAACCCTGACCAGTTAGGGTACATGGAATTTTGGCCAAAACTTACCCTTACACATGCACCAAGGAAATTCAAAAAGAGCATTGATGGTATTAAACAGACCGTTCGTTACGATTCTGCAAAATATATGTTTGCCTTCCCTAATCAATATTTCTGGCAAGGAGCCGTATTCAGTAAAGCCACACCAATCTTCAATGTTCCAGTCACGAAGCCTGAATTTTCGATGTTAGCCGAAGCTGGACAGCATTGGAAGTTTGCGATGGATCATCCAGATCAGACGAAGCCTCAAATGGTTGGAAAGAAAATACCGGGGGCTGTGGGAGACAGCACACTGACACGAATGTATCCGAAACGTCATCAGGATGAATATAATCGCAATAGGAACAAGACAAGAAGGACTTGTGACAGGGAATTCGGAGATGAGGATCGGACCGGCAAGCAGTGTGACGAATATCCGTTTGCTTCCACCTGGGAAGGTTCGGCGACCAATGGATCGGATAATTTTTCAGTAAAAATGATTTCAAGCGAATCGAACGGCGCTGCAGGGACATGGCTCGGTGCCTGGTACGCCTATGATAGGATTTTGGATGGGGATACTTTCAATGTGCAGGTCGAAGCCCCTGAGAAAATAGCGACGATCCGATCCGAAGGCCAGCCTCAGGACGGACAGGATAACCGATCAAGTGATAACTTCACGATCGGAAATATCCCTTCTTACGCGACCAAGTTACAATGGAAAATCGTCGATGGTCCTACTAATGCGAAATTCGATGTAATGAAAGACATCAGCTTCGGCATTGACGAAACGATCTTTAATGACCTTACAGACGGATCCGAAACAGAAATCAAAACAAGCGAAGATTTCTACGTCGCCAGACCGGAAAACACCGATGGAGAAAGCTTCACTGTCGAGGTCTATGCCATCCCATAACAATAACTTAGAGATAGAAGACATGATTTATCGCTACTGTATGGAAAGTCGTTAATGAACATAGCAAATTTTGTTCAGGATGCATCAAATGTTCTGATGAAAAACGGGTGAATGGAAATCCCACCCGAAGCTGTAGATACAGAAAATATAGCTTCAAAATAAAATTTCATTTGAATATATGTTTTAAGACGTAAAAGAAAGGGTAAAGTAATTTAGTTTTATTCCAGACGAACTTTTTTTAAAAAAATGATTAATATGTTGAACAAATTATAATAATGAATCTGGAGGGAAGGTATGTCAATTAATAAAGAAGTTTTCTATCTCGGTAAACGATTTAAGATTATTCATATTTATAGTTCTGGTTATTGTGAGCTTAGAAAAGTTAACAATCCTTTTAAAATAGAACTAGCTTTATTAAATGATATCCTACTAATAGGATGATAATCACTGCATATTCTTATTTAACTAATCAGGATGACTACCTTTGATTTTTGTTGTTAAATAAACATATTAATCATTTTTTGATATAACAGAAGCCAAGTTCTTTATACATAAAGAACTTGGCTTCTTATAAACTCCATTATGTTAAGTAGAAAAATTGCCTATTTTTCCGCAAGATACATAATAAATAACTAACAGCCTCTTCGTATTAGTTGAACAACGAAATTATATAGATTTTTTCAAACTACTTATTGTATTTCATTTAACATAGTTCCGAGCTTGTTAATGGTTTTCCAATTGCGAGATGTTCCTGGAACACCTACCTTCTGAAGTTGAGCAGAAATCTTAGAATGCCGAATACTTTGTTGCAAATATAAATAAATCTCTCTGCCCCTTATGCAACATTGCTCCATCTCGTTTTTATAGTCGAGTAAATGATTTATGCATTCCTTAGAAGGTTCTTTAGCTAACAACGATATATGTACACTCTCCCCTTCCGATAACGAGTTAACTGGATAAGGGCAATTGTTAATAATTTGTTCCCATTCTGAAGCTGTTCTTAAGATAATAATGACAGAAAAACCGAAAGCACTTCTAATCTCTTGCTCCATTTGTTCTTCTAATTGTTCTGCATTTCTTTCAGAATGAAATATTACATTTCCACTTTGAATATAGGTTTTGACTTTATCTAATCCCATGTTTGTTAATACGTTCTTTAATTCTTGCATCTTTATTAATTTGTGTCCACCTACGTTAATGCCCCGTAATAAAGCAATATAAATAGTTATTTTTGGCACCTCTTTTGTTTTATTTCATTACTTTAACATCTTAATTGTTTCTTAATTCTCTAAGTAGTTGGAAAATTTGACCTCTATGATGAGATTCATGTTCAATCAAATGGTAAACAACCCACTCAGGTGTAACGTCGTAATGTTCAAGTACCCTTGGTTTACGCCAGTCTGTTAAGTCCATTGAACGAAAGTGGGAAAGAAATGCTTCTCGTACCTTATGAAGGCGGTAAAAATGCTCTTCTAAGCTTTGTCCCTCAATGTGGGCTAAAGAGCCATCTTCAGAACGAGCTACTAATGAAAACAAAGAACGTATTTCGGGATCCCATTCGGTAACAAGGACCTCTTCATATAACCAATCTGCCTCGATCAATGCAATATGATACAATAGTGTACTAATCGTTTGTCTTTCATCAATTTTTGTATCGAGCATACGCTGGCTGATTCCATTTAATTGTGTTAGAAGCGTACGGCGAACATCTTCTAAACACCACACCCATCGGCCAATTTCTTCTTTATATTCTGGTAATGAAAATACCATTAAAGCTCTTTTTTTCAACGGAATCCCCCTCCTCTTAAATATAATGAATATTAGGTTGGATAGTAAGCTTGGCTATCATTGTACATGTCGTAGGCGGAGCCAGTACAAGATGAAAATAGCTTATCATATAAAATATTTTGTTAATTTGTATGTGTAAGAGATTGCTAGTTGGGCAATAATGAAAAATAGGAACTTGCATAAAGGAGGCCAAACTATTGAGCGAATATAAACAGGTTTTCTCTACGTTTATTAATGAAGAAAGATTTGATTTACATTCATACCTTACTTATTTATTTATCAATGAATGTCAGGAAGATGTAGTAGATCAGTTAGAACAGGAACATGTAAATCAATAAATTTATAAATAAGAAAAAGTGAAAGGGTAAATAATAATGAATGCAAAAATCGTGTAGGTGACTTTATCTTTCTGAACAGAAGGAATAGGTCGCCTATTGGTGTTAAGCGTTTATCGTTTTATATTGCTTGTCATTCCAATTGAAAATTTCTTAAATCCAAAAGATTCATAATATGATTCTAAATTTTCTACACACAAAAG
This sequence comes from Priestia sp. 53B2, assembly GCF_056099005.1. Taxonomy (NCBI): domain Bacteria; kingdom Bacillati; phylum Bacillota; class Bacilli; order Caryophanales; family Bacillaceae; genus Priestia; species Priestia sp. 53B2. The sequence goes on from NZ_JBLZXA010000027.1 coordinate 6,618, forward strand.
TTGAGGTATAACTCGATTTTGTTCACAATGTTGAATTATTCGATTTAACATTTCTTTGCCGATACCCTTGGATTGATAATTCGGCAGCACACCGACTCCACAAATAATTCCAGTAACCACACCATCTGATATAACCCGCCCCATACCCACCATTTTTCTTTCATCGAAAGCATAAATTGCATACCAGCTTTGATTGCACATTTGTTTCAATTCATGGACTGTTAATTTGAGTGAATTCCATCCTAAAGAATCATATAAGTTTTGTAATTGCGAAAAATCCTCAGGGGGTTCTAATGTATATTGAATAGTTCCCATTTAAGCACCTCCTAATTTGTTATATTTTTGCAGATTAATATCGACATATTTTTTTAATTCTTCTTAGTTCATTCATCATTGTAAGTCTAAAAACCTTCTGATCTTCAAAAATCTGGTCCTAAAATGAAAATGAGCGCTTATTCTTGTTCTAGGATAGCGACCGATTGTTTAAGAACCCTCTTTATAATACTTGTGGAATAAGCCCAATATGTTTATCCTCTGCGTAGACAAGTAAAAAGAGGATTTTTAGCAGATTCATTTTATGTAACAGAAGTCTTGGAAGCTGGGGATTGGTACATTGTTCAACAATATCATCCCACGGATGGATACTATTATGAAGTAACTATAGCGTTGTTAAGCTTAACCATAGTAAGTCTTATTATTTACTTAGTTAAAGAAGGATGGAGATATTTAAAACAAAGCGTCAGAATTAAAAAAAATGCATGGTAAGAGTAATCAATTTTCACTAACATATAATGAAACTAAAAAAGAACCCTTTGCTGATAGAGGGGGACTGACCCCTTCAAAAGAAGCTGTCTTTTATTTCTGTGGATCGATTCCGTTTATGGAAGCTATTCTTAAAGCATTACGTAGATGGGATATACCAAACGAACGTATTCATTACGAGGTATTTAGCCCTGTAGCCATTTTAGGAGAAAAATAAAGAAGTAATTGTTACCGGTAAACAGAAAATGTTCGATTAAAACACACGTCCTGTTTAAATAAATATGCTGTAAAAAAGCACTCATAAGCGTGCTTTTTTACTTTGCCTTAAGGAATGATTCTACAAACGATCATGATACATATAAGTATTTCTACACTCTCTGCGTACAAAAAACTGGAAAAAATTCTCTTCGGTAATTTATAATAATAGAAAACTATGTCGAATCCTAAATATTGGAGAGATTACTATATGAGAAGAATACTTCCTTTTATAATTTTTACCGTTTATTGCATTCCATACGTTTATTTATCTATGCGAAAAGATTTTGAGGATGATTCAAAGGTAAACTATATAATCATGGCCATAGTTACAGTAGCACTGTCTTATCTAAGTGGGCTTATTAGAGCGGATTTATCACTTATTTTAGGAAATATAATTTCTTTTAGTACTTCATATTTTTATAACGCATTAAGGCTTCCTGATTCTAAATGGGAGAAATATTTTTCGCCCTTTAATTCTGTCGAACAAGTAGTACTGATAAGCCTTGCGGCGCTTGTGCTGCAGGTAATTATTTATACACTTGCTAGAAAACGAGCGAAGAGATACATTCGTAATACTATGGTTTCGGAATAGTTCAAAAAAAGAGAGTTAGTCATCTAATGAGCTAGACTCTTCAGGTGACCAAATGAAAGAAGGGTTAAAATGAGGAGAGTTGCTGAAATTTTATCCTCTAAAAAGAAAGTGCTAAATGAGGAAGATCAACAAATACTTCAAACGTGTACTTACCTGCTTTAAAAAGGATACGAATCAATTAGATAAGTTAGTTATACAACTTTTAAATATGTAACCGCAAACAAAAAGGTATGTATTTCTCTTCCTACTTTAATTATATCACATAAAAAAACGTCGATATAGACTGTTTATTCTCATTTACTGCTGGTAAAATCAATAAAACATTACCGGTTAGGAGAGATGTTGAATGAACTCTTTAGTTCTTAGCTTTCAAGAAATAAAAGATACACAGCTTTCACTTGTTGGAGGAAAAGCCTTAAATTTAGGGGCGTTATCAAAAATTCAAGGAATACAAGTACCGGACGGATTTTGTGTGACAGCGGTCGGGTATCAAAAAGCCCTTGAACAAAATGAAACGTTTCAAGCGTTACTGAACCAGCTGACGATGTTAAAAGCTGATGACCGAGATCAAATTGGTGAAATTAGCGAAAAAATTCGCCAAATCATTCTGGAAATAAAAATTCCTTCTGACGTTGTAAAAGCAGTTATTCATTCTCTCTCTCAGTTTGGAGAAGAGCATGCTTATGCAGTTCGTTCAAGTGCGACTGCTGAAGATTTGCCATATGCTTCTTTTGCTGGTCAGCATGACACCCATTTAAACATCATAGGCAAAGAAGCAATCCTTGAGCACATTCGCAAATGCTGGGCTTCTCTGTTTACAAATCGCGCGGTAACCTACCGTATTAAAAATGGATTTGACCATAGTCAAGTGCACGTATCGGTTATTGTTCAACGAATGGTTTTTCCGCAGGCTTCAGGTATTTTATTTACCGCTGACCCAATTACTTCTAACCGAAAGCTGTTATCAATCGATGCGGGATTTGGGCTTGGAGAAGCGCTGGTGTCAGGTTTGGTCTCTGCCGATTGCTATAAAGTAAAAGAAGGAGAAATCGTCGATAAAAAAATAGCAGCTAAAAAGGTAGCTATCTACGGATTAAAAGAAGGCGGAACAGAAACGAAGGAAGTTCATTCTGATCTGCAAAAAACGCAAGCGCTCACTGACTTTCAAATTTTACAGCTAGAACGCGTTGGAAGACAGCTTGAAGCTTATTTTGATTGTCCTCAAGATATCGAGTGGTGCTTGGCTCATGATACATTTTATATTGTCCAAAGTCGTCCAATTACTACTTTATATCCAATTCCTGAAGCACATGATCAGGAAAATCGCGTTTATGTATCTGTTGGACATCAACAAATGATGACCGATGCCATGAAACCACTGGGATTGTCTTTTTTTCTGTTAACGACTAATGCACCGATGCGTACAGCCGGTGGAAGGCTGTTTGTTGATGTCACGAATATGCTAGCTTTACCTGACAGCAGAAAAATGATGTTAGGTGCCATGGGACAACATGATCCGCTCATGAAGGACGCACTTACAAGCATAATAGAGCGAGGAGACTTTATAAAACCTTTACCAAATGATCAAAGTTCCGGTAAAAGCAATAAAAGCGTGCCGCCTACGAAGCCTAAGGCACAAATCGAAAACGACTCGACGATCGTTTCTGACTTGATCAAGAAGAATCAAGCATCAATAGAAGATCTAAAGCAAACCATCCAAAAGAAATCAGGGTCGGAATTAGTCAACTTTATTTCAGAAGATATCGGGACATTAAAGAAGATTTTATTTGACCCACAAAGTTCAGCTGTGTTTATGGCCGCTATGGATGCTTCATCATGGATCAATGAAAAAATGGAGACGTGGCTAGGTGAAAAAAACGCAGCAGACGCGCTTTCTCAATCTGTACCAAACAATATTACTTCAGAAATGGGTCTGGCGCTATTGGATGTCGCAGATGTGATTCGTCCTTATCCTGAAGTCATTCATTATTTACAGCACGTAAAAGATGATAACTTTTTGGAGAAACTGGTTAAGTTGGAAGGCGGACAGGAAACTCAAGACGCTATCTATGATTATCTCAGCGAATACGGGATGCGATGTCCCGGCGAAATCGATATTACGAAAACTCGCTGGAGCGAAAAGCCGTCTGCACTTATCCCTGTGATTCTTGGTAATATTAAAAACTTTGAGGCTAACGCTAGCAAGCAAAAATTTGAAAAAGGCCTGCAGGAAGCCTTGAAAAAAGAGCAAGAGCTATTAAACCGCTTGAAGCAATTGCCGGATGGTGAACAAAAAGCAAAAGAAACAAAAGAAAAGATTAATCTCATCCGAAATTTTATCGGTTATCGTGAATATCCCAAATACGGCATGATTAATCGCTATTTTGTTTATAAGCAGGCTCTGCTGAAAGAAGCCGCTCAGCTTGTAAAAGCCGGTGTTATTTCTGAAACAGAAGATATATACTATCTGACGTTTGACGAACTTCAAGAAGTCGTGCGCACACATAAAGTGAATGATCAAATCATCACCAAGCGAAAAGAAGAATACCAATTATACACAAAGCTAACACCTCCGCGTGTAATCACGTCTCATGGCGAAATTGTTACAGGTGCGTACAAACGAGAAAATCTTCCGTCCCAAGCAATTGTAGGTTTACCGGTTTCTTCAGGAGTGATTGAAGGGCGAGCGCGCGTCATTTTAAACATGGAAAATGCTAATCTATCAGATGGAGATATATTAGTCACTTCCTTTACTGACCCTAGCTGGACCCCGTTATTTGTAGGAATAAAGGGGCTTGTTACGGAAGTTGGCGGACTGATGACTCATGGAGCAGTCATTGCACGTGAATACGGATTGCCAGCGGTTGTCGGAGTAGAGAATGCTACTCGGCTGATAAAAGACGGACAGCGAATTCGCGTACATGGAACAGAAGGGTATATTGAAATATTGTAAAAGCTAAAGATGCTTGCGCTGTTTTTCTTCTTTTTACCTAATTAATAGATGAAAATTTGTCTAGATGTCTAGATTCCTATGCGCATCTTCAGTTAATACAAAAAGGCAGGCCATTATAACGGCCTGCCTTTTTTATATTGGTGAACTAGTAACTTTGAACGTCAAATGCTGACTTTTTTCGTGGCTGTTTGCTGCACATGTTCCATAAACAGTTTAAACAAGTTTAGCATTGAAGTATGTTCTTTTGCCATCATTTCTGGATGCCACTGTACCCCCACTACAAATTGCTCTCCTTGTTTTTCAATGGCTTCAATAACTCCATCTTTCGCCCATGCGGAAACTTCAAAACCAGGCGCTACGTCTTTAATTGCTTGATGGTGAAATGAATTAATAAGAGCTTGATTACCGTAAAGGTCATGTAGGCGTGTTCCGTCTTTAATCATGATGGAATGAGAAGGGTCGCTTGTATTGTTGTATTGATCATGTTTGATAAATGACTCTTTAATGTCTGACATGTCTTGATAAAGAGTGCCGCCGTAAGCAACGTTTAAAATTTGTAAGCCGCGACAAATCGCTAACACGGGCTTTCCTTGGTCGATCACATGCTTTAACAATAGCTGTTCAGACTGATCTCGTGCTAAAAAAGGGGAACCCGTTTTGGTTGTCGGTTCTTCTCCGTATAAAAGGGGATTAACGTCTTGTCCACCTGACAAAATCAACCCGTCTATACTTTCTGCCTGCGCTTTAATCATTTCTTCGTCTTTTAGCACTGGCAAGATAAAAGGAACTCCGCCGCTGAGCGCTGTTGATTCGATATAGTCGTTATTCACATACGCTCGCTTATAGCCTGGAAAGCGTCCTCCTTGATCCACAATAATGCTTCCTGATATACCAATTAAAAATCCCACTGTTGTTTTCTCCTTTTTGTTAAATTACCATTTCTTGAGATGTTCTTTCTTTTTTACTGCGTTGATAAAGTGTGTTCAATCGCTTGCTTTATAAGAAATAAATGGTTCTTTTATTCAACTATTATACATATATACCATATTTATTTAATAGAAAATGGTATAATAGCCTCTGTATGTTAAAAATACTAATTGCCAAAGGTAGAAGGTAGTGCTACAATTGTTCACATTCCTACTATTCTTCTTATTATAGTCGGATTAAAATTTTATACAAGGAAATAGGAGTGATTTTAGTGAAAAGGACTTATTTACTTTTCATCTCTCTTTTAACCATTGTCCTCATGGTAGCAGGGTGCAGTGGTAACGCAAGTGAAAATTCTTCAAGTGAAAAAGAAGGAAAAGAAGGCGGAACGCTAAACGTCGCGTCTCAAAGTGAGCCAGCAACGCTAGATGCTCAAATCACTGGGGACTCAGATGTGAAAGACGCAACGCGCAGTATCTATGAAGGGTTAATGATTTTAGACGACAAAGGAAATCCTAAGCCTGACTTAGCGTCTAAAGTAGATATTAGCGATGATAAAAAAACATACACGTTCCATTTAAGAAAAGGGGTTAAATTTCATAACGGTAAAGAAATGACTGCAGATGACGTTGTCGCTTCTATTAACCGCTGGATTAAGCTATCATCCCTTGGGAAAACAAACTTCTCTGGTGCTGAAATGACAAAAACCAATGATGATATGGTGGAGCTTCATTTACCATCACCAAATGTTAACACGCTATCTTTATTAGCTGATCCAATCCCCGCAGCAGCTATTTTACCAAAAGAAGTGGTTGACAATGCATCTGATGAAGGGATCAAAGACTACATAGGAACAGGTCCATATAAAGTAAAAGAATGGAAGAAAAATCAATATCTTTTATTAGAGAAATTTAAAGATTATTCTTCGAAAGGCCGCGAAGTTAAGAAAACTCCTCACGTCGATGAAATTAAGATTAGTTTCGTAAGCGATGAGTCAACTAGGATTTCTGGTATTACAACCGGACAATTTGACGTTGCGCTATCTGTATCAAGCGATAATGCCAAACAAGTTGAAGGCAGTCAAAATGCAAAAGTAGAAACATCACCAGGCGGATTTATGGGACTTTTCTACAACGCAGATAAAGGCGTCTTCAAAGATATCAATGCACGAAAAGCAGTTAACGCAGCTCTTAACTCAAAAGACATTTTAGACAGTTCTTACGGAAGCTCAGATTATTACAAGCTTTCTTCATCCATTGTGAACAAAGAGTATCCAAACTACTACAGTACAGCTGGAAAAGAAGAATACAACCAGCATGACAAGAAAAAAGCAAAAGAATATTTGAAGAAATCTGGTTATAACGGGGAAGAAATTCGTTTAATGGCGTCTCGTGATTACCAAGATCAATACAATACAGCTGTTGTCGTTCAACAAGAGTTAAAAGACATTGGTATGAATGTAAAATTAGAAGTATACGACTGGGCGACATTCAGCGATAAAATGAGTGATACAAGCCAATGGGACATCTATCCTGTTGACTGGAACGCTCGTTCTACCATCTTCCAAGGATTCTGGACTACAAAAGGTACATCAGTTGAAAAATCAATGGACTACTTAAATAAAATTAAAGCTGCTCCTTCTGTTAAAGAAGCTCGCGGTGACATTGATGCAATTCAACAATACGTATGGGACGAGCTTCCGTTTACGCTTATTGGTCATAAAGTGAACATCAATGCCGTTTCTAACAATGCAAAAGGCTATGAGTATAATTTAGGTCCAATTTTCTACAATATGAGTTTAACAAAATAATATCTTATTATTCTAATAAACAGAGAGCTTATGCTCTCTGTTTTAGAAAGGAGTTTACGATGGGAGCTTATACACTTAAGAGACTTTTTGCACTAATTCCTGTTTTATTCATTGTATCTATTGTTGTGTTTTTAATTACGCGCTTAACGCCTGGGAGTCCTGCAGCGATCATTTTAGGACAAGGCGCAAGTCCAGAACAAATTGCAGCGCTGAGCAAGGAAATGGGATTGGATGAGCCCGTGGTCAATCAATACTTTATCTGGCTATCTAACATTTTTCACGGAGATTTTGGCTATTCCTACTTTTTAAATAAATCTGTGCTCGGGGCAATTTGGGATAACGTAGGTCCTACGGTTTCTCTAGCTATACTCGCGCAAATTTTTGGCGTGGCGTTTGCTTTACTATTTGGTATATATGCGGCTAAACACAAAGGAACGATTCGTGATGAAAGCATTATGGGAGCCAGCCTTTTAGGTATTTCCATTCCTAGCTTTCTTCTCGGTTCATTCCTTATTTTGCTTTTTGCGGTACAGCTTCGAATTTTTCCTGTTTCAGGATACGTTCCGTTAAATGCTGGATTATTTGAGTATTTAAAGTACTTAGTTTTACCAACGATTACGCTTGGAGCGATTCAAGCTGCATTAATTACGCGTATGACGCGTTCATCTTTACTCGATACCATTTCTGAGAACTTTGTTAAAACGGCAAAAGCAAAAGGATTAAATGAACGCACAATTATGCTTAAGCATACGCTGCGCGTGAGTTTTTTACCGATTTTAACAGTTATCGGAGAATCATTTGCGGGGCTTGTGACCGGAGCGGCGGTAACAGAATCATTATTTAACATCCCGGGGTTAGGTCAGCTGATTGTTTCATCAATTGAACGCCGTGATTACGCGCTTATTCAAGGAGCCGTACTTTTAATTACGGTTGCTTATGTGGTCATCAATTTAGTTGTTGATTTGCTGTATGCCGTGATCGATCCGCGTGTACGCAATTCTTATCATGATTAAAGGAGGGTGATGAATGTGAACGCACAACAAAATACAGAGACCATTTCAGTAACTGCAAAGAAAAAAAGAAACCCAGCGGCAGCGCGCTTTTTCTCAAATCGTTTGCTAGTAAGAGGAGCGATACTTATTTTATTATCTATTTTGATTGCTGTTTTTGCTCCGCTCATTTCTCCTTTTGGCAGCTTACAAATCGACCCTGCAAATCGATTAGCACCGCCGTCAAGCACGCACTGGTTTGGAACGGATAACTTTGGACGAGATGTATTTAGCCGGACAATGTACGGCGTCAGAATATCATTAATGATTGGAGCCGCAGTAACGATTATTGCTACTGTACTTGGTTTAATCGTTGGACTTTTATCTTCTTATTATAAAATTCTTGATTATATTTTAATGAGAATTTGTGACGGCTTGTTTGCTTTTCCATCTATTTTACTGGCAATTGCTATTATGTCTGCTTTAGGACCTAAAACAAGCAACGTTATTATCGCACTGAGCCTTGTATTTATTCCTTCGATTGCGAGAATTGTTCGTTCAGCTGCGCTTGTTGTAAAAGAAAAAACGTTTATTGAAGCGCTAAAAGCTCAAGGAGCAAGCTCACTTCGAATCATTTGTTTTCATATGGCGCCAAACGTCTTATCGCCTTTAATCGTTCAAGTAACATACGTGTTTGCCGTAACGATTTTAACTGAGGCTTCGCTAAGCTTTTTAGGAGCCGGGATTCCTGCGCCGACACCAAGCTTAGGAAATATGCTGTATGACGGAAAGCTTGCGATTTACAACGCGTGGTGGATGACCTTGTTTCCGGGTGTATTCATCATTTTAATTGTACTTGGCCTTAATTTATTTGGTGACGGTCTGCGCGACTGGTTAAATCCGAAAAACGTAATGCTGAAGAAAAGGAGGAAAAAACGTTGAGTAACGCCCTTTTAAAATTAGAAGACTTACAAGTAACTTTTACAACGTATAGCGGAGAAGTAACGGCTGTTGACAATGTATCTCTTCAATTAAATAAAGGAGAAGTATTAGGCATTGTCGGTGAATCTGGATCAGGAAAAAGCGTAACGTCCGAATCTATTCTTCAGCTATTAGATGAAGACCTAACAAGCTACGATGGCAAGATTTTGTTTGAAGGAAAAAACTTATTAGACATGTCTTCAAAGCAAATTCAAAAGCTAAGAGGAAACGAAATCTCAATGATTTTCCAAGATCCAATGTCGTCATTAAATCCCGTTATGCCAATTGGAAAACAAATTGCTGAAGTGATTCGTCTGCATCAGAAAGTCTCCAAAAAAGAAGCGCAAAAGAAAGTCGTAGAGCTTTTGAGACTAACGGGCATTCCGTCTCCAGAACAGCGAGCAAAAGAGTATCCGCATGAAATTTCCGGCGGAATGAGGCAGCGCATTATGATTGCGATGGCTTTAGCGTGTGAACCAAAGCTTCTTATTGCCGATGAGCCAACAACGGCTTTAGACGTAACCATTCAAGCGCAAATCCTTGACCTTATGATGGATTTAAAAGATAAGCTCAACATGGGCGTGCTTTTCATCACCCATGATTTAGGCGTTGTAGCTAATATTTGTACAAAAGTAGCCGTGATGTATTTAGGACAAGTGATGGAAGAAACGGACGTTAAAACGCTGTTTTCAAAACCACTTCATCCTTATACAATGGGCTTAATTAAGTCGGTTCCTCACTTAGACAGCGACAGAACACAAGAGCTTTCGTCCATTCCAGGAACGGTTCCGCCGCTTTCAAACGTGCCAGACGGCTGTCGTTTTGCACCAAGATGCCCATTTGCAACGGAAAAATGCCATAAAGAAGTACCTGTTTTAGAGCATGCCGATGATACGCATCGCATTCGATGCTGGCACTATGAAAAAATTCAAGAAGGAGAGGTTGCGTATGTATAGTGAAGCAAAACAGCAAAGCACCAAGCCCTTGCTTGAAGTTCGCAACCTACAAAAATACTATCCGGTTCGTTCTGCTTTAGGGAAAGCAAAAGGCCAAATTAAAGCAGTTCAAGATGTATCCTTTGATATCTATGAAGGTGAAACGTATGGATTAGTAGGAGAATCCGGCTGCGGGAAAAGCACAGCAGGGCGTACGCTTTTAAAATTAGTAGAACCAACGGGCGGAGAAGCACAGTTTAATGGAGAAAGTATTTTCGAATCCAAAGCCTCACGCTTACGAACAATTCGTAAAGATTTGCAAATGATTTTCCAAGATCCGCATACTTCCCTTAATCCAAGGAAAAAGATTGGTGCTTCTATTCAAGAAACATTAACGATTCATAATGTAGGGGCAAAAAGCGAACGAAAGCAGCTTGTCATTGAGTTATTAAAAAAGCTTGGGTTTAATGAAGAAGATTACAACCGCTATCCGCACGAATTTTCAGGCGGTCAGCGCCAGCGCATAGGCATTGCGCGTTCATTGATTTTAAACCCAAAGCTTATTATTTGTGACGAACCGGTTTCAGCACTGGACGTATCCATTCAAGCACAAATCTTAAACTTACTGCGCAGTTTGCAAAGAGAAATGAAGCTGTCATATCTCTTTATCTCCCACGATTTAAGCGTCGTAAGACATATTGCAGACCGCGTTGGCGTGATGTATTTAGGAAGATTAGTAGAAGAAGGCCCCACAGATGAGATTTTTTCAAATCCTCGTCATCCTTACACAAAACTTCTTTTATCATCTGTCCCGGCAATTCACGAACATGAAAAACGCGAAAAAATTGAGGTTAAAGGTGAAATTCCTTCTCCTCTTAATCCACCTTCAGGCTGTGCTTTTCATAAAAGATGCCCGTTCGCATTTGACCGCTGCATGAAAGAAACACCCGAAGATACAGTGATTGACAGCAAGCATAAAGTAAAATGTCATCTTTATAATTAATTTGAGAAGCTGTAGAGATATAGAAAACATACGTAGTCATGCAGCAACACAATTGAATAAATAGAAATGAAAAAGTCACTAGTGCCTCTAGTGGCTTTTTTTCTGTGAAAACAGAGGGTTCAATAGGTTGAGAAAAGTCATTATTCAGCATATTAGATTCATTTTTATATAAAAGATATGAATAACCCTTACTAACCTACCTATCCTAATATATGGAGATATAAAAACAAAACGTGTTATGATAGTGTCGGTGATAATTATGGGTAAAAAAGCAGATAAAACGAATGTCATGCGAATTTTAGATCAGAAAAAAATTGAGTACAATTATTATTCTTATGAAACTAAAAATCTGAGTGGGGTACAGGTAGCTACTTCGCTCGGAGAGGATCTTGCTAAAGTCTTCAAGACACTGGTGACCGTAGGGAAATCAAAAGAACATTACGTCTTCATAGTACCTGTTGAAAAGGAGCTTGACTTAAAGAAAGCGGCAAAAGCAGCTGGTGAAAAGTCCTTAGAAATGATTCCTCAAAAAGAACTCTTGCCTCTTACAGGATATGTTCACGGCGGGTGTTCTCCTATCGGAATGAAAAAGCAGTTCACAACCTTCATTGACTCTACAGCAGAAGACTGCGAAACGATTTACTTTTCAGGCGGGCGTGCAGGTCACCAGATACAGTTAACATTAAGTGACTTATCAAAAGTAATTCGTATACGTCCGGCAGATATCACAAAAGATAGTTAAAATGTAGTTCCCTTGAGCGAAACGCTTTTACACATAAGCGTTTCGCTTTTTTTAAATGGCCTTAATTGCTGTCTTTTTACCTGTTGGGATAACAGAAATAAAAGTAAAAATATAGAAAAAATGATATTATATAGTTAATGTGTGGAAACTTTATAAAAAGGCTAGGAGGAAAGCAAAAATGATTAAATCAATTATTGGAGGGTTCATCTTATCTTTTATTCTTTTATTAGGATGTACAATAGCAAACGTAAATTCAGAAACAGTATTTTTTGCAGTTTTCATTCTATTAGTAGGGCTAGCCATCATTATATCTGGAGTAGCTGTAAGCGGTAATCGAATGAGAGCTAATCTGGCCACGGAATCAAAAACAGACAAAAAGTGGAGAATTACAAATTCTATAAACCTTGTGTTAGCTGCTGCTCCAGTTCTCGGGGTATTTCTTCTCATTCATTATTTTATATAGTTATTCTCTCTCATGTAAGGACAAGCAACAACATCCCCAAGAAACAAACTAATTATTAATAAGGTAATAGGGGGAAAAAGGCGCTAGTATGAAAGAAATCACTTCACCTGCGGTCAGTCCGGCCATAAAAAAACTTTTATCTTATGCAACTTTAGAAGAGAAGGTTGATGAAGAATATAAAAAATACGTTTGTTTGCCAAGTCGGAAATTGTACAGTATGGAAGTAAACGAAGAAGCCGTTAGTTGTATAGGAGTTGAATTTCTTAACTCCAAAGAAGCTGTTATAAAACATATAGCTGTTTTACCGAGAGAAAGAGGTAGAGGAATAGGAAGCAGCATGATTAATTTTCTTTGTAAGAAACATGATATACATTCTGTTTTTGCTGAGACAGATAAAGAGGCAGTAAACTTCTATTCTAAGTTTGGTTTCCAAACAACAAGCTTAGGTGAAAAATATCTCGGGATAGAACGCTTTTGGTGTGAATTTAAAGTCAAATGAGCCAAATTAAGGTCGCCGATGTAACAAAATTATAGAGCATCTATGACTGTATATATAATAGAGGATAAGATTAAAATTCGATAATTATCTTAAATTTAGGTTAGAGCTTAGTACAAGTTATGTTTATTCTACATATTATGTAAATGTAAGCAGCTTACACTCACAAGTTGAAAAGAGTATTTTCTTAATCATGTTCTCACTTAAAGAACATGGCTTTTTTTCTGTTTGTCATATAAATTAGAAAGCCGAACTTTGTAAAATTTTTGTATAAATAATTAGAAAATATTATATTTTCTAATAAATCAATAGTACAATATATAAATAGAAGGGAGGATTAACACTACATATGTAATAGACAGCAGCCGCTTTTAAAAACTTTTATTTTGTTACTATAAATGATATTGAAATGGATTATTCAACCTTTTTTAAGCGCTATCATTATATAAGTAATTGGTTGAACAGGTTTTATAGAAAGCAATACAATCTAGCTGTTTAAAAAGATTTGCTGGTAAATTACTTGCTACTTTATATTACAGGAGAACTGACATTAAACACTCAAAGAAAAGAGGGATCAATCATGGCTCATACCAGTGAAGCTGCAAACAACAGGCGTATTACAAGTAATATTTTCAAAGGATCTGTTGGGAATTTAATTGAATGGTACGATTGGTACGTTTACTCTGCTTTTGCCGTCTATTTTTCATCGCAATTCTTCCCGGAAGGTGATTCAACAAGTCAGCTGCTTAACACAGCTGCAATCTTTGCCGTCGGTTTCTTGATGCGTCCAATTGGTAGTTTATTAATGGGGCGCTACGCGGATCGATACGGTCGCCGGGCTGCACTTACCTTGTCTATTACAATTATGGCGAGCGGTTCTTTTATTATCGCTTGTACTCCTAACTATGGCACCATAGGATTATTATCTCCTATTATTCTAGTACTAGCGCGTTTGCTGCAAGGAATCTCCTTAGGAGGAGAATACGGAACGTCTGCAACTTACCTTTCTGAAATGGCAAGCAGCGGGCGAAGAGGGTTTTATTCAAGCTTTCAGTATGTGACGCTTGTTGCTGGTCAGCTGGTGGCATTAGGTGTTCAAATTATTCTGCAAAACGTTCTTAGTGAAGCAGATATGATTTCATGGGGCTGGCGTATTCCCTTTGTTATTGGAGCCATCGGAGCGCTAAGCGTTTTATGGCTGCGCCGTACAATGGATGAGTCAGAGCAATTTTCTAAAATGGACTCTGAAAGCCGTGAAAACGCCGGAACTATTAAAGCACTTATGAAGCATCCTAAAGCAGTGTTGACCGTTATTGGCTTAACATTAGGAGGAACGGTCGCCTTTTATACGTATACGACGTATTTGCAAAAATTTATGGTAAACAGTGTAGGGCTAGATAAAGGAGTCGTAAGCTGGATTAACTTCTGTGCGCTGCTTGTATTTGTTGTTATTCAGCCAATAGCAGGTATGCTATCTGATAAAATTGGACGCAGACCTCTGTTAATGAGCTTTGGTATTTTAGGAACATTACTGACTGTACCGCTGTTTCTTTTTATGAAACAAGCTCATAATCCAGTCATGGCTTTTTTATTAATGACAATCGGACTTATCATTGTAACAGGTTATACATCTATTAACGCTATTGTAAAAGCGGAGCTTTTCCCGACAGAAATTCGAGCTCTTGGTGTAGGGTTACCGTACGGACTTACAGTTGCCATATTTGGAGGTACTGCAGAATTTATCGCACTATGGCTAAAAAGTATCGGCCATGAATCACTTTTCTTTTTCTATGTAGCAGGATGTATTGCCATCAGCTTTCTTGTTTATTGGCGTATGGGAGAGTCCTCTAAAGATTCATACATAGAATCTGAGCTCAAGACAGATGACAAAGTACCGCCTAATAACATCAGTCTTTAATTTTAGTTAAAGAAATAATCGTTTGATAACATAAAAAAGGACTGGCTTTTTATAGCCAGTCCTTTTTTATTCTCTTAAAAGACACTTGTTTTGTAGTCGGTTCAGAATATGGAAAGATAGGATCTTTCAAGCTAAATTCACGCGTGCCTTCTTCGATAAGACCAACTGTTTTATCGCTATCGTAAAGGGCTAGCCTTATTAACCTATCCGTGCTGCACAACTTTTTTCTGTAGTAGGATTTTTGTCTATTATTTGGTGGTAATAAGGGCTTGAATGATCTCATTCCAGTAACGTTTAAAACCAGGCTTTATTTTCGCCATTTTGAACACTCCCTTTAAAATTTTCCCGATTGGATAGTCGTTATATTAAGTTTAATAAAATTACCTAAAGTTGTTATCCAACGCAAAGCGTAACTTACTGTATGAATTTGTACGACTAAAGCATGAAAGAAGAAATAATTAAAGGCATATAAAAAGTTCAGCTTCATAATAAAAGGATTATTTTGTGGTATAACGAAATAAAGAGTATATACATCAGAAATAGAGAGAGGGTAAACTCCGTGAATACTTTATGTTCCTTTTTTACAAATCCAGTTTTAACTGCTTCTACGTTTTTACTAGAATTACAGAGCGTGTTCTTTCAACCTATTTGGAAAGAGTATAATTATGATGATTATTTTACCTACAAGGTGTATGTTCCAAGTACATATACTGGATTAAGTAAAGTACCATTAATCGTTATGCTTCATGGATGTCAACAAGACGCAGATGA
The DNA here is from genome assembly GCF_056099005.1 of Priestia sp. 53B2. Classification (NCBI taxonomy): domain Bacteria; kingdom Bacillati; phylum Bacillota; class Bacilli; order Caryophanales; family Bacillaceae; genus Priestia; species Priestia sp. 53B2. Next base: position 22,218 of record NZ_JBLZXA010000027.1, read on the forward strand.
TTTTGCTGCAGGCATGGAGATGAATAAGCTAGCGGAAGAAAAAGGCTTTATTGTTCTCTATCCTCAAATGAATTATTTTGCTAATTCCAACGGGTGCTGGAATTGGTTTTATGAGTATAACCAGTTTCGCGGTAATGGAGAGCCAGACATAATAAAAGATATGATTGATCACATAATCGCTAAATATGCGATTGATTCTACTAATATATACCTTGCTGGTATGTCAGCTGGAGGCTTTATGGCAAATGTGATGGCTATTGCTTATCCTGATGTATTTAAAGCGGTAGGCATTCACTCAGCAGGCAGTAATGCGTATGCTGTAGACCTTATCACAGCTGGAGAAGTCATGCTATACGGCTCGTTAAATCCTGAACTTGACGGTGATGAAGCTTATAAAAAAATGGGACCTTATGCACGGCCTGTTCCCATCATTACGTTTCATGGTCAATCAGATACAACAGTCAATCCAATTAATGCGTCTACATTAATTCAACAGTGGATTTATACATATAAGAATTGCGGTATAAACCTACATGAAAATGCTGCTTTTTATACGTCACAAGACAACGGAAATCATTATAGCTACATAATGTCTGACTACATAGATGCAGAAAATAAAATCTGGATGAAAAAAATTATGGTAGAGGATATGTGGCATGCATGGTCAGGAGGAAATGACAATGGATCAGATACTGATTCAAAAGGTCCAAATGCTTCAAAAATGATGTGGGACTTTTTTGAAGCACAGAATGATTAAATAGAGTTTGAACGAGCGATCAAAATGTACTACTAAATAACATCAGCCTTCATTTTTTTGAAACAAATAATTGTCTACCAACAGCAAAAAAGGATCTTATCGAAAGATCCTTTTTCTGTTATCAACGAACATTTTTTAACAAGTAGCTTCAAACCGATTTAACAATACATCTAGATCCTGACTGATTTTAATCGTATTACTACTTGTGAACCCTTCTTCTAGGGCAATCATCATCATCATTTTTCGTATAAATTCTATCTTTATCAGCAGTAGTCTACATTTGAAACACATTAAGTTTCCTCCACTTGCCATGTCATTTTAAAGGCTTAAATTGTTGAATTATTTATGTAAAAATGGTTCCAATCTAAAAATAGAACCTAAAAAATATAGTAACAAATAGATAGTGTCGAAGTCTGTCGTATTTTGAATTCAGATATTTTCATTTAAAAAGAATTAGCTCTTAAACGTTTTGTTGGAAGCTGTGCTCCGTCTTAATTATGATTGTTCCACCGGTTGTGAATAACTCACATAGCAACAGAGCTTATACTGTTTTTGTGATATAGGCATAATCCGATTACATTTAGGCATGTTAACATAAGAAAGGAGAATTTACTAATATACCCAATTTCATCAGAATTCTTCAATTGTTTCTTCCGTGGATTTCCCTTGTTTTTATACCGAAAAAATCAATTAGAACCTATTTTCCCGCTTCTCTTTTTGCCTCATCTTTAGTAATTGGAATGTGCTCATTGGCTATTCCTTACAAGTGGTGGAGTGTAAAAGGAGGGTGGAAAGGAAAAATTTTAAACGATAGCAGTTTTATTTTTGGCCCCTTTTTGATAGAGACACTGTGGATCTTTCATTTTACGTTTGGCAGCTTTAAGAGATTTTTTTTCGTTAATTTACTTATGTATTCACTATTTGCTTTTCCGCTAAGTTACTTGTATCAAAAACTGGACTTATTTACGTTAGTTAACTTTAAGCCAAAACATATCTTTTTTTCTTTTATTAGTTTCTGCTTAACTATTTATGGCTATCAGGCACTGACAAATAAAGATAAATGATAGGTGAGGGCCGTTTCTAACCGCTATAGACTTTGTAAAAAGCGCAACAAAAAAGCGTCTGTTAAGACGCTTTATATATAATACATATACTGCTCTTCTTTATTGACATTTGTTGTTTCATGGATTATTTCTTCCGGGATATTGGACGTCCCGTTAGTAAAAAGCATAAACAAAGCAATAATTGATGCCACAAAACCTAAAGTAACAATCACAATAAATCCCTCCCTTTAGAATATATATTCTACTTTTATCTTCATTTTCCTATATTTATTATATACCCTTATTTTATTTTCTCAACACATAGAACAAAAAGAGTAGTGCAGCTCCTCAATATCTCCCTCAAAATAAATATAATCAAGGGAGCTTAAAACTCCCATTTTCCCTAAAAAAGTAGGAAGTCATAAATTTTTTTCGTATAGGGGATATAAATCATTAAAATTATTAATCGTTGAGATAACTTTTTTGTATTGTACGAATGAAAGAAATTTATATATATTAAAAATACAAAATATTCATTAAATTATATGATGCTTTGGTTTTGAGTCGAAAAGAGAAAAGCTACTGCTTTAAAGGCAACAAGTTTAAGGAAGTTACAAGCGATATTAAAAAGTTATAGAAATGGATACAGCTAGAATTCTTTTTTGCTCAGATATTCACAGAGTTTTCATTCGTAAAAAGACTGAAAATTTTGATAATAAATTTCACTTTTACTTTTATTAAGGGGGACTTTTTATGACAACAACGGTATTAAATGTATCAACTTATTCTTTTTATCTTAACGGTGAGTGGAAAGAAAGCAAATCAGGGCAGACAATCGACATTGTTTCTCCATACCGTCATGACGTGATTGGGAAAGTGCAGGCTATCACAAAAGAAGAGGTCGATGAAGCAGTACATGCCGCGCAGAAAGCTCAGAAAGGGTGGGCAGAAATTTCTCTGCAAGAACGTGCAAAATATTTATACAAATGGGCGGATGAGCTGGTGAAAATGCAGAGTGAAATTGCCGAAATTATCATGAAGGAAGTTGGAAAAAGCTTAAAAGATGCAAGAAATGAAGTAGTGCGCACAGCTGATTTCATTCGCTATACAGTTGAAGAAGCCCTTCATATGAACGGAGAAAGCATGAAGGGAGATAGTTTTCCTGGCGGTTCTAAGTCTAAAGTTGCCATTGTTGAACGCGTGCCTTTAGGTGTTGTACTCGCAATTCCTCCTTTTAATTATCCGGTAAATTTAGCAGCTGCTAAACTGGCGCCTGCGCTTATTTCAGGAAATGCAGTTATCTTCAAACCCGCAACGCAAGGAGCGATCAGCGGTATTAAGATGATTGAAGCTCTTCATCAAGCAGGTATTCCACAAGGTCTTGTAAATGTCGTAACGGGTCGCGGATCTGTTATTGGGGATTATTTGGTTGAACATAAAGGCATTAACATGATTTCATTTACCGGAGGAACAAATACGGGTACTCAATTAGCTAAAAAGGCAGGCATGATTCCTCTTGTATTAGAACTTGGAGGAAAAGACCCGGGTATTGTATGTGAAGATGCAGATTTACAAGAAGCAGCAAAACATATTATAAGCGGAGCATTTTCTTATTCCGGCCAGCGCTGTACAGCTATTAAACGTGTACTTGTGCATGAAAAAGTGGCAAACGAGCTCGTAAATATTTTAAAAGAAGAAGTACATAAACTATCAGTCGGTTCTCCTGAAGATGGATGTACGATCGTTCCATTAATTGATAGCAAAGCAGCGGACTTTATTCAGATTTTAATTGCAGATGCACTAGGAAAAGGTGCAACAGTTGTGACTGGAAACAAGCGTGAAGGCAACCTTATTTATCCTACTCTTTTAGATGACGTAAATGATACTATGCGCGTAGCATGGGAAGAACCATTTGGCCCTGTATTACCAATTATTCGCGTCGCTTCTGATCAAGAAGCCGTTGATATAGCAAACGAATCAGAATTTGGCTTACAAGCAAGTGTTTTTACAAAAGATATTAATAAAGCCTTCTCAATTGCAAATAAAATGGAAGTCGGTTCCGTTCAAATCAATGGCCGCACAGAACGTGGTCCCGATCATTTTCCTTTTATCGGTGTAAAAGGATCCGGTATGGGCGCTCAAGGCATTCGTAAAAGTATTGAATCCATGACTCGTGAAAAAGTAACCGTACTAAATCTTCAATAATTGAATTCCAAGACCTCTCCTAGTCGAATCAGTAGAGGATAGAGGATCTCATGAAAAAGCCTGTGCTTCTTGAAGCACAGGCTTTTAAACATCTTATTTAGCTATCACTTGACTCCATCTTTATAGTTCTTATCCCAGTTTTTATCACCTTTGTGCTCGATGTCCTCAACGGTTTTTTCAAGCTCTGACATGATGAGGGTTTTTACTTGATAAATGGTATCAAAAAAAGCTTTCTCTTCATCTGGGTTAGGCTTTATTTTAGCGGCTGCCGAAATCCCAACATATCTGCGGTGTTCAGTTGTTAATTTATCAAGCGCATCAAAAATATGAGAAGTGAGAACAGCAACCTCCTTATGATTATCAGGCAGCTTTTCTTTTAATGTTTCAATTCTCTTATCCATGTTAACATCCCCTTATTCATAACGTGTTGTATTTATGTAACTTTCCCACAAATAAAAACGAATAACCTAAAACGGCGAAAATTAATGAGAATTAGTACGTGAAACAAAATTATACTACAGGATATCATGTTAAAGTGAAAAAATGGTGAAACGAGTGGGTATATTTTTGCAGAGAGGGTATGTAATAAAAGTCGGTTTTTTTGGAAAAGGTAATTACCTTAAGATACATTGAAGCACGCAATTAACATAAAAGTTCATCTATTTTTAATAGATAATGACCTTTTATGACTACTTTTTACGATTTTATGACTTTTTTTGAATGAATTTGATTGTTTTTGATGTTTTTTCGAATAATCTGATATATAATGAAAGCGTAAACAGTAAAACATGTCGGTTGGTTAAGAAAAACATCCACAAAAACTGGATTCGTTATTACATAAAATCAGACCTCTGTTTTTTTATAAAAATAAATAGAATGTGAGAAAAGGAGAATGAGGATGGACGTATTGGATGCAAAAGTAGTGAATACAAAGTACGGTTTAGAAACATATCTGGATGTATCAGAAAGCGTAGAAATAAAAGAAATTCATATGCCGAGTTCAGAGAACCAATCTCATAAAATTAAATTTGGAATCAAGTATTTTCTTTTAAGAGAAGGAAAGTATTACGATAGCCAAAAAGGTTATTTTTGGCTTTGTATGAATCACGATTTTAGCAGCCTTATGCTGAGTGAAACGGAAACAGAGAGTTTGTTTGCAGTTAAAAGTGAAGAAGAAAGAGAAGCAACAAAAACGCTGTTAGCAGAATGGTTTATCCAAACGAATGCGTACAAAGAAGTCATCAACGAATGTATCCATCAGATTAAAACGGAGAATATTCGTACAGAAGAAGACATTGAAGACCGAGTGGACGCCATACAATTTTTAGAAAAATTAAAGGTATTAACTGCAAAAGAGATTGAAAACGCTTCTATAGAAAACCTATATGCCCTGCAGCAAATTGGCTAGGCTATAGTTCGCGTACGTTGAAATATAGATTTATGTACAATAATAAGGAGGAATAGTGAGATGAAATTTTTTATTGATACAGCAAACCTTGAGGATATTAAGAAAGCATACAAAGTAGGTGTTCTAGCTGGTGTGACAACCAATCCATCTTTAGTAGCAAAAGAAGGCGTAAGGTTTGAAGACCGCATCGAAGAAATTCTTCAAATGGTACCGGAAGTTGAATCCGTTTCTGCAGAGGTAACGCCTGACGCACTTTCTGCTGAAGACATGATTGCTCAAGCTGAAGAACTGATTAAAATTAACGACGGAGATAAAAACATTACGATTAAGCTGCCTATGACATTAGCTGGCTTGGAAGCGACGCGCTACCTTGCAAAGAAAGGCGTAAAAACAAATGTAACCTTGATCTTTACAGTAAACCAAGCGCTTTTAGCAGCTCGTGCTGGAGCGACGTATGTTTCTCCATTTTTAGGACGTCTTGATGATATTTCAGAAGACGGAGTACAGCTAGTATCTAAAATTGCTGAGTTATTCCGCGTTCAAAACATCGACTCTCAAATTATTGCAGCATCTGTAAGACACCCGGATCATGTAACGCGTGTAGCACTTGCAGGAGCTCATATTGCCACAATTCCATACGCTGTTATTGAGCAATTAGCAAAACATCCGTTAACTGACCAAGGAATGGAAAAATTTGCAGCAGATTGGGAAAAAGCAGTTAAAGCTTAACAAAAAGTCATATCAATAAAAAAAGCTTGGGGTAAGCATAGCTTATTCCAAGCTTTTTATCGTTTAACTAGCTAGTTTCTTTTTACGTAAACGCTCTAAGCGTCGCTGCACGCTATTTCTCGAGCGCCCGAGCAGCTGCCCAATTTCTCGCTGATTGAGCTTTTCCTGATAAAACATGCGCCACAATCTGGCATCTTCTTCTGCTGTCCACTTTTTATGCTCGTATTTAGGGCGCTTTACATAGTCTAGTTTTCTCTGTGCATCTACCCACGCTGGTTCTGGAATAAGCGTATTTTTAGGTATTTTAAAAAAGTTAAGGCACGATTTATTTTGTTCAGCCCACTTCCAAAAAGATTGAATGTCAATTCCCATAAATGTTCTGGTCTTGGCGATGATCATTTTATACGGTAGATTCTCTTTATGAATCCACTTGTAAATTGTATGAACATCTACTTCAAGGCAGGCTGCTAGTTCACACGCTGTAATGTGTCCTACGTGCGCTTTGGCTCCATACACTTCTAAACGGCTCAACCTCGATTCTAGCGCTTGCACACTTCGCTGTAATTTAGCTGATATGTGTGAAAGAGGTTTTACCCCGTAATACCTTAGCAAATATTCGTCTTCTTGCAGCGTCCATCTTCGCATCGCCGTTTTTCGTGTTAGTCCCAAAACTTTTATGCGCGTAGCAATAGAAGAAGGACTTCTGCCTAAAGAGTGTGCCATTTCACGGTTATTCATGATATCAATGTTCTCCTGCAAAAAAGCATCTTGTTCAAGCGTCCATTTTTTACGTAAAGCTGTATCCGAAGCACGAAGATTTAATCGAGTAAGTCGTTTATTAACCGATTCCTTGCTTCTATGTAAATGCTCACCCATCTTTTGAAGCGTCATAGCGCCATAGCGTTGAATAAGAAATCTATCTTCTTCTTTTGTCCATCGCTTTTGATTTTTACTCACTGTTGTCTCACTCCAATTCACACGAAAAGCTCAAGATGAAAAAGTTGCTAGCAATCTATTTTACGAATGAGCAGTGCCTATTCAGACTTATACTCACTGCGTTTTAGCCTATATATATTTTATCATATTTTTAGAGGAAAACCAAACATGTGTTCCTGTTTTATTTTAGTCATCATAAAAGGAATTAGAAAAATAGTTGGCTCCTTTAATAGGAGCGAATTATGGTAAAATTGACTATAACCTCTAAAGGATTTACATAACTGACAGCTCAGCATCATTACGTTGAGAAAGGGGAATTGATATGAATTTTAATTTAAAAGAAGCGATTGAAATACTTGAGCATACGCCACAAACGCTTGAAAAACTTTTGTCTGGTCTATCTGCAGGGTGGCTGCAATGCAATGAAGGAGAAGGAACGTGGAATACCTCCGAAGTCATAGAACATTTAATAGAAGCAGAAAAAAATAATTGGATACCAAGGCTAGAATTTATCCTTCAAAAAGGAAAAGAGGGAGCTTTTCCTCCGTTTGACCGCTATGCCCATTTAAATAAGGAATCTGCTAGTTCTATTGAAGAGAAGCTTCTTGAATTCAAAAAGATAAGAATACAGAATTTACATCAACTAAAGCTTCTAGTTAAGCATGAAAAACATCTGGAAGTGAGAGGAGAACACCCAGCGTTTGGGGCAGTAAAAGTCAGAGAGTTGCTCTCGACTTGGGTTACTCACGATTTGACCCATATTGCGCAAATTGTTCGAGTAATGGCAGAACGATATAGAGAAGATGTAGGACCTTGGGAAGAATACTTAGGAATACTGAAGAAATAGCAATAACAAACAGTAGCCAGCCTTTATCCTTCAAGCTTGAATTAAGAAATGTACACGATTACAATAAAATGAGAATAATGAAGATTCAGGAAGGATTGCAGAGGGAACTATAACAACATATCCGATGTTTATAACATGTAGGGTCCGTTAAGCAATTTACGAATAAAAAGAGGATTGGACTGATTAAAAGTGAAAGTAAACTCAGAGAAATTTGGAGAACTAAACAATCAAGCTGTACATGCTTATACCTTACTAAATGATGAAGGGCTTAAAATTACCTGTCTTGACTATGGATGTGTGATATCAAATATTGAAATGAGGGATTCTGAAGGGAAGAGTGAAAGTGTTGTATTGGGATTTGATTCAATAGAAGAATATCAGAAATATTCGCCTTATTTCGGAGCTGTGGTCGGACGCGTAGCAGGACGTATAGGAGGAGCCTCGTTTCAGCTTAATAATGAAACCTATCGTCTTGAAAAAAATGAAGGAAACAACCATTTGCATGGTGGGGCAGAAGGGTTTAGTCATAAAATATGGAATGCTAAAACAATTGAGGCGAATGATCATGTAGGTGTTGAATTTACATATTTAAGTAAAGACGGAGAAGAAGGGTATCCCGGTAATCTTGAAGTGAAAGTTACATATACATTAACGAATAAAAATGAATTTCATATTTCTTACGAAGGAACAACGGATCAAGAGACCCTTATCAACTTAACTAATCATACGTATTTTAATTTAAGCGGAAACCTAAAAGAAACGGTCTTAGATCATGTTTTAAAGCTGAAAAGTAACGAATTCTTAGAGCTGAATGATGAACTTTTACCTACTGGAGAAGCTATCAATGTTACAGATACTCCGTTTGATTTCAGAGAAGGACATAGTCTCAAGGAAGGGGTGGAATCCACTCATCCGCAAAATATATTAGTTGGTAAAGGATACGATCATCCATTTCTTTTAGAAGGAGAAACTGAAAAGCAGATGTCATTATTTGACCCTGCAAGCGGCCGCAAAATAGAAGTCAAAACGAATCAGCCTTCAGTTGTTCTCTATACTGGAAATCATCTAGACGAAGAATTCGAAATTAGAGGGGTTCACTCAGAGAAATACCTCGGTGTTTGCCTAGAAACACAAGGTTTACCGGACGCTATTCATCATAAGCATTTTCCTTCTTGTGTATTAAAGCCCGGTGAAAAGTATGAAGCATATACTCACTATACATTTATAACTGATCGCAGCCTATAACAAAACGGGATGATAAAAAGGATTACAAACAAGCCTCTGCCGATTGTAATCCTTTTTTATTGTTACTTTTTCTTTTGGCTTTTTGCACGATTAGCGTCAAGCTCAGCCGCATATTCCTCTTGAGACTTTCCTTGCTTTTGGCTCTCAGACTGAATCTTTTTAAATTTGTTATCGTTTAAATTTGGCATATTAGCACCTCCTTGCAGACAGGGTTATTTTGTACAAGCATTAAGGATCTATATGCTGAAAAGTTTTAATGAACTTGGTTAGAAATTTCGCTTAATGCTGCACCGGCTTCGTCAACATACACGTTTACTGTTGCAAGGTCACCAATTGCGCAGATTCCAACCATATTATTGTTTTCCACTACAATAATACGGCGAATTTGATGATCAGCCATCATACGTGCACACTCATGGATATCCGTATCCGGAGAACAAGTAATTACATCTTTAGTCATACAATCATGGCAATGAACAGCGTTGCAATCTTTTCCATCCGCCACGCAATTTAACACGATATCACGGTCTGTGATCATTCCCATTACTCGATTTTCTTGACACACCGGCACAGAGCCACAATTAATATCACGCATTAATTTTGCAGCTGCTGTTACTGGGTCGTGTGGTGCACAAGCTTTCACATCTTTAGTCATAATTTCACGTACTGTAGTCATTTTTAATTCCTCCTTTTAAACATTCACCTCCGTATTTTCTCCATGCACATGCAGAATATGAGAATCAATAATTTCCTGAAAGCAAAAAATCTTGTAATAAAAGGCGAATAAAAGAACTAACGCAGTGTAATAAACACATAAAAAAGAGCCTATTACACAAACTAAAGAGAATATGATTTAGCTTACATTTTCGTAACGGCAGGAGTTGGGTACATAATGAAAGGAAAGTTAGTGCTTTTGGCAGTACTTTTATTGCCTTGGCTATCTATAGTAAAAGTTGATAAATTTGTCTTTAAAAAATACCTACCTGTTTTGACGTTTAGTTCATTAGTTATTGCTTTTATCAGTGAGTTATCTAAAAGCTTTACATGGTGGAAAGTGAGGAAACCTCTTTTCCCTAAACTTTCAAGCGATATTTCTTTTATCTTTGGACCATTTTTTATAGCTAATTTTTGGGTATTTAAGCTGACCTATGGGAATTTCAAAAAATATTTGCTGATTAACGTTCTATTTGATTATCTATTTGCTTATCCTTTGACCAGTCTGGCAGAAAAACTAAAAGTATACAAAATGGTCAACATGACGCGTTTTCAACTTTTTGTGATCTCGATTGCGACTGCTCTTATTAATTATTTGTATCAGTATTTTATAGAAGATGTATTAAGGCAGAGAAGGCAATAGGTGACCAGCTTATCGACATTTAAATTTCGTCTGCTGTCAACTTTAAATCATATTGAAGGTCTCTCGAATTTGGTACATAAATATTTAAACGAGATAATAACAGCCTAGTAAATAATGGAATAAAAAAGAAACGTGACGGAGGAGATCAATCTCTTTCACGTTTCTCTGCTTTGTCATGTCGATAACTTTTATCTGTACACCGTCATCGGCAAATATGTTAAAGATTGACCGGTAGCTGAAGCTGTTAAATTCGGTTCTAATTCAAAATCTTCGAATGGTTCGATATGAGAAAATGTCTCTAAAAATGCTTCTAATATGATTGTCATTTCAAGTCGGGCAAGAGGGGCGCCCAAACAAAAATGAGGTCCGTTTCCGAATGTTAAGTGCTTTTTATTAGTTGGACGATGAATGTCTACAGAAAAAGGGTTTTTAAACCTATTTTCATCCATATTACATGCACTCATCCACGCAATAACGACATCTCCTTTTTTTAGCTTAACGCCTAATAAATCGTTATCTTGTTTAACCGTCCGATCTCGTCTGGAGATGTGAAAGCGATATCGAAGCATTTCTTCTACTGCTTTTGGAGCTAATTCTCTATTGTTTCTCAGCTCGCTGTATAACGACTCGTCGTCATATAAAAAAGAATAAAACATATTTGCAATGGCATGGCTGGTAGTTTCAACTCCTGCACCTAAAAGCAGCATGGTAGCGTGCACAATTTCTTCATCTGTGAATGTTTCACCATCAACTTCCGCTTGAATTAAGTCTGAGATAATATCATCAGAAAGGTTGGAGCGCTTTTCAACGACAATAGGGTAGAGGTATTGAAAATATTCAGCTCCTGCACGTTGTTTTTCTTGTTCAATCTCTTCTAATCTTTCTTGGTCATAAGGCTGAAAAAGAATATCTACCCATTTTTTGAACTGATATCGGTCTTTTACCGGTACGCCGAATAGATCTGCTATAACTAAACTAGGAAAAGGAGAAGATAAATCGTCGACAATATTAATAGTTGAATTCTTTTGTATTGCTTCTACAAGATCTGCTGCAATTTGTTTGATTCGCGGCTCCCAGTTTTTTAAACTGCGGGGAGTAAAAGCTGCAGCAAGCAAAGATCGAGCTTTCCGGTGATCAGGAGGATCTAAGTTTGTGAGATTAGTAATTGGAGATGTGCTTTTTTTCTTACTGTTATCTCCAACAAAAATAGTGGTTCTTTGTCCGTCGCTTGAAAAAAATTCATAGTTGCTCAAGACTTGTTTAACATGGTCGTATTGGAATACATTCCATGTGTTTGTTTCTTCATGAAAATAAACAGGGTGGTTGTTCAACATTTCTTTATACCATTGGATAGGGAAAAACTCTTCTGCACGTGATTGGAATTTTGGAATGTCTGTAACGGGAATGACTTCTTTGTTCATATGATCTTATTCCTCCTTCAGAATAGGTATAAATTTGGAATCTACTAACTACATATCGCTCAGTAGTCGTTACTTGCTAGATAAATAATTACTTTGTTGAATTAACCTATACTATTAGTACATTTTTATACCATATGTATAAAAATGTACTAATAGTATATAATTATTTTTACTTGTTTATCAAGGAAAAAGGATGAAATTCACTTAGGAAAAGGCAGATAAGTTATACTAAATAAAAAGGAAATTGTAAACAGAGGAGTAGCAGCAATGAATCAAAAACAGCTCGATATTTTAGGGCATACGCACCAGCTTTTTATGGAAAAAGGATACGTAGACACTTCGGTACAAGATATATTAGAAAGAAGCGGTATTTCAAAAGGAACATTTTATAAATATTTTTCATCTAAAAGCGAACTGCTTCTCTCATTACTTTCGTCTTTGCAAGAATCACTTATTCTACAAAGAGAAAAAGTAGCCATTGAATATAAGGGAGATCATCAGAAGGTATTTGAATAACAGATAATTTTTATGCTGAACTTTGCAGAGCAAAACAAAATTCCTGAAATGATTGAAAGTACACTCGTTTTAAATGAGGTCAAAACATTTCAATATATAGAGGAATTAAAAGCAGCGACTTTCAACTGGATATATGAACGCTTTCAAGAGATTTTCCCGTCTAAGACTTCTCCTTATTTATTTGATGGAGCTGTGCTGCTAGAAGGAATGCTTAACAATATGTTTAAAATGAATAAAGCACTAAACTATCCATTACCTATTGAACAAATTGTCCGGTATTGTATGAAGCGTACAGAGGAAACCATAATCAAAGTAGCAGAACAAAAAGAACAATTGTTTAATCCTTCCATTTACTCCGTGTTATTTAACGAGAAATCGGAAAGTCATTTTTCGACTGAGCTTACGCGCGTAACTGCAAAGTTAAAACGAGTGATTGAAAATAAACTAACAGATGAAGAGGAACAAAAGAAGAGTCTAGAATTTGTGACGTTTATATCTGATGAATTACTGCAAAATGACACGGAGCCTCGCACATTTATTATTCAGAGCTCTCTTTTATCGCTAGAGAAAATCAAAGCTCTGGCACAAAGCAAAGAGCTAGGGGAATATAAGGAAGTTATAACTACTCTGACAAGACATGCTTCATAATTTAAAAAGCAGGTAAACTAACCCAAAAGCCAAGACTCTCCGTAGTTTGGAAAAGAGCAGGTTGCCAATAACATATAAACAGCCAGTTGCCGTTATGATAGGTGACTGGCTGCATAGGATGAAAAAGGTGGTGAAGACAGACATAACACTCTTATTAGAAGAGGGTAATTCTTTCCCTTTTATAGAAAATCAATTAATCGAAAATAGCTGCTTAATTCTTAAGATCAAACGTGGTATAGTTTGCTAACCTTTGCGTTCACTTAACTAACTTATAGGGGTAACACTTAAAAAAGAATCAATAACGATAGAAACCGCTCCTAAAGCAGGTGCATTTTTTCCTAACGAAGAAGGCAATAGTTCACATTTATTGTCTAAATGAGAATGGACTCTAGAAGAAACTTCGTTTTTAATCGTATTTAAAACAATGGGATGAGATTCAATTATATGATTTCTCAAAATAACAGCTTCTACATCAAATGTATTAAGAATATTGGTTAATCCAATTCCGATATAAAAGCCAAAGTTTTGAAGTGCATTTAACATTTCTACATCATTTTTATTCGCGCGTTCCACAATCTCTTTTCGAGAAATGTTCTTTTCTTCTTTAGAGAGCGAAGCCAGTAACGCTTTTTCTGAGGCATATAATTCCCAACAGCCTCGATTTCCACAGCTACATTTGGGGCCATTAAAATCTATCGTCATATGACCCATTTCCCCAGAAAAACCCTGAACACCTTTATACAATTCGTTGTTAATAACAAGTCCAGTTCCAATTCCGACATTAATACTGATGTAAACGATGTTTTCGTAGTTTTTTGTCATACCAAATACTTTTTCACCGTATGCTCCTGCATTAGCTTCATTTTCAACAAAAACCGGAACATTAAACTCACTCTCAATTAAAAACTGCAAATCTTTGATATTCCAATTTAAGTTAGGCATAAAAATAATTTGCTGATGACGATCTACAAGGCCTGGAACACAAATTCCTATTCCGACTAGACCATAAGGGGACTCAGGCATATGGGTTACAAAATCATGAATAAGTGCAAATAAAATCTCTTTTACTTCACTAGCGGAAGAATTAGACAGGTCAGAAGTCTTCTCGAGAATAATATTTCCTTCTAAGTCGGTTAGAATTCCGTTAAGATAGTCGACTCCTATATCAATACCAATCGAGTAGCCTGCATTCTTATTAAAAACAAGCATTACAGGTCTTCTGCCGCCTCTAGATTGCCCTGCCCCAATTTCAAAAATAAAATCTTTTTCAAGCAGTGTATTTACTTGAGAGGAGACAGTAGACTTGTTTAATCCTGTAATCTCAGAGAGAGTTGCCCTGGAGATAGGAGAGTTCTTTAAAATTTCATCTAATATTAATTTTTGATTCATTTTTTTTACTAAAGCTTGATCTGCAATTTGAATAATAACCACTCCTTTGTTTATCTATCGAACTAAGTTGGTGTTTTATAAAGCTTGAATTAGATATTTAAAAGTATCATATCTAATATTATAACTAAATTTTCTAAAAAAAACATTGAAATAAACATTTATTTTGTATATGATGAAATAAAGTTAGTTTATTGGATAAACAAACTAACTAAATTAAAATAGTTAATGAATAAACTTGTTCACTTAAATCAAAGGGGGAAATGACAAATGGTCCAAACTAGTACTAATAAAATTAATTATTTTGAAAGCGTAAACAAAGTTTTATACGAAGGTAAAGATTCTAAAAATCCTTTAGCTTTTAAATACTATAACCCTGAAGAAGTAGTAGGCGGTAAAACGATGAAAGATCAGCTGCGTTTTTCTGTTGCTTACTGGCACACGTTTACAGCAGATGGTGCGGATCCTTTTGGTGCAGCTACTATGCAAAGATCTTGGGATAGATATGATGGAATGGATTTAGCAAAAGCGAGAGTTGAGGCAGCTTTTCAACTTTTTGAAACATTAAATGTTCCATTCTTCGCATTTCATGATCGAGACATTGCTCCTGAGGGCAGTACGTTGCAAGAAACAAATAAAAACCTTGATGTTATCGTCACTATGATTAAAGAATACATGCAAACAAGTAACGTAAAGTTATTATGGAACACAGCAAATATGTTTACAAATCCCCGGTTCGTTCATGGTGCAGCTACTTCTTGTAATGCAGATGTATTTGCTTATGCGGCGGCTCAAGTAAAAAAGGGGCTTGAAACAGCAAAAGAACTAGGCGCAGAAAATTATGTATTCTGGGGCGGCCGTGAGGGATATGAAACACTGCTTAACACAAATTTACAGTTAGAGTTAGATAACTTAGCCAGATTTATGCATATGGCTGTAGATTACGCAACTGAAATTGGATATACGGGGCAGTTTTTAATTGAACCTAAACCTAAAGAGCCTACGACACATCAATATGATACCGATGCAGCAACAACTATTTCATTTTTAAGACAATACGGATTAGATAAATACTTCAAACTTAATCTAGAAGCTAACCACGCAACGTTAGCTGGACATACATTTGAACACGAATTACGAGTAGCTAGAGTACAAGGCTTATTAGGATCAGTGGATGCAAACCAAGGTGACCCTCTTTTAGGCTGGGATACAGATGAATTCCCAACGGATTTATATTCTACAACGCTAGCAATGTATGAAATTCTGCAAAATGGAGGGCTGGGCAGCGGAGGATTAAACTTTGATGCTAAAGTACGCAGAGGTTCTTTTGAACAAGACGATTTACTCTATGCTCATGTGGCAGGAATGGATGCGTTTGCTCGAGGATTGAAAGTAGCACATAAATTAGTAGAAGATCGTGTTTTCGAAAATGTTATCAACGAGCGCTACAGCAGCTTTAAAGAGGGAATTGGGCTTGAGATTGTGGAAGGAAAAGCTAACTTCCATACACTGGAGCAGTACGCGTTCAAAAATCCGAATATTATGAATAAATCAGGAAGACAAGAACGATTAAAGGCTATTTTAAATCAATATATTCTGGAAGTTTAAAGGACAAACGAGAGTAGAAACAATTTCTACTCTCGTTTATAAACGCGGAGGTATCAAGATGAAATATGTAATTGGAATTGATCTAGGAACAAGCGCTGTAAAAACGGTTTTAGTTGATACAAAAGGCGAGATTTGCGCTGTGATTTCTAAAAATTATCCTCTCCTTCATGAAAAAACAGGGTATAGCGAACAGAATCCAGAAGAATGGGTTCAGCAGACGGCTAGTGCTTTAAATGAGTTAATTGCTAACGCTAATATAAAACCCGAAGATATAGAAGGTATTAGTTATTCTGGACAGATGCATGGTCTTGTGCTGCTGGATGAAAACTATAACCTATTACGTAACGCCATTTTGTGGAATGACACAAGAACAACAGAACAATGTCATCATCTCTATAAAGTGATTGGAGAAAAACGTCTTTTAGAAATAACAAAAAACCAGGCTTTAGAAGGATTTACTCTTCCTAAATTATTGTGGGTAAAAGAGTATGAACCGGAGATATTTGAAAAAACAGCTGTATTTATGCTGCCCAAAGACTATTTGCGTTTTAAAATGACCGGCTTTATTCATAGTGAATATTCAGATGCTGCTGGTACATTATTATTAAACATCAGCAAGAAAAAATGGGATGGTGAGCTTTGCCAATTAGTAGGAGTCAATATTAACCTTTGTCCGCCATTAGTCGAATCTAGTGAATGCATAGGCAATATTAGTGAATCGTTCTCTCAGAAAACGGGATTAGCTACTTCAACAAAAGTATTTGCAGGTGGAGCTGATAATGCTTGCGGAGCAGTTGGCGCCGGCATTTTATCGCCAGGGGAAACACTATGTAGCATTGGGACATCGGGTGTTGTTCTTTCTTATGAGGAACGAAGCGATAGAGACTTTAATGGAAAAGTCCATTATTTTAATCATGGAAAAGAAAATGCCTTTTATACGATGGGCGTTACGCTATCTGCGGGTCACAGTTTAAGCTGGTTTAAGGAAAATTTCGCAGAAAACGACACGTTTGAAGAATTGTTGGCTGACCTAAAAAATGTACCAATCGGCTCAAACGGCCTTTTATTTACCCCTTACTTAGTTGGGGAGCGTACACCGCATGCAGATGCTACGATTCGGGGAAGTTTTATAGGAATGGACGCTTCTCATAAAAAGAGAGACTTTACGCGAGCAGTTATTGAAGGTATTACGTTTTCATTAAGTGAATCAATTGAAATCTTTCGAGAAAGCGGAAAGGAAATTACGTCTATTGTATCAATTGGGGGAGGAGCAAAAAATGATCATTGGCTTCAAATTCAAGCAGACGTTTTTAATGCAAAAATCGTAAAGTTGTCTACTGAACAAGGCCCAGCGTTAGGAGCAGCCATGCTAGCAGCTTATGGCTGTGGCTGGTATAACTCATTGGAAGAGTGTGCAAACGTATTTATTACGTCTTCGAAAACATATTATCCTAACGCAGAACATGTACAAGTCTATAAACGGCTTTATGAATTATATAAAGAAGTATATCCTCAAACACAAGACTTAAGTAAAAAGCTAGGCGAATTTAAAAGGAAATAATAGGTTGAAAAATATGCAACCTTGCTTTAAAAAGGAGCTTCATATAAAAGTAGCTTGTATCAATTGATTATGGTTGTATATCGATATACCTGACACAAAAGGAAGTATAGAAAATGCTGTAGTAAGATTTGATTCAATAGAAAAATACGTACATTAGAGGGGAGGATAAGAGCAGTTAATCGAATGGACGAAGAAAATTTCTTTTGTGTTCCAAGAATTTGAAAACGCATTCAAATAAGTGCGAACTCAGTTAGAAATAGAACTTCTACTGTTACTCTTAACTGCTTTTAACAACGCATGAAACAAAATCGAAACTCATTATATATTTTTTCTATTACCTTAGTTGCCGCTATCGGGGGGTTACTGTTTGGATATGATACAGCTGTAATATCTGGAGCTGAAGAATCATTAAAGGTGTATCTTATTGACAGCTTAGGATTAGGATCTTTAGCACACGGTGTTACTGTATCAAGTGCTTTGATAGGGTGTATTATTGGAGGATTGATATCTGGTTATTTTGCGACAAAACTAGGGCGCAAACAATCACTTATACTAGCAGCTATTCTTTTTATAGTCTCAGCGTTAGGAGCTTCTTATCCCGAGTTTTTATTTTTTACAAAAGGGGAACCGACACTCTCTTTGTTACTAGCTTTTAACTTCTACCGCATTATAGGTGGGATTGGTGTTGGGTTAGCATCAGCCATTTGTCCAATCTATATAGGAGAAATTGCACCGGCAGATATTCGCGGCAGATTGGTATCATTCAATCAATTTATGATTATTTTTGGAATGTTAGTCGTTTACTTCGTGAATTGGGGTATTGCAAATGGGGAAACCTCAGAATGGATTAATGATGTAGGGTGGAGATACATGTTTGCTTCAGGAGCTATTCCAGCTTTAGTCTTTGCAGCACTCTTGTTTTTAGTTCCTGAAACGCCTCGCTACTTAGTTATACAGAATCAAGATCAAAAAGCTTTAGCCATACTAACTAAAATTAATGGATCTTCAGAAGCGAAATCAATTTTAGACGATATTAAACAAACAATTTCTACCAATGTTTCATCTGAAAAATTATTAGCATATGGAAAATTAGTTATTGTTGTAGGTATACTGCTTTCTGTATTTCAACAGTTTGTAGGAATCAATGTAGCTCTATACTATGCTCCGCGTATTTTTGAAAGCATGGGAGCAGCTAAAGGGTCTTCTATGCTGCAAACCATTATTATGGGATTAGTAAACGTTATTTTTACAGTAATTGCAATTTTGACGGTTGATCGTTTGGGAAGAAAACCTTTATTAATAACAGGGTCTATCGGAATGGCCATTGGAATGTTCGGTGTAGCAAGCATGGCTTTTTCAAACATCATTGGTATAGGGACGCTTGTATTTATCATTATTTATACAGCTTCCTTTATGATGTCATGGGGACCAATTTGTTGGGTGCTCATTTCAGAGATTTTTCCTAATAAAATTAGAGGTCGTGCTGTAGCTATTGCTGTAGCTGCTCAGTGGGCGGCTAACTATTTTATTTCCTCTACGTATCCTGTGATGATGGAATATAGCGGAGGATTAACATATGGTTTCTACGGTTTAATGAGTGTACTTTCTGCTTTATTCGTTTGGAAATTTGTTCCTGAAACAAAAGGTAGAACTCTTGAACAAATGGAAAATATGTGGAGAAAAAAACAAGAGGCTTCAAAGAGTAAGAAGGCCATATAACCATTGAACTTTTGCTTAGAGGAAAGGTGAATATAAAAACTTTCAAAAACACCTAAACTATCTTTAGGTGTTTTTAATATGTAACCTTTATGAAGAAAGTGGATAGCTTTTTTAAAGGATATTGCTATAGTGATAAGCCTCTTTAAAAATAGAAATATAGTTTTTTTATGAGGAGTGTTTCATCGTAAATATAAATAACGGCGCAACGAATTTACAAAAAATCTGGGGGGCATCCGCTATATACGGAATATCCTAAAGAGTTAGAGTATGATCATGCTTCGTGGGTTTCTGCGTATCAAAATCAGAAAATGATTGATTGGATATTTCAGCAGGTGAAGCAAACAAATCAGTAAAAAATAAAGCTCAATACTTCATTACTCCTAAAAAGCTCTTCCAGTTAATAAGAACTGGAAGAGCTTTTTGCTTTTATAAGAATCTACCCGCTAGGAGCAAGGTATTTCACACCATATTTAACCAAATATGTGACGAAATTATGGTGAAGCCATTTAAACTAGATAAAAATCGCTTCAAGTGTGATAAATATCACACCTTTTAATGATACAACATGATAATTTTTTAGGAGTAAGCAATATGTCATGACAAAATTCAATATGTTAGGAGGTTTTTAGCCTTTTGATCTGTTGAGATGCATCTATAATATGAACGTTTATATATCATTATTATGTACAGAGATTTAGAGGAAGGGAGCCTGAGCTTAGGTGAGAAAGCAAAAATCAATGCATATTGGCAAGTTAATCATTCTCTCCGTTTTCATTACAATTTTTTTAGCAGGCTGTGATAGTCGTTATTTGATTTTAAACCCACAGGGGGCGGTGGCTCAAAAAGAATACCAGTTAATTATTTTTTCCATATTTTTATGCGCAATTGTCGTTATTCCTGTTTTAGGCCTGCTTGTGTATATTGTTTTACGCTACCGTGATAAGCCTGGAAACAAGGCTCCGTATCGGCCAGACTGGGACGATAGTAAGCGTCTGGAATTTATTTGGTGGGGCATCCCCATTATTATTATCGGTATTTTAGGTTTTGCTACGGCCAAGACGACGTATGACTTAGTGGATCCGCCGAAAAAAGATGTAAAGCCGCTAACGATTGAAGTAACGTCTCTTGATTGGAAATGGTTGTTTCAATATCCGGATCAAGATATTGCGACAGTCAACTATGTCGAAATTCCAAAAGATGTGCCCGTTCAATTCGTTCTAACGTCAGATGCACCTATGAATTCTTTTTGGGTACCGGAGCTGGGAGGACAATTATATACCATGCCGGGAATGGCAATGGGGCTTTGGCTGCAAGCTGATCACAAGGGAGAATATTTTGGTTCAGGTGCTAATTTTACGGGTGAAGGGTTCGCTCATATGAATTTTAAAGTTAAATCTACATCGACAAAAGAGTTTAATCAATGGGTAAAGCAAGTGAAAGAAACATCACCAGCTTTAACAAAAGCTGATTATAGCAACCTTGCCAAACAAGGTCTTTCCTTGGAAAAATCGTATTCTACTATTCCTAAAGGCTTATTCCAAGAAATTGTCATTAAAAACGGTGGTCAATATTATAGTCAGCATCACCATATGAAAAATGAAGACATGAAGACCATGAATGTGGCTTCCGATGAACAAGCACATACACAGCACGAGCACCAGGAAGGAGGAAACTAAGTTGTTAGACAGATTAAAAGATTTTTTATCTCATTTTTTTGTGACAGGAGAGCCGATGATTTACGGAGCCGATGTCGCTATTTTATTAACACTAGCCGGTATTATTTTTGTTCTTACGTATCTTAAAAAATGGAAGTGGCTATGGCGTGAATGGCTTACAACGGTGGATCATAAAAAAATTGGCATCATGTATATGCTTTCTTCATTATTAATGCTGTTTCGAGGCGGAGTAGATGCATTATTAATGCGTATTCAACTAGCATTCCCTCAGTGGCATTTTCTAGATTCTAATCATTACAACGAAATTTTCACTACGCACGGAACTATTATGATTCTATTTATGGCAATGCCGCTTATGTTTGCGTTCTTTAACATTGTTGTACCGCTTCAAATTGGAGCAAGAGATGTCGCCTATCCTTTTTTGAATGCGGTAAGCTTTTGGCTGTTCTTCTTTGGCGCTATGCTTTTTAATTTGTCGTTTGTAATCGGCGGTTCACCAGATGCAGGATGGTTGAGCTACCCACCGCTTTCTGGCATACAGTTCAGTCCTGGACCAGGTCAAGATTTTTATATTTGGGGCATTCAAATATCAGGTATCGGCAGCTTGGCTTCTGGAATTAATTTTATTATGACTATTTTAAAAATGCGTGCGCCTGGCATGAAACTTATGCATATGCCGCTATTCACGTGGTCCGTGCTAGCAAGCTGTATCATTATCATTTTCGCGTTTCCTGTATTAACCGTAACGCTTGCTTTATTGTTTATTGACCGCTTCTTTGACGGACACTTATTTACTATGACCGGCGGAGGAAATCCGATGATGTACATTAACTTAATTTGGATGTGGGGACATCCTGAAGTGTATATCGTTGTACTTCCTGCATTCGGCATTTTTTCTGAAATCGTTGCAACGTTTTCTCAAAAGAAGATATTTGGCTATAAGTCTATGGTTTTTTCAATGATGATTATTAGCGTTCTATCGTATTTCACATGGGTGCATCATTTCTTTACAATGGGTGCAGGTGCTAATGTGAATGTGTTTTTTGCTATTACGACGATGGCTATCGGAATTCCAACGGGTGTTAAAGTGTTCAACTGGTTATTTACGATGTTCCGCGGCCGTATTCAAATGACGCAGCCCATGCTATGGACAGTTGCTTTTATCCCCTGCTTTGTTGTGGGAGGAGCAACGGGTGTTATGCTTTCAGCAGCTCCCGCAGACTATCAGTATCATAATAGCTACTTTTTAGTTGCTCACTTTCACCAAGTGTTAATCGGTGGCGTTGTATTCGGTTTTTTTGCAGGTTTGTACTATTGGTGGCCAAAAATGTTTGGATTTAAACTAAATGACCGTCTTGGTAAATGGGCGTTTTGGACGTGGAATATTGGTTTTTATGTTTGCTTCATGCCTCAATACGCATTAGGGTTTATGGGAATGACGCGCCGTATTTATACGTACGACTTTGACATGGGATGGGGACCGCTGAACGTTATCTCTACAGTCGGAGCTTTCTTTATGGGCATAGGGTTTATCTTTCAAGCATGGCAGATTCTTCATGGCATTAAGTACGGAGAACGAGATGTAACAGGGGATCCTTGGAATGGACGTACATTAGAATGGTCCATCCCTTCACCGCCGCCGCACTACAATTTTGCAGTGATTCCAACAGTAACGGGGCAAGATGCGTGGTGGACAATAAAAGAAGAAAGAAAAAAGAAAAAAGCGAAAGAAACAGCTGCTTTTTCTCCAATTCATATGCCTAAGAATTCAGGTATTCCATTTATCATGTCGGTTTTCTGGTTCATTGCTGGTTTTGGCTTAACGTTCCACTGGGTGTGGATGGCGATATTCGGTTTGACAGGAGTCGGAGCTTGTTTACTAGCTCGTTCTTTTCAATACAACTCGGACTATTATATTCCGGTGGATGAAATTCGACATACAGAAGATTCAGTAGGGAGGGTTGGCTGACATGGCTTATGCGACAGCGCACCACGAAGAACATCATGATGAACATGATGAAGGAATCAAAGTTATGGGTTTTTGGCTTTTCCTTGTAACGGACTGCATCTTATTTGGAGCATTATTTGCTACGTATGCCGTTCTTGTTAATCATACTGCGGGAGGCCTTACAGGAAAGGAATTTTTTGAAGTTCCAGGATTTGTTTCTGAAACGTTTATCTTATTAACGAGCAGCTTTACGAGCGGATTAGCTGTGCTGAGCATGCATAAGGGAAAAATAAAGCCTTTAATTGGCTGGCTAATCGTAACTCTGCTTTTAGGTATGTGCTTTGTTGGCCTTGAAATTCATGAATTTCAAACAATGGTTCATGAAGGAGCAACCATTTCCACCAGCGCATTTTTTACAGCTTTCTATACGCTAGTTAGTACGCACGGGCTGCACGTTTCTGTCGGCATCATTTGGATGATTTCAATTACAATCCAATTAAAACGATACGGAATTACCTCTGTAACAAAGTCAAAAGTGACGATTATCAGCTTATACTGGCATTTTCTTGATGCTGTCTGGATCTTCCTTTACACGGTTGTGTATTTAATGGGGGTGATGTAGATGGAGAACCATGGGTCGTTAAAAGCTTATACAATAGGATTTATTTTCTCGATTATTTTAACCGTTATTCCTCTGATGCTGGTATTAAACCATGTATTTGCTAAAAATATATTATCAGCTAGTATTCTAGGAATGGCCGTGCTTCAATTTTTCATTCAACTGTTTTTCTTCATGCATATTAAAGACGGAGAGAAGCCCCGTTATAATGTGATGGCTTTAATACTTGGAATCGTTTTTGTTATTACGATTGTAGCAGGATCGATTTGGATAATGACTTTTAACTCTCAAGTTCAATAAAAATAGAGCCGTGCACTACACACGGCTCTATTTTTTATTAATTTCTCTCCCTTGTGATAAAAATCACATACTTTCGTTTTCGCAAGAAGTAAAATAAAAGTGTAGCAAAGAAAGTTCTTTATAAACGAAAGACAAAGGAGAGATTATGATGAATATGGCTTATCGTAACATCCTCGTAGCAGTAGACGGTTCTGTAGAAGCGGAGTGGGCATTCAAAAAAGCTGTTAACAGTGCGAAAAAAAATAACGCTCATTTGATAGTTTGTCACGTTATCGATATACAGGCGCTAAGTCCATCACCTTATGCATTCTATACGGATACGCGCTTTCAAGATGCAGAGAAATTTGCTGAAGAACTTTTAACCAACTATAGCAACCTAGCTATTAAGGCTGGAGTAACGAAAGTCGAGACATTAATTGAACACGGCTCCCCTAAAACAAAAATATCTAAAAAAATTGCACCCGAAAAGCACGTTGATTTAATTGTCTGCGGGGCAACCGGGTTAAACGCCGTAGAGCGCATCTTAATCGGAAGTGTATCTCAGCATATTTTACGCTATGCCAAATGTGATGTGTTAATCGTTCGCACTCCTAAAGAGGCTGAAGAAGAATCAAAGCCTTTACAAGTGGAACTAACAGAGTAGCAGGACAGAAGAGAAAGAAAGCTTATTGTTCACAGCAAAATACAAAGCTCTCACCATTTATTTAAAGAGGGGGGATAAACGTATTTTAGTTGAAAGAAAATCCGAACGAGGAATTGAGATTCTTAATAGAGAATTCGACTCGTTCGGATTTTTTTATTGTGATGGTGGACGTAGATTTCATGTATGCAGTTGTTTCTAGCTGTTGATTGAAGGGGAAGGGTAATGAAAGAAAAGTGAGGATAATAGAGGACATCAAACATGTTTACTAAAGAAGCAGACGGGAAGAACAAGTATATAGAAAAATTTCCCTTAGCTGGTTAAGGATTCATTCATAAAGGAGTGACGAATATGTCAAAACTAAACAATCCATTAACTCAATATTTCCATGAAGACTATCCAAAACAGTATCAAGAACCGCCTGGTGTACAAAAAGAAATGAATGTCATTCCAGACTGCGGGGAGAATAGTTACATAGGTGCAGGTAAATTAAAAGGCAGAAAAGCTCTTGTGACGGGTGGAGATTCAGGTATTGGTCGGGCAGCAGCGATCGCTTACGCAAGAGAAGGGGCAGACGTTGCGCTTAATTACTTGCCACAAGAGCAAGCAGATGCAGAAGAAGTACAAAAGCTTATTGAAGCAGAAGGAAGAAAAGCCGTGCTCATACCTGGTGATGTAGGCGAAGAATCTTTTTGCAAAGAGCTAGTAGAAGAAGCTTATAAAGAATTAGATGGTTTAGACGTTCTAGCGCTCGTAGCTGGCAAACAGCAGGCAGTAGAAGATCTTGCTGATTTAGAAACGGACCAACTGCGCAAAACCTTTGAAGTAAATGTATTCTCTTTATATTGGACCGTAAAAGCAGCGCTGCCTTATTTACCGGCAGGTGCTTCTATTATTACAACAAGTTCTGTACAAGGCTATAGCCCAAGTCCTAATTTATTAGACTATGCAGCTACAAAGTTTGCCATTAACGGATTCACTCGCGGACTAGCCAAGCAATTAGCTCCAAAAGGTATTCGCGTCAACTCCGTTGCTCCAGGACCTATCTGGACGCCGCTGCAAATTTCTGGAGGGCAGCCAAGCGACGCTATTCCAGGCTTTGGACAAGATACACCTTTGCAGCGTGCTGGTCAGCCGGTAGAGTTAGCAAATGTATACGTATTTTTAGCTTCAACGGATGCAAGCTACGTAACAGCTCAAGTTTACGGGATTACAGGCGGAATAGAACTAGCTTAACTCAAAAAAACACGTGCAGTTATGAACTGCACGTGTTTTTTGGTTTTATCGTCTTTTACCTTTTAAAGTCTGTACACAAATGTAGCTAAGCGTAGCGAATAACGCTGTAATAAATGCCGAGTGAGACAGCGTAGCAAAGACATTTAAACGAGACATGACAACAAAGATACCGCTGAATATTTGAGCAATGGTTAAAGCAACCGCAATGATGGACGCGTAGTAAATATCACGGCGGGTTTCTTTATACTGTTTGATGGCAGATACCATAATCCAAATGATAAGAACAAACAGCACAAGAGCAGCAAATCGGTGGGCAAAATGAATACCTATTGTTCCTGAAAGTTTTGGAATAAGCGTATTGCCATAACAAGCAGGAAAGCTTGTACATGCTAAGCTTGCACCTTTGTGACGCACATATGCACCTAAATAAATATCGCAATAGGTAAATATAAGCGTAAACCATGCGAGCCATTTAAATTTGCCTGTAACCGCTCCTTTAATAAAATGATCCGAACGGTCCTTTTGAATAACAAACATTGAAAGTAAAAATACGCCGGTAAACGCAATAAGCGAAAGACCGAAATGAAGCGCTAGCGCTTCAGCTGACTGAGGCCAGATTACTGCAGAAGCCCCGAGTAATGACTCGATAACGATAAATGCAATACTCATAATCGCTAAAATTTTCACTTCACGGTTTCTGCGATAACGAATCCAAGCCCAAATAGAAAATGCTAAAACAAGAAGACCTGCAAATGCGGTAATCAAACGATGCGTATATTCAATCATTGTTGCTACTGCGTATTCGGGTATTAACTGCCCGTTACACAGTGGCCATTCGTTTCCGCATCCTAATCCAGATCCTGTGGTTGTTACAAGGCTGCCGGCAATCATCAAAATAAACATGACAATCGTTGTAAATATAGCTGTTATTTTAAATAAATTTCTCATACGTTGACTCCCTTTGCTGAGTTACTAATTATGACTATAGATTTGATGAATACGATAGTCAAGTAGTAGAGCTTAATTAACAAATAACTGTCACAAACTTACACACGCTCTCTTTAAAATTGATGTCAGAAAAGCTTTCTTCCTTAAACTTTGTAATGGTTTTTTCCTTTTAAACGATGTAAATATGGTTCCATACAATAAGATATAAAAAAATTATATTAGTGATTTTATACAATTTGCAAAAAAAACTTTAGAGAGAATGGAGATACAATCATATTCCAAAAGTGATAATATAAATATAAATCAAATGATGTTATAAAACCTATCATTTTGTGTTAGGTATAAAATAAACTTTTTATCACGGAGAAACTTTATTGAAAGGAGAGATAACGATGAGCTTAGAAGCTTTAAATAAAAGAGTAGAAACCGATCTTTCTTACCTTTCCTTCAGGAAACCAACAGAGGTACAGCCAATTATCCCTAAGAGCGGACACGTATACGATGTAATCATTATTGGAGGAGGTCAAAGCGGTTTAGGAACGGCCTTTGGCTTGCTGCGAGAACGCGTGTCGAATATTCTTGTTATTGATGAAAACCGTTCGGGTTTAGAAGGTCCGTGGGAAACGTATGCGCGAATGATTACGCTAAGAACGCCCAAAAACTTAACGTCTATCGATTTAGGTATGCCTTCACTTACGTTTCAAGCGTGGTGGGAAGCACAATTCGGCTCAGAAGGCTGGGAAGCTCTTGACAAAATCCCAAGAGGAGACTGGATGAATTATTTGCGCTGGTACCGGAACATTCTTAACCTTCCTGTGGCAAATGAAATAAAATTAACGTTAATTGAGCCTGCAGAAACAGGTATCCATCGCTTGCATATTGAAGGGAATGGAGCCGTGTGTCCTACACTGATGGCACGTAAAGTTATACTAGCTACAGGAATTCAAGGAGGAGGGGAATGGCATGTTCCACCTATGATTTCTGAAAAATTGCCGCCTCATCTTTATTCTCACACTTCACAAACCATTGATTTTACTACGTTGAAGAACAAAAAAGTAGCTGTTTTAGGAGGAGGAGCTTCCGCGTTTGATAACGCCAACTATGCGCTTTCCAAAGGAGTTGCTGAAGCTCATGTATTTGTTCGACGAAAAGAACTTCCCCGTATTAATCCAATCAGACAAATGGAAGCTTCAGGAATGATTGAACGTTTCCATGCTCTGTCAGATGCTGAAAAATATGAGGTGATGGCTCATTTTTTCGAATACAATCAGCCGCCTACGAATGATACATTTGGACGCGCTTCCTCATGGCCAGGTTTTCATTTGCACGTACATGCCCCATGGCTCGATGTCGAGGAAAAACACGACAAAGCAGTTGTAACCACTCCTCAGGGAACGTTTACGTTTGACTATTTAATTATTAGCACCGGGCTTCTAACAGATCCGGCTCTGCGTCCAGAATTGCGACTTGTTGAAAAACACATCGCCCGCTGGAAGGATCATTACAAAGCACCGCATGAAATCGCCAACCCGGTATTGGATGCCCATCCTTACCTCAGTAACGGCTTTGCTTTTTTAAATCGCGATAGGGAAGGTCAAAAAATGGTATATGGCCTTTTTGCTTTTAATTATTCCGCTTTAATTAGCTGTGGAATTTCTGCATCCGCTCTTTCAGGGCTAAAATATGCCATACCAAAGCTCGTATCAGAGGTCGCCAATCAGCTTTTTATTGATAACCGCCATGAGAATTTAACCAATTTCTTTGACTATAATGAGCCTGAATTTATCGGCAGCTGGTCAAAGGACGATAGTCAAGTAAAAACAATATAGCAAAACACATTTTAACAATGAAAAAGGTGAAGCATATGGAGCCGATCTCTAAAAAGAAGATAGCTACTTTGTATACTCAAATTAGCCAAGAGATTTTTAATGTAGGCGTGAATACTCAAAAAATAGATATTATTGATAATAAAATTCTTATTCTAGCTCAATCAAAAAGAATGCCGGCGCTAGAAGCTCTCAGTGAAGAATATAGAGAATTAGTGATGTCTCTTGATGCCGCTTTGTCGACTAAATATAAAAAAATGCTAAAGCAAAAAGTGGAGCTTTTATTTGATATCCAGGTCACTTCTTTATTTAGAGATTATGATCCTGTTACAGAGAATTCTTGTACGGTTATTTGCTTTAAATAACTTCTCTATATAAATTGCAAAACGTTCGATGAAATCGTTTGTTGTGCAAAACACGTAAAAGACGGATGCTTATCTTCTGTTTACAGAAGCAAAGAGCCGTGAAGATAGAAGGATTTCCTTCTGTTTTCACGGCTTTTTTTTTACGGCTTTTTTTATAGATATTTTTATAAAAAAGGAGAGAGAAAATGGCTACATATACACTTGTTGATAAGGAAACATGCATTGCTTGTGGAGCCTGCGGGGCAGCTGCTCCAGAAATTTTCGACTATGATGAAGAAGGGCTAGCAGAGGCTTTTGCTGATTATAACAAAGGTACAGACGCGATAAGGGAAGAGTTAGAAGAAGATTTAGCAGACGCACAGGAGGGGTGTCCAACAGAATCAATTAAGATAGCTTCTGAACCATTTTATAAACAGTCTGTAAAAACTAGTTAAAAGAAGATCAAATCGATACTTAAAGGAGTGAAAAGCAAGTGGCAATTAATGAAAAAATTGAAGCTCAGCATATGGAAGTAACAAAAAAATCAGCACCTAATCCTTCATGGTTAGATAAGCTGTTTAACTTAACCGAACGCAAAACAGATGTAAAAACAGAAATTCTTGCTGGAATTACTACTTTTGTGACAATGAGCTATATTATCTTTGTTAATCCGACGATTTTAGCAGATGCAGGCATTCCAAAAGAAGCGGCAATTGCGGCGACGATTTTTGCCACTGTCTTTGCAACTCTTTTGTTTGCATTGTGGGCGAACATGCCTATTGCAGTAGCACCCGGAATGGGGCTAAACGCTTTTTTTACGTATACAGTGGTATTGGGTGAAGGATTAACGTGGCAAACAGCTTTAGGAGCCGTATTTATTTCAGGCGTTGTGTTTTTTATTTTAACGATAACAGGCTTACGCAAGAAGATCATTGAAGGGATACCCGCTATTTTAAAAAGTGCTATTTCCGTTGGAATCGGTCTATTTATTGCATTTATCGGCTTTAAGCAAGCAGGAATTATTGTAAGCAACAAAGAAAATTTAGTTGCTCTTGGTCAACTTACAAAACCGGGTCCGTTACTTGCTTTATTAGGTTTTATCGCGGTAACTGTATTAACTGCTCGAAAAATTAAAGGAGCTGCCCTAATTACCATTTTGCTAGTATCAATTTCCGGGATGGT
Organism: Priestia sp. 53B2; assembly: GCF_056099005.1. Classification (NCBI taxonomy): domain Bacteria; kingdom Bacillati; phylum Bacillota; class Bacilli; order Caryophanales; family Bacillaceae; genus Priestia; species Priestia sp. 53B2. The sequence continues at coordinate 52,323 of NZ_JBLZXA010000027.1, forward strand.
GCTGGGCATAGTAGAAGCACCAAAAAACATCAGCAGCGTGGTGTCGTTGTCAATGCCGAGCATGTCAGAAACTTTTTTACAAATGGATATTAAATCAGCTCTTCATTACGGTCTTTTCTCTATTATTTTTTCATTTACACTTGTGGAGCTATTTGATAATTTAGGATCGATGATTGGATTATCTAAAAAAGCTGGATTGATGGATGAAAAAGGAGAAATTAAAGGGTTAGATAAAGCGCTTATGGCGGATTCTCTTGCGACTGTAGCCAGTGCTGCTATGGGGTCTACCGCAATGAACGCGTATGTAGAAAATGCTGCGGGAATTGCAGAAGGAGGCAAAACAGGTCTTAAAGCACTGGTCGTTGCTATTTTGTTTTTGGTGAGTATCTTATTTACTCCATTAATTAGCATTATTCCTTCTTTTGCTACAGCGCCTATTTTAATTATGGTTGGAGCTCTCATGTTAACAGAAATAAAAAACATTCCTTTAGACGAGATAACAGATGCTGTGCCTGCTTTTTGTACCATTATTTTAATGCCGTTAACGTTTAGTATCGGCGAAGGCTTAGCGTTAGGGTTTTTATCTTATACATTCGTTAAATTGTTTGCTGGCAGGGCGAAGGAAATTCACTGGATTATGTATATTATTAGCACCGCTTTTATTATTAACTTCGTTTTGGCCGCTTGAGTTCATATAGCTACAGTAAAAAAGACTTCTCAACTGAGAAGTCTTTTTTACTGTTCATGTAGATTTCAATTTCTCTTCCCTTACAGAAATAAAAGGTAGCGAAGAAAGATATACAACGTTGAAATCAAAAGAGATACAAGCATAATTGGAGCTCCAATTTTCAAAAAATCCATAAACGAAAATTTATGTCCTTTTTTCACAGCCATACCAGCTACAATGACGTTGGCAGACGCTCCAATTAACGTACCGTTTCCTCCCAAACATGCTCCTAGAGCCAATGACCACCATAGTACATTGATTTGAGCAGAATCAGGACTCATTCCCATTCCGTGAGCCATATCTTGAATAAGTGGAATCATTGTAGCAACAAAAGGAATGTTGTCAATAACAGCTGAGGCAATTCCACTAATCCACAAAATGAGATAAGCTGACAGTGCGATGTTGCCGTCTGTAACGTTTAAAGCGCCAGCAGCCAGCTTTTTAATAATGCCTACATCGATTAATCCTCCGACAAGAACAAACAAACCTGCAAAGAAAATAATAGTTGTCCATTCAACAGAATCAAATGCGCTTTCTACTTCATCGTGAGTTTTTAATCCGATTACCAATAGCACAGCTGCACCTGTAATAGCTACCATAGCGGCATCGATATGCAAAACAGAATGCAGGGTAAAACCTAGAATCGTTAATACTAATACAGTTAACGATTTTTTCATTAAAACGGAATCTTGAATATAATCTTTTTCATTTAAACTCATTAACTCTTGCTTTTTACTATCTTCTACTTTTAACTTTTTACGATAGATAAGAACAAGAATCCCCAGCGTAACAACACCGATAATCAGTACTGCAGGAGTTAGATTTAATAAAAAAGCATTAAAATCAAGGTGAGGATTCGCTGCTCCAATCATGATATTGGGCGGGTCTCCTATTAAAGTTGCCGTTCCCCCAATATTTGAAAACAGCACTTCTGATATAAGAAACGGAAAAGGATTAATATTTAAAATAGTAGTGATGGAAAATGTAACCGGAACAATTAATAACACGGTTGTTACATTGTCTAAAAAAGCTGATCCGACGCCTGTTAAGATCGATAAAATAACTAGAATGCGAACAGGATCACCTTTAGCGATTTTAGCAGACTTGATGGCTGCGTATTGAAACACACCCGTTTTATTTGTAATGCCGACTAAAATCATCATACCCATAAGAAGGACAATAGTTTCCCACTGAATGTGTTCGGTAATAGCATTATTAAAATCAACAATGCCTAACAAAATCATTAGTATAGCACCTAAAAGAGCTGCTGAAGCGCGATTGATCTTTTCGGTCATAATCAGAAAATATGTAATGATAAATATAATAATGGCTGCGTATACATGAAAACTTGTAATGTGTTGAATTGCATTGTGCATAACAGTAACCTGGCGATATGTCATCTAGACATCACGAAGTGTAGATGACAAAAACTTTGGATGTTTTCCAGGTTTTCACCTCATCTTTCATCGTTTAATTTACATCCAACTTTACGGTAAAACTTCTTTAAAAACCGTTTTGCTTTAACGAACCTCCTTTAAAAGCTTTATTATTCTTCAAAATCAGATGATTCCTTCAGCATTATATCATATTTACATGAAAGCTTTCTTGTTAATTATTTGATGTGGTTTTCATCCTGTGCGCTTATTATGTGCCTAAATTCAGTTTACATAATTGATTCCTTTAAGATTGGACAAAGTTAGACAAAGTTGGAACAGTGTTCAACCTTGTCTAACTTTATGAGGCTAAATACAACCATAGATTGCTAGTATAAAGCGATTTTACTATTGGCACGGTACTTGCAAGATCAGTTAAGTGAAGGCTAGAAATCAAACGAGGAGGCTTACCATAATGAAAACTGCTCAAAATAAAACAGAAAAGCTTACGAAAGAAAAAGCCAGCTGGATGTATCAGAAAATGGTAGAAATTCGAAAGTTTGAAGATGAAGTACATCAAATTTTTGCAAAAGGGGTACTGCCTGGTTTTGTTCATCTGTATGCAGGTGAAGAAGCGGTAGCAGTTGGAATGTGCGCTCATCTTAATGACAGTGACAGTATTACGAGCACTCATCGGGGACACGGTCATTGTATTGCTAAAGGCGGCGATTTAGATGGCATGATGGCTGAACTTTTTGGAAAGGTAACGGGGTTAGGCAAAGGAAAAGGCGGATCTATGCATATAGCAGATTTAGATAAAGGAATTTTAGGAGCAAATGGAATTGTAGGAGGAGGCTTTCCGCTTGCATGCGGTTCGGCTTTAACCGCTAAGTATAAAAAGACAAAAAATGTAAGCGTTTGCTTTTTTGGAGACGGAGCGGGCAATGAAGGGACGTTTCATGAAGGAATTAACTTAGCAGCCATTTGGAAACTGCCGGTTGTTTTTGTTGCTGAAAATAATGGTTACGGGGAGGCAACTCCATTTTCTTATGCTTCGAGCTGCAGCGCGATTGCAGACCGTGCCGCATCTTATAACATTCCAGGGGTACGAGTGGATGGAAAAGACGTGATGGCAGTTTATGAAGCAGCTGCAGAAGCTATTCAACGAGCACGCAGAGGGGAAGGGCCAACGTTAATTGAATGTGTAACGTATCGAAATTACGGGCATTTTGAAGGCGATGCTCAAACGTATAAATCAGGCAATGAAAAGAAAGAACATCTCCAGGAAAAAGATGCTATTGCTCTTTTTGAAAACTACTTGCTTTCAGAACAAGTAGTAACAGAAAAAGAGCTTAGAGATATTGAAGGTAATGTAGAAACAGCAGTAAAACGCGCAGTTGAGCTAGCAGAAACAAGCGATTATCCTGATGCTTCGGAACTATTAACGGATGTTTATGTATCTTACTAATTAAAGGGGGAAAAGAAAATGACTAGAAAATTAAGTATGTCTGAAGCTATCAATGAAGCAATGAAACTGGCGATGCGAAAAGATGAGAATGTGATTCTGCTGGGAGAAGATGTAGCTGGCGGAGCGGAAATTGACCACCTGCAAGATGATGAGGCGTGGGGCGGGGTCCTTGGAGTGACAAAGGGACTTGTACAAGAATTTGGACGTGAAAGAATTCTTGATACGCCTATTTCAGAAGCAGCTTATATAGGAGCTGCAATGGGAGCTGCAGCTACAGGGTTAAGACCGGTTGCAGAATTAATGTTTAATGACTTTATTGGCTGCTGTTTAGATCAAGTGCTGAATCAAGGCGCGAAATTTAGATACATGTTTGGAGGAAAAGCTGAAGTGCCCGTCACGATTCGAACGACTCATGGAGCAGGGTTTAGGGCTGCAGCTCAGCATTCTCAGAGCTTGTATGCTTTGTTCACTAGTATTCCTGGCATTAAAGTAGTGGTGCCTTCTAACCCTTACGATGCAAAAGGATTATTGTTAGCGGCAATTGAAGACAATGATCCGGTTATCTTTTTTGAAGACAAAACATTGTACAACATGAAAGGTGAGGTTCCTGAAGGCTACTATACGATTCCGTTAGGAAAAGCGGACGTGAAACGCGAAGGAACAGATTTAACCATTGTAGCGATTGGAAAACAAGTAAATACTGCACTTACGGCAGCAGATCAACTGTCTCATAAGGGAATTAACGTAGAGGTAGTGGATCCGCGAAGTCTATCACCTTTTGATGAAGAGACCATTCTTTCTTCTGTGGAAAAAACGAATCGATTAATTGTTATTGACGAAGCCAATCCAAGATGCAGTATAGCAACAGATATTGCTGCGCTAGTTGCTGATAAAGGATTTGACATGCTTGATGCACCTATTAAACGAATTACAGCACCACATACACCTGTACCATTTTCACCTCCATTAGAAGATATTTATCTGCCAACACCGCAAAAAGTAATTGAAGTTGTATCGGAGTTACTAGGAGATAAATCGCTTTTAAGCGTGTAATTTTAAAAAAGGAGGAGGAAGCAAATGGCTGCAGAGGTTGTAATGCCAAAACTGGGTATGGCAATGAAAGAAGGAACCGTTTCGACGTGGAATAAAAAAGTTGGAGACTCCGTTTCAAAAGGAGATATGATTGCAAGCATTAATTCTGAAAAAATCGAAATGGAGATTGAAGCGCCGCAGGACGGTGTAATTCTTGATATCCTTGTACAAGAAGATATAGGAGTGCCTCCTGGAACGATTATCTGTTATGTTGGAAATCCAAACGAGAAGCTCACTGAGCAAAACAGTTCAGCAAATGAGCTGCAAGCGCCTAAAAACGAGGTAGCGGCTGCTATCTCTTTAGAAGAGCCGCCAGCAAACGCAGCTCCATCAAAAAAAAGAAAAGAAACTGTGCTTATTTCACCAATTGCACGGAAAATAGCAGAATCTAAAAATCTTAATGTTGAAACGATTAAAGGCACAGGACCAAAAGGAAGAATCACAAAAGCAGATGTGGAGAAAGTGCTGGCGGAAAGTGCTTCAGAAGCGAGTCCCCCACCGGCAGAAAGAGATAATCCCGCTATAAACAAAGAAACGCTTCCAGTAGCGGGCATGAGGAAAGTCATTGCAGGTCGAATGCATAATAGTTTATTAAACAGTGCCCAATTAACGATTAATATGAAAGCTGACGTGACGGATTTACTGTCTCTTCAGCGAGAAATCAAAGATGTGATCGAACAACGCTATAAGGTGAAAATCTCTCTAACCGATTTTATTGCTCGCGCTGTTGTTTTTTCACTTCAAGAACATAAACAAATGAATAGTGCCTATAGCGATAACGAAATTCATCTCTATAACCATGTTCATCTTGGAATGGCCGTAGCTTTAGAAAATGGGTTAGTTGTTCCTGTTATGCAACATGCTGAAAAGATGTCGTTAGTTGAATTAGCTGCAGAGCTTAAAACACGAGCAGCGGATGCTCGGCAAGGTCAGCTGAGTGCTGATAGAATGCAAGGTTCTACATTTACTATTACTAATCTAGGTGCTTACGGAGTAGAGTATTTTACACCTGTATTAAACCCGCCTGAAACAGGAATTCTTGGTGTTGGAGCTACTGAAGATGTACCGATGTATCAAGGAGACGAATTACAAAAAAGAAACTTGCTGCCTTTAAGCCTGACGTTTGATCATCGCGTACTGGACGGAGCACCTGCAGCCAATTTCCTTGGAACCATCAAACAATACTTAGAACAGCCTATTTTACTACTCTTATAGAAAGATGGTGCATTCCGTGAAACCTTTAGTTGTCATTGGCGGCGGCCCTGCAGGATATGTGGCGGCCATTACCGCTGCCCGGCAAGGGAAACAAGTTACGTTAATCGAACAAAAAGATTTAGGTGGAACCTGTTTAAATGAGGGCTGTATGCCAACAAAGTCATTATTAGCAAGCGCGGAAGCCTACGAGAAAATCAAGCAAGCTGAGCAATTCGGCATCACTCTTCCTTTGGAACAAGTGAAAATTAACTGGGATGGCGTGCAGCATCATAAAACAGCCATTGTTAAAAAACTGGTTCAAGGAATTGGCTATTTGATGAAAAAGAACAGTATTAAAGTCATGAAAGGTGAAGCTTCGTTTTTGACAAATCATCGTCTAGCCGTACAAAACGAAAACCAGGTAGAAGAGGTAGAGGCTGAACAGTTTATTATTGCTGCGGGTTCAGAACCTGCTAGCCTGCCATTTGCTCCTTTTGATGGAAAGTGGGTCATTCACAGTGGACAAGCGATGTCGCTGCCTGCTATTCCTTCATCTCTTTTAATAGTAGGAGGAGGTGTAATTGGATGTGAATTTGCAAGCATTTACAGTCAAATGGGAGCAAAAGTAACGATTGTGGAAGCTGCGGACCAGCTGCTTCCTGGTGAAGATGCCGACATCGCATTTACGTTACAGGAAGAGTTAGAGAAAAAAGGAGTAGCGATTTATACATCCGCTTCGCTAACAGAAATGCAGCCAGAACATAAAACGGCTCTATTTAAACATAAAGAAGAGCTGCATGAATTGCAAGCTGAGTATGCATTAATTTCAATTGGAAGAAAACCTAGAGTGCTAGGTTTGGGTTTAGAACAGGTTGGCGTACATTTTTCAAAACAAGGAATTGATGTTAATAAGCATATGCAAACGAATATACCTAACATCTATGCTTGTGGAGATGTAGTTGGCGGAATTCAGCTTGCTCATGTCGCCTTTCATGAAGGCACAGTTGCTGCTTTACACGCATGTGGAAAAGATAAGAGCGTAAATTATCGAGCTGTACCTCGCTGCATTTATACTCACCCTGAAATTGCAAGTGTCGGTGTGACAGAAAAGCAGGCTCGAAGCGAATACGGCGATATTCGCGTCGGAGAATTCTCGTTTACAGCAAACGGCAAAGCGATGATTGCCAATGAGTCCGTTGGAAAAGTGAAAGTAATCGTAGAACCACAGTTTAATGAAATTATTGGGCTTTCCATTGTAGGTTCACATGCTACAGAATTAATTGCACAAGGAACCATTATGATGCATGGAGAGTTGACCACAGATATAATGGAAGACTTTATCGCTGCCCATCCTACATTATCTGAAGCCATTCACGAAGCTCTTTTGCAGTCAGCGGGTCAGGCCGTTCACTCATGATTATACAAGTGCTCAAGTTATTAAGCTCTTTAAGGATGAAAAGTAAAAATGAATGATTTAAAAAGTAAACTAGAGGATGAAGGAATCATGGGAGAGGTATAGGGATTTTCCTGCATCCTCGTCTAGTTTTTCTATTAATTTTTACATAACGTAAGCTTAAGAATCTATCTTTGATAATGATAACGTTTTCTTTGTGATTTATAATAATAGTAACAAGCCTTGATTTACTATATTCAATCAAGTTTATAGGGGAGAGGTAAGAAATGGAATCTACACTTTCTTTAAACACATGGAAACGTTTTGTAAACGAAGGGGCACTTGAATCGTCAAGGTTAAACGACATTATTGTAAAATCATGGCATCGTTGTAAAAGCGCAGATGTTAATCCTTACCTAGATAAAGGCAGATCAATTTTAAGAAACGAAGATTTTCATTCTCGAAAACAAATGAATTCTTTATTTCTTGAAACGGCTTTGCCGCACTTAGAAAGAATAAGACAATCAGCGGCAGATTTAGGAATGGTTGCTCTATTAATTGACCCAGAAGGCTATATTTTATCTATTACAGGAAATAGACTTACACTGAATGAAGCAAGAAAAATTAATTTTGTGGAAGGTGCTTGTTGGACAGAGAAAGAAGTAGGAACAAATGCAATCGGTACGGCTCTGCAAACGGAAGAACCCATTATGATAACAGGTACAGAACATTATTCGATTGCTTCGCATCAATGGAGCTGTTCGGCGGCGCCTGTTCGAAATGACGACGGAAATTTAATTGGGATTATTAATATTTCCTGTCCCGTAAACAGAGCGCACCCTTATATGCTTGGAATGGTTACGTCCATTGCGTATACAATCGAACGGGAGCTAAGCATTCGAATGCATAAAGACGAAATTGAGTTGGTTCATGCTTCTATGAATTTTGTCGATAGCAAGCAGCTCTTGCTTCTTTGCAATTACAAGGAAGTAATTGTAGGAGCAAGTAAAACCGTTCGGGAATGTATACCTAAATGGTCAGGCCAACAGTTGAATACGATTGTACAACAGGGATTTCGTATAGTGATGGAAGTGCCTGTAATTTCAAAAAAATACGGTCATTCTATTGGAAAGATTGTTTACTTATCAGAAGAAACGACTTATAACCAAACAACTAAACAGATCTCTGCTCAATCATTTTGTTTTAAAGGAGAAGCAGGCATAAGCCAATCTTTTCAGCGAACACTAGAAGAAATGAAGCATGCGGCTCCTACGGATACAACGGTCTATATTTTAGGGGAAACAGGCACTGGAAAAGAAGTAGTGGCGAGAACGATTCATGAAAACAGCTCGCGTAAAAATGGACCTTTTATTGCTCTTAATTGTGGTGCCATTCCGAAGGAACTTATGGAAAGTGAATTATTTGGCTATGCGGAAGGAGCTTTTACAGGAGCACGGCGTCAAGGATATCAAGGGAAGTTTGAACAGGCTAATCATGGTACGATTTTTCTTGATGAAATAGGTGAACTTCCTCATTCTATGCAAGTTTCTTTGTTAAGAGTATTGCAAGAGCGCAAGGTCACGCCTGTGGGAAGCAATCAGGAAATTTCGGTAGACATCCGGATTATTACCGCTACTCATCGAGATCTTCGCCAACTTGTCAATGAAGGGAAGTTTCGAGAAGATTTATATTACCGACTTCACGTGTATCCCGTGCATGTTCCGCCTTTACGGGAAAGAAAAGAAGATATTCCGCATCTTATGCGGTACTTTTGTCAAACGAATGATTGGAATATGAATTTCCCCAAGGAATTAGTGGATAAATTGATAGATTACCAGTGGCCCGGAAACATTCGAGAATTATTTAATGTACTTGAACGCTTGAAGATTTCGCTAAACACGGACTCAGAAAAAGAGACAATATTGAATTATTTGAGTTCTTTAAACCTTGGTGGTCAGAGGAACCTCTCTCACTCTGATACTTCACAAGAAATAGAAGAAAACGATTTCACGTCCTTACCCGCACTCACATTTCGTGAAAAAGTTCAAAAAGACTTAATGATGGATGCTTTACGTAAAACGCAGGGAAATGTGTCACTGGCCGCTAAGCTGTTAGATATACCACGAAGTACATTTTATAACAGATTAAAAAAATTCAATTTGTAAGCTGAGAGTTTTTAACTGTTTTAAATTTAGAAGAAGTAAAAAACGAACCATTGATTGATCAAGATTTTTGATTAGTGGTTCGTTTTTTTTGTTATGATAAGCGTGGTTTCGATTTGTTTTAAGTTCTTCTAGCAGTTGATTGGAGGGCAAGACGAAGACTCCTGCGGGCTCAGCGGCCGCCCACGGCGGAAAGCGAAGTCTTGCACGGAAAGCAACTGCCGTGTCACAAGCGGTTCAGCTCATGTATCCTATTTGTTCGTCTTTAGATTGAATTGATTTCGTTATATCTCAATTTTTTAAAAATTTAATGAGAAATGTACGTATATTTTATTATCAGATTATTCTGTACTATATACAGTATATTGTATACAATATATAATCTAATCAATATCTAATTAACAAAACCAGAGGTGATGAGTGAATGACAGACAAACAGTTTGGAAATGTACAAGACGGAACAAAAGCGGTATGGGCAGGAGAAAAAGAATCGCTTGCTTATAATGCCACTCAAGTTCCCGTCGTCTTCAGCGTAGCTTATAATTATGATGATGTAGACGAATGGCAAGAAGTTGCGTTAGGAAACAAACCAGGCTATACGTATAATCGCATGAGTAATCCTACGGTTAAAGCTTTTGAAGAAAAAGTAAGGATACTCGAAGAAGCAGAAGAAGCGGTCGCATTTTCCTCCGGAATGGCGGCTATTAGCAGCACATTGTACACGTTTTTAAAACCGGGAGACAGAGTCGTATCAGTAAAGGATACATATGGAGGAACAAATAAAATCTTCACTGAGTTCCTTCCTAACATCGGAGTGGATGTAACCTTATGTAATACGGGGAATTATGAAGAAATTGAAGCGGAAGTCAATAAAGGATGTAAAGTGCTGTATTTAGAGTCACCTACAAATCCTACGATGAAAATTATTGATATTGAAAGAATAGCGAACGCAGGAAAATCGGTAGGGGCATTGGTCATTATCGATAATACGTTTGCGACACCAATTAACCAAAACCCTCTTCAATTAGGAGTAGATCTTGTTATTCACAGCGCCACAAAATTTTTAAGCGGACATGCGGATGCTTTAGGCGGGATAGTATGCGGCTCTAAAGAGTTAATGCAGCATGTGTATCACTACCGTGAAATCAATGGCGCGACCATGGACCCCATGTCAGCGTATCTTATTTTAAGAGGAATGAAGACGTTAAAATTACGTATACGTCAACAAGAACGAAGCGCTTTGGAAATTGCTAAATTTCTTCAAAAGAAAGAAGCTGTAGAAGCCGTCTATTATCCTGGGTTGGAAACACACCCTCATCATCATATTGCCAAAAAACAAATGAAAGGCTTTGGCGGAATATTAAGCTTTGTTTTAAAAGGAGAAATGGAAGCTATTAAAATTTTGCTGCCAAAGTTAACGTATGCAAATAAAGCCGGTAATTTAGGAGCGGTTGAAACGATTTACGGCCCGGCAAGAACGACTAGTCACGTAGAATGTACGCTTGAAGAACGTAAAGCTCTTGGAATATCAGAAGGACTGGTTCGCATATCTGTAGGAATTGAAGATACGGAAGATTTAATTGTAGACTTAGAACAAGCATTTGCTCACTTAGAATCTGCATCATCTATTAGTAATTAAAAAGACATGTATTACTTTTTTTTATAAAAATAAGGTAAGCAACTCTTTTTAGCTGGTAGACATTACTTCAAAATTGCAGAGATGTTGTGGAATAAAGCTGATAAATTAAACTGCACGTGTATTTTTTCGTCTGATTTTGTAGGTATGCTGATAAATTAGATAAAATAAAAATGTTTTTACACGCTTTAAAAATAAACTAACTTACAATAGCCTACAAATAAGGAATGATAGTATGTCGAAACAAGAAAGTGAATACACAATAAAAGATGCATCATTGTTTGGATTCAAATTAATGCAGGTAAGTAAAGCCATCTGGAGAGCTGCAGAAGATGATTGGGAGCAATGGGTGAAACCTTATGGTCTGAATGTAAATGAGCATCATATTTTATGTTTGGCTAGCAGCACGGGAGAAATCTCTATGTCAGAGTTAGCTAACTTAGGAGCTATGCATATCTCTACAGCATTTAATTTTTCGAAAAAATTAGAAAATCAAGGATATCTGCATTTGTTCAAAAGAGAAAATGATAAAAGAAACACCTACATCAAATTGACTGAAAGCGGAGAACAATTATTGCTTGATACGCTCAAAGGGTATGAACCACATAACAGTAAGGTATGTAAAGGCGCACTTCCTTTAAAAACGTTATACGGCAAATTCCCCGCTTTTCCAGAGCTCGTAACCGTTGTTCGCCACGTTTGCGGCGGCGAGCTAGTGACCGTTGCTGATCAACCTTTTGTGAATATAGAAGAAGCGGGAATAGAAGAAAATGAAGATAAGAAAGAAGTCCAGCTAACTAGTAATTGAACGCAGTGAATAATATGCAGACAATAGGGCTTCATGAAAATAAGTGAATAACAGGCGGAGCTGTTTTATACGTGAGAAATACGACGTATAAAACAGCTCTTTTTTATTTTTGGAATAATGATTCTCCATTATATTATGAGAAATTTAGGATAAGCTACCAGTAGTAAATTTTCTGAAGAGAAGGAGTGATTACCATGAATAAGTCAGACTCAATTTCTGTTTTTCAATTGATCCTTCTTTCAATGACGTTTATTGGCTTAAAAACTCATGTGATGCTCATATCTCCATTAATTAAAACGGCAGGACGAGATGCTTGGATCACCGTTCTTCTTACTTGTCTTTTAACGCTCATATGGGTTCCTTTACTCGTATATGTAAATAAAAAAACAAAGGGCGAACATCTTTTTCAATGGATGAAAAAACATATGAATAAGCCATTTACCAATATCGTTATTTTTCTTACAATCGCTTATTTGACCATTAGGGAGATTGTCACTTTACGAGAGACGACTACGTGGATTAATATTATTTTTCTTCAGCGAACACCTTTAATTATCCTCGTTTTACTATTTGGTTTTACCTGTTGCTTACTTGCCGCTACGAGCATTAGGACGATTAGTATTGTAAACGTGTTTCTTTTATGTTTTATTGTACTATTAGGTTTTTTTGTTTCTTTTACAAACTTTCAATTTAAAGATTATTCTTTATTGCAGCCTGTTTTAGAAAATGGCTATTTTCCTGTTATTAAAAGGAATTTTTTCTGAGAATAAAATCAAAGGGCTGAGATGGATAACGGATGAATTTGTACGAGCTGGTTTACGGGTAAGGCTGCCTAATCATTCCGATATTGATCTTGTAGTAGACAAGAAAAAAGTAAAAATTGAACCTGTTATAAAAGGTAGTAATTTAACATTTAATATAAAAGTTCGTGCAAAAGCAACGATTTTAGTTATGCCGCAGCACGAAAAACTATCGACTATAAAAAAAGAAGCTGAACAGAAAATTAAGAAACAAATTATTGAAACGTACACGCAAGGCTTAAGTATAAACAGCGATGTTTACAGGCTTTCTCATGTTCTTTATAAAAAAGAACTGCGTAAATGGAAAGCTGTTCAAAGCAACGGGGCAATTCCTTTAACAAAAGACTCAATACACGTGAAGGTCAACGTACAGGTTAAGCACGGAAACAAACAGCGAATAGGTCCAACTGTAGATTAAAATACTGAAAACCTGCATACCTCACCTAATAATGTCAAATCAAAAGTGGAAGAATAGATAAAATAGAAAAGACCAACCTAAGAACAAATCGAATTAGGAGATTATAGATGGAAACAATCAAACCAACTAAAATAGTTTCAAAAAAAACAAGCGTGAAAGAGAAATTAACAGCCCCCGAAATGGGTAAACTTTGGGCAACCTATATGGGCAACAGCATGTCTTCATATATTTTAAGTTATTTTCTTGAACACGTTGAAGATCCGGATATAAAAAAGCTGTTACAACATGCAAAAGGTTTAACGGAAGAATTTCAAACTAACGTAAAAGACATTTTCACAAAAGAGAATGTGCCAATTCCGTATGGATTTACACAAGAAGACGTGAACCTAGGCGCTCCAAAGCTGTTTGAAGATGAATTTTACGTGCACTATTTAAAATATGCTGCTAAAGCGGGACTAAGCATTTACAGTATCGCACTGCCCCTAATGTATAGAGAAGATGTAAAGACATTTTTAACGTATTGTATGAAAGCTACAATGGAGCTGATGGAGCAAATAAAAGCAATCTTAATGGATAAAGGACTTATTATTAAGCCGCCAATTATTCCCGCACCAGAAAAAGTGAATATCGCTACTACTCATTATTTAAGCGGGTTTATAGGAGATGTTCGACCTTTGCATGCATTAGAAATTGCTCATCTGTATGATAACATCGAGAATAATGTGACAAGCAAAGCCTTAATTTTGGCATTTAGTCAAGTTGTTAAAAGTGAAAAAATCCGTGCGTTATTTGTAAAAGGTGAAGATCTGACAAATAAAGCGGTAGAACGCTATATTGAAAAACTTCATCTAGATAATTTACCAGCGCCATCCTTTCTTGATCACTTAATTACTACTTCGACTTTTTCACCGTTTTCGGATAAATTGATGCTGTTCCATAAAATGGATATGTTCTCGATGAAAATGAGGGCTTTTGGAAATTCAGTGGCCGTCAATGGAAGACATGATTTGGCGCTGTTATATGGAAAATCAATGACAAATATCTCAAAGTTTGTAAAGGAGGCTGCGGATATTATGATGGAAAATGGCTGGATGGAAACACCGCCAGAAGCGGCAGATAGAGATCATTTAAACTCCAACTAGTTACTCAACGCGTCATAAAACAACGAGAACCAGTTTAGAAACAGGTTCTCGTTATGTTGTTAAGTTAAAGGAGCAGGGTTAAAAAGACATAAATCATTATGCAGCCCCCAATAATCACTCCACGTTTTCTTATGGCCGCTTGCTATTTCTATAATTAAGTGAAAAAGTTCCCAACCCACCTCCTCAATGGTTGCCTCTCCTTGTGCTATTCTTCCTGCATCTAAATCTATTAAATCATCCCATTGCTCAGTTAATGAACTTCTAGTAGATACTTTAAGAACAGGTGCCATTGCCAGGCCATATGGAGTTCCTCTCCCTGTTGTGAAAATATGCATGTTCATCCCAGAAGCTAACTGTAATGTTCCGCATACAAAATCACTCGCCGGAGTTGCTGCATAGATTAAGCCTTTTTTAGTCGGTTTTTCTCCAGGCGATAAAACTTCGACGATTGGAGTTGTTCCTGCTTTAGCTATAGAGCCAAGTGCTTTTTCTACTACGTTTACAAGTCCGCCTTTTTTATTTCCAGGTGAAGGATTTGCACTTCTATCAGCTTCGCCTCTTTTTAAATATTGATCATACCACTTCATTTCATTAATTAGAGATTGACCGACTTCTTCATTAATTGTTCGTGGCGTTAACAAATGAATAGCATCTCGAACTTCAGTAACTTCAGAAAATAAAACAGTAGCGCCTGCTCTTACTAGTAAATCTGCCGCATATCCAACTGCTGGATTGGCGGTAACACCGGAAAAGGCATCGCTTCCTCCACATTGTAAACCTACCGTTAAATCAGATAGGGGGCAGGTTACGCGCGTCCTGTTATTTAGCTTAATTAATTTTTCCTCTGCCATCTCTATGATTGTAGCAACCATTTGCTTAAAGCCTGTCTGGTCCTGCAAACGTGTTATATTTCCTGAATCCTCCTGGGGAATCAAAAGTTCAGGAAGAAGCTTTTCACACCCTAAGCCAACTACTAAAACTTCACCCCCGAAATTTGGATGGGTAGAAAGATTTTGTAATGTACGAATCGGAATGACGGCGTCCGGTGCATTAATGGCAACTCCGCAGCCATAATTATGAGTTAAAGCTACTACATCCTCTACATTTGGATAAGAAGGAAGAAGCTCTGTTTTGATTTTTTTAACCGCATAATCAAGTACTCCTGCTACACATTGAACACTTGTCGCAATTCCAAGTATATTTTTTGTTCCAACACTTCCATTTGTATTTTTATAGCCTTCAAATGTGTAACCTTCTAAAGGAGGTAAAGGGGCAAAAACTTTAGTTTCCAAAGGCAACTTTTCTAAAATAGGAGGATCAGGCAGGGTAACATATGATTCTTTTACCCAAGTTCCTTGAGAAATTGGTGAGGAAGCAGTTCCGATAATTTCTCCATAGCGAATAATTTTGTCATCTTTCTCAAAGTTTCTTAATGAAACTTTATGCCCTTGAGGGATATATTCTTTTAACTCTAACCCAGATGGAAACACAGTTCCTTTCGGCAATCCTTTTGAGTTTACAATAGTAGCAACATTATCGTTTTCATTTACTTTGATATAAAGGGGTTTTTCCGTTTGATTGATTTGCAAAGACATGATTCATCTCTCCTTAATCGCTTTTAATTTCTTTCTAAACATGTTCATCTTTATTTATTGCAATAAGCATGCCAAGTGCTTTAACGGGTAAAAAAAGCCTTTATATCGAATAAAAGTGATGAAATATACAACAATTGTTGTACATAAAGCAACAATTGTTGTGTCAATACGTTATAATAACTAGAATATTCTAACTAATAAGGAGGGAACGAATATGTCAAAAATTGCTTTTATTGCTCCAGATAAACAACTGTTTTTACAAGGGAGAAGAGTAATTCAAGAGTTAGGATTACAAGGAGAGGTTGAAATCTATCTTGCAAGGTTAAGTCGCGCCGTAAAACTCGCCAATAAATTAGAATCCAGTTGTGATGTTATCGTTTGCAGAGGAGGGACTGCAAGGTTAATTACTGATTCTGTAAGCAGAATTCCTCTAGTTGAAATTCCAATTACAGGACAAGATTTAGCTCAAGCCTTTTATAAAAGCAAGAAGGAAACAGGCTTAGAGAATCCTAAAGTGGCCATGCTCGCGTTTCAGAATATGAAAAATGATGTGGGGATTTTAGCAGATATTTTGGATATCAACCTTTCTATTTATCCTCTTAATTCAGTTGAAGATATTTCAACTTGTATTGAGCAACTTTCTTCAGTAGAAACAGATATTGTTATTGGCGGAATGAAAACAACTACTTTATCGCTTAGGAAAGGCTTTAAGGCAATTCCTATTGAATCTGGAAACTCCGCTGTTAGAACAGCATTTTTAGAAGCTAAAAAGATTTCTTTAGGAAGAAAAATTGAAAAAGAGCGTTCCCAAACAGTTAAAGCCCTTATTGATTATTCTATACAAGGAATTATTAGTATTAATAGAAATAAAAAAGTAGAAGTATTTAATCATGCTGCTGAGCATTTACTAGAATTAAAAAGGCAAGAAGTGCTAGGAAAGCAGATCGATGCTGCTATGCCTTTTTTACCTATTAAAAATTGTTTTGAAGGAGAAGAGCATCTAGGTATAATCAAAAAAATTAAAAATAAAAGTTTAATATTTAATATTGCTCCAATTAAAGTGGAGAAAGACATTATTGGAGCAATGATAACTTTTCAAGATATTACAAGTATTCAAGAAATGGAAGCTAAAATTAGAGGGGAAGTACTGTCAAGAAAGTTCGAGACACGCTATACATTTTCTGATATTTTAGGACATTCTAGGCAAATTTTTGAAGCCAAACGGATTGGACAGACAGTGTCTTCGGTAGATGCAACCGTTCTAATTTATGGGGAGTCTGGCACTGGGAAAGAGTTATTTGCTCAGAGTATTCATGCAGAAAGTTTGCGGAAAAACGGTCCTTTTGTTGCTGTTAATTGTGCCGCCATTCCGCCTAATTTACTGGAAAGTGAGTTATTTGGATATGTAGAAGGGGCCTTTACTGGGGCGACCAGAAAAGGAAAGCAAGGTTTGTTTGAGATGGCGCATCGAGGAACGATTTTTCTGGATGAAATCTCTGAGATGGATACATATGGACAATCGCGCTTACTGAGAGTTTTACAAGAAAAACAGGTTATGCGCTTAGGTGATAATAAATATATTCCTGTAGATGTAAGAGTTATTGCAGCAACGAACAAAAATTTATTAAAAGTCGTAGAAAAAGGCGAATTTCGAGAGGATTTACTTTATAGGCTTAAGGTCTTAACTATAAATATTCCACCGCTCCGTAAAAGAAAAAGTGATATTCGTTATCTTGCTCAGCATTTTTTAGTCTATTACACTAATCTCTATAAAAAGAAAAATATAGAAATTACAGAAAAAGCTTATTCACAATTAACTACCTATGAATGGAAAGGAAATGTAAGAGAATTAATGCATTTTATTGAAAGATTAGTAGTAATCAGTAAAAATAATGTAGTTTCGGCTCAGGATATGAAAGAGCAGCTAAATGAAAATGTTTTTGAAACAAATTACCTCGGTGAAGAAGCGGAAACTAACAATCATCTTCAATCTGAAAAAGAGCAAATTTTGCTTACTCTAAGGGAAACCCATTCCAATATATCTCAAGCAGCTAAATTGTTGGGAATTGATCGAAGTACACTTTACCGTAAGTTGAGAAACTATGAAATTGAAATAAAAAAAGCGTATAAATAGAAACAAAACACACCTCTAACAAAGAGGTGTGTTTTGTTTCTATTTTAAAATCCTTTATTTAATAATTTAAGTTTATTTATTTTATTGACAAACAATTTAATTTGTCTTACAATAAAAAAGTAAAAATTATCTGAAAATTTATAGGAGGATATGCATGTGAATATGAATAGAAAAGCACCTACAGGAATTTTAGGTTTCCCCGTTGCTCCCCTTAATAACCAAGGAAAATTAGATGAAAAAGCTTTAGAAACAAATATTCAATTTTTATTAGACGAAGGATTAGAGGCTATCTTCATCGCTTGCGGTTCAGGTGAATTTCAATCCTTAAATACAAAAGAATATACAGCAATGCTAGAAGTAGCTATATCTGTCGTCAACGGAAAAGTTCCCGTTTATACAGGTGTGGGCGGTAATCTTTCTACAGCTTTAGAATGGGCTCGTATTTCAGAGGAAAAACAGGCAGACGGCTATTTAATTTTACCTCCATACTTAATTGAAGGTGAACAAGAAGGCCTTTACAACTATCTAAAAGCAATCATTGAGCATACACATTTAAACGCAATTGTTTATCAAAGAGACAATGCCATTTTACAGTTGCCAACTTTAGAAAAACTTACAGAATTAAACCAATTAGTAGGATTAAAAGACGGATATGGAAATATGGAATTAAATATAGAATTAACCCAGTCTTTACGAAAGCGACTAGGCTGGCTAAACGGAATGCCAATGGCTGAAGTAACGATGCCAGCATACGCTCCAATTGGATTTGATTCTTATTCGTCAGCAATTTCTAACTATATTCCGCACATATCAAGAATGTTTTACAACGCTTTATTAAGTCACGATCAAGAGTTACTAAGTGAACTCTACCAAAATATAATTCTTCCAATTAACGATATTCGCAAGCAGAAAAAAGGATATGCTGTTTCATTGATTAAAGCAGGAATGGAAATTATAGGTCTACCTGTTACAGATACAGTAAGGCCTCCTATTGTTTCAGTAGATAAAGAACATTACGCACAGCTCGAAAAGATTTTAACACGAGCATTTGATCAATATCCTAAATCCTCTAAACAAGTTTTATCTTAACCAATAAAATGTAAACGCTTTATAAAAAGGAGAGTTCATATGACAATTAGTGTTCAAAACAAACAATACTTAAATTTTATTAACGGAAAAGGCGTGCCATCATCGTCTCAAGAGATGATGGAAAGTCTAAACCCAGCCAATAAGAAAGAGGCTGTAGGATATGTACAAAAATCAACTCTTGAAGATTTAAATCTAGCGGTAAAAGCAGCTCAACAAGCTCAAGAAAAATGGAAGCGCTTGTCAGGCGTAGATCGCGGACAGTACCTTCACAAAGCTGCGGATATTATGGAAAATAGACTAGATGAAATTGCGGAATGTGCTACCCGTGAAATGGGAAAAACCTTGTCTGAAACAAAAGGAGAAACAGCTCGCGGAATAGCTATTCTTCGATACTATGCGGGAGAAGGTATGAGAAAAATGGGAGATGTAATTCCTTCTACCGATGCTGAAGCATTGATGTTTACATCTCGAGTGCCGTTAGGTGTTGTTGGAGTTATCACCCCATGGAACTTTCCTATTGCTATTCCTATATGGAAAATAGCTCCGGCACTTGTCTACGGAAACACTATCATAATTAAACCAGCTACCGAAACAGCTATTACGTGTGCTAAGATTATCGAATGTTTTGAAGAAGCAAAAATTCCAGCGGGTGTAGTAAACATGATTACTGGCTCAGGGTCAATCATTGGTCAAGCTATTGCTGAACATCCAGAAATTAATGCGATTACATTTACAGGTTCCGATCGAGTAGGTAAACAAATTGGTCAAAAGGCTTTCGTTCGAGGAGCTAAATATCAGTTAGAAATGGGGGGGAAGAACCCTGTAATTGTAGCGGCGGATGCAGATTTAGATTTAGCAGTAGAAGGTACAATCAGCGGGGCATTCCGTTCGACAGGTCAAAAATGTACTGCGACGAGTCGTGTAATTGTTCAGCACGAGGTATATGAAAAATTCAAACAAAAGCTATTAGCAAAAACAAAAGAAATTACCGTTGGAGAAGGGTTAAACGGGGAAACGTGGATGGGGCCATGTGCAAGCGAAAATCAGTTACAGAACGTATTGTCATATATTGAAAAAGGAAAAAGTGAAGGTGCAACTCTTTTATTCGGAGGACGTCAGTTAACTAACGGGGAATACGAAAATGGATTTTACGTAGAACCTACTATTTTTGAAAACGTAGAATCGAATATGACGATTTCACAAGAAGAAATTTTTGGTCCTGTCATAGCGCTGATGAAAGTAGAATCCATTGAGGAAGCATTAGCACTAGCTAACGATGTTCAATATGGGCTAAGCGCTTCTATTTTCACTACAAATATTTCTCATATGCTTTCATTTATTAATGAAATGGATGCTGGACTTATTCGAATTAACTCGGAAAGCGCAGGCGTTGAACTTCAGGCACCGTTTGGAGGCATGAAACAATCAAGTTCTCACTCTAGAGAACAAGGGGAGGCTGCTAAGGAGTTTTTCACTGCTATTAAAACTGTTTTTATAAAAAGTTAAATACCTTTATTGTATTATGAACCTTTTATTCTCTTGAAAAGGAGGAAAATTCCTTCTTTTTAAGAGAGATAAACATAGGAAAAGAACAAAACAATAAGAGGGGGATGGAATAGGTGATTATGCAAGCTAAACCAAAATTGGAAGCGGGAAGCAGCAAAAAAAGCCATGTACGCTGGTTTGTCGTATTTATGCTTTTCGTTTTGACGACAATTAATTATGCAGATAGAGCGACGCTGTCCATTGTAGGAGACTCTGTTCAAAAAGAATTAGGCTTAAATTCAGTTTCAATGGGGTATGTTTTTTCAGCATTTGGATGGGCTTATGTAATTGGTCAGCTTCCTGGAGGGTGGTTTTTAGACAAATTCGGATCAAAGACAATCATTGCATGCAGTGTATTTTTTTGGTCTATTTTTACCTTTTTTCAAGGATTTATCGGCTTTTTTAGTGGCGGTGCTGCTATAATTATCTTATTTACGCTTCGTTTTATGGTTGGGTTAGCTGAAGCCCCTTCTTTTCCAGGAAATAGCCGTATTGTAGCGGCCTGGTTTCCAAAATCTGAACGTGGGACAGCCTCTGCAATTTTTAATTCGGCTCAGTATTTTGCACTAGTATTATTTTCGCCTATTATGGCATGGCTCACTCACAGATTCGGCTGGCATTTTGTATTTATTATTATGGGTGTCTTAGGGGGAATCTTAGCTGCTGTTTGGATGAAAGTGATCTATAGTCCAAGCAAACATCCTCGCATTACAAAAGAAGAAGTAAATTATATCCAGCAGGGCGGCGGGCTCATTGATATGGATGATAAAAAAATAGAAACAAAGAAAAATACCGGCCCGGGATGGAATCAAATTAAACAACTTCTTAAGAGCAGAATGTTGTTAGGGGTTTATATTGGACAATATTGTATTACGACGCTCACTTATTTCTTTTTAACATGGTTTCCTGTTTATTTAGTTCAAGCACGCGGAATGTCAATTTTGGAAGCTGGATTTATTGCTTCTTTGCCTGCTATATGCGGATTTTTAGGAGGGGTGTTAGGAGGAATTGTATCTGATTTCTTTTTAAAGAGAGGTCGTTCATTAACGTTTGCACGTAAAACACCTATTGTTATTGGCATGTTGCTTTCCTGTAGCATGGTTGCTTGCAATTATGTAGATGCTGAATGGATTGTTGTAGTAATTATGTCACTTGCTTTTTTTGGAAAAGGCTTTGGAGCATTAGGGTGGGCTGTTGTGGCTGACACTTCCCCTAAAGAAATAGCGGGTTTAAGCGGCGGGCTTTTTAACACATTTGGGAACATTGCTTCTATTACAACACCTATCATTATTGGGTACATTGTCAATGCAACAGGCTCTTTTAATGGAGCATTGGTTTTTGTGGGCGCTAACGCTCTTGTAGCTATTCTCTGCTATCTTCTTTTAGTGGGAGAGATTAAACGAGTAGAACTAAAGAATATCCCCGCAAAGGATGAAAGTACGTTTAATATGTAAGCGGATACATCAAAACCTAAATTAGGAGTGGAAATCATGAACAATTATGTCCTTACAAATAGTGAAATTCAAAACGAAAAAAAATCGTCTACGCCTCAAATTATAGATATGCAGGTCATACCAGTGGCTGGGTATGATAGTATGCTGCTTAATCTCAGTGGAGCTCACAGTCCCTTTTTTACTCGAAATATTGTTATTTTAAAAGACAGTACCGGAAGCACAGGGGTGGGAGAGGTACCTGGAGGTGAAAACATTCGTCAAACCCTTGAAGATGCGAAAACATTTGTAGTAGGTGAATCAATCGGAAATTATAATAACATCTTAAATACAGTACGTAAAAAATTTGAAGATCGAGATATGGCAGGCCGAGGCCTTCAAACATTCGATTTACGGACGACTATTCATGCTGTTACAGCGTTGGAGGCGGCGTTATTAGATTTAGTAGGAAAATTTCTTGATGTACCAGTTGCAGCATTATTAGGAGAAGGACAACAAAGAGAATACGTGGAAATGCTAGGTTATTTATTTTATATTGGAAATCGCAAAAAAACCGACTTGGACTATCTAAGTGGTGAAAATGAAAAAGTGGAGTGGTTCCGACTTCGTCATGAAGAAGCTCTGACTCCTGAAGCAATCGTAAAACTTGCACAGGCAGCTCATCAGCAATATGGATTTAATGATTTTAAATTAAAAGGCGGTGTACTTCAAGGTGAGCAAGAAATAGAAGCGGTAGCAGCATTAGCTGAAAAATTCTCTGAAGCTCGAATTACCTTAGACCCCAACGGAGCTTGGTCTTTGGAAGAAGCTATTCAACTATGTAAAAATAAACATCATATATTGGCCTATGCAGAGGACCCTTGCGGAAGCGAAAATGGATATTCAGCAAGAGAAACAATGGCGGAATTTCGCAGAGCAACTGGACTGCCAACTGCTACGAATATGATTGCTACAGACTGGCGTCAAATGGGGCATGCTATCCAGTTAAACGCTGTAGATATTCCTCTAGCAGATCCCCATTTTTGGACGATGCAAGGCTCAGTTCGTGTAGCTCAAATGTGTCATGATTGGGGTCTTACATGGGGATCACATTCAAATAATCATTTTGACATTTCACTGGCCATGTTTACTCATGTGGCTGCTGCCGCTCCTGGAAAAATAACGGCTATTGATACACATTGGATTTGGCAAGATGGTCAGCGATTGACAAAAGATCCTTTTAAAATTGAGAGAGGAAGAGTAGCAGTACCTAAGAAACCAGGACTTGGCATAGAGGTGGATTTAGAACGAATCGAGCAAGCACATCAGCTATATAAGAAAATGCAATTAGGAGCACGTGATGATTCAAAAGCTATGCAGTATTTAATTAAAAATTGGAGCTTTGATAATAAACGTCCTTGTCTGGTACGTTAAAAATTTTTTCAAAAATAATTATAGGGTGCTTTTAGCTCGAACAATTCTACGTCTTTGTTCGAGCTTCTGTTTTTATAATAACGAGCAGTTTAATACATAATCTTATGTAGATAAGAAATAAGAATAGTTAAGAAGTAGTGGTTGGTAATACATAAAAAAATTCTATATGATATAATTAGTCTTACAAATAAACAATATTCAGAAAAGGGTGGATGAAGATGAGTGGTTCGACTAAAAAAGTGTCATTTGAATCCGTTAATCGTAATACGCTGGCAAAACAAGTAGTCGACCGTATTATTCAGTTATTGGTCAGCGGGCAATTAAAGCCAGGAGACAAACTGCCAACTGAAATGGAGTTATTAGACGTACTGAATGTAAGTCGCCCTGTATTGAGAGAAGCCTTGAGTGCATTAGAAGTACTTGGTGTAATTACACGAAAAACTCGTGGAGGTACGTATTTTAATAACAAAATAGGAGCACATCCTTTTTCCGTTATGTTAGCGTTATCAATCGATAATTTACCTGCAGTAGTGGAGGCGCGCATGGCACTAGAACTGGGCCTAGTAACCATGGCGGCGGAAAAAATAAACGATGATCAATTAAGCCAGTTAAAAGAAACGATCGAGGAAATAAAAAAGAGCAAAGATAACAATTACGGTGCAGCGGATAAGGAATTCCATCGAATTATTGCTGTTAGCGCGGATAATCCAGTGGTAGAAGGTATGATTAATTCCCTGCTTTTCACTCATGAAAAAACAGATAGCGAAATTACCTTTAGAGAACCAGCACTTACTGTAGAACATCATACCGCTATTTATAATGCGTTAGCTAATCATGACCCAGATGATGCATTCAAGAAAATGTATCATCATCTTAAATATGTACGTGATAAAGTTCTTAAACAATATAATCCTACTAAATAAAAAAAACACACAAAGCAGATGTAAAGAATTTGTTTTGTGTGTTTTTTTATGAAGTGATACAGATACATGAAGTAAGAAAGAGAGTTTCCATTTTATAGGATCGCTTTTTTCAGTGAGTTATATATTTTAATTTAATGCATTCAGATATACGAATGCTATTTATTCGCTGCTCTTTATTTTAAAGAAATTACTATACATTTATAAAAGATTAAAAAGAAATTAAAGAAATTATAAATATTGTTAAAACTGATATTGGTAAAAAGCTTCTGCTGACTGAGTTTAAGGGGTATTAAGGAATCAAAAAAACTGCAGTTAACAACAAGAATTTTCACGAAAAAATATAGGATTTTTTTATAACAGCCATATTTTCTACGCAATCGATCGGAAAATAACGTTTATTTATTGTCTTTTTTGTTCATTTAATTGATTTTTTTCACGAAAATGAAAATCATTATCATTTAAAGGGATTTATTATAGTTAATAGACAAATATATTTTAGTAAGTTAAAGAGAAAGAAAGAATGGGAGGGAAATAAAGTAGAGGTGAGTAAAAAAAGGCATAACAAAAAAGAGTATTATAGAGCGTTAATTTTTGCCTGATAATACCCGTTGGCAATTTTGCGGATATACGTAAAGAAGTTTGACTCCATTTCATGCACAAGAGGGCGAAATGCATCCATACTTTCTTCTATGTAAGTTTGTTGTAAGTAACGCTGAACGGACGTTAATGATTTTTCGATTATATCTAAACCGAATTCATGTACAATGGAATGAATATCTTCTTTTTTAATGGAATAATGGCCAAAAGATTTAAAGAAATTCTTAAACTGAGCAAATGCATGTTCTCCACGGATTTTTTCGATTTCTTTTTGTTTTTTACTATCATGAGCACCAGTTAAATTGAAGCTTAAAATAAAACCATCCTTAATTTTTTCAATAATTGATTTTCTTGGCTGCTTTTCTTCTAATAATGTTTTGACACAATCATCTTTTTCTAGCACATCGATACGGAAAATTTTACTCAATTTACTAGCCATTTCTTTAATAGCAGCTTTATAGCCAATGTATTTCGGAAGAATGTGTTTTACCTCGGTGTAAGATAAAAGGGCTTCTGAATCTTTCTTTACGTTTACATCAGATTCGTATACATACAAAGCACGTAAAGCCAGGCGCAGCATGTTAATATTTTTGATAGCCAGCAATTGATAAATCACTTCCATTGAAACAGAAGTGTAACCACCTTTTGAAGTATATGTATTGTGATCTTTATCAAGCATTTCCGGAGTATATGATATGTTTTGAGCATCAGCAGCTTCTTTTATATGTAAATCTAAAAAATCCTCTAAATAGTTGTTTAAAGAAACTTGAATATAGTCTCCCCATAAACGATCCCAGCGAATGATGTCGTAGTCTTCTAAAAGCTTATTATTATTTTGAACGGTCCGAACGGAACATTGGATTGTATTAGCCAGTTCTTGCTCAGAAATAATTGAAATATGACCTTGGCTGTTACATTTGGCTACGTAAGCTAAAATTTGCTTCATCAGAGAACCCGTCCACTTTATGTCTACAAAGTTTTTCGCTAGACCAAATGAATGTTTTTCATAGTAATAGCTGTTGTCTCGTTTCGTCTCTCTATTTAAACCACTCATGACAATCAGCAGCTTGTTTGCTATCAGGGTGTGCCGTTTTAGTGCCAGCTTTTGTATACTCATGTAGTTACCTCCTTCCCAAAACTATATACGTCGTCTTTTACAGTATAGACACAGTCATATAGGCTGTAAAATGACATATTTGCACGGAAAAATGGTGCATTTTTTTAAAAGACTAGTGATACCAAGGGACGAGACATCTATTTACAAGGTGACATATTTGCACGGAGATGTGGAGCAAAAATAGCGTTATATTTCATAAACGTTGATAAAACAGCATTCTTAAGACAAATGTCGTATTATGACGGATGAAATACACAAAATGCGACAAATTCAAAAAAATTTTGATGTAAAAATGACATATTTGCACGGAGAATAGGAGCAAAAATGATAAAAATAAAGATTTGGGCGACAAAGTGACACATTTGCACGGAAAATAGGGACAAAAAACAAAAAAATGCCCTTTTTTAGACACAGAAAGTTCACATTTTTACAGAGAATAAATGAACATTTGCAGAAAAAATCGCGTTTTTTTAAAAAAGTGGCATATTTGCACGGAAATCTGGAGCAAAAAACACTTTTGCACGGAGATTTGGAGCAAAAAATGCAGAAAACGGAGGGGGAAAGTCGCTGTCCCAAGAAAAATTATGTAAAAGTGGCATATTTGCACGGAAGATTGGAGCCAAACTTATAGTAAATGCAGTATAGAAAGAAAAGTGACACTTTTGCACGGGAACCTGGAGCAAAAATTAGTTGTAACACTTCTTTTAGACACAAAAAGTTCACAAAATGATAAGAAAGGTGAAGTTTAATAACTATATCAGCAGGGGAAATAGTATGTTTATATGGAGAATTGGAGCAAAAAAACACTTTTGCACGGAAATGTGGAGCAAAAAATGCAGTAACTAATGGTAGGCTAAAAAAAGAATGCTCTTATAAAGATCATAAGAGCATTCTTTTTTTAGCCTATAGAACTTGTTACGTTTTGATAGATAGAAAGGGGAGCATATTCGTAATCACCGGCTAATAAGTCTTTTACTTCACTTTCTCCCACAGGAATAAAGGTGATCTGAAACACTTGGCCCACTCTTTTATAAGATTGGACAGCTAGTTTTTGTTCGACTAGCTCATCTAAGGCTGTTTCAATTTCGACAAGGTTTTCTTTTTTGCGTCTTTTTCGAAAGCGGACTCTTGTCGAAAAATATAAATAATCTCTTGTGACATTGTATGAAGATTTTGTTTCATAGCAAATGAGACGCTCTTTTTGCATAACGAATAGCAAATGGTAAGCGGCGTCTAAACTTAATTTTTCTACTTTATTTTTGTAAATACGCACCGTTTGGCGTTGAATATAGTCTCTATATATCACTTCATTGACGTGAATTTCAGCAATTCGCGTTCCGTTTGGCATCGTAGTAATATCCACAAAGTCAAAAATACCATAGGCAATTGTCTTATTATGCTGTACTTTTGACATGCTGTAGTGCTTCATTTTTGTAATTCTTTCTTCTATCATCTGATAATTGCGCTTACTGTCTGTTTTATAAAGTGCTTTCACAAGGTCACCAATCTTTACGTTAATGATTTTTTGTGTAGCGAACAACTCGTCGCGTTGGCTCATGATCTCTAAAAACACCTTATAATCAAACCGATCTAAATCACTAATTTTATTTCCATTTTCTTCAGCGTATTCTTTTTCTATTAACAATTCGTAATCTGTCCCGTCTTCAGAGTTATAAGTACTTAAGAAATATTCTTTTCCTTCTTTCTCTAATAGGGGTTGCTCGACGAGAAGCTTTGCTCTTGAGTTAGAGAAAAAAGGGTTCTCTACAGTTGAAAAAGGGCTCTCAATAATACTATGATTTCCATTTTGGAAGCTAGGGTCCAGTATAGTCAGCCCAATAATAATAGATATATCCGTATGAATTGCTTTTTCTCGCTGTGTTTTGGTTTTTTGATGAATATAAGGATAATCCGTTAAGAAGAAGCTATCTTCTTGACTCCATTCACGTAGAATATCAATTCGTTTATTAATGACTTCTTCCGGAGACGGTATGTTTTCAAACTGTTTGCAAAAGAGTTCTTTTCCGTTTGTTTTATAATAAGCTGTTAGCGCTCTGTATTCCCCAATCAGCTCTTTATTCTTCTTGGGCTTTTTTTGCTCATAGTCGCGTATAGCAGCATCTAACCATCTGCGTTTCGTACGATTGAGAAAGTCTTTTTTTAAAATCCTCAACGCTTCGTTTACATCTTTATTTTCAAAGTGCTGCTGATAAAGAGGGAGGATGGTGCTCTCTAAATCACCTTTTATACTTTCGTTATAAACGGATAAGAGGCGTAATTTAGATACTCTATCAATGACTTCGCGTATGAGTAAAGATGAATAATCCATACACATCTAACCTCCTTAATCTTAAGTTAGTCATTTTAATCCTTAGTTGGATAGTAGCTTTAAATCTATTGTAATGCACGAAAGTTCGATGCCACAAACAAAAGGCGGCTACTATCTATAGTCTATTTTTCATTATACACGTGCAAAGCAGGCGAAGGGGGGGATTTTCTTATTTTCTTTTTTGGTAATCTAAATTTGGTCATGAAGTATATACATCTGCTGCGTAGCTTATGTAAGGAGGATAACTCTGTTCGCAAGACTACTAATTCTGCTGCGGAGTTTAATGGATGAATAGCAAGCAATTTAAAATAAAAGGATATCAGCGGTTAAAAGAGAATACTTTCTAAAACTACTAAACATACCCTGGAGGTCATAAATGAACCCTATATTAAATGAAGTAGGCACGATTTTTATTCCTGTAAAAGATATAAAAAAAGCACGAGACTGGTATTGTGACGTGCTAGGTTTGCGGGCAGATGGAGACATTTTATACGATCATTTATATGTGATACCTATGAATGGAACAGGAATTGTATTAGATAGCAAAACTTATTCAAAAAATACGCTTTTTAAAACGCCGGCTTTTCATTTGAATACAAACGACATCAAAGAAGCTTATGAGTATATGAAACAGAAAAAAGTAGAGCTAACGACAGGAATTGAACATAATCACTGGTTTACATTTAAAGATCCAGATGGAAATCATCTTATGGTGTGTGAATGCTGAACCTATGGAACAATAAAAGGACCTTCAAGAGAAGGTCCTTTTATTGTATTGCCTTTGCATTTTACAACTTGATAGATTTGTTTCTGAATTGAATCATCCTTACAATATTTATCACAATTGTTTTTGTTACAGCATAAGCCGGAATCGCTAAGATCATTCCGAGTATTCCTGCAATATTACCCGCAACAAGCAATAAAATAATAATTGTTAAAGGATGAGTGTTTAATTTCTTTCCAATTACCAGCGGAGAAATAATGTTCCCATCGAGCTGTTGAACGATGACGACGACGATAATTACTAATATCGCTTTTGTAGGAGAGTATAATAAACCTACGATTAAAGCAGGTGCTACGCCAATAAAAGGGCCGACGTACGGGATAATATTAGTAAGGGCTCCTATTAATGCGAGTATCAATGCATAGGGTAAACCGATGATAAGGTAACCAATGAACGTACTAATACCGACAAATAAACAAACGAGCATTTGGCCTTGAATATAAGTAGCTAGCGTATTTGTTGTTTCTTTCATTGTACGCAACGTTTCTTTCCGGTAAGAAGCAGGAACCATACGCAGCGTATTTTTACGAAGTTTATGGCTGTCTTTAAGCATATAAAAAAGAATGAAAGGAACGGTTACAACCGTAAGTGTAATATTTGTTACGACGCTTAAAACAGATGAAATACTGTTTGTGAGATTCGTAGGTAAAGTAGACGCGTAGTTTAAAAGTGACTCTTCAATATGATCGAGGGACACATATTTTTGTTCAACGAGCCAGTTAAACCATCTTGAGTTAGATAAATCATTTATGTACTCTCTCGTTTCTACAATGTAAGACGGAATATTTTTAGCCAAATCAGTTAATTGTTTAGATAAAGTAGGTCCCACACCGCCTACAATAGAAGCAATTACGCCGATAAAAACAACGTATAATAGTAAAATGGCCAGTGTTTTTGGCACTTTTTTTCTTGTGAGAAATGACACAATTGGTTCGAATAAAAAGAAAAGAAAACCAGCTACAAGAATAGGGAAAAACAAAGTGGAGATAAATACACCGATTGGTAGAAAAACAAACGAAATATGTTTACAAATGTAAATCAGTAAAGCAATCATTAATAGTTCTAATGTCCAAAAATGCAGTTTCGATTTAAACAAAAAGTTACCTTCTTTCTTTACTATTTTTTACTATCATACATCAAAAAAGGAACCCACTGCACGTGAAAAGTGGGTTTTTTAGTCTATATAACTTTTATTTACATAAAAATTAGGATTTTTCCTCTTTATCTTTAGTGGTACTCTCTGGAGTTTGTTTGTCGTCATCCTGTATAATTCCTTCCGCCGCATTTTTAAATTCTCGCAGGGAATGTCCAAATGCTCGTCCTATGTCCGGTAATTTACTTGGTCCAAATACAATTAAGGCAGTAATCCCGATTACGACCATGCTTGTGGCTCCTGGCATGATATCCTCTCCTTTAAAAACAATGAATATATAAAATTTAAAAAGAGATAGTAAATAAAGTGCACGTTTATACTATTCACTTTTCTCTTTAAAATTCCTTTATTTTAAATGATGCGAAAATAAGGTACAGCGATTATGTATGATTTAAAGGCTTGTTGTGATACTTTTTTCTTTTGCATGCGAAGCTAATTATAGCATCAAAGACAGTCCTTCGTTTTATTAACCTTATATAAGCTCTATATAAAAAAATCTCCTTTAATTCTTATAGAAACATATAATAAACCTTATTTTTTAAAATGAAAAATCATTATGTGAAAACAAGGAAAGAAAAAATTGAAAAATATAAAGATAAATTGTTGTAAAATTTAGAAATAAGTAATAGAATTAAATAAAATGTTAACGTTAACATTTTTAGTATTGAAGATTATATCTTATTAATATAGTTATATATGAATAAAAATATTCATCAGTTTATGTATTTTTGTTAACGTTAACAAAAAAAGTGAAGGAGTGAATAGGAATGAAAAATTTTATGGATGACAATTTTTTATTAACAAATGAAACAGCAGCACACTTGTATAATACTTACGCAAAAGATATGCCGATTATTGATTATCACTGCCACTTGAACCCTCAGGAAATTTATGAGAATAAACAGTTTAAAACGTTAACTAACGTTTGGCTAGATGGAGATCACTATAAATGGAGACTGATGAGAGCCAACGGAATTGAAGAAGAAAAGATAACAGGATCAGCGAGTGACTATGAAAAATTTCTCGCGTGGGCTAAAACAGTTCCGATGACAATTGGGAATCCGCTATATCATTGGACGCATCTAGAGTTAAAGCGCTTTTTTGATATTGATGAAATATTAAATGAACATACGGCACCGTTTATTTGGGAAAAAGCAAACGAGAAATTACGCAGCGGTAAGTTTGGTGCAAGAGATCTTATTGCACGTTCTAACGTCAAAGTTATTTGTACAACGGATGACCCGACAGATTCATTAGAGTATCATATGAAACTAAGAGATGTGCAAGAGTTTGAGACTCAAGTACTTCCAAGCTTTCGTCCGGATAAAGGGCTTGAAATCAATCAAGAAGGGTTTAAGAGCTGGATTGCAAAGCTGCAAGATTGTTCACAGCATTCCATTCACACCTATGATGATTTGTTAAAAGCTCTTGAAAGTCGAGCTCGTTATTTCCATTCCATGGGCGGGCGTTTATCTGATCACGCACTAAATAAAATGGTATATACGAAGACTTCGAAAGAAGAAGTTTCGGAGATTTTCTTAAAAGCCTTAAAAGGTGAAGGCGTAAGTACTGAAGAAGAAAGTAAATACAAGTCATATACGTTAATCTTTTTAGGGAAGCTGTATAATGATCTAGGTTGGGCAATGCAATTTCACCTTCATGCTCTTAGAAACAATAACACAAAAATGTTTCACCAGTTAGGGCCGGATACAGGGTATGACTCGATGTATGACGGACAAGTGGCAGAGCCTCTCGTGAAGCTTCTTGATCAAATGGACGTACAAAATAGTTTGCCAAAGACGATTTTATATTCGTTAAATCCAAAAGATAATTATGTATTAGCAAGTATAATTGGCAGCTTTCAAGGAGACGGCATCCCTGGCAAACTGCAGCTCGGCACGGCTTGGTGGTTTAATGATCAAAGAGAAGGTATGTTAGAACAAATGAAAGCGTTATCAAACATTGGGTTATTTAGTCGTTTTATCGGTATGTTAACAGATTCCCGAAGTTTTCTTTCATATACAAGACATGAATATTTCAGAAGACTAGTATGCAGCTTAATCGGTACGTGGGTAGAAGAAGGGGAAGTACCTAATGACCAACAGCTGCTTGAGCAAATTGTAAAAGGAATATGTTATGAAAATGCTAAAGACTACTTTAGCTTCCCAGCCTACACGCTGCAAAATTAAAGACGCAAAATAGTTTAAAGAATTGCAAGGGGAGAAGGGGGATTACCATGAGTGTTGTGGCAACAGAAAGAAAGGTTGAAATAAAAGTAGAAGAGAAAAATCTTAGTGTAAAAGAAAAAATATCTTATGGTATGGGTGATTTTGGTAACGGTTTCATGTTTGATTTAGGGCAGTTGTATTTGTTGAAGTTCTTTACAGATGTGGCAGGCATCCCTGCCGCAGCTGCGGGAGGAATTTTTCTAGTAAGTAAGTTATTTGCGGCAGTTTGCGACCCAATTGTTGGTTCCTCCATTGATTACCGAAAAAACATAGGTGCTAAAGGGAAATTCCGGCCGTATTTACTATTCGGAAGTATGGTGTTGGCCATTTTAACCGTACTCACTTTTATTTCTCCAAACCTTTCACCGGCGGGTAAATTAATTTATGCGTACGCTTCTTATATGATTTGGGGAATTGGCTATTCATTTGTCAATATTCCATACGGATCGCTAGGCGCATCCATGACTCAAAATACTTCTGATCGCACGTCTCTTGCTGCTTTTCGTCAAACAGGATCATTAGGTGCACTGTTTGTAACCAGCATTGCTGTTGTACCGCTCATTCTGTTATTTCCAAATGAAAAAATCGGTTATCCCGTTGTCATGGGAATTATGTCGGTCATTGGAATCATCGCTTTTTATGTATGTTATCGCAATTGCAAAGAACGCATTGTCGTAAAAGAGAGTCCAAAAGAAAAATTATCAGTTAAGTCTATTTTTAAAACGTTTGTAAGTAACAAACCTCTTTTAATTTTAGTGTTTATGACGGTATTTACCATTTCAGCTTACAATATTAAATCAGCTATGCTTATTTACTTTGCACAATATAATTTAGGAAATGTTAAATTGATGGCTTACATGAACTTTATTATTATTGGTTCATCCTTTCTAGGAGTCATTATGCTGCCAAAGCTTGTTAGCCGATTTGGAAAAAAACAAGCGGCAATGATTGGCTTAGGAATCAGTATTGCAGCGGACACAGTGAATTTCTTTATGCCTTCTAACGTCGTAATTTTTACGATTTTAGCAAGTATTGCTTTTATAGGTATCAGTATTCCCAACGGGATTACCTGGGCATTTGTATCAGATATCATTGATTATGGTGAATGGAAAACAGGCGAAAGAAAAGAAGGCACAACGTATTCACTGTTCAACTTTTCTCGAAAGCTCGCTCAATCGCTATCCGGCTTCTTATCAGGTATTGGTTTAGGGTTAGTTGGGTATATCCCAAACGTGGCACAAAAGGCAGGTACATTAGTGGGGATTAAAAGTTTGCTGTTACTATATCCTGCTATTGCTTTATCCATTGCTGCAGTGATTATTGGTTTTATGTATAAGCTAACGGATAAGAAACACGCGGAGATTGTTCAAGATATTCATGCTAGGCCTTAGTCAAAACTGTCATAACATTCACCATTTGCTTATTATTCCTACTAAGTTGTGATATCCTTATAATAAAAATCGATACTGATTCATTAAAGGAAGGTAAATGAAATGGGTGTTACAATTAAGGATATTGCAAAACTAGCAAACGTATCACATACAACGGTTTCACGTGCATTAAACAATAGTCCGCTTATTAAAGAAAAAACAAAAAAGAAAATTTTAGATATTGCAAATACGCTTAACTATATTCCTGATTATCATGCGAAAAATTTAGTTCTACAAAAATCTCATACAATTGGATTGTTTTTTACGAGCATGGCAAACGGTACGTCACCAAGTTTTTTAGTGGATAGTATTAGAGGGGTAAGTAAAGTAATTGATGTTCAGTATAATTTATTTGTAAGAGGCATTGACGATTATGATGATTATACGTATATCAATAATAAACGTTTTGATGCGATTATTTTAATGAGTCAAAGCGATCGTGATAACACTTTTATATATAACGTAGTAGAGAAAGGAATTCCCTTAATTGTACTTAACCGCCAAGTTGACGATTCATCGATTATTAATATTCTTTCAAATGACAAAGAAGGAGCTTACAAGGCCGGCGAGTATTTGATTGAATTAGGTCACAGAGATATTGCGATCATAGAAGGAATAGAAGGCTTTAAATCAACTCAGCAGCGTAAGGAAGGATTTCTTAGCTCGTTAATTGATTATAATGTTTCTATTCGCCAAGAGTATATGATTCAAGGAAATTACGATATGCAAAGCGGATATGAAGGAATGAAAGCACTGTTGAGGTTGAAGCAGCCGCCTACTGCTGTTTTTTGCTCAAATGATGATATGGCAATCGGTGCGATGAATGCTGCATTCGAGTCTGGGCTAAACGTACCCAATGATATCTCAATTATTGGATTTGATGATATTGAATTAGCCAAATACACCACTCCTTCATTAACAACCGTTAAAAGACCAATTGAGAAAATCAGCATGACCGGAGCAAAAGCAGTTTTATCACTAATGAACAAAGATGACAAAAATATGCTGCAAAATAAAGTTTTGATTAATACCGAATTAATGGTTCGCCAGTCTGTAAAGTCACGCTCATCTATGTAGCCGGTTATGTAGTATAACCGGCCCAAAAATGTTAACGTTAACATTTTTAAAATTAAAATAATATAAAAAGCTATAAAAATAACAATGTTAATGTGTGCAAAGAAGGAGATGCTAACATGAAGTTAAACCGTCAGATACAAGTTGACACACGTATATACCCGGAAAAAATTCTACAGTTTGGAGAAGGGGTATTTCTAAGAGGGTTTGCTGATTGGCAAATTCATCAAATGAACAAACGAACTGAATTTAATGGCAGTATAGTAGCCATCAATCCACGAGTGACCGGAAATGCAGGTAAATTGAATAAGCAAGACGGTTTGTTTACGGTTTCTCTTCAAGGGATTCAAGGCGGTAAAGCAGTCAAAGAACATGAAGTGATTGAATCCATTAGCCGCGGTCTCAATCCATATGAAGACTATGAGGCGTATATTCAATTAGCAGAGAAAGAAGAGCTAAGATTTCTGATTTCTAATACAACAGAAGCAGGCATCGCATTTTTAGAAGAAGATCGCTTGGAACATACCCCGCAAACTAGTTTTCCAGGTAAGGTCACGGCATTTCTATATAAGAGGTTTAAAGCTTTTCAAGGAGATCCAACCAAGGGACTTATTATCCTTCCGTGTGAGTTAGTGGAGCGAAATGGGGACTTGCTGAAGGAAATGGTATTACGCTATGCCGACAAATGGAATTTAGAAGAGAAGTTTATCGAGTGGGTCCACGAAGCAAACGCTTTTTGCTGCACTCTTGTTGATCGAATTGTGCCAGGTTATCCAAATGATGAAAATACGCTCAATGAACTGAGTTATGAAGATGAGTTTTTGGTTATTGCAGAGCCATTTTACTTATGGGTTATTGAGGGACCAGAGTGGGTGAAAGAGGAGTTTCCCGCGGAAGAAGCTGGTTTACATGTGAAATTTGTGAACGACATTGCACCGTATGCGCTGCAGAAAGTCAGAATTTTAAACGGTATTCATACTGCTATGATGCCTGTTGCGTATTTAGCGGAACTAAATACGGTCAGAGAAGCAGTCGAAGATGAAGTAATTGGAACGTTTATTCAAAAGTGTCTATATGAAGAAATTATTCCTAGTTTATCAGTTTCGGAAGAAGAGTCTTTGTCATTTGCTAAATCTGCATTAGAACGCTTTCAAAATCCGTTTATTCATCACGAATTAATGAGCATCTCTTTGAACAGCATGACAAAGTTTAAAACGCGAAACATCCCAACTCTTAAAGAGTACGTTGAAAAGAAAGGAGCGCTGCCTGTCTTGCTTACATTTTCTCTCAGTGCCCTCATTTCTTTTTATAAAGGGAAAAGAGAAGGAGAAAAAATTGAACTATCAGATGACCCTACAGTTCTAGAAATGTATGAATTTCTTTGGAATACGTATGACGGTACTGAAAAAAGCATTTCTCACATTGTAAAAGAAGTGCTGGGATATAAAGAGCATTGGGGAGAGGATTTAAATATGATTCCTAGCTTAACAGGAGCCGTAACAAATGGAGTCTTAGCTATTGAAACTTTTGGAATGAAACAGGCAATGAAAGAAATTCTCTATGTAACCGCAACTAAACAGTAAGAGGTGAAGCATATGAAAGAAGTAATTCGTATTCATCAGGAAGATAATGTAGCAGTAGCTTTACGAGATTTTTTAGCACAAGAGAACCTTATGGTTGATGGAAAAGAAATTTCTCTAAAAGAAGAAGTGAAACGGGGCCATAAAATAGCTCTTACGTCAATTTCAGCGGGCGGCAACATTATAAAATATGGCTTTCCAATCGGGCATGCGACTCACTCTATTTCACCTGGTGAATGGGTGCATACGCATAACACAAAAACAAATTTAAATAATGTTAACGAATATGAATTTCATCAAAAGTTAGCAGCTCCTAAAGAAAAAAAACAATCGCTAACGTTTAAAGGATATCGCCGCAAAAACGGAGATGTTGGAATTAGAAATGAGCTCTGGATTGTTCCAACGGTAGGATGCGTCAATGGTATAGCCGAACAAATGATTAAACAATTTCAAAAAGAAATAGGGGATATCTCGCCTTTTGAGCATGTAACCGTTCTAAAACACAATTACGGATGTTCTCAGCTCGGTGACGATCACCGTAATACAAGAACCATGCTTACGAGAATGGTACAGCATCCAAACGCTGGAGGAGTATTAGTATTAGGGCTTGGATGTGAGAATAATAGCTTAACAGAATTTAAACAAGCGCTAGGTACAATTGATGAGAGCAGAGTGAAGTTTTTACAATCTCAAGACGTCGAGGATGAAGTTGAGGCAGGAGTCGCTTTGCTAAAAGAAATTTATGGTGCTGCTAAAGACGATAAAAGAGAAGACGTTGATATTTCAAGGCTGAAAGTAGGTCTTAAATGCGGTGGATCAGATGGATTATCAGGTATTACAGCAAATCCGCTGCTCGGCAAATTCTCTGACTGGCTCATTGCTCAAGGAGGCACAACGGTTTTAACAGAAGTGCCTGAAATGTTTGGTGCAGAAACCCTGCTGATGGAAAGAGCGGTTGATGAACAAACGTTTAATAAAATTGTTCATTTAGTTAATGACTTTAAAACCTACTTTCTCAATCACAACCAGCCGGTATATGAAAATCCTTCTCCTGGGAATAAAGCAGGCGGCATTACGACGTTAGAAGATAAATCACTTGGCTGTACTCAAAAAGCAGGCACGGCCCCAGTCGTAGACGTGTTAAAGTACGGAGACAGCTTACAAATTAACGGTTTAAATTTACTAAGTGCTCCTGGAAATGATTTAGTTGCCTCAACTGCTTTAGCCGCTTCAGGGTGTCATATTGTACTGTTTACAACAGGAAGAGGAACGCCGTTTGGAACGTTTGTGCCCACTATGAAAATTTCCACAAACACCGCTCTTTATAACAAAAAGCCGCACTGGATTGATTTTAATGGAGGAGTGCTGGTTGAAGGCGACACGGAAGAAGCTACGTTAGAAAGCTTTATTGAGTACATGATTGGAGTTTCTAGCGGAGAGCTTGTAAATAATGAAAAAAATGATTTTAGAGAAATGGCCATTTTTAAAACAGGCGTTACTTTATAAATAAGTCGGTTACTAGATTGTTAAACGAAAGGAGAAGAGCAAGTGAAAAAATATGTGCTTTCTTTGTTTGTGATGACTTTTATGCTTGTTTTACCTTTTTCTGCCCAAGGGGAAGCTCTTTCAGCAAGTGAAAAAATAACGGCGATTAAAGAACAAATTCAGCCTCCTTCATTTCCAAACCGTACGTTTAATGTTAAGCGGTACGGAGCAGCAGGAGATGGAAAATCTGATTCAACCGCCGCTTTTAAAAAAGCAATCGAAGCGGCTAACAAAGCAGGAGGAGGGCGGGTTGTTGTTCCACCAGGAACTTATGTTACCGGTGCGGTTTATTTAAAAAGCAACGTAAATCTTCATATAATGAAAAAAGCTACGATTAAGTTTAGTCAAAATCCTGACAAATACTTACCTGCTGTTTTAACAAGATGGGAAGGCGTGGAGCTATATAATTATTCACCACTTATCTATGCTTATAACGAAAAAAATATTGCGATTACAGGAGAAGGTACGCTAGACGGGCAGGGTGATAACGAACATTGGTGGCCGTGGAAAGGGAAAAAGGAGTTTGGATGGAAAGAAGGCGAGCCGAATCAACAGCAAGATCGCGATTTGCTGTTTAAAATGGCAGAAGAGAAAGTCCCTGTTAAAGAGCGCGTATTTGCTAAAGGGCACTATTTGCGACCTAGTTTTATTCAGCCTTATCACAGCAAAAATATCATGATAAAAGGTGTGACCATTTTAAATTCGCCAATGTGGCAAATCAACCCTGTCCTAAGCGAGAACATTTTAATTGATGATGTAAAAATTATAGGTCACGGTCCTAATAATGATGGAGTAGACCCTGAATCGAGTAAAAATGTGCTTATTAAAAATTCTTATTTTGACAATGGAGATGATTGTATTGCGATTAAGTCGGGACGTAACGCAGACGGAAGAAGAATCAACGTACCAAGTGAAAATATTATTATTGAAGGAAACGAAATGAAAGATGGCCACGGGGGCGTTGTGATCGGCAGCGAAATATCAGGAAGCGTCCGGAACGTATTTGCTCAGTACAATGTTATGGACAGTCCTAATCTAGACCGGGCGCTGCGCATTAAAACAAATTCAGTGCGCGGCGGTACGATTGAAGATATCGACTTTAGCAACAATACGGTCAAAAGCGTTGGCAGCGAAGTGATTCAAATAGATATGTACTATGAAGAAGGAGACACAGGGAATTTTACACCCGTCGTTCGTAATATCAACATAGAAAATTTGCAAAGCAACGGAGGCAAATATGGTGTATGGATTCGAGCTTACGAACGTTCTCCTGTCACCAACCTGACGATTCGCCATTCTAATTTCCAGCATGTTGCAACCCCATTGTTAATGGAGAATGTAAAGAATCCTGTGTTTGAAGAGTTTTGTATAAATGGAAGCTGCATGAACACAAACCGGTAAAAGGTGTGTTTATAATCAGCTGCAAGTCAGAGCTGGGACAACAGTATTTTAGCACAAAAAGTATCCGCACAATTAATCGAGAGAATTGATTAATTGTGCGGCCTTTTTTTGTTGTAATAGTGAAATCAGGTTTAATGTGGTATTTGCTTCTAGCTGTTAATTGCAGGGAAATCAACGGCGGTGTAACAAGCAGTCGAGCTCATTTATCCCATGTGTGCGTCTTTAGATGGAATTGATTTCGTTATGTCTCAATCTCTTTCATGTTAATGCTTCAAAACATGTACATAAATGATGTGTCTATGTATTAATAATGGTAAAAAACTGCTCTGTAATTTTTACTATTTT
This sequence comes from Priestia sp. 53B2, assembly GCF_056099005.1. Lineage (NCBI taxonomy): Bacteria > Bacillati > Bacillota > Bacilli > Caryophanales > Bacillaceae > Priestia > Priestia sp. 53B2. The sequence continues at coordinate 92,269 of NZ_JBLZXA010000027.1, forward strand.
ATAGAGGAGTCAAATGAATCTTACTAGTTGATAGATCACATGTGTAAAAGATATCACTTTTGATCATTGTTTTCTAAGCAATTTATTACCTGAATGTGGATATGGAAGGTACAAGGGAAGGTACATGAAAGAATTATAAAAACATTTGTCTTTGTAAGCGTTTTATTCTTTGTTTTAATAAAGAGCAAAAAAAGGATGTTTTTCTCTAAAATTTTACCATTGAATATTTTGAATAAAGTTCATAAAATAAACTTGTAAGCGTTTTAAAAGATTAGGAAGTATGTATCTTAAAAGTTGAATAGAGAATCATTTATGAAGAAACGAAATGTGATTTTTTTGCTTTTGATCACCGTTTCCAAGAATCCCTCAACAAGTAACAGCAAAACGTTCATTTAATGAAATAAAGAAATAGATAGGAGTAGAGAAAAATGTACATCGGCGTCGATTATTACCCTGAACATTGGCCAGAGAATATGATAGAAGAAGATATCCAAGGCATTAAAGAGCTAGGATCAAACATGGTGAGAATAGGAGAGTTTGCTTGGCACCTTATGGAGCCTAAAGAAGGGCAATATGACTTTTTATTTTTTGATAGCGTTATCAATAAGCTTAAAAAACAGAATATTAATGTTATGTTTGGTACGCCTACTGCCACTTTTCCGGCTTGGCTTGCGAAACAGCATCCTTCTATTTTATCAAAAGATGAAAATGGGGCGGCCAGGGCGTTTGGAGGAAGACGTCAATATTGTTTTAATTCTCCTCTTTACCGGCAGTATAGCGCTCAGATTACAGAACAACTTGTAAGGCACTACAGCTTAGAAGAAGCAATCGTAGCATGGCAGGTTGACAATGAATTTGGTCATGAAGGCAGTGATATGTGTTACTGCGAACAATGCCATAAAGAGTTTCAGCAGTTTTTGGAAAGAAAATATGAAGATATTAATGAGTTAAATGAGAAGTATGGCACTATTTTCTGGGGACAAACGTATAACGACTTTACCGAAGTGCCTATGCCTGTAAAAACAATTACGACACACAGCCCTTCATTAAAGCTAGACTGGGCGCGCTTTCGCTCTTTTTCGTTAAACAGATACGCTCACGAACAAACAGCGATTGTGAAGAAATATAAAGGTGATCACCAGCTGTTGACAACGAACGTATCAGGAGGCTTCTTTGATAAATGGTTTGATCATGAAGAAAATCTAGAAGTAATGGACTTTGTATCCTATGACAATTATCCGGTATGGGGCGGTCAAACAGAGCCAATTACCCCGGCTCATATTGCACTAGGGCATGATTTTAATAGAGGCTTGCTACATAAAAACTTCTGGATTGTAGAGGAATTAATGGGCGCTCAAGGTCATGATGTCATCGGTTATCTTCCGCGACCTAACCAGGCAAAGATGTGGTCTTATCAGGCTTTTGCTCATGGATGTACGAATATGCTGTATTTCCGTTGGCGCGGAATGACAAGAGGAGCTGAGCAATACTGCTATGGAGTTGTAGGTCACGATAATTACTACGGAAGACGCTACAAAGAAGTTCAGTCGTTATTTAGTGAAATCGTTCATTACGAACATGTACTGAAATCTGATATTAAATCGGATGTTGCCGTTTTATATGACTATGAAAATATATGGTCATGGCGCTTTCAGCAGCAAAGTGAAGGATTTGACTTTACGCAAGAGCTTCTTAGAGGATATACACCGTTTTATAAGTTGAATACACCTATTGATGTTATTCCTGCTGCAAGAGATTTTTCAAGCTATAAAGTACTGGTTGTTCCGGCTTTGCAAATAATTGATGAAGAACTAGGTAAGAGATTTACTGAATTTACTGAAAACGGCGGCGTGATTATTTTTACTTTTAGAACCGGTATTAAAGATAAACAAAATAACATTCACTTTAAACAGACACTGCCCGGATATGTAAAAGAAATAACAGGGATTGAAATTCATGAAGTGGAAGCACTGTCTTCTACTCAAAAAGCAGCTATTAAAGGGGTAGGACCGTATGAAGGAGAACAAGCAAGTGCTTCCGTGTGGAGAGACATTATCACGCCTGTAACAGCTGAAGTGCTGTATGAGTATGATGATCCATTTTATAATCAAGCGGCTGTAACAAAAAATCAGTTTGGTCGCGGAACGGTTTATTATGTAGGCTGTGGAATTGAGGAGCAAACGTTTGAAAAAATTGCGCTTGATATTGTAAAACAACAGCATATTGAGCATAGAGAAAGTGAAGATGGAATTGAAGTATATCCTCGCAAGCTTGGAGAGAAGAGTTATTACTTCCTTATGAACCATACGCCCGAAGTAAAAGTATTTAAAGATATTGTTCTGCAGCCTTACGAAAGTCGAGTTGTGGAAAATATACAGCCGTAATAGAAGATTAGAATCTCATAAAGCAATGAGATTCTAGTCACCAATGATATGAAAGCGTTTTATAGGAGAAGGGAGTTAAGTTATATGAGCATGGGTGTACAGTCAAAAGTTTCTCTAAAAACCGTATTATCATACGGAATGGGGAGTTTTGGAAACAATATTATTTATGCATTAACAAGTACATATTTAATGATTTTTTATACGGATAGCGTAGGATTAAATGCTGCAGCTGTAGGAACTTTATTTCTTATTGCTAGGATATGGGATGGAATTGCAGACATTATTATTGGAATGATTGTTGATAATACAGAAACGAGATTTGGTAAGTTTAGGCCTTACCTGTTAATAGGCGGATTTTTTGCAGCTGTTGCTACAGTCGCGTGTTTTATTAGTCCTGATCTTTCTCATACAGGAAAATTAATTTATGCTTATATCACTTATATCGCGTGGGGAACAAGTTTTGCTATCATGGATATTCCCTATTGGTCGCTTTCAGCAACGATTACACAAGATGTAAAAGAACGAAATAAAGTAGTAGCTTTTCCTAGAACCATTGCAGCAGTAGGGTCTTTGTTTGCTAGTTTATTAACTCTTCCACTAGCTCATTATTTTGGAAACTGGTTTATGCTTAGTCTTATTTATGCGTGTATCTTAATGATTACAATGATCATCACATTTTCAGGAGTAAAAGAAAACTATACCGTAAAAAGACAGGAAAAGCAGACGCCAAAAGCAGTTTGGAACTTATTTATTCAAAATAAACCGTTGCGCTATTTGATTTTCTCAATGCTTTTAGTTGAAACGATTTTAACAATTCGAACCACGTTTTCTATTTATTATTTTAAATATAATTTAAATGCAGAGAACATCGCGTCTCTTTACTTAACCTTATTTTTTACAGCACAAATTGTAGGGGCGATCGCGTCTCCTTTTATTTCAAATAAATTTGGAAAGAAACGTGCAGCAATAGGGGGAATCGCGCTAAATGCTGTAGCCACTCTTACAATGTTTGTAACCGGTTTTCACGTTATGCCGGTGATGATTTTAAGCTTTTTAGCTTCTTTCGGCGGTGGAGTTAGCAACATTGCTCAAACATCTATGCTCGCTGACTGTGTAGAATATGGCGAATGGAAAACGGGGAACCGAGCAGAAGGAATGGTTTTTTCTACAAATATTTTCAAAACAAAGGTTGCTTCAGCAGTGGGTGGAGCAGTAGGCGGATATATCCTTTCAGCAGTAGGATACGTGCCAAATCAAATTCAGTCACACAGCACACTTATTTGGATTGCTTTAATCTTTACAATCATTCCCGGGATTCTTTGCTTGTTATCACTTGTCCCACTCGCAAAATATGAGTTGACGGAAAAGAGATATTTAGAAATTTTACAGGATATGAAAAAGCGCTCAAGCCGCCTAAAAGAAAAACCGGCTATGAAAGTGTCTAGCTAATTCAAATCAGCACAAACATTGTACACAAAAATAACAAGAAAAAAAGACTGCATTTTCTCAGCTCCTCTTGCTATGATGTCAGGTAGACAGATATCAATGTAAAGAGGAGTTTTGTTTATGTTTATTAATTTTTCAAAAGAAGATAAAGATAAAATGCTGAATGAAATTCAAACGTTTTTTTATAACGAACGAGATGAAGAAATCAGTGAATTTGCAGCAGAAAATGTATTAGAGTTTATTAAAGAACATATCGGTCCTCACTTTTATAACCAAGCAATTAAAGATGCAGAAGGTATTATGAACCAAGTCATGCTTTCTGCAGAAGAAAATTTACATGCATTAAAAAAACCAATCGAAAAGTAGTTCAAAAAAGAAAATATGAAGTAGGACAAAAGCGTTTTATGTACAAAAACATAAAGCGCTTTTGTTTGTCTATGAAACAAATTATTTGTTCGCATAAGTGATATATGATACATTCGTTTTAAGATAATATTAACGTTAACGTAAAGGTTACGATTAAAGTGTTTTGATTTAACTCGATGAGGGCATAACTTCAGCAAGCAGGGACATAATGAGGTAATTATATTAGGAAAGAAGGGACTATACGTGAGCAACATTAGGAAAGATCAGCTAACAAAATCTATTGCGAAAGCAAATGAAAATCGTTTAACAGATAATAGTGATTTTGATATTTACCAAGATCTGGAAAATGTGCTTCAAGGAGTCGGCTTATCAGCAAAAGACAGCGGAGGAAACATTACGTTTTACGGAGAAGATTCGATTGTTCCTAGTACGCTGCGCCTTGCCTCGGCAGCAGCTATTGCACTAGTTGCTAAATCAGTAGCTGTCTCAAAAATTTGGAGAATACGCGGAGGAAAAGGTCAAGATATTCATATGGATTTACGAAAAGCTATTCGAAGATTATCACCTTTTTACGATAAAAAATGGGAAAAGCTTAATGGGTACGCACCAAGTAAAGCAAATGATCCATATAACCCATTAGGCTTTCGCTTTTATCAAACAAAAGATGACAAATGGGTGATGCCGCTGAATCCATATCCACGCTCTAAGCATGAAACGCTAAAGCTGTTAAATTGTATAGAAGACTCTGATGCAGTGGCAAAAGCAATTCGCGGATGGAATGCAGAAGAATTAGAAAAAGCTGCAGCGGAGCGAGGAGTTATCATGCCTGTTGTGCGGACAATTGAAGAGTTTATGAATGAGTCCGTGTATGAAGAAGTAGCGCAACTTCCTTTAATTGAAATTGAAAAGATTGGAGAAAGTGAGCCGATTTCTTTTTCAAAAGAATCCTAAAACGCCGCTAGATGGTATTCGAGCATTAGGGCTTGGTCATGTTATTGCAGGAGCAGGATTTGGTAGAGCTCTCGCTTTACACGGTGCGGACGTCTTAAATATTTGGAAGCCAACGGATTGGGAGCATGATACGATTCACGCCACGTCTAATGTCGGTATGCGCTCTTCAACGCTGGATATCGGTGAAAAAGAAGGAAAAGAAAAAATGGTTGAACTTCTAAAAGAAGCCGATATCTTTTTTGCGAACCGCCGATACGGATTTCTAGAGAGATACGGTCTAACAGCTGAAGAGTGTGCAGAACTAAAACCAGGAATCATCCACTGCACCGTTAACCTGCATGGAACGCAAGGAGAGTGGGCAAAAAGAAATGGATTTGATCAAACAGCGGGAAGTGTGACGGGAGTCATGGCGTCATGGCGTTAGAAGGATCTTCAGAAAACCCTAAGCTGCCTCCTATTGTAGTTGTCAATGATTATGCGGTTTCTTGGCTGCTTGAAGTCGGTGCTTTAATGGCACTGGAAAGAAGAGCAAAAGAAGGAGGAAGCTACCGTGTGCGTGTATCATTGGATCGGGTATCTTTATGGATTTTATCAATGGGCATCTATGACAAAACATACGCTCATCAAACAGCTGGTTCGTCAGAGAAGCATGAGTACATTGCACCGGATCTCTTTACAGCCCAAACGCCTTTAGGGTTGTAACAAGGGCTTACAGAACAAATCGAAATGTCGGAAACTCCAGGGGAATATAAGACGGTTCTGGTTCCTCGAGGTTCTTCATGCCCAGAGTGGTTGTGATGCCAAGAGGCTGAGACAAAAGTATTTTAGTTGAAGGAAAATCCGAACAATGAATCGAGATTCTTGATAAAGGATTCAACTCGTTCGGATTTTTTCATGGTGATGGTGAACGTGGATTTTGTATCTTCTGTTGCTTCTAGTTGTTGATTGAAGGGCAAGGCAAAGACTCCTGCGGGAAAAGCGGAACAGGTGAGACCCCGCAGGAGCGCAAGCGACGAGGAGGCTCAGCGGCCGCCTGCGGAAAGCGAAGCCTTGCACGGAAATCAATTCAATTCGCTCGCCTTTGGATTAAAATGATTTGGGTATGTCCAAACCTCATTTTGAGAGGCACATTTAAAATGAAAAATAAGAAAAAATATTTGAATAATTATATGATTTCTTATATAATAGCGAAAAGGATGAGGAGTTGACTTGTAATGGAAAACTATACGTCCCGCAAAATGACACAAGAAGAAGTAAAAGTATCAGACGCGACAGCAGCTCAACTAGTGCTAAACAAATCTCTTCGTGACTTTAAAAAAGCACAGCTTTTACTGCAAATTGATCAGTCTTTAGAAAAAAAAGATAAAGAAACTTTTTTACGTTTAACTGAAGAGTTAAAAGAAGTTTGTTAAATAACCTACTAACATAAATAATCAGCCTTTGCTTCTAGTGAGCAAAGGTATTTTATATGGAAAAAAACGGATAAATGTTTTGTTTTTTCTGAAAGCGGTAAAAGTATCGTATGGATGATAAAGCAAAAATCAAGAAGTCTCTTACTTTATTATTTTTTGCTTTATCATCTACAGCATCTAGATGGCAACGCATCATGAAAGAACAAAAAGAGAGAGGGTTCTTTATATGTATAACAAAATCTTAGTCGCCTTTGACGGTTCGGCACCTTCTATTCGTGCTCTTCAACATGCAAGTAAACTAGCTAAAAGCGTAAATGCTAATAAGCTGACAATTGTACATATTAAGGAAAGAATTCACTTGCAGCAGCCTGTTTTTAGCGTTGACTTAGACGCACTGATAGAAGAAGAAAATCGCGATATTTTATCTGAAGCTCACAATCATTTAACTCAATCAGGTATTCCATATGAGGCATACGGTTTAGAAGGCACCGCTTCAAAGAAAATTATCGAATACGCACATGACAATCAACAAGACGTCATTGTAATAGGAAGTAAAGGAAAGGGCTTTGTTAAAGAGACATTTTTAGGAAGTGTAAGTCACGAAGTTGCTCAATCCGCAGAATGTCCTGTTATCATTGTTAAATAAAAAGCATGTTCTCCCTGAAGAACATGCTTTTTGTTATGAGTTAATCTGTGTCGCCTTTAAATCGTCTAGTGCTTTAGCTGGTTGGAAATTTTCAATACGGTAAAAACGCAGGAGATCTCCAAGCAATACACTACTTTTATTAGAAAGCTTTAAGAAAATGAAAAAAACATGTCTAAATAACTAATAAGACGAGATAAGACCTAGCAGAAGATACAGCTGTAAAGCCTTACACTTCCATAAGTTATCTCTAAATTCGATAAATTAGCATATATACCGCTTGATTTACTTCTGTTATCCTTTTGTTTGCAGAAAAACTTATAGTGTCAGACGCACCGAGGTATAAAAGTTTTCGCTCTTTTGAGTATATGACTTTTTACAAAAACAACGCGATCTCTACACTTTTTTCTCCTAACAAAGTAAAAGGTGTAGAGAAAGTGATAAAAATACGTAGAGGATATAAGAACAGAGGTAGAAACGTTTTTTCCTTTACATGATAGCTAAAAATGATAGAAAGCAGGTATGCATGTGCAAACAACACAATTCAAGAAAAAGAACAGGCGAGGTGAGAAGACGGCTGGTTCGCACACGGACAAAAGTAAGAAAAAATTCATTTTTGAGACTAGTTCTCTAAAACGATGGCATATCATTATAAGTCTATTTATACTCGTAATCATTTTTACACTTTTTTCAGCTTTCGTTTCAGGCTTAAGCATTCACTTTAATCCGGTCTTGCCAACATGGGGGACTGAAGAAAAGAATGAATTTTCGACTATTTATCCGTCCGATAACGATAGCGGCCAGCTCTCTTCTTTTTCAGAAGATGAGTCTCATAAAAAGTTTTTAGAAAACCGGATTGTGAACAAAGATGATTTTTATGCGTTCTATGTTAATTGGGATAAAAATAGTGAACGTTCATTAAAAAATAATATTGACCAAATTGACGTTCTTGTTCCTCAATGGTTTTCATTAAATTCGAACTTGGAATTAAAAAGCAGTGTTCAAAAAGATATCGGAGATTTTGCTAAAAAGCATCATACAAAGGTTTTACCGCTACTGACAAACGAGTCAAATGGAAAATGGGATGAGCAAACGGTTCACCGCTTGCTGCAATCTCCTCAGGAACAATCCAAACTCATACATAATTTGCATCATCAAATTAAAGAAAATGGATATGATGGGGTAAATATAGATTTTGAAAATATCAAAACCAGCGACAGAGAGTTACTAACAGACTTTATGAAGAAACTTTATACAGCCTTCCATGAAGATGGGTTAATGGTAACTATGGATGTGCCTCCAGCTAATAAAGCATTCGATTATAGCCGTTTAGAACAGTATAATGACCGTATGATTTTAATGATGTACGACGAGCACTTTCAAAGCCCGGGTCCTATTGCTTCATTTTCTTGGTATCAAAACAATTTATCAAAATCGTTAAAAGATAAGATGATTGTTAGTCTTGGAAACTATGGATATGATTGGGATGAAAAGAGCAAGCAAGGCGGAGAGGTTGTATCATTTGAAGACGTCATGCGAATGGCTCAAAAAGCCCACTTGAATGTAGAGTGGGATGATAAAAGCAAAACGCCGTATGTAAATTATAAAGACGGAACGGGTACGCATGAGCTATGGTTTTTAGACAGCGTGACATTTTATAACCAGTGGAAAGCTGCTTCGTCAAGCGGTGCCAAAGGAGTTGCTTTATGGAGACTGGGAACGGAAGATCCGTCTGTATGGGATGTAGTAAAAGGACATAAAGTAAGTGAGATTCAGACAGTTAAAAATGGAGAAATTGCTTACAATTATGGAGAAGGAAGCATACTTCATACAAAAACAGATGCTTCTCCAGGAGAAAGACGTTTTGCTTTTGATTCGAAAGGATTTATTTCAGGGGAAGAGTACACAGCAATGCCGCAAGCTCCTGAGATTGAGCGGCTAAGCAAAATATTTAACAAAGAAATTGTTTTGACATTTGATGATGGGCCAGATCCTGAATACACAGAGAAAATTTTAAAAATTTTAAAAGCTCACGATGTAAAAGCTACTTTCTTTATGATTGGTGAAAATGCAGTATTTCATCAAGATATTGTTAAACAAGTATATGAAGATGGTCATGAAATTGGAAATCATACGTTTTCCCATCCAAATACCATCAATATTTCTAAAAATCAGCTAAAGTATGAAGTAAATGCAACAGAACGAGTCATTCAAGGTATAACTGGTCATTCATCTATTTTATATCGTCCTCCGTATGGAGATAATCAAAACACTTATAATGGTTACGATGAAACGGTATATGACCCAGCTTCATTTCAAAAAATGGCGGATACGACGAAGATGGGATATATAACTGTTAACTACGATATTGATTCGAGTGACTGGAAAGCTAAAAATAGTAAAGAAATTGTAAACCGTGTGATGAAGCAAGCAAAGAACGGTGATATTATTTTACTTCATGATGGAGGAGGAAACCGAGAAGCAACAGTAAAAGCACTGCCTCAAATCATTGAAAAGCTGCAGGCGCAAGGGTATACATTTATAACAGCAGGGGATTTGACGAACAAAAGCAGGGAAAGTACAATGCCCGCCGTTTTAAAAGCAGAGAATCCAATTATTCAAAACATCAAATTGATTCTAGCGAATATTGCTGCACTGCATACTGTTTTTTTTATTTTGTTTTATGGAACATTGATTGTATTTACACTGCGTTTGCTTATTGTATTTTATCTCGCTCTTAAACATAAAAGAAAAGCTGGAAAACTGCAGTTTGATGCTTCATATCAGCCTTTAGTCAGCGTAGTTGTCGCTGCGTATAACGAAGAGAATGTCATAAACAGGACAATTAAATCGGTGTTGAAGAGTTCATATCAAAACCTTGAAATTATTATGGTTGATGATGGTTCAACAGATGGCACATCAAAGGCTGTTACTGAAGCTTTTAAAAACAATGACAAGTTTCGTCTTCTTCGAAAGAAAAACGGAGGAAAGGCTGCGGCGATCAATTTGGGTATCCAAAAAGCACAAGGAGATATTATTGTGTCAATTGATGCCGATACCATTATTTCACCTGGAGCTATATCGCTTATGGTGAGACACTTTAACGACGAAAAAGTAGGAGCGGTATCTGGGAACATCAAAGTAGGAAATGTCCGGAATTTATTAACAACATGGCAGCATATTGAATATGTGTCAGGTTTTAATTTAGAGAAACGTGCGTTTTCCATGCTTAATTGCGTGACGGTTGTTCCAGGCGCAATAGGAGCATGGCGAAAAAAACTTGTTCAAGAATTAGGATATTTTACGGCCGATACATTAGCTGAAGATACAGACATGTCTCTGCGTATATTGCGCAGCGGTTATAAAATTTCAATTGAAGAGAAAGCAAGTGCATATACAGAAGCACCGGAAAAGCGTAAAGATTTTCTCAAACAGCGCCATCGCTGGAACTTTGGGACTTTACAGTGCTTATGGAAGCACAAAAGAGCTTTTGGAGGGCGTAAGCATAAAGCATTAGGTTTTATGGCTCTTCCTAATATGCTGCTGTTTCAATTCATTTTTCCTTTATTTGCACCATTTTTAGACCTTTTATTTGTTTTGAGGCTATGTACTGGAGATGTTAAACATTCGGCTCTTCTATATGGCTGCTACTTTATTGTTGATTTTCTTGTTTGCTTAGTGGCCTTTAGATTAGAGAGAATAAGCAGTAAACCATTGATTGCTCTAGTGATACAAAGAATTGTGTATCGCTACTTATTACTATGGGTAGCTTGGAAGGCAGTGTTAGCTGCATTAAAAGGGACAAGAGTAGGGTGGAATAAATTAAAACGCTCCGGAAATTTGCAGGTAACAAGAGACAGTTCAGCTGATAGAACTGGGTGAAATTGCACTATTTAACGAGGTTAATTAGCTTTTGCTGATTAACCTTTTTTTTATTAGAAAAATAGTAAAGGGTTCGCTTAATAATGATAGTTAAAAGAACCTTCATTTTTGCGCGTATCAATAGATCATTCACATCCCTTTCTTGTTCGTTGAAATGCTGTTCTACGTACGTGTACTAGTGTACCTATGATAAAATGTCAGAGAATAACGCTTATTTGACCAATTCAGTACAGCTGTATCTACAGAGGAAGCTGCTTAGAAAATTTTTCATAGTACAAAGACAATTATTTGTGGCGCATTTTTATTCTGCACAGTTTCTTCAACTATTACTTCTATAATTAAAGCAAGGGATGTGAATAAATGAATCGAATTTCTATTAAGCTTGGACTCTTGTTTTTAATGTTCATTTTACTAGTTGAAGCCGCTCTCTTTTTTTACTTATATAGCGGTCTTGCCAACACACGAATTTCAGAGGAATTAGAAAGTTTGCGTTTAAGAGGAAACAGTCATCGGGAAGTATTAGAGAAGCATCATGATTCGGCTACGCTTAACCATGTTGCACTGATGGAATCTGAAGCAGAAACTGATGTTGTCATAACGGATAAAACAGGAAAAATTATCAGTTTGTCCAGGCCTTTAATTCAAGGTGCAAGAAAAGCAGTAGAGAAATGGAAAGGAAAATCTCTTACATACAAAGGGGAAATTATGCAAGGCGACTGGAAAAGCAAACCTTATATCGCTACAGCATCACCTATTGAAAAAGGCCGTCAGCAGTTCGGAACGGTTTATATGTTCAAAAACACAAATGATATCCACGAAATGATTGCGAGACTACAGCATCATTTTTACGTAGCGGGAGCTGTTTCCATTTTATTTTCGATTGTGACTATTTTTGCTCTGTCTAAATTTATAACCGCTCCTTTAATCAAGATGAAAAAAGCAACAGAGAAGCTGAGTCAAGGAGATTTGTCTGTAAAGCTTGGTGCTCATTCAAGAGATGAACTTGGACAATTAGGAATGTCCATTCAGTCGCTAGCGAATGAGCTGCAGCGGTTACGAAAAGAGAGAAATGAATTTTTAAGCAGCATTTCACATGAACTTCAAACTCCTTTGATGTATTTAAAGGGCTATGCGGACGTAGCGAGAAGGCCTTCTAATACACCGAAAGAACGTGATAAATATCTTACTATTGTGGAAGAAGAAGCGGAAAGAATTTCACAGTTAGTCAAAGATTTGTTTCAGCTGGCGCAGCTGGATCAGCATACATTTTTTATTCAAAAACAAAAAGTAGAACTGGCTACGTATTTGCACACCATATGCGCGCATTTTCATTTAGCTTTAAAAGAAAAAGAGATGGAGCTGGACATAAGTTGCCCTCAAGGCCTTTACTTTTCACTAGATCCTGAAAGATTTCAGCAAGTGATTATCAATTTACTTGATAACGCAATGAAATATTCAAAAGAAGGGACTAAAATTGATTTAATTGTAAAAAAATCAGCTGAATCATTGACAATAACTCTTAAAGATCAAGGAATAGGCATTCCACAAAAAGATCTGCCTTACGTATTTGACAAGCTGTATCGAGTGGAAAAATCTCGCTCGAGAAAAAGCGGAGGATACGGATTAGGCTTATCAATTGCAAAGGAGATTGTAGAAGCTCATGGAGGAGAAATAACAATCATAAGCGAGATGGGAAAAGGAACGACTGTAGAGATTGTATTAAGAGAGGATGGATAGGATGGCAACTATTTTATTAGTAGATGATGAAGCAAGGATGCTGGATTTACTAGAACTTTATCTGCTGCCAAACGGATTTACATGTATAAAATTTGAAAAGGGCACAGAAGCGCTGCGCTATCTTTATGAAGGTAACAAAGCAGATTTGATGTTATTAGATATTATGATGCCAAGCGAAGATGGGTGGGAGATTTGCCAAAAAATAAGGAAAATGTCTGATCTACCGGTCATTATGCTCACAGCCCGCAGCCAAACGTTAGATGTAGTAAAAGGATTAAATATAGGGGCAGACGACTATATTACTAAACCGTTTAGCGAAGAGGAATTGGTTGCACGCATCAGCGCGGTTCTTAGACGTGCCTCAAAAGAAAAGAATGAAATCACCTATAAAGGGTTAGTATGGAGCAAGGAAGACCACGTATTACAATATAAAAATCAGCACATTCAAGTGACGCCTAAAGAGTTTGAATTAGTGGGGTTACTTCTTCAGCATTTAAATCGTGTGTTCAGCCGGGACGATTTGCTTGTGTTAGTGTGGGGATATGAGGCGGAGATTGGAGATCGTACTATTGACTCCCATGTGCGAAATGTTCGGGATAAGCTTAGAAAAGCGGGTTTTCCTGTAGACGAATACCTGCAAACCGTATGGGGAATAGGCTATAAGTGGGTTGATGTTATTTGAAAATGATATGAGCATAGCTATCGAAATTGGTGAAAAGATAAAGTAAGCCACCTTTTCTCTTTACATAGGGTAGGGGGGTATAGTATGATGAAGTCATGAAGGGAGGATGTTAGATGGTTGAAGCGAATCACATGAATAGTGAAGAAAAATGTTGTACGATAAATAGTGAAAGAAAAAGTCACCATTCTCCAGAAGTGAAAAAAAATCTAACAAGCCGATTAAATCGAATTGAAGGACAAATTCGAGGAATTAAAGGATTAATTGAAAAAGATACGTATTGTGACGACGTGATTACTCAAATCGCAGCTGCGCAGTCTGCTTTAAATAGTGTAAGTAAAATTTTGCTTGAAGGTCACTTGAAGCATTGCATTGTAGAACGTGTGCAAGATGGTGATGAAGAAGTAGTAGATGAATTATTAACAACCATTAAACGATTAATGAAATAAAGGAGATGCTAGAAATGGAAAACGTAACATTATCAGTACAAGGAATGTCTTGCGGTCATTGTGTCAAAGCTGTTGAAGGCGGCGTAGGCGAACTTAATGGCGTTAAAAGCGTAGAAGTAAGCTTAGAAGACGCGAAAGTAACAGTTGCATTTGATCCTAGTCAAGTAACGATTGAAGAAATTAAAGAAGCTATAGATGACCAAGGTTATGACGTAGCATAAACAGCATCGCGTGCGAATACCATCGCACGCTTGATTTAGGAAAAATATATACCCCTTATAGGTATATAACAGGAGGCGAAACGTGATGAGTGATAAACAAAAAGAAGCCACCTTGCAAATTACGGGTATGACATGTGCAGCGTGTTCTAACCGAATTGAAAAAGGATTAAAAAAAATAGAAGGTGTAAAAGAAGCAAACGTGAATTTGACTTTGGAAAGATCTACCATAATATTTGATCCGTCTAAAACAAGTCCACAGGCCTTTGAAGAAAAAATCGAAAAGCTTGGGTACGGAGTTGTAAGTGAAAAAGCCGAATTTGCTATTACGGGCATGACGTGCGCCGCTTGTTCGACTCGTATTGAAAAAGGGTTAAACAAATTAGAAGGCGTGACAAAGGCAAGTGTTAATCTTGCTTTAGAAACAGCTTCTGTTGAATACAGCCCTTCTCAAATAGTTCCGCAAGATATAACGCAGCGAGTTGAAAAGCTTGGATACGGAGCAAAGCTAAAGTCGGAAGAAAAAGAAGAAGAGCAAAGCTACAGAGAAAAAGAACTGAGTAAACAAAAAGGAAAGTTTTGGTTTTCATTTATTTTAAGCGTACCGTTATTGTGGGCAATGGTCAGCCATTTTACGTTCACATCGTTTATTCCTTTACCTCATATGCTAATGAATCCATGGGTTCAGCTCGCTTTAGCTACGCCTATTCAGTTTGTGGTAGGGAAGCAATTTTATGTAGGCGCATTTAAAGCTCTGCGCAACAAAAGTGCCAACATGGATGTTTTAGTAGCACTAGGCACAAGCGCAGCTTATTTCTACAGTCTATACTCTTCTCTTAAATCGCTTGGCTCATCTGCTCATACGGATCAGCTTTACTATGAAACGAGCGCTATATTGATTACGCTGATTCTTTTAGGAAAATTATTTGAAGCAAACGCTAAAGGCCGTTCTTCAGAAGCAATTAAAAAGATGATGGGCTTACAGGCTAAAACGGCCGTTGTAATAAGAGACGGAGCGGAAGTTGAAATTCCAGTGGAAGAAGTCCAAAAAGGCGAAGTTATTTTTATTAAGCCTGGTGAAAAAGTGCCTGTAGACGGAGAGATTATTGAAGGGCAATCGGCCTTAGATGAGTCCATGCTGACAGGTGAAAGCGTACCGGTAGATAAAAATATTGGAGATAAAGTAATTGGGGCCACACTTAATAAAAATGGTTTTCTAAAAATAAAAGCTACAAACGTTGGCAGGGAGACGGCGCTTGCGCAAATTATTAAAGTAGTAGAAGAAGCGCAGGGGTCTAAAGCGCCTATTCAGCGATTAGCTGATTATATCTCAGGTATATTCGTGCCAATTGTAGTCGGAATTGCACTTCTTACTTTCTTTGTTTGGTATATTTGGATTGCGCCTGGCGAATTTGCACCGGCTTTAGAAAAGCTTATTGCCGTACTAGTGATTGCATGTCCATGCGCGTTAGGCTTAGCTACTCCAACTTCCATTATGGCGGGGTCGGGCCGCGCAGCAGAATTTGGTATTTTGTTTAAAGGCGGCGAGCATTTAGAAGCAACGCATAAAATCGATACGATTCTTTTAGATAAAACGGGAACTGTTACAAATGGAACCCCCGAGTTAACCGATGTACGTATTGCACAAGGCTACGAAGAAAATGAGCTATTACAGTTAGTTGCATCGGCTGAGCGTTTGTCGGAGCATCCTCTCGCTCAAGCACTTGTAGCAGGTATAAAAAATAAAGGTATAGAGCTTCAAAATCCGTTATCTTTTGAAGCTATTCCAGGGTATGGAGTAAAAGCAACTGTACAAGAGCGAGAGTTGTTAGTGGGAACAAGAAAGCTTATGAAGCAACATAAAGTGAATATTGATACAGCCTTAGAAGAAATGACAAATTTAGAACGAGAAGGAAAAACGGCTATCCTCGTTGCTCTTGATGGAAAATATGCCGGCATGCTTGCTGTTGCAGATACCATTAAAGCGACTTCTAAAGAAGCAGTTTCCAGGTTAAAAGAAATGGGCTTAGAAGTGATGATGATTACAGGTGATAATCGTCAAACAGCTCAGGCTATTGCGATGCAAGCGGGTATTGAGCACGTTATAGCAGAAGTGTTGCCAGAAGGCAAAGCAGAAGAAGTGAAAAAGCTTCAGCAGCAAGGTAAAAAAGTCGCAATGGTAGGAGACGGTATTAATGATGCTCCTGCACTTGCGTTAGCTGATATTGGAATGGCCATCGGAACAGGAACGGATGTAGCGATGGAAGCCGCTGATATTACGCTGATGCGAGGAGACTTGATGAGCATTGCAGATGCGATTGAAATGAGTAGAAAAACAATTTCTAATATTAAGCAAAATTTATTCTGGGCAATGGGTTACAACACGCTTGGTATTCCAATTGCAGCAGTTGGGCTGTTAGCCCCTTGGGTCGCTGGAGCCGCGATGGCCTTTAGTTCTGTATCGGTTGTATTAAATGCACTGCGATTGCAGAGAGTGAGGCTATAAGATATGAAAAAGTGGATCGTCTCAGCTATTTTGTACGTGCCCGCAGTCATAGCAGTATATGCTATGTGGGCAATATAAACTAAAAAGTTTTGGAGTCATCGAGCCATTCTCGGTGAAAGTGATCTAAAAGCAAAGCTGCTAAAGAATATTCTTTAGCAGCTTTGTTAGGTGCAAGGAATTTTTTTGATTCAATTCATACCCTTTAAGATGAAGGTCTTCTGGATGCCTTTGCTGAGCAATTAATACATCACGTCCATCATCCATAATCCAAATGAAATAATGACGGCTAGAACCATCTCCATAGGTAATGGTCATTTTGCAATCGATGCTCCCAGCAGATTCTTCATCTAAGAGAATTTTCATATGCTGTGCCTTTTTTATACTATTGGTGAATGCATTCATATCTTGTTCATCGATAAATGTTTTGAGCGTTTTCATTTTAATGGACGTTACTTCTATCTTTTGTACGCTAGATGAGAGCGTGGAGTGTGCGGAAGCAAAGGGAGCTCCCATCACCAAGCTAAACGTAAGTAAGAGTGAGGATAGAGCAAAGCGTATTTTTAGCATGTTTCTTTCCTCCTTTTATTTTTATACTTTTTCCTTGTGGTAAGTGTTTCATACGAAGGCCTTTTTTAGGCACAGGAATTTTTCATACCCAATTACCTTCATCTTCACAAAATCTGCACAAATTCTGGCTACAATAAAGAAAAGAAGAAGAGTAGGCAAAGATAAGTTGTTTTTAATGATTAAATGATTTTTATTTTAAAGTTTATTATGTGGAAAAGAGGGACTGTTATGAAAAAACAGCTATTTATTCTTGGTGCATCTGTCATTATTGGACTAAGCGGATGCGGAAACGATTCTAGTCATGAAAAGCCTTCAGCTGACAAAAAAGAATCCATGCGCGATCACTCAGAGATGAATCACTCTAGTTCAGGAGAGGTTCCAAAAGGATTAAAGCAAGCTGAGAATCCAACATATAAAGTTGAAGATAAAGCCGTTATAAAAGCAGATCATATAAAAGGCATGAACGGGGCTGAAGCAACGATTGTTGGTGCTTACGACACTACGGCCTATACCGTTTCGTATACGCCAAAGACTGGCGGAAAAAAAGTAAAAAATCATAAGTGGGTTATTCAAGAAGAAATAAAAGATGCGGGTAACGAACAGTTAAAGCCAGGGAGCGAAGTAACGCTTGAAACAGATCATATGACAGGTATGAAAGGGGCAAAAGCAACGATTGATTCAGCCGAAAAAACAACGGTATATATGGTAGACTACACACCGACTACAGGCGGGGAGAAAGTGAAAAATCACAAGTGGGTAACCGAAAGTGAACTTTCAGCCAAATAGACTGTTAGCGAAAAAAGAGGCTGGTACAAAAGTATTTTAGGTGAAGGAAGATCCGAACGATGAATCGAGATTCTTGATTGAGAATCCGACTCGTTCGGATTTTTTTATGGGTATGGTGAACGTAGGTTTCGTATAGTGTCTTCTAGCGGTTGATTGGAGGGCAAGTCGAAGACTCCTGCGGGGAAAGCGGGATAGGTGAGACCCCGCAGGAGCGTAAGCGACGAGGAGGCTCAGCGGCCGCCCGCGGAAAGCGAAGTCTTGCACGGAAATCAACCGCGGTGTAACCAGTAATCCATACGAGCTTCTTTACCCTATTTGTTTGTCTTTAGATTGAATGATTTAGTTAGGTCACGATTTCTTTTTTGTTTGCTTCTTGTTTTATATGATATAGTGATAAATTTCTTACATGATGGATGAAGAAAACGCATGTTTCTTTCAAAAGAAGTTGTGGTATTAAGTAGAATGCTACGGTAATAAAACGAACAAACTACTGATGAAAGGAGCTAGCTATGAGTGAACATACAGTAAAGCGAACAGGACGCACACGATGGTTCATTTCATCTTTGTTAAGCAGTATGATTATTTTAAATTATTTTGATCGTGTAGCGGTGT
The DNA here is from genome assembly GCF_056099005.1 of Priestia sp. 53B2. Lineage (NCBI taxonomy): Bacteria > Bacillati > Bacillota > Bacilli > Caryophanales > Bacillaceae > Priestia > Priestia sp. 53B2. The sequence goes on from NZ_JBLZXA010000027.1 coordinate 110,907, forward strand.
CAGTGGCCGCTCCTGCAATACAAGATGCATTTCACTTAACGGGAACAGAGCTCGGAATTGTCTTTTCTATTTATACGTATTCTTATACGATCATGCAAATACCTGCCGGAAGCTTGCTTGATCGGTTCGGAGTAGCATGGGTAACAAGAGTGGGTATGGTGATTTGGAGTTTATTAACGATGTCGATGGCATTTTTGCAAGGAAAACTTCTTCTCTATATCGTCCGGTTTTTAATAGGAATAATGAGTGCTTCAGCTTTTCCAGCAGCGTCAAAAGCTACGTCTCTATGGTTTCCTCCAAACGAAAGAAGCTTACCAAATTCTTTGTTTGATTCAGCGGCCAAATTTTCAAATGTACTTGGCGCGCCTCTTGTAGCGTTTCTCATCACTAAATTTGATTGGCGCACAGCATTTTTATCCATTGGAATTATAAACGTGCTGTTTACGCTGCTGTTTTGGTTTTATTACGAAAAACCAGAAAAGCACAGACGCATATCAGATGATGAGTTGAAGTATATTCAAGAAAATAATTTAAATGCGAACGATGAACAAACATCAAAATTTTTACATACCTTAAAAGTATTATTTACGAATCGAAAAGTTTGGGGGCTAATGATTGGGTTTACAGGCTATGGATATACGTTTAATTTACTGTTAACGTGGCTGCCAACTTTTTTAAAAGAAAAATACGGTATGGATATCATGTCATCGGGTCTGCTTACGGCAATACCTTGGCTAATTGCTACATTTGCTGGCATTTTAGTTGGCGGTTGGCTTGTTGATTACCTCATAAAAAAGGGATATAACAGTCAAAAAGTATATCGCACGATCATTGTTGTAGGATTATGCTTAGGGTTTGTTTTTTTAGGCTCTATTTTAACTAATAGTGTTGTAGTAGCGATGATTTGTATCTCGATTGGACTGGCAGGTATATCTGCAACGGCACCAATCGGCTGGTCAATTTCTGCTGAAATTGCGCCTGCAGGCTCTATTTCTCTTCTCAGTTCTATTGTTAATTTAGCTAATAATTTGTTTGGTGGAATTATAGCTACAGCTTTAACGGGATATCTATTGGATAAAACTGGTTCTTTTAATCTAAGCTTTATTGTAGCAGGAATTGTATTGTTGCTAGGCTTAATTTTCTATATTTATGTGCTGGGAGATATTAAGCAAATTAAAATTCAAAAAAACCAACGTACGAAGTAAAACCCCATGACTCGTTATGGGGTTTTACTTTTGATTATAAATAACGACCTTGCTCATGCACTTAGTGATGTGAAAAAGTCTAGTCTTCTGATCTGACGCTATTAAAAGGAGAAACAAGATGAATTTGTTTGTTTGAAACATATGAAGGGACTTGTTTTAAAATAGAATTGTTGGTATAGCATGTTCTTAAAAAGGTTAAGATGGTTTTTATGAAGAAATTCTGTGTCTATTTTTGTGATGTCAGCAGAAGTAGATATGAACCGCACTATAAAAAATAGAAAGGCAGAGGAACATGAATCATAAAGAAAGTGAAAACAATACTGAGTTAAATCAAAGTCATTTGTTAAAGGAGCCTCAACGTATAGAATTATCTAAGTATCAAATTTTAAAAGCACTGATACCTGTTATTATACTTGGGATTGTCGTTTTAGTTGCCATATTACAAAACGATGGTCTTCTTAATTGGATTTAGGCATGCAATAAAAAGAAACTGCATATAGTATAATTTAAATCGCTTGTACACAGTAGAGGGAAAGAGGGAGATACATGCCAAGAGTAACCGTTTTAGGATACGGAAGTTTTGAAGTGGCAAAAGGAAAAAAGCTTGTCTTGGCACTCGAAGATAACGGTATAAATATTCTTCATCGATGCGGCGGGAAAGCTAAATGCACGACTTGCAGGGTAGAAGTGCTTGAAGGTGAATATTGTGATTTAACACACGTAGAGAAAAATGCATACTCAGAAAGTTCAATTGAAGATCACTTGCGCTTATCATGTCAAATTCGTGTAAATGAAGATATCATCGTTCGGCCAATACTAACGGTAGAGAGCTCAGGACGAGAAGCAGGACCTCGACCCGCAGAGTAGTCCTGTGATCGCAAAAAGCAGCGTGTGGAATGTTCAGCATGCTGCTTTTTTCATTTTTATTAAAAAATAACAAGAACAGCTGCGGGGAGAAAAAGCTGTTCTTGTTCAAGTAAAATACCTACGGAATGATTCCTTTAAATTTTAGCATTCTGTAAGAGAAGTAGTAAATCACTCAAAAGAGTGATTATGAAGGCTTTTTTCGAACCGCTATTTGTAAATAGGTTTAATTGGATGCTTCAATCACATCTCCATTTTTGTAAATATGATACCACCCTATGGTACCTGATCCGCCTTCATCCATCCAGTCTTTGTTTTTTGCTACGAATTTGTAGTAAGCTTTATCGTTGTTATCTTTCCGTAAGCGGTCGTCTGTACTGAAGACAATGTTGTCACCAAGTTCTTTTTTACCGAATGTAATAGCTGTGCTGACAGGAAATTGCTTTCTTTCTACCTTGTTCTCATCTAAAGCTGCCCATGTTAAGGGACCAACAATACCATCTGGAGACAAGCTGTGATCGATTTGAAATTCTTTTACTACATTTTGTGTTTGCGTACCGAAAATTCCATCAACTGATGTGTTATACTTCACATCTTTTAAGCTTTGCTGTAAGTCCTTTACGTAGCTAGAGTGAGAACCTTTACGAAGCGTAGGCCTTGTTTCTGCTTTAGTTTCAATTTTTTGTGAGTAGGTATCTTTAGCAGCTGCTTCAGTAGTTGGAGTGCTGAATGCTACGCATGTTGTTACAAGGGTGAGAGTAGAAAGCATGACAAGTGTTTTTTTCGTTAACATGAAATAACCTCCTTGTTTTTAGCAACTATTTGTCGCTTTTCATGAGTTTTATAACTAATCAGTAGCTATAAAGTCAATTTATTATAGCGCAGACAGTTTTCTATTTGTTTTTATATTCCTATGATTATATAAGATAGTCATAAAAAACTAGTGAAGTAGATAAATCGTTCTATGTTTTCACTATAATTTCACTTTTCTCTGATACAGTACGGAATGAAAAATAGCATGTGGAGTGTCTTGCATGATCATAGTGTGTTTTGCTGTATAGCACCCATAATAAATAAACGAATGAAAAGACTGCAAAGGGTCTTAGATCTCTTTGCAGTCTCTTCATGTTCAAGAGCTCTGCGTTCAAATAATAACCAGAAAGGAATTATGTGATGTCACCTCTGTATTCCCAGCATATAAGGAATCTTTTTTCGAAGCAAAAGTTTAATAAATTATCGCGTAAACAAATCTTTCTCTATATACTAGGAATTTGCTTTTTGTGTATAGTGCTAATAGTAACAAACCATAATTATTCGCTTTATAAAAAACCGATAGCGGAGGTAGTGAAGACGAATGTTGTAGAAAAAAACACATCTGCTGATTTAAATCATAATAAAGATACCGTGTATTCTCAGGAAATTGTTGCTAAAATCATGAACGGAAAATATAAAGGAAGGCTTATCCATTTAGAGAATACGTACTCATACTCAGGTGCTTATGATCAAAAGTACACTGTCGGAACAGCTCTTTTTGTCTCCTTAGAAAAGAATTCACAGCATGCTTTAAGCGGCACGATTGAAGGAGTGAAGCGGGACACGCAGGTTACCGCTGTCGCGGGTTTATTTATATTAATTTTGCTGGCTATTGGAAGGAAGCAAGGTTTTTATTCAATCATTAGCTTATTTATTAATATTGTCCTTTTAATCGGGGCCCTCAATGTATATTTAGCACTAGGGAATGTGAGCTTGCTAGCTGTATGTATTGTTGCGGTCGTTCTTTTTACAGTTATTTCTTTATTATTAGTAAGCGGTAATCAAGAAAAAACGCATGTAGCAATTATTTCAACTTTAATAGGTACGTTTGTTTCTCTATTAATTGCGTACATCGTCATGCAGCTAACAGATTCGAACGGTCTTCATTATGAAGGAATGGAGTTTGTAACGATTCCTCCTCAAAAAATATTTATGAGTGAGGTACTAATTGGATCATTAGGAGCTGTCATGGATGTAGCTATTACCATTACTTCTTCTGTTTATGAACTATATGAAAAGAATAAAGAGATAGCGCACAAAGACTTACTGAAATCGGGCAAGGAAATTGGCGGAGACATCATGGGAGCGATGACGAATATTTTATTTTTTTCATATATAAGTGGAACAATTCCAATGGTTCTTCTTTATTTGAAAAATGGCTCTCCTTTAGGATACACGTTTTCGATGAATTTCTCGTTAGAGTTAATCCGTGCTCTTACTGGCAGCATTGGCATTGTGCTAACGATTCCACTTACACTCTATCTTTCGATTCTTTTTATTTTTAGGAAGGGGAACAGAAAGTGAACGTTTTACTATTGCTTGCTCTTATTTTATTTATTCTTATGAGTATTGTGGGCGGAAAAAAAGGGGTTAGATCTTTCCTTGCTTTGTTCTTGAATTTTGTCGTTATTTTTCTAACCATTCTCTTTATGCTGTCTATAAAAAATACGATTATTGTTACGTTAATCGCTTGTACAATCATTAGCTGCATTAATTTATTTTATATTAATAAATTCAATCATAAAACGCTTGCTGCGTTTGTTTCAACGATTATTACCTTAGCCGTTTTAGTACTCTTTATTTTTATCATTGAACATCATGCCGTGATTCAAGGGTTTGGAGAAGAACAAGAAGAAGAAATTAACGCTTTTTCACTTTACGTTGGAATTGACTTTGCTAAAATAGCTATTTGTACCATTATTATGGGAGCCATAGGAGCGATTATTGATATTTCGCTATCTATTTCATCTTCTATGAATGAATTATTTGTTCATGATCCGTCCGTAACTAAAAAAAATCTCTTCAATTCAGGACTGAAAATCGGAAGAGATATTTTAGGCACCACAACCAATACACTGTATTTTGCATTTGTAGGGGGATATTTAACTTTAATTATATGGTTTAAGAGATTGTCGTATTCGTTTGGAGATATTATCAATTCAAAAACCTTTTGTGCAGAAGTCATTTCTATCTTAAGCGGAGGCATTGGTGTAGCCATTATTATTCCAATTACTTCGTGGATTAGTGCCTCTATTTTCTTACAAAAAAGAGAAAAGCGAAGCATATGTACAAATAAAAAATAGAAAAATTATAAGAAAATGCCCATCCAACTGGTTGTTGGTAATATTTGGATGGGCATTCACAATATTTGTGGAATGTTGAAAAAAACTTGATAGAGGCTGGAAGTTATAGTTGAACGAAGGATTATTCTCTATTTTTCTCAATGATAGATAATACGAAAAGGCCAGGAAGCAGAATTTACAGGAGAAGCAGCTTTTACAAGGACGGTCTCACCGTTAACTGGAATTACATTTTTAAAAGCATAAATTCTACGTTCACCTCTTGGAGATCCAGGTCCTCTGGAGGTCTTTTGAGGTATAATATTTCGCTCATTGTTTGGGTCAAGTATCCAGTGTACGTACCAAATCTGCCGTAAAAATTGCCTATTTGTACTTTGCGGACGTTCATCAAATATACAGTGATTCACTTGGCCTGTCCAATATAGATATCGCCCGTTTCCTATATGCCATTCATCACCTGCCCGATATCTGATTCCTACACATTCACCGAGATAGATAACATCAGGGATGTTATAATGATTCTCTCTTTGACAGCTAGGGTCACTATATTGTGTATAAGGCGTAACTTCTACTTTTTTCAATTGATTTTTTCTAAAATACAAATATTGCTACGTGACTTGCCCTGTCGTTCGGTTTACGGCTCGGTGGCTAAGAAGAATACCATTATAAGTCTGTAACTTTGTGTTATCGATGCTTCTTGTAACGGTTAAGGTACCAGCATTTGAGCTTATGACGCCGCCTACTAATCTTCCATTATGAACACAGTACCCGTTTCTGCAAGAGGCACCGGCATTAGCTCGATATAGAACTCCTACGCATGTCCCACTATTAATTAAAGTCAATTATATTCACCTCGCATTCCAACTTGTTTTATAGAAATAGCTTTCGAAAGTGCTCTTCGTTTGAAGTGATTTCTATAGATCATCCGGGCCGTATCGATAGGAAGGCTGTGTTTGAATAAAGTAGCCATTTCGCACTTGAGCCACCCAGTTTTGAAATATTTCTCTCCATTCAACACGGTTAAAAAACTCATCAAGCGGCTTTGTAGAATCCCATTCAATAATAAAGAAAGGAACTACTGATGGATTCCAGACGCCTATACTATTGACACCTGATTCTTTGATAAGAAGTAAAGGCAGGCCTCGTTGGTAACCCATGATTGGCTCTATTTGTAAAAACGGGGCACCTTCCCATGATGGTGGCGGAGGTGTACCGCAGGGAATATTCGTCATGGTATAATTGGCGAAGACTTGCTGCATATTCACCGCGATCAACCCATAGCTAGAGAGTATCATTCGGCGAACGCTTGTTATCGTTTTATTAGGATATTGCTCTGTATCAGGCAGTGTACCAGGGAAAATAAGAGCACGTTCAATTTCATCAATTAAACGATTAAGAAATTTTGTTTGAGTAGTATTAAGCATAGAAGGGTGGCTGAGGAATACAGGGATTTTAAAAGCTCTGTCGGCTGTATTTTTCAAAGAGATTTTAGGGGAAGCAGAGGGAGATACTTTATTGTCTCTAAGAGAGTAAGGCTTGTCTACATAATATTTACCATCTTGCGGGTTATAATAGGAATAATGTTTTTTTATCATAATCATTCTTTCTTATTTTTCTCTATATTTTATATGGATAGACAAAATAAGTATGTTTGTTTGTCGAAGGACATTAGGAGCATTTTTACGAGAAAATATACCTATAGTATTATGTGCTAGATTTGGTTTAGATTAGTAGGGAAAAAATAACTTCTTTAAATCCTTAGACAACTACTAAATCACTTTTAGTTTACTAAAAAATTGTAAAACATTTAGAAATCAATTATAGTAATGAGCATTAATACATAAGCACATTATTATCTATCAACTGAAAGGGAGTAGGAGGTATTCATTAATGACCACAAAATCTATAGATAGTATTGAAAAGGCAGCCCAAATCTTAAAATTATTGGGAGATAAAACAAGGCTTTCGATGGTGAAATTAATAGAGAACAATGAATGCTGTGTGTGTGAGTTCGTAGATATCTATCAAGCTAGTCAACCTTCAATTAGTCAGCATTTACGAAAATTAAGAGATGCTGAACTTGTGAAGGAAAGAAGAAAAGGGCAATGGGTTTTTTATTCTCTTAATAAAGAAAGCCAGTACTATGAGTTTGTTCTGGGCATACTTGAATCTGTACCAAGTCAGGACGAACGTTTAAAAGAGCTGGAAAAACAAGGACTGCGTATTAGTTGTTGTGAATAATTGGAGGTTTAAAAAGTGGCATCAGTTGTACTAGCATCATTGATTTTTTTAGTAACATTAATTTTTGTCATTTGGCAGCCGAAAAATTTATCAATCGGCTGGTCGGCTTGCGGGGGAGCTATGATTGCTTTACTGGCAGGCGTTGTTGATTTTCAAGACGTTCTTGAGGTAACCAGCATTGTGTGGAATGCGACTCTTACGTTTATTGCTATTATTATTATTTCTTTAATTTTAGATGAAATTGGTTTCTTTGAATGGGCAGCGCTTCATATGGCTAGAGCTGCAGGAGGGAACGGCGTGCGTATGTTTGTTTACGTGTCTCTTCTTGGAGCCGTTGTAGCAGCGCTATTTGCTAATGACGGAGCAGCGTTGATTTTAACACCCATTGTACTAGCCATGGTTCGGGCATTAAAGTTCGACGATAAAATGGTTTTTCCGTTTATTATCGCAAGTGGATTTATTGCAGATACAACTTCGCTGCCCCTTGTTGTTAGTAACTTAGTAAATATCGTATCAGCCGACTTCTTTGGTATTAGCTTTTCTGAATTTGCATCACGCATGATTGTTCCAGATTTGGTTTCTCTGTTTGCAAGTATTATGGTCTTGTATCTGTATTTCCGCAAAAGAATTCCTAAGAAATACAATGTAGCAGATTTGCAGAAGCCAGTGGATGCCATCAAAGATGAAAAGATGTTTCGGTTATCTGGAATTGTCTTAGTTTTGTTAGTGCTAGGCTATTTAATTGGAGAATTCTTTAGCGTCCCTGTTTCGATTATTGCAGGTATTATTGCTATTCTATTTTTGATGATGGCCAAAAAAAGCCGAGCGGTTCATACAAAAAAAGTGTTACAGGGAGCTCCATGGGCGATTGTCTTTTTCTCTATCGGCATGTATGTCGTTGTATACGGCTTGCGTAATGCTGGTTTAACAGAAATTCTGGCTGACGTGATCCGAGCAACGGCCAGTCATGGACTGTTTGCAGCAACAATTGGTATGGGATTCACTGCGGCTATTCTTTCATCGATTATGAACAATATGCCAACTGTTATGATTGATGCACTAGCAATCGATGCAACACACGCAGCTGGAACAATCAAGGAAGCATTGATTTATGCAAACGTCATTGGATCGGATTTAGGTCCGAAAATTACCCCGATTGGTTCTTTAGCGACGCTTTTATGGCTTCATGTTCTTTCAACAAAAGGCGTGAAGATTTCATGGGGAACGTATCTTAAAACAGGTATTATCTTAACGATTCCGACATTGTTTATTACGCTTGTTGGTTTGTATATTTGGTTATTGATTATTTCATAACACGTCCTAAAGGAGATTTGTTTTAGTCGATATGATAATGGCTGTTGCCAGAAAAATTCAGATGTGTATCGAAGCTGTAGAAAATGATCTACAGCTTTTTTATTGAAAAGGTATAACGGATAGCGACACGTTTTTAAAATGAGATAGGTATCCCTCATCTAAACTACTTTTCTCCTCATTCATACTCCAACAGCTCTTTCTATGATAAAATAATAAAACTGACTAAGTTTCACATGGAAATTTGAAATGTAAGGTGATTAGATACATGAAGTTAATTATTGCAGAAAAGCCGGATCAAGGATCTACGCTAGCTTCACAGTTTAAGCCGAAGCGTCACGACGGCTATTTAGAGATTCCACCGAATGAAGTGTTTACAGACGGAGCGTATGTAACGTGGGCAGTCGGGCATTTATGTCAGCTTGTGAGTCCGGAAGATTATAAGCCGGAGTGGAAAAAGTGGTCAATTGACACGCTGCCGATGATTCCAGACCGTTTTCAATATGAAGTGACGCGCTCAAAAGCGAAGCAGTTTCAAGTGGTAAAAAAGCTGCTTAAAAAGCCTACGGTCACAGAAATTATACATGCGGGAGATGCGGGGCGCGAAGGAGAATTAATTGTTCGTAATATCATTCAGCTGTCAGGTGTGCATAAGCCGATGAAGCGATTGTGGATTTCTTCTTTAACGCCAAAAGCCATTTATGATGGGTTTCAACAGTTAAAAGACGAAAGCGATACGCGTAACCTTTATTATGAAGCATATACAAGAGCATGTGCAGATTGGGTCGTTGGGATGAATGCTTCACGGGTGTATAGCATTTTGTTAAAAAAGCATGGCATGTCAGATGTTTTTTCGGCAGGACGAGTTCAGACGCCAACTCTTGCTTTGATCGTGAAGCGTGAAAAAGAAATTGATAACTTTAAATCAGAGCCTTTTTGGGAAGTGCTGGCTAAGTTTGATATTGAAGGAAAGAAGTATGAAGGCAAATGGCATCAAGACGGAGAATCGCGTCTTAAAGAAAAAGAAATGGCCTATAAAATTGCTCAGTTTTGCGAAGGAAAAGACGCGGAAGTTCATGAACTCGTAACGGAGCGAAAAGAGTTCCAGCCGCCTTTATTATTTAACCTATCATCACTTCAAGCAACCGCGAATAAAGCGTTTAAGTTTTCTCCTAAAAAGACGCTTGATGTGCTGCAAGGGCTGTATCAGAAAGGAATTGTTTCTTATCCACGATCAGACTCAAACTACGTAACAGAAGGAGAAGCGGAAACGTTTCCTGAGATTTTAGAAAAACTGAGTGCTTTTTCTGAATACGAACATTTATTTCCGCTTCCGTACGATTCAATTCTAGGAAATAAACGCTATGTAAATGCAAAAAAAGTGAGCGACCACTATGCGATTATTCCCACGGAACAAGTGAAGGACCCTAGCAAACTGTCAGGAGACGAACAGAAAATTTACGACTTAGTCGTAAGACGTCTAATTGCGGCACACTATGAAAAAGCGATTTTCGATTATACAACGATTACGACACTCGTGGAAAAGCGAGCAGCTTTTATTTCAAAAGGAAAGCAGCAAATTCAAGAAGGCTGGCGCAAAGTAATTTTTCAAAATGAGAAAGACGACGATGTCATTCTTCCGAATGTCCAAGAAGGCGAAGAAGGAAAAGTTGTTAAGGTAGACGTAAAAGAAGGTAAAACACAGCCTCCAAAACGCTACACCGAAGGTCAGTTGATTACACTGATGAAGACAGCGGGTAAGCATTTAGATAATGATGAGCTGGAGAAAATTTTAGCAAAGTCAGAAGGCTTAGGGACGGAAGCAACGCGTGCTGGAATCATTACGATGCTTAAAGATCGTAAATATATTGATGTGAAAAAAAACCAAGTGTTTGCGACTGATAAAGGAAAGGTATTGATTGACGCGATTGGAGATAAAATTTTAGCTTCTCCAGAAATGACGGCTAAATGGGAGCAGCGTTTAGCTGAAATTGGAGAAGGAGCAGCATCAGCCGCTGCTTTTATGGAACAAACAAAAAAGCTGTCAGCTAAAATTATCGAAGACGCTGTCGAAGCCGAAAGCAAGTGGAACTTCAGCGGATATGACACTGAGTCTATTCAGCGAAAAGGCAAGGGCAAAGGTAAAAGCTTTTCTTCCAAATCGTTTGGTTCGTGTAAGCTTTGCGACGGAAAGGTAGTCGATAAAGGTTCATTTTACGGATGCTCAAACTATGCAAAAACAAAATGCACGTTTACCGTATCGAAAAAGATTTTAGGTAAAACAGTTACGCAGGCTAATTTAAAAAAGCTGTTAAGCGAAGGACAGACAGATTTAATTGAAGGTTTTAAAAAAGGTGATAAAACCTTTAATGCTAAGTTAGAATGGAAAGAGAACAAAGTGCAGTTTTTATTTGAAAAGTAGAGAAATAAAAAGCGTTTGCTAAAGAGCAAGCGCTTTTTGCATGTGAAGAAACAGGAGTTTTCCAGCTTTTCTAGAATTTCTTATCTTATATAGTTTATTCATATAAAGGATGAGATTAATGAAACGAACGAGTAAAGGGATGATTCCGTTTTGGGATTATATTGGCATTGAAGAAACGCTGCTTGAAGAAGGATATGCGGAGTTAAAAATCGCGATTCAACCGCAGCTTCTGCAAGGAAGAGGAACGGTTCATGGAGGCGTTATTGCCACGCTTATCGACGCGGCGGTTGGTTCAGCTGTGCGGTCTTCTCTTTCTGGGGATGAAAGTGCCAGTACAGTTGAGTTAAAAGTAAATTATACTAGACCAAGTATGGGCGAATATTTAGTTGCAAAGTCTACCCTGTCTCACCGAGGCAAGACGCTTGCTGTTGGAGAAGTGAAAATTGAAGACAGCAGCGGCAAGCTTGTTGCGCTTGGGAGTGCAACCTATATGATTTTTTCAGCAAAAAAAGCTTAGGATTCTAAGCTTTTTTTGCTGAATGCAGCTGCTGACTAATACATGCAATGATTTTTTTATAGTAAGCTTCGGGATGGGGAGCAAATTCACTTTTGTGTGCCGTACGGTGAATAGGCTCTTTTTTATTTGTTATTCCTTCAATCATCAGTTCTGTTTGATTTCCAAGCCACAGTTCGCAAAAGTGAGAAAACGGCGCTTTTACAAGTCCTGATACCTCTTCTTGCTGCAAAGTAAAAGCACTAAGAGGATGAGAGCTGTAGTATAAAAATACGTGTGCAAATTCTTTATCAATATAGCGTGGCTGAGATACTTCGTATTTAAAGACATCTAAAGAAAGCAATTCATCAAATGAAATGTTTATGCCGAGCTCTTCGTGAATTTCTCTTACACCGTCCTCAGCGGTTTCTGTATGAAGCAAATGTCCGGCAGCTGTGATATCAAGCGCACCGGGATAATCTTGTTTTTGTTCGCTTCGAATTTGAAAATAAATATAGTCTGTATCATTTTCACGGCTGACAAACCAGCAGTGAAACGCTTCGTGCCAATAGCCTTTTTCATGAACTTCTTTGCGAGACGCTGTTCCTATGCGCTCCTGTTGGTCGTTAAATACGGTTAACACTTCATTGTTCATGATAAGCCCTCCATTTGTTTCCTACTTCTTTCTACTCTAACCTGTCGTGAAAGGTATGTAAATAATGGAAGATGAAAAAACGTGTTCATACATAAAAATAAGTACAAAATAAAGGATACATCAATTTTAGTAAAGAAGGTGCATGCGTTGAATCATTGGATGGAAGTGGTACTTCGTTCAGTGTTGATTTTACTTGGCTTATTTTTTATTACAAAGCTGTTAGGGAAAAAACAGTTATCTAAACTTTCTTTTTTTGAATATATCGTTGGCATTACGATTGGAGATATTGCGGGAACAATTTCAATGGATGTAGATTTACAGGCAAGTCACGGGGTAGTAGCAATTTTAGTGTGGGCATCCTTTCTTATTGTTGTCTCAAATGTATCGTTAAAAAGTATAAGCTTTCGAAAAGCAGTGGAAGGGACAACAACGCTCCTTATTAAAGAAGGAAAAATCCTTGAGGAAAATGTAAAAAAAGAAAAATATACAGTAGATGAACTCATGGAACAGCTTCGGAAAAAAGACATCTTTTATGTGGAAGATGTAGCTTTTGCCATGCTCGAAACCAACGGCGAATTAAGCGTGCTGTTAAAAAAAGAAAAGCAAAACGTTACGAGAGAAGATTTATTAATAAAAGGTGAGGCGACACGATTACCTCAAACGATTATCATGGACGGAAATATAATGAAAGAAGCGGTTCATGAGCTGGGATATAGCGTAGCGTGGGTTAAAGAAGAGCTCAAAAAGAAAGGTGCTGCAGCCGATAAGGTATTTTTAGGTCAAGCAGACTCAGCAGGTCATTTGTATCTTGATTATTATGAAGACTGAGGCTGAGAGAAAAGTATTTTAGCCCAAGTGAAAAACGAACCACTAATCAACATGTTTGATTAGTGGGTCGTTTTTTTGTGATTGTGAACATAGTATTATTTGTTTCGTTCCTTCTAGCAGGTGATTGGAGGGCAAGGCGAAGACTCCTGCGGGAAAAGCGGAACAGATGAGACCCCGCAGGAGCGCAAGCGACGAGGAGGCTCAACGGCCACCCGCGGAAAGCGAAGCTTTGCACGGAAATCAACTGCGGTGTAATAAGCAGTCAAGCTCATCTATCTCATTTGTTCATCTTTAGGTTGGATTCATTTAGTTATGTCTCAACCTCAGCGGGGATCTACTTCTCGTCCAGATTTTATGTCGATGACTTTAAGGCTGTCTTTTGGTGCTTTAATATCTTTACTTGCAGGCGCTGCTTTTTTATTTTCCACCCAGTCTACTAACAAATCAAAAGACTGATGAGCATATGGAAGCAGGGGCTGAAGTTCTTGATTTGGGTCCGTTTGTTTATTCCATACTAAGCTGTCAACGTGATTTCCGTTTTTAACAGTATAAAGACGATGAAGATTTGTCTTGCCAGCTTTTTTAACGAGCTTTTCATAGCCTTCGGCGTGAATAGAAGGGAAGATAAGTGAATCGAGAGAGCCGGTCATACTGATAAGAGGCACATCGATATCGCCCGTATTTTCTACTTTTGCTACATTTTCTTTTACGCTTTTTGGACGGGTTTGATAGCGATAATTTTCAAAGATGTAGTCCCATGAGCGGTCCCGTAGGCCTGATGAAGTAAAGTTTAAATAGTTGTGCCAGTTTGTTCTTCCGGGAGCTGTCGGATCAAAGTGGTCACGGTAAATGTTTAAAGTGACCGCCCAGTACACTTGATCATGATAATTCCACAATTTTTCTGATCCTTTCGGAAGGCCGGCTTTATACATTTGTTTAATAGCTTTTTTCTGCTCTTTTCCCGTTCCGTACAGCGCTTCTTCTGCGTTGTTCACAACAGGGGTTAGTGAGCTAATTAAATTGGGTGCTTTTGCACTCCACAATACGCCTTCCCAATCGACGCCTCCATCAAATAAACGAGGCTCTTTTGTTTGTTTTGGATCGTCGTGTTCAAGTGCATATCTGACGACGTATCCGCCGTTTGAAATGCCAATTGCATACGTGGGTACTTTATGATCGTTTCGAATCAAATGGCTTGCAGGATTTTTTCGATTGGACGGGTTGATTAGCTTGTCTGAATAATGAGTAGTCAAGTATTTCTGGGCAGCTTTTGTCATTTGACGATAGCGCATATTCCATTCTGCTACGCTGTCGTCATCGTTAGTAAGTGCATTTTTTACTTTAGCAAAAGGGTCGGTAGGGTCACTTTCTCCTTGCGTTCCTTTATCAATCGCAGCAAACGCATAGCCTTTTTTAAGAACGTAATCGCTGAATAATAAATCGGTGGACGTTTCATTGCGCGTGGCAGGAATGCCTGCTACTACAAGTTTTCCATTCCAGTTATCAGGAACTCGGATGACGAACTGAGCGTCTTCGAAAATTCCATTTACTTGCGTTCCTTTAACCGCAGCAGGCTGGTTGATTCGATACCAGCCCGATTCATCTTCAGCTTTCCCCCAATTATAAGGAGTAAGCCCAATGTTTCCATAGAGCGTAGCCTGCTGATATTGAGCGGGGTTTTTAGTCGTCAGCCAATTCCCGTTCGCTCCATCAAAATAGGTTTCTGCCGACTGATCAGCATTTGGGATGACATCTGTTTTGTTAGAAGCTTCAGCAAGAGATCCTGAAGCTGAAAAACAAAGAGCAGCCGAAAAAATAAGCGCTATCATTTTTCGTTTCACGTTTCTTCCTCCTCATAAAAATACTACATACCTTTTAAATAAATTCCATAAAAAAGAAAAATGTCCTGTTTTAAAATCAGTTTGGAGGATAGTTTTTTCATTTGTTTCTAAGCTGTTTTTGTCTAACAAACAGGTAAACTGCATCCAATTCTCTAGTTTCTTTTTGAGCTGCTTATATTATAATGAAACAAGGATTAAAAAAGACAGGGTAAAACAATCGATTAAATAAGTATAAAAGATATGAAAAACGTTTCTATAAAACGTTTATCTTAAAGGGCAAGGGAGTAGGTCTATGAGCAGCTTTAACAGTCAGTTTTTGTATTCCATTACAATCATTCTATTAGGATACATACTAAAACGAACAAACCTCCTTCAGCAAAAAGACGGGGAAGCTTTAGCAAGAATTATTTTTAATATTACAATGCCTTGCTTGATTATTGTCACATTCAGCAGTATTAGAATTGATGGATCGCTTATCTTACTATTAGTTATTGGGATTGTCTATGGCTTGCTGCTAGCTGCTGTAGGGGTTTTTGTTTTTCGAAAAGATGAAAGAAAAGTGAAAGGCATGTTAACAATGATGATTCCAGGGTTTAATATTGGAATGTTTGCTTATCCATTAGTAGAAGGCATCTGGGGAAAAGAAGGGCTTAAATATTTTGGAATGTTTGATGTCGGAAATGCCTTTGTTATTTTTGTTTTATGCTATGTGATTGGCAGCTACTACTCAGGAGATGATATTGACATTGAATTTAAAAAGATTTTATACAAAGTATTAAAATCGATGCCGCTTCTTACCTACGTAATCATTTGTCTTCTTGCGATTATAGGCATTCATTTACCATCATATGTATTAGACATTTCAGGCATTATCTCTAAAGCGAATATGCCGCTTTCTCTTTTGCTTTTAGGCGTATATTTAAATTTTTCGTTCCAAAAAAGTTACTTGAAAAAAATTATTATGTTTTTAAGTATCCGCTACGTAATCGGACTTGGCGTAGGAATTGCACTGTTTTTCCTGCTTCCATTTGAAGATATGTTCCGGTATACAATCTTAGTTTGCTTCATTCTACCGGTAGCGGGGTCAGTTTTACCTTACGCAGTAGAATTCAAATACGATCAAAAATTTGTCGGCACCGTTTCAAATATGACCATTCTGCTGAGCTTTTTGCTGCTGTGGGGAATGACAAATATTTTAATGTAAATAACAAAGGACGCTCGCACTTGTGAGCGTCCTTTTTGATAAAAAAAGGATATTCCCAAATAAACAGAGGTAAGCTAGGAGAAGAGAAAATCCATCATACATACAACCTGACGGGAGGAAAAAAAGTGGAGTCCTTAACTTTTGTTTTATTTGGCGCAACGGGTGATTTAGCAAAAAGAAAAATCTTTCCCGCTCTTTATAATTTATTTACAGACAAAAAGCTCCCTGATGCTATTTCTATTATTGGATCGGGGTACGAGCAGATGTCTCATGAGGATTTTAAAGAGCGTGTAAAGCAATCTATAAACGATTTTTCGAGACGGAAAATGGAAAGTAACGAAGAAGATTTTTTGTCCCTGTTTCATTATCAAGCAGTAGACGCAAGCAAAACAGAAGATTACGAACAGCTGCTAAAACTTGTGAATGAGCAAGAAACAACTCATGGAAGTAAAGGAAATCGGTTGTTTTATTTGTCCGTAGCACCAGAATACTTCGATGTAATTGCTCTGTATATAAAAAAAAGCGGCTTGGATCAAACCAGCGGCTGGAAGCGTCTTATGATTGAAAAGCCGTTTGGACATGATCTTGTTTCAGCAAGAGAGCTTAATGAAAAGCTAAGCAGCACGTTTAAAGAAGAAGAAATTTATCGAATTGATCATTATTTAGGTAAACCGATGGTGCAAAATTTAGAAGCGCTTGAATTTACGAACCCCGTGCTGCAATCGCTTTGGAATAACAAACACATTGCGAACGTGCAAATTACGGCAAGTGAAACAGTCGGTGTTGAAAATCGTGCAGGGTATTATGATCATACGGGGGCCATACGCGACATGATTCAAAATCATATGCTGCAGGTTCTCATGATGACAGCTATGCATCTTCCAAAACGAATTTGCTCAGAAAACATTTTAGAAGAAAAGCAAAAAGTAATGGAGTCACTGAGGAAAATTCAAGCGAAAGAAGTAGCTCGCGATGTTGTACGAGGGCAATACGGAAGCGGAGAAATCGATCACAAATCTGTTAGAGGATACAAAGAAGAGCCTGGCGTAGAAGCAGACTCTAAAAATGATACGTTTGTGGCAGCACGTTTATGGATTGATAATCCATTTTGGAAAGGCGTTCCTTTTTATATTCGAACGGGCAAACGAATGAAAGAAAAATCAACTCGTATCGTCGTAGAATTTAAAGATTCTTTAAAAGGTCTGTACGAAACTCCTTATGACAAAGTAGCACCAAACTTATTTATTATTGAAATTAGTCCAAGCGAAAACGTCGCTTTGCAGCTTAACAGCAAAAATCCATTAAAAAATGGTGTTATTGAGCCGGTTCGTATTACGTTCTCAAGAGAAGAAGAAAGTGTACCGGAAGCATATGAACGAATTATTTACGACGCATTAATCGGAGACTCCACGTTTTTTGCTCATTGGAAAGAAGTAGAGCTATCTTGGCAGTGGGTGCAGCCTGTATTAGATGCATTTGAGGCTGACATGCTGCCGCTTTATGAATATCCATCGGGTTCACAAGGTCCTGAAGAAGCCCAGAAATTAGTTGAACAAGAAGGCTTTAAGTGGTGGCTCGATGACGATGAGCATGGGGAAGCACCTGGAGTGTTTTTGCCTATTTAAAAAAAGAGGCTAGGACAAAATTTTTTTCGTTGAAGAAAGATCCGAACGATAAATCGAGATTCTTGATGGAGAATCTCGATTCATCGTTCGGATTTTTTTATGTATCCCATTTGTTCGGCTTTAGATTGGATTGATGTAGCTATGTCTCAATCTCTTTTGGTGTTTAATCGTTTTTGTAAATAAACAAGATCATGATGTAAATGTTTTTGCATATGTTCAACAGCTTTTAAACTGCGTTTTTTAATAAAGGTGAACACTTGCTGATGTTCATCTAAAATCTCAGCAGCGCGTCCTTTACCTTTAAAATTAAGCACCCGACAAAAATAAATCAATACATTTACGCTATCGAGCTGTTTTTTTAAATGTTTATTATGACTGTATTGAAGAATCAGCTGATGAAAATGTTCATTTAGTTCAATAAGTCGAGAATCTTCAGCTCCTTGCTTTATTTCCTCAGCGGTTCTGTCTAACAGCTGCTCAATGAAAAGAAGCTCTTCATCAGAAGCGCGAGTAATACACAGCTCAATGGCTAAAGACTCTAAAGCCGTACGAATTTGATAAATTTCTTCTACGTCTTCAGGAGACAGGGAATAAACAATAAAGCCTGTTTTTTGATCTGCAACTAAAAGGCCGTCTTTTTCTAATAAACGCATTGCTTCTCTTATGGGAGAGCGGCTAACCCCAAATGCTTTAGCTAGCTGGGTTTCATTGATTCGCTGGCCCGGTTTATATTCACCGTTCACAATCATTTGCTTAATTTTTTCATAAAATTGAAGATAGTATGGTAACGGCTTATGTAAATCAAAATTGTTCATTGATATACCTCGTTTATTTATAATCATTTATTTCCTAATTATAATACGCTTGTTCATAAGAGTCATAATAATTTTGAATTTTTGAAGCGAATGAATATATTCAGAATTTTCTTGATGAAAGCGTTATTTTTGCGTATAATCAAATAGATAATATCAGTCGACGGTCGACCGATAGGTTTTTTACATAAAAGACGCAGGGGGATTTTTGATGAAAACGTTAAAAATAGCGAACATACCAGGAGATGGAGTTGGAAAAGAAGTTGTGCCGGAGGCGGTTAGAGTCCTTCGTACGATTGCAGATCTTCACGGGGGATTAAAATTTGAATTTACAGAATTTCCTTGGAGCTGTGATTATTATTTGAAGTATGGACATATGATGCCGGAAGATGGGCTAAAGCAGCTTGAACACTTTGACGGAATTTTTTTAGGAGCCGTAGGAAATTTAAATCTTGTGCCAGATCACGTGTCGCTATGGGGTCTGCTCATTAAGATTCGTCGAGAATTTCAGCAGGTAATTAATATTCGTCCAGCCAAGAGGCTAAAAGGCATCGCATCTCCACTAATGAACCCAAAAGATTTTGATTTAATTGTTGTTCGTGAAAATAGTGAAGGAGAATACAGTGAAGTAGGAGGCCGGATTTATCAAGGAGAAGATCAAATTTCGATTCAAAATGCGGTTTTTTCTCGAAAAGGAACAGAACGAGCGATGCGCTATGCATTTGAATTAGCTTCTAAAAGAAAAGAAAAAGTTACAAGCGCAACGAAGTCAAATGGAATTGTTCATTCCATGCCGTTTTGGGACGAAGTGTTTCAAGATGTTGCAAAGAGTTATCCTCATATTGAAACAGACTCACAGCACATCGATGCGCTGGCGGCTTTTTTCGTTACAAATCCAAGTCGTTTTGATGTAATTGTAGCAAGCAATTTATTTGGAGATATTTTAACAGATATCGGAGCTGCTATTATGGGGAGTATTGGGGTTGCTCCTGCTGCAAATATTAATGTGAACGGAAAATATCCTTCGATGTTTGAACCGGTGCACGGGTCTGCTCCTGATATTGTCGGAAAAGGAATTGCAAACCCAGTCGGACAGATTTGGACGGCTAAAATGATGTTGGATCATTTTGGTGAACAAGAATTAGGCAGTCATTTATTAGAGGTTATCGAACAAGTGACGGAATCGGGTATCATTACACCAGATGTTGGAGGCAGCGCAACTACTAGTGAAGTAACGAATCAAATTATCTCTTATTTAAAAAAGTAATAGTTCTAAAAAAGGCTGGAATAAAAGTAATTTAGTTGAAGGAAAGAGGCTAGGATAAAAGAATATTAGACGAAGTGAAAAACGAACCATGAATCAAAGTGTTTGATTCATGGTTTGTTTTTTTGTGGTAAACGTAGGTTTCATGTGTGTAGGTCTTTCTAGCAGTTGATTGAAGGGCAAGGCGAAGACTCCTGCGGGAAAAGCGAAGTCTTGCACGGAAATCAAAATCGATAAATACATGTTGACACTTACATATATGAACCCTATAATAGTTTGAGTTGATATAATTCGTATACATATTATTTCTAGACTATGATTTAGTTTGTTTTAAGAAATAGATACGAATAAACAAATAAAAGGAGGAAAATCATGCAGAAATCGAAATTATGGACAAAAGATTTTTTAGCGGTCTCATTGACTAGCTTTTTTGTTTTTGTCATTTTTTATATGTTAACTGTCACATTGCCCCTGTTTGCAATGGATGAACTTCATGCAAGTAAACAAAGCCTAGGGCTAATTGTGACAATCTTTTTAGTGTCCGGTATTGTGTTCAGACCGCTAGCCGGTAAGTGGATGACAACATTAGGACAAAAGAAAGTACTATTGATAGGTGTCTTTATCTTTTTAATTGGTTCTATTTTATATATGAATATTCATTCATTATCTGCGCTGCTGCTGCTGCGTGTGCTTCATGGTATTGGTTTTGGAATGAGCACAACTGCTACAGGAGCAATTGTTGCAAATGTAATCCCAGAACAGAGAAAAGGCGAAGGGATGGGGTACTATGCGACGTTCATGAACTTAGCGATGGTAGTAGGTCCGTTTGTAGGCTTAACGTTAACAAATACTTTGAGTCATACAGCGGTCTTTACCGTTGCGGTTGTATCTTCCGTTTTAGCAGTATTATGCAGTCTAGTACTTCGTGTACCTGAGGTGCAAGCTTCTTCTGCAACAAATGAAATACAGCCAGCTAAAGGTCTTGCAGCGTTTTTTGAATACCGTTCGCTGCCTATTTCTGTTGCAGGCCTTGTGGTAGCTTTTTCATATGCAAGTGTTATTTCGTTTGTGTCTATTTATGCAAAAGAAATGGGCTTTACGCAAGCTTCAAGCTTTTTCTTTGTTGTATACGCAGTGTGCCTGTTGGCTTCTAGACCCTTTACAGGAAAATGGTTTGATCAATACGGAGAAAACAGCGTGGTATATCCGTCCATTTTATCTTTAGCTATCGGTATCTTTTTGCTTAGCCAAGCGACAACAAGCTGGGTGTTTTTATTAGCTGGAGCATTGATTGGATTAGGCTTTGGAACGATTACATCAAGTTTTCAATCCATTGCTGTAAAAAAAGCTTCTCCTCATCGCCGAGGTGTCGCCACGGCTACGTTTTTTGTGTTTTTTGACTCTGGAATGGGCTTAGGGTCCTTTTTATTAGGCATTTTATCCACAGCAGCCGGTTATAAAGGAATGTATGTATTCTGTTCCATTATTGCTCTTTTAGCTATAGCAGTATATCTTGTATTGCACGGCCGAAAAAGCGAGAAACAGCGTATTATTTCTCAAAATGAATCATTAGGAAAATAACATAAATAAAAAAAGGCGTGCTCAAGGGGAGCATGCCTTTTTTATTTATGGAGCTCTAAAGAAAAAGAAAACGGCTGTGAGCATATCGATTTAGAAGCCCTCCTGATTTCTTTAGAGATTTCTTTTATTCCACTTCTTCTTTTGTTATCCACTCACTGGACCATGTCTGAATTTCCTGAATTACCGGCGCTAGTGCTAATCCTTTGTCGGATAATGAATACTCGATTCGAACAGGAGTTTCCGGAATAACCGTACGAATGACGATTCCTTCATGCTCTAATTCTTTTAAGCGCTCGGATAAGAGCCTTCCGCTTACTGGAAGTGCTTCTTGCATTTGAGAAAACCGCTGTGAGCCGGAAAGTAGCTGAAAAATGATCAAACTCGTCCAACGTTTCGTTAGTATAGTAACAGCCTTCTCAAAACGTGGGCAGAGTGCTAAACCGTCCATGTTATTACCTCCATTCTCTTCCTATATTATAAAACAAAGTCAGCATTTTATCTAGTGTTGTGTAATTTAATTACTTAAAGATTATAAATTACTTTACGTATTTATATTTTGATTATATAATTTATAAAATTACAGAAGTTAATTACTAAAAGTAACAAAAGGAACATAAAAGCTTTACAAGATAAATGTATCGTCATATAATACTTTATGCAAGTAAACCTACTTACTTTTAGTAAGCTGATAAACCAATTTAAAAAAATAAATGTTGTGAAGTGCTAAAAAAACAGTTGCTCATGTGAGAAATTGAGCAAAATGTAAAAATAGTAGATAAGTGAGAAGACACATAAGAGGAGGAAATGACTGTGATTAACCAAAAAGTTATTTCAATTTTAAAAGATAAAATTAACGTAGTGAAAAATGAAGATCATTTTATTTATATAGTAGGACCTATTACGCTTCCTGTGAATCTGGATGGCGAGACACAAGTATTTAGTTGGTATTCATGGTTGCGTTCTGATAATGTAAAAGAAGGAGCCTTAAGTACGGAAGAACTTATTGAAAAAATGCAAGGAGCTAATTTGGCAGACATGCAGCAATCGAGTGTTCTTGTGTACGGAGATTTTCAAGAATCACATGAGGCACTCATTCGTATGCACAGCATCTGCCATACGGGAGATATATTCGGAAGCAAACGCTGCGACTGCGGTTTTCAATTAAAACAATCGATGAAAATGATCGTCGAAAATGGAAGCGGAGCGCTATTTTATTTAGCAAATCATGAAGGACGCGGCATTGGCTTATTCAGCAAAGCAATGGCATACGTTCTTCAAGAAAACGGATTTGATACGGTAGAAGCGAATGAAGGATTAGGATTTGAAGATGATACTCGCAGCTATAGTGATGCCATCAGCGTGTTAAAAGTGCTGCGCCAAAAACCGGTTACGCTGATTACCAATAATCCGAAAAAGCTAATCGCGCTTGAAAAAAACGGCGCACTTTTATCAGGGCGCGTTCCACTTTGGGGAGATGTATCGCAGTTTAATGAAAAGTATTTGGATACTAAAGTTAAACGTTCAGGACATTTAAAAGAGGAGGTTCTTCTTTGATCAATCACGAATTTTATATGAATATAGCTTTACAAAACGCAAAAGCAACAAAAGGACAAACAGAGCCAAACCCGCTTGTAGGATCGGTCATTGTAAACGATAATCGAATCGTTGGAATTGGTACGCATTTAAAAGCTGGCGAACCGCACGCTGAAATTCACGCGCTGCGAATGGCTGGCGAACAAGCAAAAGGAGCGACTGCTTACGTAACGCTAGAGCCATGTTCACACCACGGACGTACAGGTCCTTGTGCTGAAGCGCTAGTTGAAGCCGGTGTAAAAAAAGTGGTCATAGCAACTTTAGACCCCAATCCTTTAGTAGCAGGTAATGGGGTTAAAATTTTAGAAAACGCAGGCATTGAGGTCATAACAGGTGTAGGTGAAGAAGAGTCACGTCAAATGAATGAAGTCTTCAATAAGTATATTGTAACGAAGAAGCCGTTTGTTTCCTTAAAGTCAGCGATTACGTTAGACGGTAAAATAGCAACTGCTTCTTCTCACAGCAAGTGGATTACATCTGAGAAAGCTCGTTTGGATGTACATCAGCTGCGTCATGAAACAGCGGGTATCTTAGTAGGGGTGAACACGGTCATTAAGGACAACCCCGAGCTGACAACTCGCATTGAAGGCGGCCGCAGTCCAATTCGCATTGTGATGGATTCAAAGCTGCGCATGCCCCTTGATTCGAAGTTAGCAACCGATTCTTTAGCTCCAACGTGGGTATTTACAAGTCAGGGCTATTCAAAAGAAAAAAAAGAACAGCTCGAAAAGCAAGGCGTCGAAGTATTTGTCACAAGCGGTGAGGACAAAGTAAATCTTGAAGATATGCTTTCTATACTAGGTGAGAAATTTGTGTCGTCTCTTTTAATTGAAGGAGGGGGCGAAGTGAATGCCGCATTCCTGGAAAATCGTTTAATTGATAAATTGGTGCTGTATATGGCTCCAAAGCTTTCAGGAGGAAAAGAAGCTCCTACTTTCCTAGAAGGAAAAGGCGTAGAGAAAATGTGGGACGCAGTGGACGTGGAGCGTCTTTCTGTGACGTCAATCGGCAAAGACTTTAAATTTGTTGGATATCCTGTTTATAAATAAAAATGTGAATAGTGGTGTGACAAAAGTCGTTTAGTTAAAGCAAGATCCGAACGAAGTTAATTCTTGAATAAGAATCAGCTTCGCTCGGATTTTTTTATTGGTGTGGTGAACGTAGGTTTCATGTATGCAGGTGCTTCTAGCAGTTGATTGGAGGGCAAGGCGAAGACTCCTTCGGGGAAAGCGGAACAGGTGAGACCCCGCAGGAGCGTAAGCGACGAGGAGGCTCACCGGCCGCCCGCGGAAAGCGAAGTCTTGCACGGAAATCAACGGAGGTGTAACAAGTAGTCCAGATCATTTATCCCATTTGTTCGGCTTTAGATTGGATTGATGTAGCTATGTCTCAATCTCATTTTTTTGTGGGATTTTTTAGAGAAGAGAAATCATACACTATTTTACTCTTATAGATTAATTTGCTATTATAGGGAATGGTCAATTTCGAAACATTGTATAAATTTTTAACGTGTTTACAGTTGACTATCTAAATAAAATCACTATATGTTTATAGAGAGAATATATTATGTGAAAGTAAGGGTGAGAAAAGAGATGAGAGAGTATAGAATTGGGAGTGTTATGAGAGACCTTCGCAAAATGGCAGGGTTGACACAACAAGAATTATCAAGAGACATTTGTACACAAGCGCAAATCAGCAAAATTGAAAACGGTGAAGAATATCCATCAAGCATTACCCTCTATAAAATTTCTAAGCGCCTTGGCGTAGATGTTAACTACTTTTTTGATAGTGTAGAATCACCTCGACTTGATTACGTAGATGCGGTTCAATCGTTAATTCGTCAATATATTCGTCAGAGAGATTATGATGCTATTCATAATATCATTGTAAAAGAAAAAGAAAGTCCTCTGTTTCAAAATCCGCTGAACAAGCAATTTTTAATGTGGCATGAAGGTATTTGCGTGTATTACATTCATCATAATAAAGAAGATGCGCTGGCTAAAATGTACCAAGCGATCGAGCTTACTAAGCAATCGGCAACGTTTTATAAAGAAAGAGAAATTGAAATTTTAAATAGCATTGGAATTATTCTTTATGAAGAGAAAGAGTATGAACAGGCTCTAGATACATATCAAACAGCACTCAAAAGCTTAAATGAGCTGCCCCAAACAAAAAACGAAAATATAAAAATTAGAATTTTAAATGCACTTGCCAAAACGCTTGGAGATATGAGTAACTATGATGAATCATTAATATATAGCAACCGAGGAATCGATTTGTGCATTAGTAATGAATCAATGTATTTATTTGGAGAACTTCATTACCAAGCAGGAGAGAGCTTAATCAAATTAGGTAAAATTGAACAAGGTAAAGAATATATGGAAAAGTCCATGACCATTTTCACCCTGCAACGAAATGAGCGATTCGTCAAGCTAGTAGAAAAAGAACTTGAAGCTCTATTTGTTTAAAATATTCCTATCATTATAATTTTTGAGAAATTTCTATCAAAATGGAGGAAACCCGTGGTTTTAAGGGGATAAATGCTGATAGAAAGGAATTCATCTACTTTTATCCTGTGATACACTAGAGTCAAATCAAAGAAAGAGGAGGAAATAATTATGAAAAAAGTATTAGTCGGTATGGCATTAGCGTTTACATTAGTAGCAGGTGTTGCTTCAGTTGGAACAAGCGTAGCAACAGGAGATTTTTCAACATTAGGTCTTCCAAGCCAACATTAATAAAAAAAGCCGTGCTTCTTAGCACGGCTTTTTTTTATTGTGTTTTACTTGACTGATCTTTGTTGCGTTTGTTTCCCTTTGAATTATCCCCGCTTGAAATTTCTTCACCCATTTCAACAAGATGGTGCTGCGTTTTTGGGTTACTTTGATTAGCGCTTCCTTTATTATTCTTTTTTGTCATATTCATTCTCCTTTAAAATGATGGCAATGCATCGAGATTATTTGTTTTGTCATGGTCAGGAATACTGCGAATATACGTACCGCCGTCTTTCCCTACAAAGGTACTCACATGTTCAACGTCTCCTGCTTCTACTTTCTTTAACGCTTCTTCATAGGTTAAAACAGCTCCTGAAGCCGTTTGAAATTCTAGCAGGTCACCGTCTGCATTTTTACGTACCGCAACGAAACGTTCTTTCATACAAATAAACACCTTCCTTTACATCTATATGGTTGCTGAAATAGTCGTTTTTATTCATTGCAAAAAGTGATAAGGTAAAGAAAAGAGTGCAAAGGGGATAAAAAATGACAACATTTAATTGGCATGATCAAGCTCAAGACGAATGGAATCAAAAAGTATCATTTTGGAATAGCCGAAGTGAAGAAATGTGGAAAAACGGAAGTCGGAAAACAGTTATTCTATTTATTCAAAAACATCTTAAAAAAGGCGCTTTGCTAGCAGACGTCGGCTGTGGTGATGGGTTTGGGACGTCTCTTCTGGCCGCTTCTGGATATAAAGCAATCGGTCTTGATTTATCAGAAGAAATGGTTCAAAAAGCATCTGAACTGCATAAAAGTGAAAATTTGTCGTTCGTTCAAGCTGATATTATGAAGCTCCCGCTGTCTTCTGAATCAGTAGAAGGAGTTATGGTAATCAACGCCCTGGAATGGACGGAGCACCCGCGATTAGCTCTGAAGGAATTGCACCGAGTTGTAAAAACAGGAGGATATGCATGTGTAGGTATTCTTGGACCAACTGCTCAGCCTCGTACCAATAGTTTTCAAAGACTATATGGTGAAGACGTTATTTGCAATACGATGATGCCGTGGGAGTTTGAACAGCTTGCAAAAGAAAATGGATGGGAAGTAATCGATGGCGAAGGTGTATATAAGCGAAATGTTACAGATAAGCTGATTGGACAGCTCCCAAATGAATTAAAGCAAGCCTTAACGTTTCTATGGCTATTTATGCTCAAGAAACAATAAAAACAGCACACCTCTCCTTATATGTAGCTGTACAAAGGGTACACTACAAACGGGAGGTGAGTGACATGAGTAAAATTAAAAAAGACCGCTCAAAATCAGAGCTAGGTTCACCAAATGTAGAAGGACAAGGGACGACCACTTCTGAACAAGGTGTTCAAAGCAGTTCAGCTAACAAAAAGCAGAAGCGTTCATAACAAAAATAAAACGAACTTGCAGGGAGAACAACGAGCTCCCTGCAAGTTCGTTTTATTTATGGTGTCAGCTTTATAAATAAGAAGGTGTTGTGTGCAAGATTATAGATAGCTTATAATAAAATCTGAGCCAATAATTGTAATTTTATACAAGTTTGGTTTACAGTCGATGTAAAGTGGAGGTGTAATAAATGGTAAATAAAAGATGTTTACCGGATACTGCAGCGTCTCATGCAAAGCCTGATATTAGAAAGGCGATACTTTGCATGGGGTGGACGGTTTAGTAATACACATCGCCTAACCGCGCATATCTCATTTCTAATATATACGGCTTTGCCCCTTATTGTATAAGCAAAACCACATAAGGAGCTGGCAGAAATGACGTATGTAAAAGCAACAAATATTTTACCTGAAGAGCTGATTAGTGAAATTCAAAAATACATTCAAGGAGAAACCATTTATATTCCAAAGCCGCAGAAGGCAAAAAGAAAATGGGGAACTTGCTCTGGTGGAAGAAAGTTGATTGACGAGCGAAACGAACGGATTAAGAATTTGTTTAAAAAAGGAACTTCGATTGAGGAACTAGCCCGTGAATACTTTTTATCAACCGAAACCATCAAAAAAATTGTATATAAAAAGCAACGGTAGAAATCAAGCGCTGGCAACTGAATGCCCGCGCTTTTTTAGGTATAGTTTATTTCTGATTTATTTTTTACGTTTCATAAAAGGAATCCGTACGGTAAAGTAAAAAGTAGCTGATTAAATGAAGAAGGAGTGAAGAACGTGGAAGCGTTTATAAGAAATGATCAATATAACTTTATCAAAAGCCAAACCCAAATCCTTATCAATGGGCATGGAACAGTAAACAATTCTGATGTGCTGCAGGCTTTAAAAGCTCTTGCAAAAGAAAAAGTATTAAATGTGTTTGATGTTCTTAGCGAGGAAGAAGAAGAATTGCTACTGTCAGTTGCTGAAGTTAGAAATAAAGAACAAGCAGAGGTGTTTTTAGAAACGATAAAGCCTTACGTGATTCCATTTAAATCTTTTACAGAAGCTGGCGTGAAAAAGTTGTTTCCAAAAGTGAAAAAGTTAAAAGTGCCTTCTGCTGATAGCATTGATCTAACGAGCATTTCCTATGTTAGCTGGATCGATAAAGGCTCAAACAGAAAGTTTATCGTAGCGCAGGATCCGTATACCCAGAAGTTAAAAGGTATTCAAGGAACGTTTAAACCTATAAACCAGAAGGGAATATGCACACTTTGCCACAGCTACGAGGAAGTCGGTATGTTCACCGCTGAAATCAAAGGAACTGTTCAAGGGACATTTACACAACGAGGAAATTATATTTGTCAAGATAGCGAAGCATGTAATCGAAATCTGCTTACCTTAGAGCGGCTTCATGATTTTATGTTAAGGCTCAGTAAATAACATGCGCCTAATAAGAAGAATACAAAAAGAGAAGGTTCAGCCTCTATACTTTTGGTGAGACTGAGCCTTCTTTGTGCTATCTTGTTTTCTCAATGGGGTTGTCACGATAGCTAATCCAATCGCTCCAGCTGCCGGCATATAATTTTACATTTGGAAAACCTGCTGATTTTAAAGCTAAAACGTTTGGGCAAGCAGATACACCCGATCCGCAGTATACAATGATTTCAGCGTGAGAATCAATAGCTGAAAACATCTCCTTCCACTCTTTATCTGTTTTCCATAAACCTTCTGAAGTTAACACATCTTGCCAGAAAGAATGAATGGCGCCTGGGATATGTCCTGCTACAAAATCAATGGGTTCTTCTAAGCCGAGATATCTCCTTTTTTCACGAGAGTCGATAAGAACAACATTAGGGTTATGAAGATTCTCTTTTACGTATTCAACTCCTGCAAGTCCCCAATCTTGTTGAACGAAAGGTACAAACGTTTGAGGAGAAGCTTCTGGCACGTTCTTCGTTGTTTCATATCCCGATTGTTTCCAGTTATTAAAACCTCCATTTAAAATTTTTACGTCTTTAATTCCTATATATCGCAGTAGCCACCATGCTCTTGAAGCCATCATTCCGTTTTGTTCATCATAAACGACGACTTTTGAATCAGCATTAATCCCTAAGCTGCCGAGCTTTTGAGCTAGCTTTTGAACGTCAGGCAGCGGGTGTCTGCCTCCGCGAGAAGCAGCTGCAGAAGACAAATCTTTTTCTAAATCCAAGTAATGAGCATGCGGGAGGTGCTCATTTTGATAAGCATTTGTGCCTGCCTCAGAATTTCCAAGGGTAAATCGGCAGTCAAGCAACACAATGGAGTGTTGGGGTTGCTGTAATGCAGTATGTAAGTCAGCTGGTGAAATAATAGTATTCATAACATTCACATCCTTTTAACAAAATTCTAGTTGAAATAACTAAAAATGAAAAGCGTTATATGTAAATTACGGCAAAGCTATTTTATTTTCCTTTAATTATTCCCCGTAGAATAATTGACCATTTTAACGCTTATCTGATGCAGGGCGAAATGCTCCTGTGCTAAAGTTATAATAAGAGTTACATAGTGTAAGTCAAATGCTCAGCGTAATGTCATACCTACTATTGATGAGAAGGAGAGAGAAAGATGCAAACAAATGAAAAGAAAGAATTTAAACTGATCGCACTAGATATGGATGGAACGCTGCTGAACAATCAGCAAGAAATTTCCAAAGAAAATCGTGAGGCCATTGCTAAAGCCCAAGACCAAGGTGTTCATGTGGTGCTCAGCACGGGGCGATCTCTTTTAACATGCCGTGAATATGCGCAGTCTCTTCAGCTATCTTCTTACCTTATTACAGTGAACGGAAGTGAAATTTGGGATGAATCTGGAGAGCTTGTAGAACGAAAGTTAATTGATGCTTCTTCCATCGAGAAGATGTGGAATTTAACACAAGAGCATAAGCTTAACTTTTGGGCTGTGACTACGGATAAAGTATGGAGAGACGAATTTCCAGAAGATATTGCCTCACAGGAATGGCTGAAGTTTGGCTACGATATTCCAGATGATGCTTTACGAGAAGAAGTGCTGAAACAAATAGCAGGCATTTCAGATTTTGAAATTAGCAACTCTAGTTTAACGAATCTAGAAATTAATGCACTTGGTATCAACAAAGCAAAAGGGATTATGACTGTATGTGAACGTTTGGGCATTTCAATGGATGAAGTCATTGCCATGGGAGACAGCTTAAACGATATGGCTATGATTGAAGCGGCAGGATGTGGAATTGCCATGGGAAATGCTCAGGAAGCTGTAAAAGAAGCAGCAGACTGGGTAACAGATACAAATGTCAATAACGGAGTAGCGAAGGCTATCAGCCACTGGGTGCTGAAATAACAGCAGCTCTACATGTTGCACAACTTAACTGCTTCCCGCATAAACTGATACTGGATGCCTCCCTTAGAGTTCGTCTTATACGTATATATAAGGAGAAGCCATCTAGTTAAGGAGTGGGGAGTATGAGTGATTTATCATTAGACAAGCTGTTACAAAAAGCAGAAAATAAGTTACAGGATGTACATGAAATAGTGCAAGAAAAAGCGTACGAGCTCATTGGGCAAGCATATAAAGAAAGCATATTTGTTAGTATCACTGAAGGATTTAGATCAATAGAGCATCAGCACAAACTATATTCACAAGGCCGAACGACACCAGGAAGTATTGTGACTAATGCCAAAGGCGGCTATTCTTATCATAATTATGGACTAGCTTTTGACATTGCGCTGCTTGATAACGACGGAAAAGTTGACTGGACCATTGATCGAAGATGGAACAAAGCGGGAGAGATAGGAAAAAGGATTGGGTTGGAATGGGGAGGAGATTGGACAAGCTTAAAAGATTACCCTCATTTTCAATATACATTCGGTCTATCTTTGTCGGAGCTTCGAAGTGGAAAAGTACCTAAAAAACAGACGCCGAAGGCTTCAAGTATGTTAATTAAATACGGAGATCGAGGAAATCACGTACAGTTAATTCAGCGTATGCTTATTCACTTAGGTTATTCTCTTTTTGGAGGCGCAGACGGTATATTCGGGTCTTCCACTTTCAAAGCGGTAAAAGCTTTTCAACAAGCACTTTATCTGCAGGTAGATGGAATAGTTGGACCGAAAACACTCGAAAAACTCTACAATAATTTTAATAAAACTATGTTCTAAATAACCACAAAAAACCGATAACGAGAAAAGGAAGAAAAGAGATGGATGGAAATCGTCTCCTTTCTTCCTTTTCTGTAGTTATAGTAGAAAAACTGAAATTTATAAAGAAATAAAAAGGATTTTCTAAGCGTAAGAAACGTTCACGTGATCTAACTGGATAACATTGCTCAACAACACGATATCTTTATATATTTCACTTTTTACAGAGGCGTTTGAACAGTTTTGATAGTCTTTCAACAAGCGGCCAAGTTCTTTAATAAATAACAACGTCTCTTGTTCATTAATCATAGTCAAAACTCCTTGTTTAGAAATGAATCCAGGTCATTATATAGGAATTCTATCATATCTATACGCACCTGTTGACAAAAAAAGTTCGTCAATTTTTTTGTGAGAAGAAGAAATTTAGGGATATGTGGAATACGTTCGACTCTCTCATTTTATCTATATGCAGCTTGTCTAAAAATATGAGAGTAGTTATAGTAATATTTACTCCTAATCATGCAACTTAAAACCTATTTTAGAGGTTATCCGTAAATTTCCTCTATTGTAGAGCGATGGAACAAAAAAAGAATGCCTCTTTTTGTATCTTTAGTATGATAACGTTTTGAAGAAATAAGGCATATTTTTGAGTTTTAAGGTGGATTTGAATTAGATCTTTTGACACGCTCTTTTTGTAGGAGAGGCATATTTACTTTCTATCAAGGGAAATCGTAAAGCGCCAAAGAGTTTCTAAATCAGAAACTCTTTGGCGCTTAATTTTTTGGATAAGGGATGTGCAAAAGTTCTGGGACGGTCACAAAATGATATCCTTCTTGCTTAAGTCTAGGAATGATGGTATCCAGCGACTTTGCGGTGTTAGAAAGGTCCATGGTCCAATGGCCGCCGTCGTGCATCAAAACAATTGTTCCGGCGTGCATGTTCTTAAATACATTATTGGTGATTTCTGTTTCTGGGATTTGCTTCCAGTCTAATGAATCAGAAGACCAGTTAATCGCATAGACATTTTCATTTGGCAGCTCGTTGATCATTTCTTGCGTTAAATTTCCATATGGAGGTCGAAACAGCTGTGTTTCAAAACCGGTAATGTTTTTAATAATAGCCTGAGTTTTGGCAATTTCCCAGTGAAACTTTTCAGTAGATTCCTTTAGTAAATTGGGGTGCCAATAGGTATGAATCCCAACAGCATGACCTTCAGCTACCATTCTTTTCACCAGCTCAGGATGTTCGTGAGCTTTTGCCCCAATAAGAAAAAAGGTTGCTTTAATACCATGCTTTTTTAACTGATCCAATACATGTGGAGTAAAGCGCGGATCCGGTCCATCATCAAATGTTAGGGCGGTTTGCTTTAGTTGGTTATTACCTTGATAAAGCAAACGGTCACGCACTTCTACATTTTTTACTTGTTCCGCTTTACATAGTGCAGGAAGGGCTCCATTAAATAAGAAGCACAGTGTAAAAAGCAGTATGCTAATTCTTCGTATCATGTACATGCACGCTCCTTTCTAGGGCAAAGTATAACGTTATGATACCCGATTGAAAATTTTGTATGAAGCTGAATTTCCCTTTTGTGTCAAAACGTATGATATGCATGAAACAGCGTACTATAATAAACAGTTACTATTAGGTGAAGAAAGGAAAAAGCAGATGAAAAAAATAATGATTGCCGTAGCATTGATTTTTTCGCTAAGTTTATCTCCCTTAGCTGAATATATTTCCTATCACGATGACTATAACGTAAGTGCAAGGTCGTATCGGTCAGGGAAGCGGTCGTTTAATAGACAGCCAAGCGTTAGACAAAATGAGCCGAGGTCTAATTTTTCAAACCGCAGAAATGGAACTGTAAATCGAGGCGTTACCCGTTCAAAACGAGGAGGATTCGCCCGTGGACTGCTTTATGGCGGCCTGGCAGGGATGTTATTTGGCGGTTTGCTTGGTCATATGGGTGCACTGGGCGGGATTTTTGGGTTGTTAATTAACATTTTAGCTATTGTGCTTATAATTAATTTAATTCTGCGTTTATTCCGCCCTTCTCGTCGCGACAATAATTGGAGGTAGACCGTAATTGCTGTCATAAACTAATAAGAAAGCTCCATATAAATAAGAAAACGCTTTCTATAGTTAATCGAAAGGATGAAACGTATGTCAGCAAACAGACAGCGCAGCAAATACCTGGCGTTTTGCACAGAATGCGGTCTCCCAACCAGGTTAACATTGTTTCTTTTAAGACAGTACGTTGCGAAAGACGAATATAGCGGATTTTATTGTGGGAATTGCGGAATTCGAAACGAATTTCCAAATTC
The DNA here is from genome assembly GCF_056099005.1 of Priestia sp. 53B2. Taxonomy (NCBI): domain Bacteria; kingdom Bacillati; phylum Bacillota; class Bacilli; order Caryophanales; family Bacillaceae; genus Priestia; species Priestia sp. 53B2. The sequence continues at coordinate 144,551 of NZ_JBLZXA010000027.1, forward strand.
GGTCATTGAATATATTAAAGAACTGTAAAACACAATCTTTTAGAAGATTGTGTTTTATTTATTTGATAAAACTATGTTCTAAATAAGAATTAAAAAAGAAAGGGAGACTTTAGAAAAAAGAAATACAATAAATGTAAAAACGACAAATCCATATAAGGACTTGTCGTTTTTTATGTTTGAAATACGGCCACTCGGTTCTTTCATTCCCACAGATATGGAGTCTCTTGGTAAACATAATAGTTCAACCAATTCATAAACAGCAGGTTGGCATGAGAACGCCATGTTTTTAAAGGGTTTTTGTCAGGATCATTGTTTGGGAAATAGTGTTCCGGAAGCTTTGGTTCTAGCCCTTTTTCTGTATCTCGAAGAAATTCTTCCTGCAGCGTTTGAACGTCGTACTCTGGGTGACCTGTAACGAAAACAAACTTTTCGTCTTTAGACATAGCCATATAAACACCAGCTTCTTCAGAGTAGGAAAGAAGCTCAAGGTCAGGATGGTTTTTTACTTCATTCATGTCGACGTCGGTGTGACGAGAATGAGGAGAATAAAAGACATCATCAAATCCTCGCAGCAGCTTAATCGGTTCTTCACTCGATACAACATGTGTAAATACACCCGTGCATTTATCAGAAAGAGGTCGCTTGTCAATGCCAAAGTGATGATAAAGTCCGGCTTGAGCTCCCCAACAGATATGAAGGGTAGAAGTCACATTTGTTTTACACCAATCCATAATTTCTTGAAGTTCTTTCCAGTAGTTTACTTCTTCAAATGGTATATGTTCTACAGGTGCTCCTGTAATAATCATTCCGTCATATTTTCGTTCTTTAATTTGTTCAAACGTTTTATAAAACTGATCTAGGTGATTTTTACTCGTTGTTTTTGCTTTATGGCTTGCCGTGTAAAGAAGTGTAATATGCACTTGCAGCGGTGAGTTCCCGAGTAAACGTAATAATTGCGTTTCAGCTTTTTCTTTTTCCGGCATTAAGTTTAGGATAACAATATTAAGCGGGCGAATTTCTTGGTTAACCGCGCGCAAGTCGTCCATGATGAAAATTCTCTCTTTTTCTAAAATTTCTTTTGCCGGAAGATCACGTGGAATATTAATAGGCAATAAAATTCCTCCTATTCGATTTCGAAGTAATGACGCGTATAAATGTTCTTTCTCACGTGAAGATGAGGTTCAACATTTATGTACAATATACTATTATATGAATATACAGAATATTAAGCAATTGAATTTTGAAAAAAAAGAGCATTAATATGCGTAATGGCTAAAATGAAATGGTACAATAAGGTTAAACTGGAGCGTTGCTATGCTTTTTTTAGCTTGACTGGAACTCAGTAAAATTTATAGCACAGTCGTTCCTGTATTTATTAAACTTCATATCTCCCCCAGAAAATGGATTTTATCCTTTTTTGATGAAGTGTTTAAAAAGAATTCTCAGCAGAAAAGGGGTTTTTATATGACAACTAAGAAGCAAATAAAAAGTGATTTGCAAATTGCACAAGAGGCAACGATTAAACCGATTAAAGAGATTGCCGAGCAGCTGGATATTTTAGAGGCCGAGCTAGAGCCGTACGGACATTATAAAGCCAAGCTTTCTTTGTCCGTTATGGAACGTTTACACACAAAACAAGATGGAAAAGTGATTTTAGTTACAGCTATTAATCCAACTCCAGCAGGAGAAGGGAAGTCGACAGTGACGGTTGGCTTAGCTCAGGCATTACATAGATTAGGTAAAAAAGCGATTGTCGCCATGCGTGAACCATCTCTTGGTCCGGTAATGGGAATTAAAGGAGGTGCCGCTGGCGGCGGTTATGCTCAAGTGCTTCCAATGGAGGATATTAACTTACACTTTACTGGAGACCTGCATGCCATCACAACAGCTAACAACGCGCTGGCAGCTATTTTAGATAACCATATACATCAAGGAAATGAATTGCGTATTGATACACGTAAAATCACGTGGAAACGAGTGGTAGATTTAAACGACCGCGCGTTGCGTCAGGTCGTCATTGGATTAGGTGGTCCGATGCAGGGTGTTCCTCGAGAAGATGGATTTGATATTACGGTGGCATCAGAAATTATGGCTATTTTCTGCTTAGCATCAGATTTACAAGACTTGAAGCGTCGCTTAGCGTCTATTGTGGTAGCTTATAACATGGACAATGAGCCTGTAACGGTTGCAGACTTAGGTGCACAAGGAGCGCTTACTCTTCTTTTAAAAGATGCGATTAAACCAAACCTTGTACAGACGTTGGAACATACTCCAGCCCTCATTCACGGAGGTCCTTTTGCTAATATTGCCCACGGCTGCAATAGCGTCATTGCCACAAAAATGGCTGCAAAACTAGGTGATTATGTAGTAACAGAAGCGGGATTCGGGGCAGATTTAGGCGCAGAAAAATTCCTGAATATTAAAGCTCGTATAGCAGATATTAAACCTGAAACGGTGGTGATCGTTGCGACAATTCGGGCTTTGAAAATGCATGGGGGCGTTCCTAAAGAGCGTTTAAATGAAGAAAACATTGAGGCTTTAGAAGCGGGAATTGAAAATCTGGAAAAGCATATTGAAACGATTCAGGCATTCGGCGTTCCTTACGTTGTAGCCGTGAACCGTTTTGTGGCGGACTCAAAAGGTGAAGTAGAAGCGCTTATGAATTGGTGTGCTTCAAAGAATGTTCCCGTTGCTTTAACAGAAGTATGGGAAAAAGGTGGAGAAGGCGGCGTCATGCTTGCTGAAAAAATTCTTGAAGTCATGAACGAGACAGAAAGTCAGTTTTCTCCTCTTTACGATGTGTCAGCTTCGATTCCAGAAAAAGTAGAAGCTATTGCTAAAACCGTATACGGAGCACAAGGCGTAGATTTTGCTCCAAAAGCGTTAAAGCAAATACAGCAATTTGAAGCAAACGGTTGGGATCACCTGCCGATCTGTATGGCCAAAACGCAGTATTCGTTAAGTGATGATCAGACGAAGCTTGGGCGACCAACTGATTTTAAGATTACGGTAAGGGAATTCCGTCCTTCACTCGGAGCTGGGTTTCTCGTGGCGCTAACAGGTTCAATTATGACAATGCCTGGACTTCCAAAAAAACCTGCTGCGCTCAATATGGATATTGACGAGAATGGACATGCATTAGGGATTTTTTAAGAGAACAGGCTAGGGTAAGAGTATTTTAGTTGAAGGAAAATCCGAACGATGAAGCAAGATTCTTGATGAAGAATCAAACTCGTTCGGATTTTTTCATAGTTATGGTAAAAATAAGTTTCATGGGTGTAGTGGCTTCTAGATGTAGATTGGGTGGACTTAGTTGTGTCTCAATCTCTTTCTTGCAATATAAAATAAAATAACAGGTATGTTATGAATTAATTTGGCAAGAAAGAAGAAGAGCTGACTGTTCGTATTTTATAAAAAAGGAAGTAGTTGAAATGTTTGATCCGATTGTATTTGATAATTTAAAAGTTGTTGTAGAAGGAGAGATCTATGATCTTGACTTATCTGGGCAAGTATCTGTTACGAATCGCGAAGATTTTGTAGACTTAGCTCAGTTTACTCGAACATACCGCATTTCTTTTCAACAGCATTTTTGCTGTACCGCGTCGCTAACTTTATCAACCGACTTAGACAACATTCATGCCGAATTAACGCCTTCCCGTGTAGAAAAACCAGGGTGTACAGTTTATATTCATTTTCAGCTAAAAAAACAAAAACCGTTTGAAGAAGCTGAGTTTCAAAACATACAGGAAATGTGTGAGAGGATCTGGGGAACAACAAGAGTTGTTAAGCAGCGTATTACTCATGAAGTCGAAGGAAGCGAATATGAAAACAATATTGAGGTAACCTTTAACCGATTTATTTACGAAGACCAAGTAGGAGATTTAATCGAGATGATTGATTACATGCTGCAAACGACTGATCAGCTAAAGGTTCTTTACGACAAATCATAAGAGCGTTTCAGTTGTACTTCCGAAATAAAGTGAATTACAATAGGGAAAAGGAGGCGTTTTGATGAGCGTGTATGAATACTCGGCAAAAACAATTAAAGACGAAGACGTATCGCTATCTAACTATCAAGGTGACGTGCTGTTGATTGTGAATACAGCTAGCAAATGCGGCTTCACCCCTCAATATAAAGATTTGCAGGCGCTGTACGAAGAAGAAAAAGAAAACGGCCTAACGGTTCTAGGTTTTCCTTGCAATCAGTTCGGTGGTCAAGAGCCAGGAAGTTCAAATGATATTGAACAATTTTGCGAGTTAAACTATGGCGTTTCGTTTCCGATGTTTGCAAAAGTAGATGTAAAAGGGGAGCATGCACACCCGTTATTTACATACTTAACAGAACAAGCACCGGGTCTACTAGGTTCCAAAGGGATAAAGTGGAATTTCACAAAGTTTTTAGTGAATCGTCAAGGTGAAGTCGTGAAGCGATACGCACCTCAAACTGCACCAAAAGACATTCAAAAAGATATAAAAGAATTGCTGTAAAAGCAGGTGGATCTCCATCTGTTTTTTATTTTTCAGCAAGAGTTTTCAAACGGTGATCAGCTGTCAGTGAGACGAGCGCCTCACTTTGTGCTAAAATAATGGTGGATATAATTGAGGTGAGCAAATGAATAAAATAGTGGAAACGGAAAAGTGGGTTCAAGCAAAGCTTGCGCATGACACAACAGGTCATGACTGGCAGCATATCGATCGCGTGCGTCGAAATGCAGTGCTTTTATATAAAAAAGAAGGCGGCAATCGGGAAGTTATCGAACTAGCCGCGCTTTTACACGATGTTGTAGATGATAAGCTAGTGGAAGATGTTGAAAAGGCGTACGAAGAAGTGTGGGAGTGGCTGAAGAGTCAGCAGGTAGAAGAAGAGAACTGCAAGCATATCGTTCACATTTTACAAACGATGTCATTTAAAGGCGGAAACCGTCCGGCTATGGCTACGCTTGAAGGTCAAATTGTTCAAGATGCAGATCGTTTAGATGCGATCGGTGCAATTGGTATCGCACGTACGTTTATGTATGCAGGTGCTAAAGGCACCGCTTTGTATGATGAAAACATTGCTGTACGAAGTGAGATGACGGAAGAAGAATACAGACACGGGAAATCAACGGCTATTGCACATTTTTATGAAAAGTTATTAAAGCTCACTGCGTTAATGAATACTCAAACAGCACGGTCTCTAGCGCAAGAGCGACATACATATATGAAAGAATTTTTAGTTCAATTTAAGAAAGAGTGGAATTATCATTATGAAAATGCTGACTGTTGAAAACTTAACAAAAACGTATGGAGAAAAAGAGCTGTTTCATCAACTAACATTTACCATTACGGAAAATGAGCGAATCGGCTTAATCGGTGTAAACGGAACAGGGAAATCAACACTTCTTAAAATTATCGCAGGTTTAGAGCTCGGAGACGAAGGAGATATTGTTCATGCTAAAGACTACAGCGTGACATATTTACCGCAGCATCCGGATTTTGATGAAGACTTAACGGTTTTGGAGCAAGTTTTCAGCGGAGATACGCCTCTTCTTAACTTATTAAAAAATTATGAGCTAGCTCTGTATGCGTTAGAGCAAGACTCTGCAAACGAAAAAAATCAGCAAACATTGTATGATTTGCAGCAGAAAATGGATGCGATGAACGCATGGGAAGCCAATTCTAATGCACAGTCGATTTTAACGAAGCTTGGAATTTTAAATATGAGTGCGAAAATTGGTGAGCTTTCAGGTGGACAGAAAAAGCGCGTGTCCATTGCGCAAAGCCTAATTCAAACACCTGATTTATTGATCTTAGATGAGCCGACTAACCACTTAGATTATGAGACCGTTAAATGGCTCGAAGAATATTTATCCAAATATCAAGGAGCTGTGCTGCTTGTTACTCATGATCGCTATTTCTTGGATGCTGTTACAAACCGAATTTTTGAATTAGACGGTGGAAATTTATATAGCTATAAAGGAAACTATGCTGCTTTTCTAGAAGGAAAAGCGATTCGAGAAGAGCAGGAAAAAGCAACTCAAGCAAAATTAAGCAACTTATACCGCAATGAATTGGCTTGGATTCGCAGAGGAGCAAAAGCGCGTACGACTAAGCAAAAAGCGCGTATTCAGCGATTTGATGAATTAGAGGGGAAACTCGATTCCTCTGAAAAAGAATCACTGGATTTAAGTTTAGCAGGCAGCCGCCTTGGGAAAAAAGTGTTTGAATTAAAAGATGTGTCTAAGACGTATGAAAATAAAATCATTCTTTCAGACTTTACGCACATCGTAAAAAAACAAGATCGAATTGGAATTGTCGGAAAAAATGGCAGCGGAAAGTCTACCCTGTTGAATATGATTGCAGGACGCATTGAGCCGGACAGCGGTGAAATTGACAGAGGACAAACGGTTAAAGTTGCTTACTATACCCAAGAAAGCGATGATATGGACTTGAATCAACGCATGCTTGATTATATTAAAGAATCGGCAGAAGTTGTGCATACGACGGATGGGAAAATGATCTCTGCCTCGCAAATGCTTGAGAGATTTCTATTTCCTTCTCATACGCACGGAACACTGATTCAAAAGTTGTCCGGAGGAGAGCGCCGTCGTTTATACTTGTTGAAATTATTAATGACATCGCCAAATGTTTTGCTTCTAGATGAGCCGACTAATGATTTGGATACTCAAACGCTAACGGTGCTTGAAGACTATCTCGAAGAATTTCCAGGTGTTGTGATTACCGTATCGCATGATCGCTATTTCTTGGATAAAGTAGCAGATTACTTACTAGTTTTTGAAGGAGAAGGAAACATTTCGATTTATTTTGGCGCTTATACAGATCAATTGGAAGAAGCGATGAAGAAGAAGCAGGCAATGATCCAGCAGGCTAAAGTGAAAGAAGAAAAGCCAAAACAGCCGGAGAAAACGAAAAAGCGTCGCTTAACGTATAAAGAACAAAAAGAATGGGAAGAAATCGAAGATAATATTGCAGCAAAAGAAGAAGAAATTGAACGCTTAACAAGTGAAATTGAACAGGTGGGCAGCGATTATACAAAAGCGCATAACCTATCGTTAGAACAAGAGAAAGCAAATGAAGAATTAAGTGCACTGCTTGATCGCTGGGCAGAGCTTTCAGAGCTGATTGAAGAAATTGAAAACGCGTAAACAAGTCGTTAGACTGAGTATAAGGCACATGCTACAATTTTAATGAGAGGAGTACGATACGATATGAACATTAAATCAATTGAGCCAACGCCAAGTCCGAATACAATGAAAATTAATTTAGACGAAGTGCTATCAGGTGGAAAAAGCAATAACTATACGGAAAAAAATGCTGAAGCAGCCCCTGAAGTTGTTCAAGACATCTTGAAAGTAGAAGGGGTAAAAGGAGTCTACCACGTAGCGGACTTCTTGGCAGTAGAGCGAAATGCCAAATATGACTGGAAGCAAATTTTGCCGCAAGTTCGTGCAGCGTTTGGTGAAGATTTGCAAAGCAACAGTGAACAGCACAAAATGAATGAGCATTTTGGTGAGGTCAATGTGTCAGTTCAAATGTTCAAAAATGTACCGATGCAAGTCAAGCTAACGGACGGAAATGAAGAGAAGCGCTTTGGTCTGCCCGAGCGATTCGCAAAAGCGGTAGCAGAACTTCAACGTTTTTCAGATAATGTGGTATTAGAACGGAAATGGAAAGAACAAGGCGTTCGTTACGGAGAGTTATCGGCTATCGGAGACGAAGTAGTGGAAGAGTTAGCAGCAGCATATCCGCAAGAAAGATTAACTCGCCTTGTGTCTAATGCACAAGAAGAAAAAGAAGGCGGAAAAGTTGTACAGCCGCGTAAAACCTATAAAGTTACAGAAGAAATGCTAGAAGACAACGATTGGTCAGTGCGCTATGCCCATTTAGAACAAATGGATCCAACAGAAGCTGATTTAGACGTTTTAAATAAAGCGCTTGATGATGAAAAAGCATCTATTCGCCGCTTAGCTACGGTCTACTTAGGAATGATTGAATCAAAAGCGGTACTGCCTTATTTATACAAAGCATTAAAAGATAAATCAGTCACTGTGCGCCGTACTGCTGGAGACTGCATGTCAGATTTAGGTTTTGAAGAAGGTATTCCGGCAATGTGTGAAGCTCTTGGTGATAAAAACAAGCTTGTGCGCTGGCGTGCAGCTATGTATTTATACGAGGTAGGGGACGAGACGGCTCTTCCTGCATTAAAAGCAGCAGAGAATGATAAAGAATTTGAGGTAGATTTACAAATCAAGCTAGCAATTGAACGTATCGAAGGCGGAGAAGAAGCAAAAGGTTCTGTTTGGAAACAAATGACGGAAAGCAGAAAAGCATAAAAAAAAAGATCATTCACTTGAATGATCTTTTTTTACGACTGTTTTGCAGCGGGAGTTGGAAACTGCATAGGCTGCATAGTGTTATCAATTTTAATAGGCTGATAGCCCGACTGCTTTAAGTAAGTCAAAATAGCAGGAAGGGATTGTGCCGTAAAGGATTTATCATGAAATAAAATGACTGGTGTTCTTCCATTGGAGTTAACCCCTTGAATATGAGGTTCAAGGCCCTGAATAATTCTAGGTGCAGAACGAAGTGCCCAGTCTTCGCTGTCTACATTCCAGTCCCATAATTTAAAGTGGCTTAGCAACTCTGTACGGTGGGGCTCTTTTAAATAAGGAACGCTGCCGTAAGGAACGCGGATTAACTTACTGTCAACACCGGTTACTTTCTTAACTGTCGCTTGACACTCTTGCATTTCTTTTAACGCGGCGCCGTCTTCACTATACATGACATGGATATCATGAGAGACGCCGTGACAGCCGATGGCATGTCCTTCCTGTGCTACTTTTTTAGCAATTTCAGGGTGAGCGTCAATTTGATACTTTAACATAAAGAAAGTTGCTTTTACGTTATATTGACGCAAAGCATCTAAAATATGAAGGGTATCAGGTGTTGGGCCATCGTCAAACGTAAGGTAAACAGGCTGTGTAAGAGCTTGGTTTTGATCATTTAACGTATTTGCTACATACATATTATGGCGAAGTGTATTAAGAAGCTTCTCAGGTTGTGCTGAAGATGGAGCTTCTTTCAGCGGCAATGCAGTAGATGCTAAGACTTGCTGAGATGCAGCAGGTTCACTTCCTTTGGCTTCTGTAATAAAAAACAAAGAAGCGACGATCACTAACACTAAAGACAAAAATGCATAAAATCGTTTGTTTGGCTTAAATCGCTGGTTCAATTTGAAAATCCTTTCTACTAAACTACTATTTACTACTATAGTACAAAAAATGGAATATTAATAGTAAAAATCGACATTTTTATGGAAAAAAATTAGATGATATGACCCGGTTTTAATCTTTTTTTGTCAAATGGAAAAGGAGCACGGGACAACGATAAGGATTTGAAGAGTGAGTAGCTAGATTTTTCCTGGCTTTTATAGTATGCTTTTAGCGTGAAGGATTGTTAGGAGGAATGTTAATATGTCAATGGCATATGAAGAATATATGCGTCAGTTAGTTAAACCAATGCGTCAAGAATTAACTCAAGCTGGTTATGAAGAATTAACAACAGAGGAAGCCGTAGTTGATTTTATGGAAAACGTAGAAGGAACAACTTTTGTTGTCGTTAATTCAGTTTGTGGATGCGCTGCTGGTTTAGCACGTCCTGCAGCAACACAAGCGTACTTACAGTCTGAGCAAAAACCAGATCAAGTGGTAACTGTTTTTGCCGGTCAAGATAAGGAAGCAACAGCTAAAATGCGTGAATATTTTGGGGACATTGAGCCTTCATCACCGTCTATGGCGCTTTTAAAAGGAAAAGAAGTCGTTCATTTTATTCCTCGACATGAAATTGAAGGTCAGCCTTTAGAAGTTATTTTTGAAAACATTTTAAATGGCTTTAAGCAGCACTGTTCATAAAATGTCCTGCTTTTGTCACATCTAGTATATAGATTTTTAGAAAAAAATCGCATATACTTTATAAGAAAAAGGATGTCTATCGGCATCCTTTTTCTTTATGTAAATAGCCAAACAGTGTAGGGGGAGTTATGAAAGTGATTGTTACGACTGCTGGTCGAACAAATGAACAGATGATTGTAAAAGCCAAACAAGTAGCCGCTGATTTAAGTATACCTTTTGTAGTAAGAGAGAAGAAATCCGTTGCAGATCTTCAAAATTTTGAAGCCGCAGACGTGCTGGTTGTCGGTAAGAGTAGAGTAGAATTGCATGTCCAAAATGAAGAAGAACCTATTTTTTTTCATCCAAACTCCGCTATGTTTAGAGTGAAGAGATGGCTGCGCGGAGAACGTGATCCGTTTATTGAAGCTGCTGGTTTGGAAAACGGAATGAGCGTGCTTGACTGTACACTTGGTCTTGCATCGGATAGTATGATGGCGAGCGCAGCGGTAGGGAAAAGTGGAAAAGTTGTCGGACTAGAAGGCAACCGCTATGTAGCTTATTTAGTCAAACAAGGACTTTTAAATTGGGAAAGTGACGTACAAGAGTTGAACGATGCAATGAAGCGTATAAACGTGGTTCATCAAAATTTTGAATCGTTTTTGGCGTGTTGTGAAGATAAATCTTTTGATGTTGTTTACTTTGATCCTATGTTTCAAGAGCAAATTGATGAATCGAATGGAATTAACGGTATTAAAGCAATAGCACTGTATACCACGCTAACGCCAATGGCTATACAAGAAGCAAAAAGAGTAGCCAAACAAAAGATCGTGCTAAAAGATCATTGGAAAAGCAGTCGTTTTGAAGAACATGGATTTACCGTGCAAAAACGAAAAACATCAAAATTTCATTACGGGACAATCGATATACAAAAATAAACAAAAAAGTAAAATGAATAACGATCATTGAAAAGACTTCCAAAACCTTTTAGGAATTAAAAAGTTTTGGAAGTTTTTTTTTATGAATTTCATCTAAAGTTCATAAAAGTATGATATATTTTTGAACATAAAAATACTTTTTGTGTTTAAGCATCCAGCAAAAAAGGAATATCTTGTATAGGTTTCCGCTCGGTGTGACAACCTCAAACAGAAGAAGGAAGGTGCTAATTAAAAAGTCGTCGAATGCCCGTAGACAGCATAAATGAATAAGCAAATATAGGTAAAAAATTAATAAGTATGTTACAATACCTAGTGAGTTATGATAATGAATTTTACGATATGAAAAGACCATATGGGAAAAGATGAGAAAGGAAAGATACGAATGCCTAGATGGATAAAAAGAATGCTAGTTGTATTTATTACAGTATTTACATTTGGGCTTGTCACTCCACCAGAATATTTATACGTTGATGATGCAAAAGCGGACAAGCAACATAAAGCAGGGTATGTAAGAGAAACAACTCCTGTCACGGCTGTTATAGAAGATATTCATTTGCCATATGAAGAACCAAAATATGAAGACGTTTCATCATTTGTTACGTATGCAATGGAATCAGCTGAAAAACAGTCAGTGGAAAAATTCGGAACAAAAATTGGGCCTGTCATTGAAGATGAATTTCGTCAAGCAGTGTTACCTAAAATTGAAGAAGTGCTGACCGACATTGGCACTGAACGTGAACAGTCAATTCAGAATCTCGAGATAAGCGAGCATCCTGCTGCTGGCTACGGTGAAAAGATTTTCCATGTATATGACCGGGAGACCGGTCAGGACTTAATACGGTTTCATGTACGGCGTGAAAACCCTCCAAAAGATGGATACTGGTTTAATTTTCACTATCATGCGGCTGCAGATAATTTTCAAAAGCATTATGATTTAGGGAAAATTTATTGGAACCGAAACATGCCGCCTAAATGGTTTAGCTGATAATAGACACAACATTCTACGATTTCGAAATGTTAGCTTTTTTAAGCTAGCATTTTTTTACGTCTAAAACCGTTATGGTCTAAATAAGCTGAAACATTAGCACAACGATAAAAAAATCGTTTATAATGAAGTCAGACTTCTTACCATAGAATAGTGAGAAGGAACGAATAGATGCTGGAGGTAACACAATGAAACAATTTACGGAAGAAAAACAATTTCGCGAACAAATTAAGAACGAAACACTAAGCGTTGGGATTTTTACGACAACGTGGTGTCCTGATTGCAAACGTTTGGATATGTTCATTGATGAAATCGTTGACGAAAATACAGATAAAGCATGGTTTAAAATTGACAAGGATGAGTTTGAAGAACTTTCTGCTGAAAACAATGTAATGGGTATTCCTTCTCTTCTTGTATATAAAAACGGTGAAAAAATTGCGCACTTGCACAGTGCAAATGCTAAAACGCCTGAAGCGGTCCGTGAATTTTTAGCAACTCTTTAATTCCTTAAGCTGCGAGAGCATTCTCGCAGCTTTTTTTGTGAGAATGGCTATTTCCATTTTTCTATGAGTGGGGTATACTAGGACAAGTGAATAAACGTAAAGCAATAAGGTCTCAATTTAAAGATTGAGTGAAAAGGGAAGTCTGGTGAAAAACCAGCGCGGTCCCGCCACTGTAAGCGCTTTGTGCGTAAGTCAGGAAACCTGCCTTATTGTTAGCTGTGAAACCTTCGAGGAAGGGTGAAGCAGGGTAATGAACATACATATCAAGTATAGTGAACGGATTCTTTTCCTGCTTATCTTGACGTTACCTGCTTTGCTTTCAATTGAAAGTAAAGCTTTTTTATTTTGAAGCTGCCGGCGAGCAGTATACATAGTCAAAGCGGAAAAAACGGGATAGCGCTGCTTTTTGCATGATCATTTGCTTTTTCTTTAACGTGGAGGTTTCGTATTCACAATGAACAATATATAGGGGGAGTATTTAGATGAAAAAATGGCTATCGTATTCCATTATTACACTGTTAGTCATCGTACTTGCTGCATGCGGTGCAGGCAGCCAAAGCAACAGTGATAAAAAAACGAAGCAAGATACGGCACAAACGTCACAAGCTGCATTTCCAGTGAAGGTAAAAGACGCGCGTGATAAAGAAATTACGTTGAAAAAACAGCCTAAGAAAATTGTTTCATTAATGCCAAGTAATACGGAGATTGTATATGCCCTTGGTCTTGAAAAAGAATTAGTTGGTGTCACAAGCAACGATGATTATCCTAAAAGCGTAAAGAAAAAAGCGCAGGTAGGAGATATGAACGTTAATGCAGAAAAAGTTATTGCTTTAAATCCTGATTTAGTGCTGGCACACGCTTCAAGTATGGGCGTTTCGGATGAAGTATTTAAACAAATTGAAAGTGCGGGTATTCCGGTATTTGTTGTAAAAGATTCAACAACGTTTGATACGGTTTATGATTCTATTGCGCAAATCGGTAAATTAACGGGTAAAACAAAAGAAGCTAATCAAACAATTAAAGACATGAAAGAAAAAGTAGCTTCAATTGAGAAAAAAGCAAAAACGATTTCAAAAGAAGATCGTAAAAAAGTATGGATAGAAGTATCAGGAGCTCCTGAGATTTATACAACAGGAAAAGGTACGTTCATGAACGAAATGCTTACTATGATCGGTGCTGATAACGTAGCGGCTAGTGAAAAGGGTTGGGTTAAGTTTTCTGAAGAGCAAGTTGTTAAGTTAAACCCTGACGTTATTATCGCAACGTATGATGCAGACAAAAATGAGATTATGAAGCGTCCCGCTTGGAGCAGCATGACTGCTGTAAAAGAGGGTAACATCGAGAAGGTTGATCAAAACAAAATCAACCGCTTAGGACCTCGTATTGTAGATGGCTTAGAGGACTTAGCAAAAGCAGTATACCCTGAGGTGTACAATAAATAAGAAGAGGGACCATATTCCAGTTCGAATTGAAAAGGGGATTGGTCCCTTTTCACATCTTAAAATTGAAGAACGGCCTGAGCTTTTAATCATGAAAACCGAGACTTCTTATAAAACATACAGCTCAGGGGTTTTAGGAACAGGCATTACGGAAACGGACACCTTTTACAATCGATTTGTTCACAAAGACTATTATTCAGATACTCCTTCTTTGGAGTATGAGCAATATTTGATGAAAGAAAATGTGCGCCATGAGCAAATCGTAGGGTTGATGACAGCCGTTTGGTTAAAAGAAAGAGCGGTTTACTGTTATGAAGACTACGGAGTAAGAGTAGCTTCCGTGATAACGGCTGGAGTAGGAAACGCAGTAGATATTACAGCTGACGAAGCTGTCCCGTTCTATTCCTCTCCCGGTACAATTAATATGTTTTTTTTCGTGGAAGGTACGCTTACGGATGCTGCGTTTTTACAGCTTTTTATTGCGGCCACAGAAGCCAAAGCAAAAACGCTGTCACAGCTGGGTGTCATAGATCCAGCTACAAAGACGATTGCTACAGGAACATCTACGGACAGCATCTCAGTTGCAGCGTCTCAGCAAGGACCATTATATGAATATGCAGGCTCTATGACTGCTTTAGGTCAAGCGGTAGCCAAGCTTGTGAAAATAAGCTTAGAGCAGGGACTTAAGGGAAAGAGGTGAAGAAATGAGTATTACACAAGCGATAATTGCACACATGACGGCCATGACGATTGCTTTACTAATTGACCGAATCATAGGCGACCCCGAAAATTGGCCGCATCCCGTTCGCTGGTTTGGCAAGTGGATTTATTGGATGGATTCTAGATTAAATAAAGGTGCAGGAAAACGATTCAAAGGATTGCTTCTTGTGATAAGTATGGCTGTGCTCGCAGGAGTTGTTCCCTTTTTATTCCTCCATGCTTTGTACGGAGTTCATTTTATAGCAGGTGTTTTAGTAGAGGGCGTAATGATTGCGACTACTATATCCACTCGTTCTTTAAGCGAAGCTGCTTATAAGGTACAAAAGCCGCTTCAGCTAGGAGATATGGAGAAAGCTAGATATGAAGTAAGCATGATTGTGGGACGAGATACAGATCGTTTGTCAGAAGGAGAAATTGCCAGAGCGACGGTAGAGACCGTGGCTGAAAATACAAGTGATGGTATTACAGCTCCGCTTTTTTATGCATTTATAGGAGGAGGAGCCCTAGCCTTTTTTTACCGAGCTATTAACACGTGTGATTCGATGGTTGGGTACAAAAATGACCGCTACTTTCTGTTCGGCTACTTTAGTGCAAAAACCGATGACGTATTAAACTATATTCCAAGTCGGTTAACTGCAGTGGTGATGACGGCTGTTAATGTAGTAAAAAGCCAGTATTCTCTTGGGCATGTAACGAGTTTGATTAAGCGTGATGCTAAGAAGCATCCCAGTCCAAATAGCGGATACGGGGAAAGCGCAGTGGCTGCTCTTTTAGGTATTCAACTCGGCGGGCTTAATACATATAAAGGCATAGAATCTAATCGTGCAAAAATGGGTGAACCACTCATTCCTCTGCAAGCCGGTCATATTGAACAAGCTGTTTTCATTATGAAAAGGACGGTCTATGCTACGTGGTTATTATATCTTTTGTTAGGAGGAGTTATTAGTGCTATTACCTACACATGGAGCTAATCCTAATGTCTTTTTAAAAGCAATAGGGGCCGAGAATTTATCGCATATAAAAGACTTTAGCGTGAACACAAATCCTTTAGGGGCTCCCCTTGTGCTTCACGAAAAGTGGAACGAATTCAAGGATGCAGCGTTTAGTTATCCTGATCCTCAAGTAACAAAGCTGAAAAATAAACTTGCAGCTCATCATCATGTTTCAGCTGCTCAAGTGCTGCCTACAAATGGCGCCGCTGAAGCGTTTTTCCTTATTGCTTCGTTATTTTCAGGAGAGAAAGCAGGGATTGTACAGCCGACTTTCGTTGAATATGAACAGGCAAGTAAAGCTTATGAATGTAAAGTGACATACGTTCCTTTAGCTGAAGAAAATGGCTGGAGCTGGGATATAGAGTTAATTATGAGCATTCTTCCGGACATAAAAGTACTGTGGATTTGCCATCCAAATAATCCAACGGGCGTTATGTATAGTCATGAGGAATGGATGAAAGTAGTAAAAGCTGCTGCTCATCATGGTACATACTTAATGATTGATGAGGCATTTATTGATTTTGTCGAACATCAGCCTTCATTTGATTCTCTTATTCTGGATTATGAGCATATCATTGTTGTGCGTTCCATGACAAAGATGTTTAATATTGCCGGGCTTCGTCTTGGCTATATTTTGGCAAATGAAAAAATCATTAGCAAGATGTCTAAAAAGCAGCCTCCTTGGAGTGTAAATGGATTGTCGCAGCAAGTAGGAATGATATGTGTGGATGAAGAAGATTTTGTGAAAAAAACCGTACATTATATTAAACAAGAACGGGAACGGATCTTGAGTCAACTAAAGGAATGGGGACTTTTGGTTTCTCCTTCTCAAACAAACTATTATCTTTGCAGCGTTCCGTCTTCTATTAAAACGCGCGAATGGCTTGTCTATTTAGCAAGCCATGGCGTGGTAGCTCGTCATACTGAAAACTTTCCATTTTTAAATGGACGCTATATCCGTTTGGCTGTGAAAACGAAAGAAGAAAATGACTATTTACTTAAAGTAATCAAACAAGGACTCGATGAAATATGATCATCTTTATTAGCGGAGGCGTTCGAAGCGGAAAATCACGTGCAGCGGAGAACATGGTTCAAACTTTTTGTGCAAAGCGCGCTGTTTATATTGCCACAAGCCGGCAAACAGATAGTGAAATGCAAAAACGCATCCAGCTTCATCAAAAAGAACGCCAAGCAGCGAACACGCCTTGGGTAACGATCGAACAGTCTGTAGATTTACAACAAATTCTGCCAAATCTTCAAAGTGATGATGCTATACTTTTGGATTGTGTCACGAACTGGCTTGCCAATGAGCTTTTTTTAACAGAAAAAAGGTGGCAAACAAAAGAAGGGAAACAAGCGGTTTTTCTTCATATGATAGAAACGCTCGATAAGCTGTTTGCGCAGTCTCAGACGGTTGTGCTAGTATCTAATGAACTGTTTGAAGCGGGCGTATTAGAAGAGCCCACATATAGCTATATGAAGATGTTAGGGGAATTACATCAGTATATTGTAGAAAAAGCAGATGTGGCTATTTGTGTAGAAGCGGGAATTTATCGTTTTAAAAAAGGAAAGGAATGTGTAGATATATGAAAGAATGGATAGCCATACTACGAATTTCTCTCCAGTTTTTTACGATCTTACCACTGGCTAAAACCGTTCAATGGACTGAAAAAAGAACGGCACGCTCACTTTTTGTGCTGCCTTGGATTGGTATGTTACTAGGCTTGATGTTTTATAGCTTTTTACAGCTGCTTCAATCTTCACCTATCACTACGATTGTTGATAGTATTTTAGTTTTGCTTTTACCGCTTGTTTTAACGGGTGGCCTTCATTTAGACGGCTGGATGGACGTAAGCGATGCGTATTTTTCTCATCAGTCAAAGGAAAAAAAACTGCAGATTTTAAGTGATCCGCACGTTGGGTCTTTTGCTATTCTTTCTCTTATGGTTCTGCTGCTGCTGCGTTTTAGTGCGATCTATGAATTAGCGTCTCTTTCTTCTTTATCAATTTGGGCATGCTTAATTGTCTTTACGCTTCCAAGAATTGGAGCAGCCTTTTTGTTGTTGAGAGATAAGCCCGCTAAAGATACGGGTCTGGCTGCTTATTTTCAAAAAGGAGTCACCAAACGGTCTGTTTACGGATTTATCATCATGAGCCTATTCTTAGTTGCTATTTTCGTTATTTTTATGGAGAATAAATTCATTATTCTTTTCTTTGCCGGTCTTTTATGGCTCTGGATACGATTTTATCGTTCGCAGTTTGGTGGCGTAACAGGAGATGTTATAGGGGCAACCATTGAAGGAGGAGAAACGTTTTTATGGATAATTCTTTGGTTATCACATGTATTCGTCACGGCATGACGCTTGAAAATCAACAGAAAAAATATATAGGGTGGAGTGATCCGTCTTTAAGTATAGAAGGGAAAAATGAATTAAAAGAGCTTTTTCTAGAACCTCAGCTCGTTATTTCCAGTGACTTAAAAAGAGCGCTAGAAACAAGTGCAGTTGTTTTTCCAAAATCTCAGGTGGTTAAAAGGGAGAATTGGCGTGAGCTGCATTTTGGAGATTGGGAAGAGAAGACGTATGAAGATTTAAAAAGCATACGGGCGTATAGAAATTGGATTGATCACTGGACAGAACATACGCCTCCGAATGGGGAAAGCTTCTCAAGCTTTTCAAACCGAATTTGGGAAGCGTGGGAAGAAGCGGTCGACTTGGCGGCCAGTCAGCAATTGCATCACATTGCTATTGTTTCACACGGCGGACCACTGCGTTTACTTGCATCCCATTTTAAACAGACAGCGTCGCTTTGGGATGTTTCTTTTTCTTACGGAGAAGGTTTTTCAGTAGCGTGTACATACAAACAGGCAAAGGAGAAAAGAGCATGCATTTCGTATTCGGCGGTGCATTTACCGGTAAAAGAAAATGGGTGAAGCAGCATTATGCCAGTGAGTCGGTAAAATGGCATTGTTTGTATGAAGACCCTGTTTTACCAGCGTTTGAGTTCGAAGAAAGTTACGTAGTGCTAGAAGGATTTGAGCACTATGTTAAGGAATTAATACATAGCGAGCTGGAGTCTCCGCACCTTGTTGTTAAAAAGTTAATACAGAAGTGGAGAGACAGCGGTGTATGGGAAAAGTTAATAGTGATTGGAACTGAAGTCGGCAAAGGGATTGTACCTTTAGATCCAACAGAGCGGCAGTGGAGAGATGAATGCGGGTATGCGTATCAGCATTTAGCGGCACATGCCCGGAAAGTAGATCACATTTGGTACGGAATTGCTAATCGATTGAAGGAGGAAATACAATGAACATTTACACAAAAACAGGGGACAAAGGGCAGACAAGCTTAATTGGAGGACGAGTAAATAAAGATGATATTCGAGTGGAAGCATACGGTACGCTTGATGAGCTAAATGGCTTTGTAGGTCAAGCGATTTATCAGCTGGATGAAACAACATTAAAAGATGTAAAAGAAGAGCTAATTACGATTCAACATGAGCTTTTTGACTGTGGAAGTGATTTAGCATTTGCAAAAGATGATCATCCGTACAAAGTAACAAACGACATGATATCAGTACTTGAAAAGCGCATTGATGCCTATATGTCAGAAGCTCCGGCCATTGAGCGTTTTATTTTACCTGGAGGCACACCTGCAGCGACAACGCTTCATATTTGCCGGACGATTACACGCCGCGCAGAACGGCTTGTTGTTGGCGTGCAGCGTGAGCATAAAATTAATGCGGCGGTGCTTCAGTATTTAAATCGTTTATCCGATTATTTCTTTGCTGCGGCTCGAATCGCTAACGCCCGAGAAAATGTACAAGATGTAGAGTATATTCGCAGTGCCAAAGTATTTAAACAGCCTAAAAAATAAGGTATAAAAAACGGTCGAGCTAAAAGCGATCGTTTTTTTTATGAGCTATTTTGATAGGCAAAATAAAGCTATAAAAAAGAGGTAAATGCATCTATAATGATAAGAGACAGAGAGATAAAGAAAAGAGGTTGAGAAATGAATCAAGATTCTAAACGAGCAGGTATTGTTTATACAGCCAGCGCTTACGTTATGTGGGGGCTTTTTCCGCTTTACTGGAAGCTTCTTGGCGAGGTGAATGCAAATGAAATACTCGCTCACCGTGTCATATGGTCATTTGTTTTTATGCTTTTACTTTTGCTTGTGACAAAGCAAATGAGTGCTTTAAAGAAGACGCTTGGTTTATTATTTCGTAATACGAAACAAGCGGTCATTTTATTTGTGGCTTCAGTGCTGATCAGCATCAACTGGTTCGTTTACATTTGGGCGGTTAACCATAATCATATTATTGAAACAAGCTTAGGTTACTACATCAATCCGCTCGTTAGTATTTTACTTGGTATAGTCGTTTTAAAAGAGAAGCTTAATTTTTGGCAGGGTGCTTCTGTTGGATTGGCTGCTATAGGTGTTATCGTTATGACAGTTACATACGGGCATATCCCATGGGTATCATTAAGCTTAGCGTTTAGCTTTGGTTTGTACGGTCTTGTAAAAAAGACTATTCAATTAGAAGCAAAAGTAGGATTAACGATTGAAACGATGATGGTTGCACCTATTGCAGTTATTTATTTTATTTTTCTTTTAGTGAAAGGATCTTCAAGTTTTTCCCTTCAGTCGCTTGATCTGAGTGCTCTTTTAATTGGAGGCGGTGTTGCTACAGCTATGCCACTATTGTATTTCGCTAAAGGGGCCCCGCTTATTCCGCTATCAATGGTCGGTTTTTTACAGTACATTGCTCCTACCATGACGCTTTTATTAGGGGTATTCGTGTATCATGAACCGTTTTCTAGCGTGGAGATGATTGCCTTTTTGTTCATTTGGGGCGGATCGGTTATGTTCATTTTATCTAAAACTAAGTTCATGAGTTCTCATCAGCCGAAATTCTTTAAAGGGCGCTCAGCTTAACGGACAAAAAAGCGGATATCTTTAGATATGCGCTTTTTTGTCTGCCGTAAAGAAATAAAAACGGAGACGGGAAAGTCACCGTATGTATACTTTATAGCTTCCGCTTGAAATGAGCGTTCAACTGACCTTGAAGCATTTGGTTTTTTACTTCTTTCATTTTTCTCGCTTCATCTTTTTTAGCCAGTTCTGTGCGTATTTCACTTGTTTGAACTCCTTCTTCTATGCGATCGGCAATATCCATTAATCGTTCGACGTCTGAAAACGAATATTTCCGGATACCCGTATTGGTTCGGTCCGGAAAGAGCAGGCTTCTTTTCTCGTAGTAGCGAATTTGCCTTTCTGATAAACCGGTTAATTCTTTTACAATCCCAATAGACATGACTTTTTTATCTCGATATGACGCTTCATTCGTAGACAATCTCCCTCACCCCTGAGTACGTAGTAGTATGTTATTATTATAAAGGAAAAAAATACAAAAAATTATAACATGTAATACATTCTAACATATATATGTTATATTTTTGAATTACTATGTAAGAAAAAATGACATAAATAATGAAATAGGGAAAAGAGTCCTATAAACTAATGATTAACTCGATCCCAAGTGGTTAACCATACAGGATAAAGCCTTGTGGTTAATCACTTGCTTTCAAAATGATGAATAGAAAATAAATGCGAGAATATACATAAATTCTAAAAGGGAAGGGCGTTTTAAATGGCTGTGCAACAATTGAAAAAAGAAGAGATTATTGAGCTGGCAAAAGAAATTATTGAACTTGATTTGAAAAGAGATGAAAAATTTGAAGAATTGACAGAGTTAGCCGGAAATCGTGCATATGAAATTTTGCGCAGAGTACAAAATGCCTGTTTATAAGTAATAAAAAAATCCCGCCTAGAGCGGGATTTTTAATGAGATTGCTGTTCAAGATTAAATAATTCTTGTTTCATCTTAGCGTGGTCGAGGTTTTCTCCTATAAAGACAAGAGTGGTGGGCAGCTTCATCATTTCTTTCATATATAGAGGCATGCCGTATGAATATTGAAACGAATACGTATCATTCGAATGAGTGAAGCGCATATAGCCTTTAATGCGATAAATGGTATCTGGCATTTGGCGCAGCCAATTTTCAAATAATTCAAGATCCACTTTTTTTGTAAACTCATATACAAATGTTTTCAAATGAAGATGATCTTCAACATGAGCCTTATGGTGCGGCTGTTTTTGAGACAGCTGAGCTTTTTGAATCAGGTCAAGCTTCACGCGGGAAAATGTCGTTAATAATGTTATTGCACGAGCGTTGATTGATTGAACCTCAAAAAGCAGGGAAGACTTTTCTGACTCAGACAGCATGTCCGTTTTATTTAATAAAATTACATCCCCATGTTTTACTTGTTCTTGAAGAAGTTTTTGAAGTTGAATGCTTAAGGATCCACGTTCTTTCCACCTTGTTGCATCGAGTGTGGTGATAATACTTTTAATTGTGACTTGATGCGCAAAAAGAGGAGACATACAGGCATCCAACACTTCAATGGGATGTGCAACTCCGGTTGTTTCTATATAGATAGCATCCAATGTGTTCTCCTGTAGTAGTGAATGAAGCTGAGTTTCAAATTGACCTTGAATAGTACAGCACACGCAGCCGTTTAGCAATTCTTTTAACGGCGTGTCTTTTTCTACTTCATTTGAGTCAATCGAAACTTGGCCAAGCTCATTCATCACAACAGCAATGTTGCGATTACGATCTTTTTCTTGCTGAAGCAGCTGTTTAAGTAACGTTGTTTTTCCACTGCCTAAAAATCCAGATAAAATGTAGATTTCTGTTTTCATTTCAGTCTCTCCTATGTAAATAACATTGTTTAAATCGAAACTTTTCCGATTACGGATTGGTAAATAGTATATCCAAGAGGGGATAAATATCTATGCGTAAATTTTTATGCTTTTTTGTATTCATTATAACAACTTTAAAAGCGCTATGGCTATCTTTTGTAAAAAACTCAAAATACAATTAAATAAGAATATTATAAAATTTCAAACTAGCTGTGCTACAATAAAAGAAAAAGAAAAAGGGGAGCAAAAGTTATGCGAATATTAGTTTTAGGCGCAGGCGGCGTTGGAGGTTACTTTGGAGGCAGGCTTGTGGAAAAAGGAGAGGATGTTACTTTTCTTGTCAGAGAACGCAGAAAAAAAGAGCTGGAACAAAATGGACTTGTTGTCAAGAGCATACACGGTGACTTCACTTCACCTGTACAAGCTATTACAAAATCTGAGATGAAAGAGCCTTATGATGTTATTTTGTTCACAACTAAGGCTTATCATCTTAAACAGGCAATTGAGGATGTGCGTCCTTTTGTAGGGAATCAGACAGTTGTCGTACCTTTGTTAAACGGTATGGCTCACGTCGTTCCTTTACAAGAAGCTTTTGGGGAAGAAAAAGTCATTGGAGGACTGTGCTTTATTGAAACAACTTTAAACAAAGATGGAGATGTCGTCCAGACGAGTCCTGCTCACAGACTTGTATTCGGTGAATTTAAGCAGAAGGAAACAGAAAGATTACAACTGATTGAGCAAGCGTTCAGTGGTACAAAGGCTTCGTTTGTAAAAAGTTCATATATTGAACAGGATATGTGGCATAAGTATTTATTTATTACGGTTATGTCAGGCATGACCACTCTTATGCGCGCACCTGTTGGCCCAGTGCTAGCGGCAAAAGGAGGGCGTCAATTTGTACAAGAGCTTTTTAAAGAAGTTGAAAATATTATGATGGCATACGATGCCCCATTAGCTGAAGGGATTATTGAACAGCATATGAATACGATGGACAAAATGACGTATGACATGAAGTCATCGATGCAGCGCGATATGGAAAAAAGTTCTCAAATTGAAGGAGAACATCTTCAAGGATATTTGCTGACATTAGCTGAAAAATCATCTATACACGTACCGCTTCTTCAAACTGTGTATACGCATCTAAAAGTGTATGAAGAAATGTTAAAAGGTTATCAAAAATAATGACAGCAAAAATTGATTTAGCAGTCATGCAGGTACTGCAGAAGCTGCTAAGTACAGCAGAAATGGGACAATTGCCTTCCGCTCCCGGCATTTATTTTTTCTTTGATAAACCCGGCAGGCTTTTGTATATCGGAACAACGACGGGCTCTCTATTAGAAAGAGTAAGAGCTCACGTTGCAGGAAAAGGAGTTAGCAACACAAAAAAATTCCACAAAGAAATTTATGCTGTTGGATATATTGAAGTTCATGGATTAAAAAAAGAATTAGATATGCTGAGAACGATGCTTGTAAATGGTTATTTTCCAAAATACAATAAACAAGATGTAAAAAGAGAAAATGAATACGACATTTACACCGTTCACGGCAGAGTCCTCAGGGATACAGGAGTTGATAAGAAAAAAGTCTCCAAGCGAAAAACGGTGCTAAAGCCAACGTTAAAAGAGATAGAGATTCGTCAAGAAAACAGCGATATTACATATGCACGAGTCGCAAATATGAATGCTGAAGATCGAGTGAAAAAATTGTGGTCTTGTCAAGAAGCGGGAGCGCAGCTACATCTTCCGGGGTCGAAAGTGTTAGCAATAAGCGACCGGCTCTTAAAAGAGCAGTATACATTTCAGCGAGATATGAAAAAGAATATGATGTTTACGATGCGGGATTTAGTTGTTATTCAAGTGTTGTTAAATTTAAATCCGACTCATGATTTGAAAAAGAGAGAAATAAAGGAAGCTATCAGTTTAGTGCGTAAATTTGGCATAGAAGAAGCTCTTCGCATCTCTGAAAAATTACTCAAAACGTAATAAAATCCATGATCATTGTGATCATGGATTTTATCATTTATCATTCACACTTAAGCTAATTCGTCAATAACTTTTGGTAAAGCCATAATGGAAATAACGCAAAGTGAACTGACAACTTGATGCATTTCAAAAATGGCAATGATGAATAACATCAGTGATATATATAATTGAAGGCCTTTTAATCCCCACGGCTTGCGATCGAAAAAAAAGTCGCTAAGTACAAATACAAAGAAAATGAGCGAACTGAACAAAATAATCATGGATGTAGACATGGAACGATCATAAGCAATGATAAATAACAAAGCGAGAAGCGACACAACAGATATAACTTTTAATGTTTTAATCATCGTGTTTTTATTCACTTTTTTCACCTTCATTTGTAGGATTGATCTTTCATCCTCATTTTATAGGATAGTCAAAAGTTCTAAAAGTCAAACGAATAAATCATAACAACAATTTAACATCTTTATACTACATTTACATTGAGAGAAAAAAATGGGCGGGTTTTGAGCTTTATGCACTTCATTGACGCGTGCAAAGAACAAGTGCTATAGTATGTTTGCTCTAAAAGCTAAAGGAGCAAAGTTTTCAAAGGACGTGACTATGTGAACGAAACACTATTAATAATTGATGGATTTAATTTATTAAGCCGCTGTTATTTTGCTACTTCTTATGGCAGAGATGAAGCAGCGTTGACAAGAAACAGTAAGGGCCAATTTACGAATGCCCTGAGAGTAACAATTCAAAAAATGCATGCATTGATTCACCAATATGAGCCAAGCCATATTTTCGTCGCTTGGGATGTTAAGCGCGAGGATACAAAACGTAAAGATACATACGCACTATATAAGCAAACAAGAGCAGAGCTGCCTGAGCCGCTGATTCAGCAATACGAAACGTTAAAACAATTTTTTGACACAGTAGGCATTTATCAAATGTCATTGTCTTCTTATGAAGCAGATGATTTAATTGGAGCACTTGCAAGCAAGTGGAGTAAGGAAAAGCAAAGTCCAGGGTACATCTATAGCAATGACCGAGACTTGCTTCAGCTCCTAGATCAACATATTTCGCAAATTATTGCCAAAAAGCAAGTTGGAGATCTTGTGTATGGTTTTAAGCACTTTCAAGAAGAATACAATATTCATCCTCGTCAATGGGTGGACGTAAAAGCATTGCTTGGTGACAAATCTGACAATATTCCGGGCGTTCCTGGTGTAGGAGAAAAAGCCGCACTGCCTCTTATTCAACAATATGGCTCTATCCATGAAATTTATGCACAAATTGAACAATTAGATCCAGCTTTTAATCGTTATAAAAAAAAGCTGGCCGAAGGAAAAGAACTAGGTATGCTTAGTCGTGAACTTGCTGAGATTATTATAGACATTCAAGAAATCAGCATGTTGAATTGGGAAGAATTAATATTTATGTATGATTATGAACGATGGAATAGAGAAATTCAAAGTCTAGAACTAAACATTAGGATTCGCTCATGATTTTTAGTACAATACAATTTATGAACATGAGAAAGGAGTAACAAGCGTGCAACCAATTCATAAAGAAACAGTCCAAAAAAAAATACAAACATTTTTAAATAAAGACGTATATGTACACCTGGAAACGACAAACGGTGCATATGCTTCACACGTAAATGAAAAAGTAATGACAGTTGGGGCTTTTATTCGCAATGGTAAAGTCACTATTTCAAATGGAAAGATAACTGGAGAAGGTCCTTATCGTGTAGGTCTTCAAATTGATTTAGGATGGATTTATGCAGAGGGATTAACAGATTGGGAAATTGATGAAGAAGGCCGACTTCTTCTAGCTGGGCATGACTTTGAAGGTCGTTTAGCAGTTGCCCTTCAATTAAGTGAACATCCGTTTTCATAACAGAAAAGAGAGGAGAATAGAACATGGAAGAAAGATTATTAATTGTATTTCCGCATCCTGACGATGAAGCATATGGAGCAGCGGGTATGATCACGCAAGCTAGACAAAAAGGAACGCCCGTTACATATGCCTGTGTTACGCTAGGTGAAATGGGACGAAATATGGGTAGACCGCTGTTTGCTAACCGTGAAACTTTACCTCAAATCCGAAAAAAAGAACTTTTAGATTTAGCGAACGTTTTAGATATTCAAGACTTGCGTATGCTAGGGCTTCGTGATAAAACACTGGAATTTCTTGATATTGATGTTTTTGCAGATAAAATTGAAGAAATCATTAACGATGTAAAGCCGACTCATATTTTAACGCATTATCCTGGCTTTGCGGTACACCCTGATCATAATGCTACGGGAGCAGCTACGATTCAAGCGGTAAAGCGTATGCCAAAAGAAAAGCGTCCGGTTGTTTGGTGTCATGCGTTTTCAAAAGATCGTATTGAACATATTGGAGAACCAGATGTTATTTTTGATGTAACAGCGATGAAAGATAAAAAAATTGAAGCGTTAAAAGCCCATCGTTCTCAAACTGAAGGAATGATGAACGCAATTGACTTCGACCGCTTATCTGATTATCCGCAAATGGAACGTTTATTAACTAGAGAAGAATTCTGGACATATAACTGGGAGTAACAGATGAAAAAACAGCGAATTTTATTTATTGGAGCAGGACGAATGGCTGAAGCTGTAGCGGCTGGTTTGGTTACGAGCAGCGCTGACAGTATTGAGGCAGTGGTGATGTCAAACAACGGAGATATTGAGCGGTTACAGCGTGTTGAAAAAACGTACGGCGTACAAACGACGCAAAATTGGCGCCAAGAAGTTGACAATTCGGATGTTATTATTTTAGCGATGCCTCCCGAGGCCCATCCTTCCGTGCTCAAGGAACTTTCGACTCATTTAAATCAACAATTTGTCGTAACGTTAGCGGCAGGAATTGATCCGAGTTACTTAGAAAATCACCTTTCGCAGGATACGCCTGTCGCTTGGATTATGCCAAATACAGCTGCTATGATTGGACAATCGATGTCTCTGTATACACTTGGAACTTCTGCTACAAAAGAGCATAAAGAAGTCCTTCAAATGATTTTAAAAGGAATTGGTGAAGCGCATGAGTGTTCAGAGAAAGAAGTACATGAGCTCACTGCTGTAACTGGCAGTGCACCTGCGTTTTTATATTATTTTGCAGAATCGTTAATTGATGCAACTACTGCTTACGGTGTGGACGAAAAAACAGCCAAAGATTTAGTTATTCAAATGATGTATGGCTCTGTACAAATGCTGCATGAAACCAAAGACCCTGCATCTTTAAGAGAGCAAGTAACAACTCCAGGCGGCGCTACTGCCGAAGGGTTAAAAGTGATGAAAGAACAAGACTTTTCCTTACTAATGAAGCAGGCAATTGAAGCAACGAATAAAAAAGCAATGGGTGGAAGCTAAAAAAGCTCGTACAACCATATGTTAGCTGAAAAATCCGAACTGTAGTTCAGCATTCTTTCATTAGAATGTTGAATCAGTTCGGATTTTTTAATGAATAGACTTTCTTAACATAAAAATATTCCTCTTTGGAACTGTTTTTTTCTCTATGTGCCAAGCTTTTTTAGTCATCGACAAACCGCTTTTTCGTATCAGAAGTTGGGAGCATGCAGTGCTGCTGTTTGCCAAACCACTTATATCGGTTGCGAGCGATCCAGTTGTATACTATATCCCGAATAGGCGCAGGAATAATAATGAAAGCATATAAAAATTTAACGGGTCCATCTAAGCGCTTGGCGATTTTTAAAGCAGCCGTTGATTTTACATATCTTTGTTTTCCATGAATATATACAATGCTGTCTAATTGCTCAGGAAGTAAGCCGTGAGAGGCTACCTGCTGCTTTCCGAAATCTGATTGAAGAGAAGCGAAAGAAAACAAAGCTTGTTCATCATGTTTAATAATATATTGAACACTGCTATTACATAAATTACATATGCCATCAAAAAGAATCAAATGTTTCATTGGACGATTTCGCTCCTATTCCATAAAAAAAGTATAATTACTTGTCATTTTTGAAAAATAAAGTTACGTTTAAAAGATGTGAAAGTGATCCAAATTTAAAGGTAATTCGATTATATAATAAGGACTCATAAGAGTTAAAGGAGAAGGGTATGAAAGAGCAAAACGACGTTGTCTTATACAATAGAATAAAAGAACGAGACAAAAAAGCCCTTGAACTGCTGTATGACAAGTATGAGCGAATTCTTTATTCGTTTGTATACCGGTTAACAAATAGCTCTGATATTGCTGAAGAAGCTGTTCAAGAAGTATTTATTAAGCTTTGGAGAGGAAAGGGAGTTTACAGCGATGGAAAAGGGAAGTTTTCATCATGGCTGTTTACGATTACAAGAAACACCGCGATTGATATTGTGAGAAAAAGAAAAACCGATCCTATTTTCTCAGAAGAGATTTTTGATTTTATTGAAGATGATCATCCTCAGATTGACGAGCAGCTTCAGTGGAAAGAAGAACAGCAGAGAGTACGGCACGCTGTATCAAAATTGTCTGAAGACCAAAAAAAGATTATTCAATCCGTTTATTTTAAGGGATTAACGCAGCAAAAAGTTGCAGAAGAGCAGCAAATCCCATTAGGAACAGTAAAGGGTAGGGTGCGATTAGCATTGCGGAAATTAAAAACATATTTAGGTACTGATGCAGAAGGGAGAGCTGATTCATGAGTATGTGCAATAAACTAATTGATTACTATAATGATCAGTTGACTTCCCATGAGAAAAAAGAGTTTGAAATGCATTTGAAAAACTGTCAAAGCTGTCAAGAAGAATTAAGAGAACTGGAGGAAGTTCTTGGAGATCTAACGTATTTGACACCAGAACAATCTCCTCCGCCAGAAATGAAACAGCGAATACTTGCGAATGTATTCGAAGAAAATCAAGGTGAGACAAAGAGAGAACCAATAGCTTTAAAAAATGAAAAGCAATATGCTGCGTCTAAGAAATCAAATAAAAAATCCATCATTATTGGATTAGCTGCGGCACTTCTTTTATCCCTTGCAGGAAACAGCTACTTTCTGTTGAAAGATGAAGACAAAGACAAACAAGAACCAAATGTTTCGGTTGCTCCTCAAAACGAACCTCTTACATCTGAAAAAACAATGAAGCTGCAGGCGGAGCCGAACGTTTCTGGTGAAGCAACAGCATCTCTTACTAAAAAAGGTGGAAATTTAAATGTGGTCATTCAAGCGAATAACTTGAAAAACGTAAAGGGGAATGAAGTTTATCAGGTGTGGCTCATAAAAGGTGATAAGCCTCATCCGGCAGGTGCTTTTGTAACAGATAAAAATGGAAACGGGACAGTGGTCTATACGATGAGCCAAAAAGAACAGACTGAAAAGTGGGATGTTATGGCCATTACTTTAGAACCGAATGCGAATAATAAGACGCCAAAAGGAAACATTGTGTTAAGTTCAGCGCTCTAACAAAAACCCTTCTGCTAACAGAAGGGTTTTTGTTACGTGCAGTTAATCATCTTCAAATTGTATGGCAATGGTTTGATCATTTTCTATCTTATTCAGTCGAATTTCCAATAATCCATTTTTGTACTTAGCGCGAACTGGTTCGTCTGTGTAGTGAAAAGGAAGTTTGACCGTGCGAGAAAATACGCCTGTATGGCGTTCGTTGAGCTTTAACTTTTGTTTAGATGCTTCATAAGCATAAGGAACGTTCCCTTCAACTGTTAATATATTTGCGTCCAACTTGATTTGAATGTCGTTAGTTGAATGCAGTCCAGGAACCTCAACGATGATAATGCCTTCTTTATCGGTTTCATATAAGTCGACGTTTGGAAATCGCTTTGGTAAGATGTGATTTAAATCGCTCCAAAAGTGATTTCCAAGCATATCTTCTACCTTATGCTGAATCGAACCCCAATCAATTTCTTCATATTTTTTACTCAAAGGAACTCCTCCTTATATTCACGTAAATTCCTTCTATATATATGAAAAAAAGAAAATTCAATGCCTGCTTACAAAGAATGAGAAAAACACGTAAATAAGTGAAAAAATGTGAGAAAAAAAAGAGATTTTGAGTGAAAAAGAAGGATTATGTAGAATAAAAAAAGTATAATTACGTATAGAGCTTTCTATTATCCTGAATGAAAGCAAGTATGTGAAGGAGGAAGTTGAGATGAGAGAAAAGCGTACATCCAGTGGTTTTCTATTAAAACAACGTGCTTTCTTAAAATTATATATGATTACGATGACAGAACAAGAGCGTCTGTATGGCCTTCGGTTATTAGATGTGTTGAGAGATGAATTTCGCCCTTTTGGATTCAAACCTAATCATTCTGAAGTATACAAAGCTCTTCATGACTTGATTGAAGACGGTGTCCTCAAACAGGTGAAGCGTAAAAAAGAAGGAATGAAGCTTCAAGAAGTGGTTTATTATACATTTACAAATGAAGGAGAAGAGAAAGCTAAATTATATAAAAAACAATTAAAAGTAGAGCTGGAGCGGTGTGAAGCTATGATTCAAAAAGCTATTCGTGACAACTTCGGGTCTAAATGAACGTGTCTTTAGTTAGAAAAGACACGTTTTTTCTATAGCTGATTTTGTCGTCTTATGTCGGAATAAAAGTTATAAAATGGGTACAAAGTAGTGTAAAAGATGGATATATAGTTATATTATGGATAAAATACACACTTTTAACATATATGGATGAATTCGATTTTAAAGATTATGCACTATTCATAAATAGTGTACGAATTGATATGATACAAAGTGTATATAAATCTATTTAATGCGTTATTTGCCATATTTTAAGAACTTATAAACCGTTATCAGACCATCATTGAAGCATTTTGGTTTTAGCAACTCTGACGAATTTGACTAGATTTGTATCGAGAAGATATTATTTGTTTACTATGAAAGGAATGGATTTTATGAAGTCTACAGGAATTGTAAGAAAAGTAGATGAATTGGGTCGCGTAGTAATTCCTATTGAATTGCGCCGTATTTTAAATATCAACACAGGTGATCCAGTAGAAATATATGTTGATGAAGATATTATTATTTTACAAAAGTATAGCCCGTATGGTGCTTGCTTAGTAACTGGGGAAATTACGCGTGAAAACTTAACTTTTGGGAATGGGAACGTTGTGTTAAGTAAAAAAGGTGCGGAACAGCTTTTACAAGAGTTAGAGCGTACCTTAAATAAATAAGAAGTTTTAAGTCTTAGTATTATAAGGAAGAATATCAATCCATCTTTAAACCAAAAAAGAACGTTCTTTTGAGAACGTTCTTTTTTGATTAAGCTGTTCGCGAAGATTTATCCTCCTCTAGCAGCTGCTTTTTTTGTATTTTTATCAAACGATACGCAAGTCCTGTTGCTCCTGCAGCGAGCCCCGCAATTAGTCCAACCCAATAGCCAAACGCCTGCAAATCGGTGTATTTTGCTAAAACAATGCCTAAAGGTAGACCAATTACCCAATAAGATACCAAGGACATTAAAAAGGTTACATTTACATCTTTATATCCTCGCAGAGCGCCTTGAATAGGAGCTTGAAGAGCATCAGAAAGCTGAAAGAAAATTGCATAAATCAAAAAATGAGAAGTTAATGCAAGTACATCTGCATCTTTTGTATACAAAGAAGCTACTGATTCTCGAAGAGTAAATAAAAGACCTGCGCACACAAAGGCCATGCCAACAGCAATTGTTATACCAATTCTGCTATAGCTTCGTGCATCTTGATTCCGTTTAGCACCCGCTTCAAATCCTACAACAATTGTTAAAGCC
Source organism: Priestia sp. 53B2 (assembly GCF_056099005.1). Classification (NCBI taxonomy): domain Bacteria; kingdom Bacillati; phylum Bacillota; class Bacilli; order Caryophanales; family Bacillaceae; genus Priestia; species Priestia sp. 53B2. Next base: position 176,489 of record NZ_JBLZXA010000027.1, read on the forward strand.
ATAGAAATACTCAGTGGAATCATATAGAGAAATGAGGCAAAATTAATAGCTGCTTGGTGAGAAGCGATCGTAATGGTATTGTACGAGCTCATAAACAGCGTGACAGCCGAAAAAATACTTGTTTCGAAAAATACCGAAAAACCGATAGGTAAACCAATTTTTAATATTTCTTTCCACGCAGAAAAAGAGATACGGTGAAATTTTTTGAATAAACCGAAGCTAGAAAAAGGCTCTTTTTTATGAATAATTAAAATCGATATGACAAGTATGCACCAATATGTGATGGCCGTTGCATAACCAGAGCCTACTCCACCCAAGTGAGGGAAGCCCAGCTTACCAAAGATTAATACATAGTTTAAAGCCACATTAATCGGAAGCCCTAAAATGGTGATAAGCATAGACGTACGAGTTTGCCCCAAAGCATCAATAAAGTTTCGTAACACGGTATAAATAAAAAGCGGAATTATACCAAAAGATAAAGCAATTAAATACTGTTTGGCAATGCGCATCACGTTTGCTTCTAAATTCATTCCTTTTAAGATAGGACTAACAACAAAAAAGCCGATTAAAATGATAACGGCGGCCATTAAAATGGAGACATAAAGCCCTTGAATGACAGAGAACGGAACTTTTTTCTTTTGATTAGCTCCCACCAGCTGTGCAACAATTGGCGTAATAGACATTAAAATTCCGCTTAGCCCTGCAAAAACAGGCACCCATAAGCTCGAACCAATTGCTACCCCTGCCAAGTCATCTGCACTAACTCTTCCTGACATCATCGTATCAAAGAAAGTCATTGAAAACATTCCAAACTGGGTGACCAATATCGGAAATAAAATAAAAACGAACTGCTTAACTTTTTGAGACGTTGAAAACGTTTGTTGCATTAAAAAACCCCCAATTTGAAAACATTTACACCAAAAAGCATTATATCACGCCGTGGCTTGTTTTTGCTAAGAGTTCTGACAATAAATTCAAAGAATCTAATCCATAAAACGCAGCGATTTAAAAGGAGTAAAAAGGTAAAACAGTATATGATTTTAATTTTGACATGCAGTGAGCTATGATAGAAAGTATAGTAATTATCATTTAACGTGGAGGGATACGTGTGGATTTACAGTTGCAAAGTAAAAATGTACTTATTACCGGCGGGTCAAAAGGAATTGGGAAAGCTATTGCTGCTTTGTTTATTCAAGAAGGAGCAAACGTTGGAATTGCGGCAAGAGGAGAGGAAGCGTTACAGGATGCACAGTCAGAATTAGAAAACGTACGTACATATACAGCAGACCTAACAAACGAATCAGACAGAGTTGCATTAATTGAGAAGTTCATTAACGACTTCGGAAGCATTGATATTTTAATTAATAACGCTGGAGGAAGTAATGGAAGCAAGGCAATGGAAACAGATCTATCCCTTTTCAAAGAAGCGATGGAGCTTAACTACTTTTCAGCTGTCCACTTGAGCAAGCTAGCAGCGGCGCATATGACAAAAGATACGGCAATCGTTAATGTTACGTCTATTTTCGGAAGGGAAAGTGGAGGGAAAGTCACGTACAATAACGCAAAAGCAGCGCTTATCAGCTTTACAAAGTCGTTTGCAGATGAAATGATTTCTAAAGGAATTCGTGTAAATGGAGTAGCGCCGGGAAGCATTTTGCATGAAACCGGTAATTGGAAAAAAAGAATGGATGAAAATCCGGAAAAGATTAAGCAGTTTGTTGAAAACGAAATACCAGCAGGGCGCTTTGGAGAGCCGGAAGAAGTGGCAAACGCCGTTGTTTTTTTAGCATCTTCTCAAGCTTCATGGATAGTGGGCGCGACGTTAAACGTAGACGGTGGACAGTCAAAAATGAACTTTTAAAAAAGATGCAGGAATTTCCTGCACTTTTTCATTATCCAATATCTTTTTGCATACGAGGAATCTGAAAATCTTCATTAATTGCGTCCGCTGTAAGCTGACCTGATAATGTCACCATTGGCACGCCGCCTCCAGGGTGTGTAGAGCCGCCTACAAAATAAAGGTTAGAAAGAAGCTGACTTCTTGCCGGAATTTTAAAACCTCCATTTTTCTTACGGTCAGTTGCTACGCCATAAATGGACCCGCCGTTAGCACCGTAAAGCTCCTGGATATCGTTAGGAGTAAACGTATATTCAAACTCAATGCTTGAACGTAAGTCTTCTAATCCCATTGCCTCAAGCTTTTTCAATACGACATCACGGTAGCGGTCTTTTAATGCAGCCCAGTCGTCGCCTTCTTTTAAAGGAGGTACATGAGTAAGAACGAACAGGTTTTCTTTTCCTTCAGGAGCTTGCGTAGGGTCTGATTTAGACGATACGCCAATGTAAATTGTCGGATCCATGGCTACTTGACCTTTGTTAAAGATTGTATCAAACTCTTCTTTCTGATCCTTTGAGAAGAAGAAATTATGATGTTGAAGCTGCTTGTACTGTTTGTTAACCCCTAATAAAAGAACAAGGCCAGAAACAGTAGGTTCAAATTTTGCAAGCTGCTGAGTTTGCTTAGCTGCTTGCGCATGATTTTTTAATAAATAGCGGTAAGTTGGAATTGCTTCTAGATTAGATACCACAATATCTGCTGATAGATTCTCGCCATTTTCTAGTGTAATTCCAGTTGCCTTTGCTCCACTTGTTGTGATTTCTTTTACTGGCGTATTTAGATGTACAGTGACGCCAAGTTCTTGAAGGAGCTTATCCATCGCTTCAGCAATTTTGTACATTCCGCCTTTTGCGTAATAAATACCTAATCCTAGCTGAACGTGAGCAAGCTGTGTTAATACAGCTGGTGCATGATAAGGAGAAGAGCCGATGTACATAATTAAAAAATTAAACAATTGACGCAAATGTTTGTTTGAAAAATATTTGCGTGTAGTAGTATCCATAGATCTCATTGGATCCATTTGAAGCAGTTCTTTTACCGTGTGCATCGTTCGTAAATCGTGCAGTCCAGATAAACTTTTTTTATAAAAACTTTTTAAGTTCGATTCATACATTTTATTTGCATAAGATAAATATTCAAAAAAACCTTCAATGTCTTCTGGAGCAAGTTCTTGAAGCTGCTGAAGCATGCGAGGAAGGTCACTGGTCAAATCAATTTGTGTTCCATCTTGGAAAAAAGTTCTCCACTGAGGCTCAATTCGTTCTATTGTTAAGTAGTCATGGATATTGCGGCCTGCACTTTCAAACAGCTGCTCTAGCACCCACGGCATTGTTAAAATAGAAGGTCCCGTATCGAAAGAAAATCCTTTGCCGCTGCGAATATTTAACTTACCGCCAATTCGCTCGCTTTTTTCAATAACTGTGACATCATATCCATCAGCTGACAGACGAATAGCAGCTGACAGACCACCTAAACCTGCGCCTACAACAATTACTTTCTTTTTCATCTTTTTCCTCCTTATAAAACAAAAGCGAGTTGTCAACAATGTGTATAAAATGACTTCACGCAAAATAAAAATAGGTCTACAACTTTTTATTTTGTCCAGTTCGCTCAATTTCATACGTGAAGGAAAGGAGAAAGGGATGTCTTTTTTACTGGTTGCTCTCGTCTTGACAGGTACGCTTGTCATCACTATCCCTACATTTAAACGTGTAAAAATAGTAAGAAACGATATGTCATGTTTGTCCATTATCATTCCAGCTAGAAATGAAGAAAGAAACCTTACCTTTTTATTGCAGTCACTCCAGTTACAGAACGCTGACTTTGAAGTGATCGTTGTAGATGACAACTCAACAGATAATACTGAGAGGGTAGCCAAAGCATTTGGCGTAAAAGTAGTGCACCCGGGAGCACTTCCAGCTGGGTGGCTAGGAAAGTCATGGGCATGCTGGAATGGAGCAAGAGAAGCAAAAGGCTCGGTGCTTTTGTTTTTAGATGCTGATATTACAGTAGAGAAAGACGGAATTGAAAAAGTATTTTTCTACTATCAACAGCAAGGGGGTGTGCTGTCGGTTCATCCTTATCATCTTGTTAAGAGGCCTTATGAAATGTTTTCTGCTTTATTTCACTATGTTACGTTTGCATCGATTGGCGCTTTTCACCCCTTTAAAAATTGGAAAAGTCCTTCTGTCGGTTTCGGGCAGTGCTTGCTTTGCAGCGCAGCCTCCTACTTTCAAAGCGGAGGCCACGAAGGGATAAAAAAAGAAGTGGTTGAAAATATGGCGCTGGTTGAAAAAATGAACAAACAAGGTGAATTTATTACGTGTATGAGTGGACAGGGAGCTCTTTCCATGCGCATGTATCCAAATGGTATGAAAAGCCTTATAAGAGGGTGGAGTAAAAGTTTTGCTTCAGGTGCGGGGAAAACGGAAGCCATTTATTTATTTCTAGTAAGTTTATGGCTTACTAGCATGATTAATTATGTCCTTTTTTTACCTACTCTATGGAATCAACATGCAGGCTTGGCAATTAGCAGTTATGTTTGCTATGTAAGTCTCTTATTTAATAGCTTAAGAAAAATAGGTTCATTTACTTTTTTTTCTTTGTGCTTATTTCCTATTCATGTGCTGTTTTTTCTGGGTCTATTCGTATGGTCTTTCATCCAAACAGCGGTGAGAAAGCAAGTTAAATGGAAAGAACGCAGCATATCTATAAAAGAAGAAAAAAAGAAGAAAGTGATAAAATGACAGGTGCTCAGCTCTTAATTAATATCATGGCATGGTTTGTGATTCACATGTTCATCGCCTACAGATGCACAAAAATTTCTGCCTTTTATTTAAAAAGGGACCTTGCGCTGTTTAAGGTTCAAAGCTGGGAAACAGTTGGGATATATAAAAAATTCGGGGTACACCGATGGAAAACGTGGCTTCCTGATGCAGGAAAGCTATTTAAACGAGGATTTTATAAAAAGAAATGGGAGAGTAGAACGAAGGAATATGCACAGCTTTTTTTAATTGAAACAAATCGAGCAGAGTTAACTCACTGGATCAGCATACTTCCTTCTATTCTTTTTTTTATATGGAACTCTCCTTCTATAGGTGTTTGGATGGTTATTTATGCGATTGTTGCAAACGTACCGTTTATTTTGGTTCAAAGATATAATCGAATACGGATCCATCAAGTCGTTTTGAAACTCAAACGAAATTAATTCACGTGCCTTTGGCTCCGAGTAGGGGCCTCGGTTTTTATTTTTTTCTCTTTATTCGAAGACAATAACTTCTTGGATAAAAGGAAAAAAGAAGCAAAGGCGATATAAATACTAAAAAAGACTAAAAACCCCCATAAACCTGCTATGGCATCATCAAATTCCATATTGCCTCGAGTGGTAATTCCTTGCTGAATTTCAATGGCAAAAACTAAGACAAGCATAACGGTAAGGGTATAGATAAAAGAAATAGCTGTAATACTAAATTTCCATTTTGACAATAATTTAAAGATCATATAAACGCTTAAAAACGTGAGCAGTCCAATAATGCCAATAATCCAGAAGTGAAGTTCTTTATCTGAAAGAGAAAATCCTAGTAAATAAAAAATATAAATTAATCCGTCGTGCAATACATTAATAATATTTGTAATGAAAACAATACATTCTTTCATTTTTTCTCCTTTATAAAAATGTAAGACGTTTAAACTTCTAGGTATACAAGCATACATAGCCCGTACTCATTCCAATTTTATATAAAAAATGCACTTTCTAGATCAGACGTTAAAGGGATCTGAAATTTCAAATAATATTTATAATTTATATTATAAACAAAAAGGTAAAAAAATAAAAATTTTCGATGCAAACTGACACATTTTTTTCATATTTAAAGAAAGAAATAACTCAAAATATGTGGTTTACTGTAGAAAGAAAAGAAAATAAGAGGTATTGATATAACAAATATTCACAAGTGCTTTTATGCATTCTCTTGTAAAGTAGAAGGAAAACTAAGGCAAGTGTTAAATTTATATGTATAGCGGACAAAATAAAAAATAAATATAAAATAGTGAAACCTAAAGAGAAGCTGTCCGTATTAAATAGTAAGAAGAAAAAAGCGGAGGATATATTTGTGTTCGAAAGCCGATAGAGCTGGGAATAAGAAAGTAGTTATTTTCTCACGTTTGGTGAAAATTATACGTAGCGGTGTTGACAATTTTTTTAAAAGAGTTAAAATGTGAAAGAACAGATTAGCTCTCTTACATTTTTTGTAAGGGAGATTTCTTTTTACATTTACTATAAATATAAAAGTGAGCTTAAATTTCAATAGAGACAGAGGTGGGAATATGAAACAGCTCATGACAAACGGTAAAAATATTTTTTCGAAACAGCTGCCGTTATTTCTAATTGCAGTTTTGTTGTTTTGGATTAAAACGTATACCGTTTATCGTATCGAATTTAACTTAGGGCTAGATAATTTTATGCAAAAGTTCTTACTTTTCATAAACCCAATTGGTTCGGCAATTTTCTTTTTTGCCATTGCACTACTATTTAAAGGGCGCGGAAAAGTACGAGCACTGCTTGGAATGAATTTTTTACTTTCATTCATCCTGTACGCAAATGTAGTATACTATCGCTTCTTTAATGATTTTATTACTGTTCCTGTATTGACTCAGTCAAACAACTTTGGTCAATTAGGCGGCAGTGCTATGGCTTTAATTAGCCCAACTGATATTTTATACTTCACAGATTTCTTTATTCTTTTAGTTTTAGTACTATGGAAAAAAGTTGACTTACCAGCAACAATTAGTCGACGTACTGTGACAGGTGTATTTTTATCAGGGATTTTATTCTTAAGTGCCAACATCGCACTAGCGGAAATGGATCGTCCTCAACTATTAACAAGAACATTTGACCGCAACTATTTAGTAAAATATTTAGGAACGTATAACTATACGATTTATGACATCATCCAGAGCTCGAAATCTTCAGCACAGCGCGCGCTAGCAGATAGCAGTGATGTGGCTGAGGTAGAGAACTATGCAAAAGCAACATATGCTGAGCCGAACAAAGAATATTTCGGTCAAGCAAAAGGCAAAAACGTCATCTATATTTCATTAGAGTCACTTCAGTCATTTATGATTGGTTATAAGTTAAATGGTGAAGAAGTAACGCCATTCTTAAATTCACTATTAAAAGATCAGAACACAATGTATTTCGATAACTTCTTCCATCAAACAGGGCAAGGTAAAACGTCAGATGCTGAATTCATGATGGAGAACTCATTATTCGGCTTACCTCAAGGTTCTGTATTTACAACAAAAGCAAATAACACCTATCAGTCGCTATCTGGTATTCTAGATCAGCAAGGCTATACAACATCTGTGTTCCACGGAAATGGAAAATCGTTCTGGAACCGTGATGAAATGTATAAATCAATGGGTGTAGAAAAATTCTTTGATTCAGCTTATTACAATATGTCAGACGAAGATACGCTGAACTATGGTTTAAAAGATAAACCATTCTTTAAAGAGTCAATGCCGTACCTAAAAGGCTTAAAGCAGCCATTTAGCGCGAAGTTCATTACGTTATCAAACCACTTCCCTTATCCGCTAGATAAGGAAGACCAAACGATTGGACCTCACAATACGGGAGATAAGTCAGTTGACCAATACTTCCAAACGGCTCGTTATTTAGATGAATCAATCAAGCAATTCTTTGAGGATTTACAGGCCTCTGGTTTAGCAGACAATACGATGGTCGTGATGTACGGTGACCACTACGGTATTTCTGAAAACCATAAGCGTGCAATGGGCAAAGTAATGGGTAAAAACATCAATGATTTTGAACAAGCTCAACTGCAGCGCGTACCATTATTTATTACTTCACCAGGCCTTAAAGGCGGCGTAAATCATACGTATGGCGGAGACGTAGATGTTCGTCCAACAGTGATGCATTTATTAGGTCTTGATACAAAAGACTATATTGACTTTGGTACAGACTTATTATCAAAAGAACATCAGCAAGTTGTACCTTTCCGTAACGGTGACTTTGTTACACCTAAGGTAACAAAAGTTGATCAGAAAGTGTATGACAACGCAACGGGCAAGCAGCTTTCAGATAAGGAAGCGAAACAGTATGATAAGTATGATGAACTAGTTAAGAAAAAGCTAGAACTATCAGATAAACTTGTTTACGGAGATTTACTCCGCTTTCATACACCAGAAGGGTTCAAACCAATTGAACGTTCGAAGTATGATTACAACAAGCGCGAAGATCAATAAAAAACAGGCAGCTTTTAATAGCTGCCTGTTTTTTGTTTTATGAAACCTTTAAAGGTTTTATCCGTATATAAATTATAACAGTAATCGTTTTAAGAGACGGGAAGGAAATGGTATAATATGTATACGTTTAAAAGTTCGGTCACATTTGAGATAGGAGTGAAAGCGATGAAAGTCGTTCGAATCATAAAAAAGATTCTTGCCATTTGGGTAACAGGAGCAGTAGCCGTTCCGGTCAGTTATTTTGGATTTAGTACTACGATGATTCAATCCTTTGGCATTAGTATAGGAGTAATGGTCGTGATGAGCCTGTTTTTTATTATGAGCAGTGCTCGACGTCATTATCAAAATCCGTATAGAGAAGAAATTGCATACGTTCGTCATCAAGTAAAAGAGGCAAAAAAGCAATTAAGAACCATTGGAAGCTATCGTTTTAAAATTCGGTCTGTTCATATGTGGACAGAACTCTCTAAACTATACAAAGTAGGTAAAAGCATCATTGAAATGGTAGAAAAAGAGCCCGCACGATATAAAGATGTTCAGCCCTTTTTTACGAACTACTTACAATCAACGGTTACCGTCATTGAAAGGTATATGTTTTTATTATCAAAACCAACGAAAAGCATAGAAGTAAAAGAAAGTCTTCATGAAGCGGAAGACATGCTGCGCGGGTTATCAGGGAAGTATGAGCATTTATTAACAAGTGCTCTTTCACAAGATAAGCTGACGTTAGATGTAGAGCTTAAAGTGCTAAAACAAGCATTTGAAGAGGAGCAGCCGTATATACCGACAGCTACTAATCGCACAAAGTAACGTAAATGCAAAGGATGGGATTTTATGATGAAAGAATATAATCAAAATCAATCGTTAGATGCGCTGCTTGATGATCCTTTTGCGTCGCCTACCCCGCAGGTACAATCGGACCCTCGCGCTGCAAAAAGAAACACATACGATGATTTGACACCGGAATATCAGGAAAAAGCACAGAAAATCGCAAATCAAATTGATTATAAAAATCAGCAGGCTATCTTACAGTACGGGGTAGCAGCTCAGTCAGAACTATCTCAGTTTTCTCAATCTGTACTACAGCATGTTCAAACGAAAGATACGGGACCAGTAGGAGACGTTATAGGAGACTTAATGAGTAAGATTCGCCAAGTGAATCCCGATGATTTTTCTGCAAAGAAAAAAGGAGTCATCGGTCGATTATTTTCAGGAGTCTCTAGGCCTATTCAAAATTTATTAACAAAATATCAAAGCATTAATGTTGAAATTGATAAAATTGCAGATAAGTTAGAGCGCTCAAAACAAATGCTGTATCGAGACATTACGATGCTAGATAGCTTATATGATAAAAATAAACAGTTTTACGAGGCGCTTAACGTCTACATTGCAGCGGCAGAATACAAGTTAGTGGCGCTGCAGAATGAAACGCTGCCCCAGCTTCAGCAAACAGCATCTCAAAAAAATGACTACTTGATGGCTCAGGAGGTCAATGATTTAAATCAATTTATCAATAGGCTAGAAAAACGAGTGCATGATTTAAAACTGAGCCGTCAAATTGCCATTCAAAGTGCACCGCAGATTCGATTAATTCAAGAAGTCAATCAGACCCTTGTTGAAAAAATTCAAAGCTCTATTTTAACAGCTATTCCACTTTGGAAAAATCAAGTAGTAATCGCAACCACTTTATTACGCCAAAAGAAAGCAATGGAAGCCCAAAAGCAAGTATCTAAGACAACAAACGACTTGCTTACTAAAAATTCAGAGCTGCTCAAGCAGAATACGATTGAAGTAGCTCGTGAAAACGAGGCGGGGATTGTCGATATCGAAACATTGAAAAAAACGCAGTCCGATTTGATTACCACGTTAGAAGAAGTGCTAAAGATACAAGAAGAAGGACGTACGAAGCGTACCGAGGCAGAATCAGAGCTGTATCAAATGGAAAAAGATTTAAAAACTAAACTATTAGATATGAAATAAAGAAAAAGTCGGTTTACACACTTTGTAAACCGACTTTTTCTATGTTTTATGCATTTTGAAGCGTTCTCGCCATTTCTAAAAACGGAGTTAAATCTCTTTCGGATTTAGGAGCAAAGATCGTTAACCGGAAAGTAGGGTGTTGATTTTGCTTTCGAACGAGAAAACCGTATGCGTTACTTTTATCATCTGATGCTTTGTACGCAGCTTCTATCTCTAAGTTATGGTGGATGAGGTGCGTATCAAGGGAAGCCACTTCTGAAAAGCTAGCTCTTAAAATTTCTTTTGTTTCTTTATTGAGCTCCTCTACACTTTTATTTGAGGGAAACACTTCAATTCGCATCCACAAAGCATCATTTTTTTTGTTGTAAATGACATCTTTTCGGGGCTCTTCCTCTGTAAACTCGTATCCTTCTAGTACGTAAAGCGTATAGTTTTGATTGATGCTTCTTTTAAGATAACCCACATCTGTTCTACTGCTTCCTTTGTAAGGATAGGTGAATTCTTGCTGTGGCAAGCGTTCTTTTGGAATTTCTTCCTGTGTGTTAATAAGCTCTTCACGAAAAGCAGTTGAGCAGCCACTCATCAAACATATAAAGCAAACAAGAAATATCTTTTTTTTCATAGCTGGCTTCCTTATCTATTTTCATTCATGCGTTTTTACTGAGTTAACAATTGAAATTAATTTTTTTTCATCATCAGAATTTTTAGCTGTAACCATCGTGATTTTTAAAGGAGGGTGCCCCTTTGTTTCTCTTAATACATATAGCTTTGCCGTTTCTTTTTTACTCCCGGATATAGATGCAAATACAACGGGTTGAATAAATAGGGATGTAGAAGAAATTTTTAACGATTTTCCAAACTGGTCATCAAACAATTCTTTTGAACGATCTAGATATGATTTGCTTGTACTTTCTTTCCCGGAAAGGACTTCAATTCGCATCCACGTATAGGGAGTCTTGGTTGAAAAAAGAATATCTTTTCCATCCTCTTCTTTTTGAAGCGCATATTCATTGGGCAATGAAAGAGAATATCCTTGTTCGCTTACGGTGAGCTGCTGATGTTTTTCATTGCTTTCACTGACTGCTTTAACAGAAGGCAGTATAAATATGGTTGCGCTTATCATTAACAGAAGCGCTAAATAAAATTTTCGCATGTATATATCTCCTATTCAAAACGCTAGACAGCGTGTAGTTACTATATAAAAATGTTTTCGCCATGTTAGAACCCGCAGGTTTATTTTTGGCTTTTTGGTAAAGCTAAAAACACAATTAATTAGTAATGGAGAGAAGACTATGAAAAACCGTAAATCAACTTCTGCAGCTAATCGCCGTCAACAGCGCGTGTGTTTGGGTGATGAACGATTATTTGCAGTTGGTATTAAAGCGTTTATTGACAATACGTATGAATCACACCTAGACAAAAAAGGAGGTCATTGAGTGAAATGGTGCTTGTCAATTATCATTATTGTTTCCATTAATTTCTATGGTATTCAGGCGGACGCTGCAAAGAAGAGCAGATTTTATTATGAAAAAAAAGGAGATATCGTGTGGGAAGTTCCCATGAAAGATGAGAAGTTGATTGCGCTTACATTTGATGATGGACCAGATCCTAAATATACGCCGACCATTTTAAATTTATTGCAAAAGTACGGTGCCAAAGCAACTTTTTTTGTAGTCGGCGATCGAATAACTTCGTTTCCCAAGCTTGCTCAAAGAGAAGTTCGCGAAGGTCATGAACTTGCTAATCATACATATAGCCATTTGAAAGTAAGGGGCCAGGAAGTAGAGAGAATTGAACAAGAAATTGAAAAAGCGGATGAACGTATACAAGCTATTACAGGAATAAAACCTTATCTGTTTCGTCCACCTACTGGCTATTATGACGATCGCGTAGTAAAAGCTGCTAAAAATCAGCAGTATACTATTATTCTTTGGTCTTGGCATCAAGATACATTTGATTGGAGAAATCCAGGCGTATGTAAAATTGTAAGTCAAGTGCTTAACCATGCCAGGTCAGGAGATATTGTATTGTTTCATGATACTGGAGGAGATCGAACCCAAACCATTGAAGCATTAAAACAAATTTTACCGAAGTTAAAGGAAGAGGGGTATAAATTTGTAACGGTCTCAGAACTTTTAAAACATCACCCTAATTATAAATCTCTTTATTTGATGCAACAGCAAAAACAGCACTCCGTTCAATAATCGGGTGCTGTTTTTCTAGTAAAGGCTTTAGCCAATTTTTTAACTGGTTTTTCCTTCTCTTTCGTCTCCATCAGACGTATTTTTTTGGAAAAATGCTTTTACTTTATCCCGTTTTTTCTTCGAAATAAGAATATATAATGTATCACCTGCAAAAATTTGTGTATTTCCTCTAGGGGTAAGTAGTTTATCATCTCGAATAACAGCAGTCACTAAAATGTCTTCAGGGAGGTGAAGTTCTTCAAGCGATTTTCCTGATATATCTGCATGTTCCACGAGCTTCAACTCAATCATTTCATTTTTGGTTTTGCCCATCGAAACAAGCTCGAGACTGTGAGGAACCGTCTCTTTTTCACCTTGAGAAAGGTTTAGAAATTTGGCTAAAGGAGCGATTGTTGCTCCTTGAAGAAGAGCGGAAGTTAAGACAACAAAGAAAACGACGTTAAAAATGAGCGTGCTGTTCTCCAAACCTGCCATCATAGGATAAGTAGCTAATACAATTGGAACAGCTCCTTTTAAACCGGCCCAAGAAATAAACAGTTTTTCTTTGGATGAGTATTTAGCAAACATCATCGAAAGAAATACGCCGAGTGGACGAGCGACAAACATAAGTAAAAGAGATAACAGTATACCCTGCCAAATGATATCTAGCAGTTGATTAGGAAAGACAAGAAGGCCGAGTAAAATAAACATTAAAATTTGCATCATCCATGCAAAACCTTCGTTAAAGCGGACAATTGTGTGACGATAAGTTAGATCTGCATTTCCTACTACCACTGCCATTACATATACAGCAAGTAGACCGCTTGCTTCTACAAATGTGGAAATTCCATAGGGTAAGGCGGCCAATGACAATGTAAGCACAGGGTAAAGACCTGAAGAATCCAAATTAATTCGATTAATAATCCAAACGGATGCTTTTCCAAGTACTAAACCAAGTACCAGCCCGATTCCCATTTGCCAAAAGAAATTAAGGATTAATGAGAGGATAGGAGAGTCCGGATGTTGAATTAATTCAATAATAGAAACGGTTAAGAAGATGGCCATCGGATCATTGGAACCAGATTCTGCTTCTAGCGTGGAGTTTAATTTTTGGCGGATATTCTGTGTCCCTAGTACAGAGAACACGGCTGCAGCATCTGTAGAACCAACGATTGCCCCAAATAAAAAGCCTTCAAGCCAAGTAACACCTAAAATATATTTGGCAAGTACACCCGTTAAAACTGTCGTAATGAGGACTCCGAAAGTAGCTAATGAAACGGAAGGGCGAACAACGCGTTTAACATCTTTCCATTTGGTCTGCACACCCCCATCAAAAAGAATAATGATAAGTGCTAATATTCCGAATCCTTGTGTTAAAAGAGCATTGTCAAAGTAGATGTAGTGGCTAACAACCATTCCTACAATAATAAAGAGTACGAGCGAAGGGACTCCAAGGCGAGTAGAGAACTTTGCAGTAAGTACCCCTATGACAAGGAGAATAGATAATAAAAGAATTGAATGGTCTACCGTAAAATCCAAAAAATACACCTCTTTTGTTCGAAATTTTTATGTAAGCAATAAGTGAGGTTCCTCTATAATAATTGTAGCATAATGGATTTAAAACCTTGAGAAATCTGCTTATCAAAAAAAGAGATGCATAAACATCTCTTTTTTTAATCATGTATGAATAACAGGGATAGATTCTTATTTAACATCTTGCTCGTGATAAAGATGAGGAGCTTTAAATGTTGCTTTCTTTTTAACTGAAGAACCTTGTTGGTCGGGACGGGAACGATCGTAAATAGCTGTTCCAACAATCTCAGCCACATCTTGAAGTTTTTCTTTGCTTATTTTATCAAGGGTATCTTCAGGCGTATGATACCAAGGTTCAGATGGACTGTGAATAAATAGAGCAGCCGGTATTCCTGCCTCTGCAAAAGGAACGTGATCACTGCGGCCGCCAGCTTGGAATGGCGTAGGTGATCCATTTAATCTTGTACTTGAAGCTTGAGCTAATTCTGTGACAAGATTTGGTGTTCCATCAGCTGTATTCATCACCAAATCTCCCGCATCTCGACTTCCTACCATGTCTAAATTAAACATTCCAACAATACGATTTTTCTCATCTTCAGATAGCTCACTAACATAATGCTCGGATCCTAGTAAGCCTACTTCTTCAGCTCCGAATGTAACAAATCGCAGTTCTGTATCAGTAGGAAGAGTTTTAAATATGCGAGCTAATTCAAGAACCATTGCTGTTCCAGAAGCATCGTCGTTTGCCCCAGGCGCTCCAGCCACAGAATCATGATGAGCACCTACTACAATAATATCATTTGTTCCTTTTTTCTTAAAAGTAGAAGATTTAGTAGCGGTTACATTATAAGATGTTCGCTCACTTACGACAGCTCCTTCAATTTTTACTGTACCTAAAGGCTTTTCGCCTTTTTGAATAGAAGTAAGAATCTTTTCACCTTCTTCTTTGGTAACAGCAAGAGACGGAATGTAGTTATCATTAGCGCCGCCAAGCGTTCCGTTTAGCTCACCGTCTGTATTATTAAAAATAATGACGGCTGCAGCCCCTTTTTCAGCAGCATTTAATACTTTTTCACCAAAAGTAATAGTGCCTCGCTGAACTAATACAATTTTACCTGTCACATCTTTGTTTGCTAAATTATCTTTTGTACCCAGCCCTCCATCTACAATTTCAGCTGTGACATTTCCATTGGTGCTATAAGTAAAAGTTGTTGGAGAGTAGCTGGTACCGTTTACGCTTAGTGAAAAACTAGCTGCTGGTGTGTAACCGGTAAAGGTAAAAGGCTCTACTGCGCTCTCATAACCTAGTTTAGACAAACGCTTTTGAACAAATGTAGCAGCTTCGCGTTCAGCTTCAGTTCCTGCCACGCGAGGTTTTTTTGATAGATACGCAATGTCTTGATAAATTTTCTCAGCATTGACTTTTTTTAATACTTTTTGTTCAGAACTTTGATTGTGAGAAGCATTTGCAGAAGTAGAAGCTTGTACACTTGTAAAAGATAAAGTCAAACTTGTTGCTACAGCCAAAGAAATCACGGTTTTTTTCATTAAAATCCCCCTAAATTTATCGATGTAGTTGGTACTACTCGAATTTACAATATTAAGAAAATGCAAAAAAGAGTATTATTACCTAAATGTTCCAGGATATTCCGTATCTAAATTCCTATTTTGATAGAGAAAATAATTCAAATAAAATGAAAATGCGGAAACAAATAAAGAGGATAAAAGAAACTGTGTCAAAAGTAATAAAAAAAGGTATTAGATAAGAATAAAAAAATAAGGTAAACTAGTTTAAAAGTAAGAAGAATGTTCAGAACTTAATTGATGAGACATAGAGAGTATTCACGTAAAAAACAAAGGCTGGTGGGAAATATTGATAAAAAATAGGGAGGGTGTACGAAAAGCAGCGGCGGTAGCGGGTCTTCTGCTTGTAGGGGTGTACATCGTCTTTCAAACAATGGCATTTTTTAAAGGGGCATATGCTCTTAGCAGTTTGATAAAAGATAGTTTACTAGTGGGCGTAACGGCTGGCACGTTTTATTTACTTCATAAGCGTTCGGTTCATACCCAGGTGTCTGATGAACAGTATCAGCTTGCTACATTAATAAATTCAATGCCAGATTTTATTTGTTTTAAAGATGGAGCTGGCAAATGGGTGGCGGTGAATGATTTTGGAAAAGAACTTTATCATTTAAAGGGTATTGATTACAGGGGTAAAACCGATGCAGAACTCGGGGAGCTTGTGCCTTTCTTTCAAGCCGCTTTCTTACACTGTATTTCATCGGATGAAGAAGCTTGGAGAAAAAAGGGAAAGGTACGCACGGAAGAAGCATTTGAAATACCAAACGGCGAGGTCAAAACATTTGATGTTATTAAAGTACCTGTGTTTTTTGATGATGGCTCAAGAAAAGCTCTTATCACGATTGGACGAGATATCACTCAGCAAAAGCTTGCAGAAGCGCTTCTGATAAAAAAGGAAAAGCTTTCTGTAGTAGGCGAATTAGCTGCTGGAATTGCTCATGAAATTAGAAATCCGCTTACGAGTATTAAAGGGTTTGTTCAGCTCATGAAAGAAACAGACCGATCCGCAATAGGGTATGCTAACATCATGCTTGATGAGCTGGAACGAATTAATGGTATTGTCAGTGAAATGCTCCTTTTGTCAAAACCTGAAAGTGAACATTTTCGCGTGTTTTCTCTCACAGAAGCGGTTAAGTATGTAATGAGTTTAACTTCCCATGAAGCTTTATTGAAAAACATTGACTTCTTATACGATGAACAAACAAATAACGCTAGTGTGTATGGAAATAAAAATCACCTTATTCAAGTATTACTTAATGTTTTTAAAAACGCAATTGAAGCCATGGATAGGACTGGAAATATTTACATTACAATCAAAACAGCGCCGGATAACCATATTTTTATAGAAGTTAGAGATGAAGGAGTAGGAATTTCTAAAGACCGTCTAGAACATATAGGAGAACCATTTTTTACTTTAAAAGAAAAAGGAATGGGGCTTGGATTAACAATCAGCTCCAAAATTATTCATGATCATCACGGTACCCTGCAGATTGAGAGTGAACAGAACAAAGGGACGATTGTTAAAATCCGACTGCCTCTGTATGTCGAAGATACGGCGGTTTTTGCAAGCAAATGAAATGTTGTAAACGAAAAGTAATGAAAACGTCATCCATTTCTTATTGCTAAACGCAGCCGTACATGATGTAATAAAAGAAACGAACATGTCAGGAAGGTAGCAAAATGAGACGTGCAGATCAAAAAATTATATTACCGTATACACCGGAAAATTTAAGAATGCTATTGCTTCAAGTATGTGACGGAGAAAATCCGTTTTCCCATCAGGACCTTACGTATTGGTGTGATAAATATACTCTCCATTATTATGAGTATGAAGCGGATGAAACGCAGTGGATGAATGATATGCAGCAGACAGATAATAGGCAAGATCTAGCTAAATCCTATGCCATTGCTAAAGATATTGGCTGGCAGTGGTACTTTTATATGGCTAGAGGGACGACGCTATCTGATATTCAATATGTCGAGCTTCACGAACTAGAATTACCCAGACATTTGTTTGTAAAATGGCTAAATGAATTATATGAAATGTAATCCTATATATGAATTGTAGTACATCCGGTGTGATGAAAGAAAGACCATCTCTGGTAACGGAGCAAAAGACCACTGAAGTACATACAAGCGTAAAATAGAAAGCTAAGGAAAAACCTTAGCTTTTTTGTTTTGTCAAAATTATTCAAAAAAACTGTCTTCAGGAAAAAATATAAAACCTAGTTGACTTATTGGTATTGTTATATTATAAGTAATAGAGACATAATTTATGGAAAAAATTACAGGGGGAACATCTATGAATTACTTATTAGTCATTCTAAACATCCTCATTATGATCGCATTGCTTGCGGGGCTGTTTATGATGCAGAAAAAACATGTAGCATTTTCAAAGCGTGTGTTTACAGCGCTTGGACTAGGGATTATTTTTGGCTTTGCTCTTCAGTGGGTGTATGGTCCGACTCATGAAGTAACGATGACGACCGCCGATTGGTTTAGCATTGTAGGAAGCGGATATGTTAAGTTTCTCCAAATGATTGTTATGCCGCTTGTATTTGTATCGATTGTAGCGGCATTCACTCGTTTAAAATTGACGAGCAATATTGGAAAGATTAGTAGTTTAATTATTGGGATTTTGCTTGTCACAACAGCGATAGCAGCTGCAATTGGTATTTTTACAACAACGAGCTTTAATTTAGAATCTGTCCAAATCACAAAAGGGGAAGCGGAACTTCAGCGCGGAGAGGACTTAGAAAACAATTTATCTAGTTTAGAAGCAAAAACAATCCCGCAGCAAGTAGTAGAATTATTACCTGCTAACCCGTTTCTTGATTTAACAGGCGCACGTTCAACTTCCACGATTGGCGTTGTCATCTTTGCGGCATTTGTTGGAATTGCGTATTTAGGCGTGAAGCGTAAAAAGGCTGAGGAAGCGGCGTTATTTTCAAAAATTATTGATACGCTTTATGCAATTGTAATGCGTGTAGTGACGCTAATTCTTCGTTTAACTCCTTATGGGGTACTCGCAATTATGACCAAAACAGTAGCAACGAGTGATATTGATGCAATTGTTAAACTTGGAAAATTTGTTGTAGCATCCTATGTCGCATTGGCAGCTATGTTTATTGTTCACTTAGTTATTCTAACAATCATCGGTGTAAATCCGATCACATATGTTAAGAAAGTATTTCCGGTATTGGCTTTTGCCTTTACTTCCCGTACAAGTGCTGGAGCATTACCTTTGAATGTTAATACACAAACAAGGCAGTTAGGGGTTCCAGAAGGAATTGCGAATTTCGCAGGTTCATTTGGTCTTACAATTGGTCAAAACGGATGCGCTGGAATATATCCAGCTATGTTAGCCGTTATGATTGCACCAACGGTAGGTATTGATCCCTTAACGCCTTCATTTATTTTCACGTTGATTGCCATTGTAGCAATTAGTTCGTTTGGCGTAGCAGGCGTTGGCGGAGGAGCGACATTTGCGGCTTTACTTGTATTATCTTCTATGAATTTGCCCGTAGCGCTAGCAGGCTTATTAATTTCAGTAGAGCCATTGATTGATATGGGACGTACGGCGCTTAATGTAAGTGGAAGCATGACAGCCGGAGTCGTCACTAGTAAATTAACAAAAGAGCTAGATACAAACGTATACAACGATCAAACCATCTCACCTGAAACAGCAGAAGTGTAAAAGAGATACGTCATCCATAGTTAACATTGTTAACTATGGATTTATTTTCTTTATCCACATAAAATAGGAAAAAATACTTATGATAACGCTTTCAAAAAAAGGTTATAGTGAAAAATGTGTACGTACTTTATTTTACGGGAGGGTTTTAATTGAAACGTAGTTGGACTAAATATGCAATGGTACTGACGGCTTTGCTCTTACTAGTAAGCTCTTTTTTTAGCCCATTTATGCAATCGTTTGCATCTGCAGCAGACGCAACAAAAATCACGATTCACTATCAGCCTGCTCCAAATGATACAAAGGAATGGGGATTATGGGTTTTTCCTGAAGGAGGAGAAGGGAAGCCTTACGCGTTTACAGGGGAAGATCAATTTGGAAAAGTAGCGGAAGTTGAATTACCCGGTACTTACGACAAAGTAGGTTTTATAGTTCGAACAGAGTCGTGGGAAAAAGATGGAGGAGACCGCTTCGTTTCAGTGGAGAACGGTGAAGGAGAAGTATGGGTGAAAAGTGGAGATGAACATACATATACGTCTCCTCCTGACGGTGAATACCGAGATTTACCGAAGTTTGATAAAGTAAACGTTACCTTAAATTATCATCGGTACGACGGAGATTACAGCGGGTGGAACATTTGGACATGGCCAGGTGATGAAAAAGAAGGCAAGCAAATCGAATTTACGGAAGACACGAATTTTGGGAAGAGAGCGACTTACGCCATTAACAGTGGAAGTGGTAATTTATTTGACAAAATTGGTTTTATTGTACGCCATTCTACTAGTGACAACGATTGGGAAAATAAAGACGGAGGAGACCGCTTTATTACCAAGGTTGGTAAAGATGGGAATGTAGAAGTATGGATTGTTCAAGGACAAAATCGAATTTATTATGATAGAGCAGGAGTAGATATCACTCGGAAAATCACGAAAGCGACGATGGATACATTTAATCAAATCACCTTAGAAACAAACGTGCCGTTTGACTCTTCTAAGACCTTAGGAGACATTGAAATTGACGGAGCTCAAATTGAGAAAGTGACACCTTATAAAGAGGGAGGAGAGGCTGTTACTACTAAAGTTAAAATCATAACCAAACAGCCTCTGGACGTTGCAAAAACGTATAGAGTTAAGCAAAAAGGATACGGCTCAGCTGAGGTAGTCAATGGAAATGTCGTTCGCACGAAAGAATTTGACGAAAAGTATGCATATAGCGGAAACGATTTAGGAAACACGTATTCTAAGAAACAAACAAATTTTCGCGTATGGGCTCCAACCGCAAGCGAAGCCAAGCTAGTGACTTATTCGTCATGGAACTCCAAAGCTATAAAAGAAATTTCTATGACCAAAAGTGAAAAAGGAACGTGGAAAGCGGAGTTAAAAGGAAATCAAGATGAACTAATTTATACGTACAAAGTAAAAATTGGGAACAGCTGGAACGAAGCGGTTGATCCATATGTACGAGCAACAACGGTGAATGGAGATCGCGGAGTTGTCGTAGATTTGGCTAAGACAAATCCGCGAAAGTGGAGTACAAATAAGCCGAAATTTAAAAATCCAGAAGATGCGATTATCTATGAACTGCACGTACGAGATTTATCGTCTCAAAAAGAGAGCGGTATCAAAAATAAAGGGAAATATTTAGGCGTAGCGGAGTGGAATACGCAAGGACCAAATGGAGTAAAAACAGGACTCAGTCATATTAAAGACTTAGGTGTAACGCATGTTCAATTCCTGCCTATTTACGATTATCGCACGGTGGATGAAACGAAATTAAACGAGCCGCAGTTTAACTGGGGATACGATCCAAAAAATTATAACGTTCCAGAAGGTTCCTATTCAACAAACCCATATAATCCTAAGACTAGAATTATTGAGCTTAAACACATGATTCAAACGCTTCATGACAAGCAGCTTCGTATGGTAATGGACGTTGTCTATAATCATGTGTATGCAGTGAGTGAGCATAGCTTTGATAAACTAGTTCCAGGCTACTACTTCCGTTATAAAGAAGATGGAACTCTATCCAACGGAACAGGTGTTGGAAACGACACGGCTTCTGAACGGAAAATGGTTCGGAAGTTTATTGTAGATTCTGTTGCGTATTGGGCAAATGAGTACCACATTGACGGGTTTCGATTTGATTTAATGGGGATTCACGATACAAAGACAATGAATGAAGTGAGAAAGAAGTTAGATGAAATTGACCCTTCTATTATCGTACTAGGAGAAGGCTGGGATCTAGAAACCGAGCTTGATGCTAAGCTAAAAGCTAATCAGAAAAACGCTCAAGATATGAAGCGCATCGCTCACTTTAATGACGGTATGCGAGATGGTCTTAAAGGCAGCGTATTTTTTGAGCGTGACAACGGATTTGTTAATGGAAAACAGGGACAAGAAAAACTCATACAGCAAAGTATAGCAGCTGGAATTGATTATGATCGTTCAACTGCCACATATGAAGATCCAGATCAAGTTGTGACGTATGTAGAAGCACATGATAACCATACGTTATGGGATAAGCTTCAGCTGACGAACCCTGCTGACACCGAGCAAACGAAAAAGCAAATGCATAAGCTTGCTTCTTCTATTATTTTAACATCTCAAGGAATGAACTTTATACATGCAGGTCAAGAGTTTATGAGAACAAAAGGCGGAGATCATAATAGCTATCAGTCACCCGATTCTGTCAATCAGCTAGATTGGAAGCGCCGAGCAGCTTTCAGACAAGAAGTAGATTACATGAAGGGACTTACTGCGCTTCGAAAGCAATATTCCTCATTTAGAATAACGAGTGCACAGGCTATTCATCAAAATTTACGCTTTGTTGATGCACCAGCAAACGTAGTAGGTTATACGTTAAATGCTAAAGCCAATAAAGATAAAGCAAACGAAATAATGGTGATTCATAATGCAAATAAACAAGCTCAAACGGTTCATCTACCTTCTAACAGAACGTGGAGATTACTTGTTGACGGCGAGCAGGCAGGAACAAAAACGCTCCGTACGGTGAAAGGAAATACAGTAAACATTTCGCCTCTTTCGACATTTGTACTAGTAAGATAAGTTTTAGATAACTAGAATATATGTAGAAAAATTCAGAATATTGTATGCAAAATTGTTGATTTTACTAGATAACATGGTAAAATATTCATTGTTAGCGTTCTCAAAATTCGTGGGGAGGTATGTATTTGATGCAAAATCTTGGAGCGAAAAAAGTTGAAATGAGTCCGAAAGTAGTGGAGTTTTTAAAAGGAGTTAAACAGCTATACATTAACGGCGAATGGGTAGACTCTGTTTCAGGAAAAACGTTTGAAACAGTAAATCCAGCAACGGGTGAAAAGTTGGCAGATGTAGCTGAAGCAAATCCAGAGGATATTGATCGTGCCGTCAGAGCGGCTAGAGAAGCCTTTGATCATGGAACTTGGACAAAGATGTCAGCAGCTGAAAGAAGCCGACTTATTTATAAATTAGCTGATTTAATGGAAACACATCAATTGGAGCTTGCGCAGCTTGAAACGCTTGATAACGGAAAACCAATTCGTGAAACATCAAATGCAGACATTCCATTAGCAATTGAACATTTCCGCTACTTTGCTGGGTGGTCAACTAAAATGGTTGGACAAACTATTCCTGTGCAAGGAGCGTATTTTAACTATACAAGATATGAACCAGTAGGAGTTGTTGGCCAAATTATTCCGTGGAACTTTCCGCTTTTAATGGCCGCTTGGAAGCTCGGAGCCGCTTTGGCAACTGGATGTACAATTGTGCTCAAGCCAGCAGAGCAAACACCGCTTTCTGCACTTTACTTGGCTCGACTAGCCGATGAAGCAGGGTTCCCAAAAGGCGTGCTAAACATTGTGCCAGGCTACGGGAAAACAGCAGGTGAACCGCTCGTTCATCATGATCTTGTCGATAAAATTGCTTTTACAGGATCTACTGCTGTCGGAAAAGCAATTATGAAGCAAGCTAGCGACTCCTTAAAGCGTGTGACGTTAGAGCTTGGAGGTAAATCACCAAACATTATCCTCCCGGATGCAGACTTAACAAAAGCAGTTCCTGGTGCGCTTTCAGGTATTATGTTTAATCAAGGACAAGTATGTTGTGCTGGAAGTCGTCTGTATGTCCAAAAAAGTTTATATGATAATGTCGTAGCTGATTTAGTTTCTCAAACGAAATCTATTAAACAAGGAAATGGATTAGCAGATGAGACAACAATGGGTCCGCTTGTATCTGCGCAGCAGCAAAAACGAGTGAAAACCTATATTGATAAAGGAATTGAAGAAGGAGCGGAAGTACTCGCAGGAGGAAACATTCCATTTGATCAAGGCTATTTCGTAGAACCGACTATCTTTGCAGATGTCGATCATTCGATGACGATTGCTCGTGAAGAAATCTTCGGTCCGGTTGTAGCTGCTATGCCGTTTGACGATCTCGATGATTTGATTGCCAAAGCAAATGATACAGCATATGGTCTAGCAGCGGGCGTCTGGACACAGGATTTAAAGAAAGCACACTATATTGCTCATGGTATTAAAGCGGGTACAGTTTGGGTGAACTGTTACAACGTATTTGATGCAGCAAGCCCGTTTGGAGGCTATAAACAGTCGGGAATTGGTCGTGAAATGGGAAGCTATGCGCTTGATAATTACACTGAAGTGAAAAGCGTATGGATCAATATGGAATAATAAGTAAGATTTTTTGTGGAAATCAATAGCATATCTTTGTGTGAAAAAGAGTAGTCTTTAGTGGACTACTCTTTTATTTGGTTAAGTCCCGCATTTTTAGAAAAGGAGTGATAACATTGCCGGTTATACAGGGCCCCTCGTCGTATAAGCTTACCGGTCACCTGCAAAAGTTTAGAGAGAACCCACTGGGTTTTTTGGAAAACTTGACTCAGTATGGAGAAATTGCAACATTTAGAGTTGCGCACAAACGCTTTTATGTAACGAGAGACCCTCAACTTATTAAAGATGTAGTCATTACAAACAGCAAGGCGTTTCAAAAAATTAAACTAACGAACATGTTTAAAACGCTGCTAGGCGAAGAAATGTTATGGACAGATGAAGCATTATACATGAGCCCCATTCAACCCTCACAACTTAAACAACATCTAACTTATAATAAGGAAGCAATCGCAAAAATAATTGAAAAGCATACGGAAACGTGGGAAGAAGGGCAGCTTCGAACGATAGTAAAAGACATAAGACAGATAGTCGTAGCTGTACTCCTTCAACTTGTATTTGGCATTTCGATTGAGGATAAAGATAAAATTCACTATGTTCAAGCGCTTATGAGAAAAAAAGAAAAGTTAGGCAAAATTTATATTCGTCTACCTTTGCACCAGCCTGACTCAGATGAGCAGCTAGAACAACTCCTTTTTGAACGCGTTCAAATGCGTGTTCAAAACAAAACCGAAGGAAATGATTTACTGCAGTATATATTGAATTCTTGCGGAGAAGAAATTGATGAAAGAGAAATATACGAACAGCTAAATTCTATATTCCTTTCGATGTATGAAATGATTACGCACGTATGCAGCTGGTCTATTCATTTACTATCTCAAAATACTAGGGAGCATCTTCAGCTGAATAAAGAAATTCAAGCCTATGCTAGCGGCGAATCACTTTCAACCAAAAATCTGACCTATATGCGCAAAATAATTGCTGAAAGCATGAGGTTATATCCGCCTCTTTGGCTATTTGGGCGTCAAGCACGTGAAGATATACAAATAGATGGCTACAGTATTAAAAAAGGGGAGATTATGTTAATTAGCCCTTATATGATGCATCGCCATGAAGATTATTTTTTAGAGCCAAGTGAATTTTTACCTGACCGTTTTGAAAAAGGAGGGTCCATTGATGTCCCAAGCTATATGTATATGCCGCTTGGGATTGAGCATCAAGCGGAAAGGGGCATGGACTATATCACTGAAATAGTAACCATTTTTCTGTCAGAAATGACAAAGCGCTTTTTATTTCAGCTGACTAAGCCCGAATCTATTGCTCCGATGGCGGGGGTAATGCTGAATATGAAAGAAGAACTGAAGGTGAATGTTCATAAAGTTCACGCGCAGTCTTGAATGAACGGGAATACTTTCCCTCTTTATATCAGGCTGTCAATTTATTGACACATCCTGCATTGAGATTTATCATAGGGTAATATTTGATAGAGATTACTGAAGGGTTTTTAGAGGGGACTATGGATAAAACAATTAAACAGTTGGTGTCGCTAGTTGAAACATCATTACTAACGCAAGTTACGATTCAAAGTGAAAGTGACTATGATCCAGTTGAAGTTACGAACAAAACAAAAGAGTGGGTACTTATTGGTAAAGGAAACTATGCCGGTGTGTTTACGCACGAAAATTATCCTGAATTTGTCGTGAAAGTATACGGAAGAGAAATTTATGGTGTAAAAAAAGAAGCGCAAGTGTATAGAAAGCTGGGCGTTCACCCAGCTTATTCTCAACTTTTTCATGAGGGAAAGACGTACTTGATTTTAAAAAGACTTACAGGCGTTACCTTGTATGATGCCGTACAGCGGGGAATAAAGATTCCAGAACAAGTCATAAAAGATGTGAACACAGCTTTGGACTATGCAAGAAGCCAGGGGTTAAACCCGTATGATGTGCATGGTAAAAATGTCATGATGAAAGATGGAAGAGGGTATGTGGTGGATATTTCTGACTTTTATAAAGAAGGTATTGATAAAAAATGGACAGACCTTGTAAAAGCCTATTACACCTTTTATCCGTTTATTGATAAATACCACATCCGCTTGCCTTATCCGCTTTTAAACGTTATCAGAAAAGCATATCGTCTATATCGTAGAATCAAATCAAAAAGGAGTTTCCGCTAAAGGGAACTCCTTTTTAAGATGAAATACAGCGCAGTACATGCTGCTGCTCAAAAGTTGGTTTTAATTTGAATAGAATGGTTTGCAGTATTTCAGATTGATAGACAAATTTTAGCGTATGTTTAAGGGAAAGAGGATGTAAGAAAGAACGTATTCTTTTTTCAGCATAACGTATCACCTGTTCTTCATAAAATAAAGTACGTGCGGAGATTTTAGCGTGAATGTCTTTTGTTAGTTCGATTGTAAACTGGATAATCAATAAATCAGTGTCTTTACAGTATTTTTCTAGTAGCATGATATCACCTCCATTTTGTCAACTCATTTACATAATCTTAATATAAAATTTACAAATGTCAATAAAACACGGAAAAATAAATGGTAAGACTGTTCTTTTTATATGTCGAATAAACAAGAACGTGACAGAGGTGAATAAAGTTGAACATTAACGTCGGGTTTGCAATTTTAGCTGATATTGATAATAAGATGACGGCTGCTATTTATGTGGAAAATCAAATTGTAGCGATTATAGCTGGACCTTCAGATATTCTGTATGAAAAGTTGAAAAAAGTGTTTTTATAATAGAGAACAGCTGTAATTGTAAATATGATTCATAAAAAGCTTAAAAATTCTATGAAATAGTCGAAATAAAAGATGAGGATAAAATATACAAAAAGAAAGAACAGGAAGTTAAGGATAGGAGAATTACATATGGATAAAACATCTTTTATTGGACTGATTTTAGGAATAGCCTCTCTTATTGTAGGCATGTTTTTTAAAGGGGTTAATCCATCTGTGTTAGGAAATCCGGCTGCTATTTTAATTATTATTGTCGGAACCGTCGGAGCAGTAGTGATTGCATTTCCTTCAAATGAAATCAAGAGAGTCCCAAAACTGTTTGGTGTCCTGTTTAAAGAACAAAAAATGCTGCAGCCCGTTGATTTAGTATCCATGTTTTCTGAATGGGGACAAGTTGTTCGAAAAGAAGGGTTACTATCACTTGAAGCCCAAATTATTGATGTAGATGACCCTTTCTTAAAAAATGGTTTGAATTTAGCTATTGATGGTCAAAGTGCGGATTATATACGAGACGTGTTGTCTGAAGAAATTGATGCTATGGAAGAAAGACATCAAACGGGTGCAAGTATTTTCGCTTTAGCAGGTACATATGCTCCAACTCTGGGTGTACTTGGAGCTGTTATAGGATTAATTGCTGCGCTTGGGAACATGGAAGATACAGATACGCTAGGACATGCGATCAGCGCGGCGTTTGTTGCTACGCTTCTTGGTATTTTTACTGGGTATGTACTATGGCATCCGTTTGCAAATAAACTAAAGCGTAAATCGAAACATGAAGTAAAGGTAAAGTATATGATGATCGAAGGAGTGCTTTCACTCCTAGAAGGAGAAACACCAAAAGTAATTGAGCAAAAGCTGGCTTCTTATTTGCCAACAGCGGAACGTAAAAAGCTTCTTCAAGAAAGTGAAGTGGGCATAAATGAGTAGACGCAGAAAACGAAAGCATGAAGAGGACCATGTTGACGAAAGCTGGCTGCTTCCTTACTCAGATTTGCTTACACTTTTACTTGCTTTATTCATTGTATTGTTTGCAATGAGCTCAGTGGATGCGCAGAAATTTAAGAACCTTTCCCGCGCATTTAATGAAGCGTTCGTTGGAGGAACGGGCGTGATGGAATTTCAATCTCTGCAGGAATCTGAAGAAGCGGTTCAGCCTTCAAATACTCTTGCAGCTAAAAGTACGGAAAAAACAAATGAAGTGGAGACAGCCCCCAATCAGTCTCCTGCTTCTTCACAATCGTTAACGAGCGAACAAAAGGAACAAACCATTCGAGAAGCTGATCAAGAAGAGCTTCAGCAAATTCAATCTAAAATTAATGCGTATATTCAAAAGAAAAACTTAACAAATCAATTACAGACTTCGCTAACTGATGAAGGTCTCTTAATTTCCATTCGAGACAATGTATTGTTTGATTCGGGAAGAGCACAAGTTCGGAGTGAAGATACAAAAATCGCAAATGATATTTCAGAGCTTTTGGTGATTGATCCTCCTCGTAATATTATTATTAGCGGTCACACCGATAACGTACCTATTCGCAACGCTGGTTTTGAATCCAACTGGGAGTTAAGCGTGATGAGAGCAGTTAACTTTATGAAAGTTATCTTAAAAAATGATAAGCTTAATCCAAGCATGTTCAGTGCAAAAGGATTTGGAGAGTTCAAACCGGTGACATCTAACAATACAGCAGAGGGACAAGCGAAAAATAGGAGGGTTGAAATATTGATTACTCCTCGTACAATTAAACAGCCGTAAAAGCAGTCCTGCTTTTACGGCTGTTTTTCTATGTGTTATAAAGCTAAGAGTCTTCTCTTTTCAAAGTTTCCTCGTACTAACTTGAGATCCATTCCATCTAAAATCAAGTCAATGAGAGCGCCTTTAAAGACATCCGCTGTTTTTTTCTTATCATTGGACTGCAAATATTGCACGCGATACCACTTGTCTTCAACTTGAAAGTACATAAAACGTCCGTGCGTAAAGTCAATCCAAAACTTTGTAGGTTGTCCATTGAGATTTTTATAAACATATCCCCAGCTTCGTCCTTGGTGAGCGTCCTTCATTTTAGGGCGAGCTGTATTAAATACTTCGTAATATACTTTGTGCTTAATATCATAGAGCATCATGTGACAGTCCTCCTATCTATAGACGTGCTAGCAGGTAAAAATATATTTGTATACAATAAGTATACTCAGCTGAATGGAATCGTAGACTATTTTTTTGAGACAAGCAGAAACGCAGTTAAATGAAAAAGACAGTTTAAATTAGCTCAATCATTCCGCTTTTTTTATACTGTAAGTAAAGGCGTTAAATAAGGAGGAAAAAATGAGACGAGTAGGAATAGTAGGTGCTGGAATGACGGGCCTTACAGCAGCGGCTGAATTACAAAAAGAAGGAATAGAGGTCTTTCTTCTTGATAAGGGTAAAAGTGTAGGGGGACGAATGGCTACCCGAAGAGTAGGGGATGGAAAAGCAGATCACGGAGCTCAATTTTTTACAGTGAGATCCGATGAATTTCAACAAGACGTAAATAAATGGATAGCTGATAGAAAGGTTAAGAAGTGGTTTGGTGACCATCACCCTCGGTATCAAAGTATGAATGGCATGAATGCGCTAGCTAAATATTTAGCTGAAGATCTACGCGTATACGTGAATCGAAAAGTTCAAGCCATTGATTTTCAAAACGGAAGGTATCAGCTGTATACAGAAGAAAATGAGATTTTTGAAGCGACTGATATCATTCTTACACCTCCGTCTCCTCAGGTTATTGAGGTACTTAATAATAGTAAGCTGCAAGCGGACCAATCAATTCTTAATACACTGAAATTTAGTCCCTGCTTGGTTGCTATCGTGGAGCTTTACACAGAGATGCTGTATGGTGATCATGGTCAAATCACGAATCCATCTAGCACAATTCAAAGAATCGTTAATCATGAGCAAAAAGGAATATCAAAGACGCCCGTTCTTAGCATATATATGAATAAAGACTGGTCAGAAAAACATTTTGATGAACATGAACATGAGCTGCTGCGGGCGATAAAAAATGAAATAAAAGAATGGATAGGTGCAAATCATATTAAAAGCATTCAGTTAAAGAAATGGCGCTATGCAGAGGTTGAACAAGTTCTTCATCAGCCCTTTGCTAAAATTATGCCGTCGCTACTGGTGGCAGGAGATGCTTTTTTAAGAAGGGAAGACGAAACAAATCACTCACGGTTAGAGAGCGCATATTTGTCAGGGAAATCGGCAGCCGCTGAATTAATGGGAAAGAACATCTAGAAAAAGGAGGGACCAAGAAGTGAAAAATAATTGGATAATGAAACAAACGTGGAAAGATTTACTGTTTATTCATTGGCCTGTAGATCCGGCATTTTTGGCTTCTTTATTGCCTAGTCAGTTAGAGCCTGACACCTATAATGGTCAAGGATGGATTGCACTTGTGCCTTTTACGATGACAGACATTCGATTCAAAGGAACACCTGCAGTTCCCATCTTTTCACGGCTATATGAGCTGAATGTGCGTACATATGTTACATATAAAGGGGGGAAAGGCGTTTATTTTTTTAGTTTAGACGCGAGCAATCCGCTAGGAGTATGGATTGCTCGTCAGTTTTTTCACTTGCCTTATTACCATGCTGCTATGACATTCAACAAAACTCAGAACTATATTTCTTTTCAGTCAGTTCGAACGCACAGAGACTCACAAAAAGAGCGAGTAAAGCTTACATATAGAGGTACTTCTCCGTCCTATCGCAGTAGAAAAGGAGAATTAGCTTATTGGCTTACAGAGCGCTACTGCTTATTTACCACTCATCAAGGAAATGTCTATAGAGGAGACCTTTATCATGATCCTTGGGAGCTGCAAAAAGGGGAGTGTGAAATAAGAGATGATTCTATTACTCAGCCTTTTTTGCGTCCGGCGGAAAATCGCGATTTAATTGTGCACTATGCAAACCAAGTTACGGCTTATTTTTATCCTTTTAAAAAAGTATAGGCATCAAAACAAAATTAAAAAATCTTCATAGCCTTCTTCTTTAAGCTTCTCTTTTGGAATAAAGCGTAAAGCCGCGGAATTTACTTGATAGTATTCCCTGTTTTCTTCTGTTAAAAGTAAACCAAGATAGTTATCTCCTTCTTTGCTTTTTAGTGCTGTTTCATGCTGCATCGGAACTTTTTTTATGTTTCCGTATAAGATAGGGCGCTTAAAAATGGGCCAGCCTGTATGAGAAGGAAGCTGATCTGACGTTTTGAACAGTGCTTCTCCAGTTAGAAGGTCAACGTAAATTCCTTGTTTTTTGTTATTCCAATATAAATTTGTAAAAGGGGGTTCGGTTCCGTTTTCCTGCGTAACAAAATATTGCATAGGCGTTAGGATCTTTTTAAGGTAAGAGCGGTCCTTGGGCCAATGCTGCGTCAGAAAATCAGTTCGCCCCGAGCCTTCTTTGTATAATTTATAGTGAAATGCATTTTTTCGATAATAATCCTGCTGCTGTTCTTCTGCTTCGTAAAAAGAAGAAAAAGGTAAAATAGGGGGGACGATAGGGTTCTTAAAACGTCCGCTTTGGGCGAGCTTTCTTTTAGAATCGAGAGCCGCTTCTTTTTGCTTTTCGTTATGATAAAAAATAATGGCTCGATACGACGGTCCGCGGTCTGAAAACTGTCCGGCGGAATCCGTAGGGTCAATTTGCTGCCAGTACAGGTTAAGAAGCTCTTCGAACGTAATTTGAGAAGGATCCCATACAATTTGTACTGCTTCTACGTATTTGCTTTCCTTTTTAGCTTCAGAAGTAATTTGTTCATCTCTAGCGTAGCCCGAGCGGATACTAATGATTCCTGGAAGCTGATCGAAAGGAGCGACCATGCACCAAAAGCATCCTCCCGCAAACGTTGCATATGCTTTCACGTTACTTTCCTCTTTTCGTTGAATAAAATAAATAAAAATATATTTATATATTAAAATGTATAAATAAATAGAAAGCGCTTTATAACTAGTCTTGTAAGAAAGCACGTTCTTATGGTATTATGACCACTGGATAAAAGAAAAATGGCTTATTGTTTACGCGAGTATCCTTATTTTATGTTCTTAAAAAGATGCAGTTTATTGTTTAAGTACTCATAGAAATACATACGTTGGAGCAGTAAGAGGAACAATTAAAAAATAAGGACGTTTTGCTCTTAAACGATACCACATTCCAGAATCTACATACCAGTTTAGGAGGAGCTACTTTGAACACAACCCGTTTACCATCTATGTGGGAAATAATGATTGTGCTTGCTTTATTTTTAGCTGTTGTTATTTCATTTGCAACTGTTTTTGATTTACCTATTCAGCTCGCTTTATTTATTTCATGGTTTATTGTTATGGCGCTAGGAGTACGACTTGGGTATACGTATAATCAGCTGCAAGGGGCCATTACAAGAGGAATATCAAACGGCTTAGAAGCTATTTTAATTTTATTAGCCGTCGGTACGTTAATTGGAACATGGATTGCCGGAGGAGTTGTTCCTTCTCTTATTTATTTTGGATTAGAGTTTATTAATCCAACATTCTTTTTACTTGCTACACTTATCATTTGCTCTATTACCTCGATTTCAACAGGAACATCTTGGGGAACGGTTGGTACAGCCGGAATCGCGATGATGGGAATCGGACAAGGCCTAGGTATGCCGCTTCCTTTAGTAGCTGGAGCCGTGATTTCAGGAGCTTATTTCGGAGACAAGCTTTCTCCTCTTTCTGACAGTACCATTTTATCTGCATCAATGGCTCGAGTGAACGTTATTGATCACGTAAAAGCAATGTTAGTGTTGGATATTCCTGCTTACCTCATTACGGCAGTATTATTTACGGTAACAGGGTTTATGTATGGAGGAAAAGATTTTGATGCTGGACGGGTAGAAGGATTAAAATCTTCGCTGTTGGATACATTCCATATCAGCGGGTGGATGCTGATTCCGGCTTTGGCTGTCATTGTCCTTTTAGCATTTAAGAAACCTTCTCTTCCAGCAATTGCGATTGGCTCATTATTAGGAATTATATGGGCAGTTGTCTTTCAACATATGGATGTGGCGAGCGCATTTAATACGGCTTATGAAGGGTTTAAAATTAATACCGACAACACATTTTTAAGTGAGCTGTTAAATCGTGGCGGAATTTTAAGCATGGTCGGTTCCATTATTGTCATTATTTTTGGACTAGGCTTTGGCGGGTTATTAGATGAGCTCGGCGTCTTAGAAGTCCTGCTATCTAAATTCGAAAAAATTCTTGTCAATTCAGGAAACGTTACGGCTTCTACTATTTTCGTTGGGTTATTAGGGAATATATTTGGTTGTGCAATGTATGTTTCATTAATTTTAACACCGAAAATTATGGAGAAAAGTTATGACAAGTTAAGAATACAGCGTCTAGTGCTTGCCCGTAACTCAGAAGTAGGGGGAACCTTAACTTCAGGGATGGTTCCGTGGACGGACAACGGTGTATTTCTAGCTACAACGCTTGGGATTTCTACATTCGCTTATCTGCCGTTTATGTGGCTAAGCTTTGTCTCTATTATTTTGGCGATTATTTACGGATATACAGGGAAATTCATTTGGTACGTAACCGAAGAAAAACAACGTTCTTCTATAGCGAAATAAAAGAGGCTGAGACAACAGTAGGTTAGTTGAAAGAAGATCCGAACGATGAATTGAGATTCTTGATGGAGAATCAACTTCGTTCGGATTTTTTTATTGGTATGATAAACGTAGGTTTCATGTATTTCGTTGCTTCTAGCTGTTGATTGGATTGATTTAGTTATGTCTCGAGCCCTTTTTGATCAAATCATTTCTGGATATTCGATTTTCCAGTGGACATTTTGAAGGTAAAGCTGAACATCCGCCTTTTTTTTCTGCTTCAGAAGTTTTAGAATATGGCGGTGATGTTCATTCATCACATGTAAAATGGCGTATAGCTCTTTATTGTCATCGCTAAAGTACGTTTGTCTGATGAATCCATCTTGTAAAGACATAAGCTGTTCTTTTAAGGTCACATTACCGCATCGGTTCAAATATACTCGGTGAAAATACGTTTGATATTTTTGATAATCCTGATAATTTTCTAATTCAATCGAAACATCGATTTTTTTAATAAGCTCATCCATCTTCGTAAAATCTTCTTCCGTTAAGTGATCAATCGACAGTGCAGCTGCAAGACCATCTAAAGCACCGACGATTTCAAATACTTCTAGTTTTTTTGGTATGTCAATTTCCTTTACAGTAAATCCTCTGCGCGGTCTGTATTCTAATAGGTTGTCTGAAGCCAGTTTAATAAGCGCTTCTCTCACAGGCGTTCGGCTGACATTCAGCTGAGAACAAATACTGGCTTCATTTATTTTGTCGTTAGGCAGCAGTGTACCGTCTTGAATTTGACTTGCTATGTAGTTATATACATGATCTTTTAATGAATGATAAATCACAGGCCCCTTGTTCATTGTTTCCCCCTAAAATAAATATCGCATCAGCCGTTCTTTCTCTTCATGTCATAATGATGAAAGAGTATAAAAATAGCAAGAAAGAACGTACAGGTGTAAAAATAATCATATCATATCACTTCATCTAATCTTAGTTAGAATATAAAAAATAGAATTATTGAAATATTTTTTACTATTCATTGTTGTAAAAAATCTGAAAAATGATATAATCGTAAAAAGATTTAAGAAGTGTATATTGTATACAATATACAAAATTAGTACATATCGAAGAAATAGAGCCTACTCCTGCAGAGAAGAGACTATAGAGAATATGTAAATAAACCAAGTTTTTAGATGGGTTTACTATAAAAAAAGGAGGTACATAATGGGAGAGAATACAACATCTATGAATCAGTTACAAAGAAAAATGAAAAGCCGTCATTTATTTATGATTTCTCTTGGCGGTGTTATCGGTACGGGGCTGTTTCTTAATTCAGGCTACACAATTAATGCAGCAGGTCCTGGGGGAACACTCCTTGCTTATTTAATCGGTGGATTAATTATGTATTTAGTCATGATATGTCTAGGGGAACTAAGCGTAGCAATGCCTGTGTCAGGATCATTTCAAGTATACGCTACGAAGTTTATCGGGCCGGGAACTGGTTTTGCGGTTGGCTGGCTCTACTGGCTGACTTGGGTGGTATCTGTCGGTTCGGAGTTTACAGCGTCTGGATTGCTTATGCAAAGATGGTTTCCTGACGTTTCGGTTTGGATATGGAGCGCGCTGTTTGCCCTTTTATTATTTGGTTTAAATGCAACATCTGTACGTTTTTTCGGCGAAACAGAATTTTGGTTTTCAAGTATTAAAGTATTAACGATTATTGTATTTATTATTTTAGGCGCAGCAGCGATGTTTGGATTCATTCCTCTTAGCGGTCATGAAAAAGCGCCGATGCTTTCTCATTTTACAGGAGAGGGCGGTTTATTTCCAAATGGACTTATGCCTGTATTAATTACGATGGTTTCTGTTAGCTTTGCTTTTTCGGGAACAGAATTAATTGGTATTACGGCGGGGGAAACAGAGGATCCGGAAAAGAACATACCTCGCGCAATTAAAAATATCATTTGGCGTACGTTCTTCTTTTTTATTGGCGCCATGTTTGTACTATCTGGATTGATTTCATGGAAACAAGCAGGAGTGTTAGAAAGTCCTTTTGTGACGGTATTCGATCAAATAGGTATTCCTTACGCAGCAGATATCATGAACTTGGTTATTTTAACAGCTTTATTATCAAACGCTAATGCAGGATTATATGCATGTTCGAGAATGCTATGGTCATTATCTGATCAAAAAATGGTCAGTACTTGGTTAGGGAAAGTAACGTCTAAAGGAGTTCCATTTAATTCGTTACTTATCAGCATGGGAGTAGCATGTCTGTCCTTGCTGTCAAGCGTAGTTGCACCAACAACTGTTTACTTAGTATTAGTTTCTATTTCTGGATTTGCGGTTGTAGCTGTATGGATGGCTATTGCGGCTTCTCACTTTATGTTCAGAAGACGCTATATTAAAGAAGGGAATGATGTATCGAAGCTTGTTTACAAAGCTCCTTTATATCCTATTGTACCTATTTTAGCGTTTGTTTTATGCTTTGCTGCTTGTGTAGGACTGGCTTTTGATGAGAGTCAGCGTATCGCATTATACTGCGGTATCCCCTTTGTCCTTTTTTGTTACTTGTTTTATTATTTGAAAAATAAAAAAGGAAACAGAAAAAACGAAAGTCAGCCTATAGCAAGATAAAAAGCAGAAGACCTAGGTCTTCTGCTTTTTTTGCATACAAAAACACCCTATCCATCCGTACTGGTTAAGTGTCCCGCAACAAGCGAAATTGAATTGGATAGGGTGCGTATCTATATAGTAGAGAAAGAGGTGCCATTTGTCAAACTTATTTAGCCGCGCCTTATTTAAAAATAGAAGTAAGCAAGGTTTTCACTGTTTTTTCATTTTCACTATGTATAGTAAGGAATGTAAAGAAAAGATATTCGCAGCAGCACGTCGTACAGATCCGTAGAACGCGAAAGAAAGGAGGAGGTCAAATGGCTAAGCGGGATGCGTATTTTGATAATGTGAAATTTATCTTAATTGTATTAGTAGTGTTTGGCCATTTGTTAACTCCCTTCATCAATGATGAACAGTGGCTACGAACGCTCTACATATTTATTTACACCTTTCATATGCCAGCGTTTATTTTAATAAGCGGATATTTTGCAAAGGGATACCGAAAAAAAGGATATATGTGGAAGGTGGCGAAGAAAGTATTACTTCCTTATATTATTTTTCAACTTATCTATGCGGTATACGACTATAAACTGTATGATGAATCCACATTCGAAGTTTCAGTGTTTCAGCCAGCTTGGTCGCTATGGTTTTTATTGAGTTTATTTTGTTGGAACGCCATGTTGTTCATTTTTACAAAAATCAAATATCCTTTAGCCGTTGCGGCAGTTTTAGGAATTATGATTGGCTTATGTGAACCGCTGGAAACAACGTTAAGCCTTTCTAGAACCTTTGTGTTCTTTCCCTTCTTCTTAGCAGGATTTTATATGAAAAAAGAACATTTTAAAAAGTTGACGTCTGTTTCTTGCAAAAAAGTAGCTGGAGGCACTTTGCTGATTATTGCTCTATGGATCCAGTATATAGCACCGGACTTTGAGAAAGAGTGGTTATTTGGTTCAAAATCTTATGCCTCTTTAGGTGTAAATCAATTAGAGGGAATGACCATTCGTACGCTATTTTATAGCATCAGCTTAGTAATGACGATTTCCTTTCTAGCTTTGATCCCTACACAAACGATGTCCTTTACATCTCGAGGTGCTCAAACCTTTTATGTATATCTGCTACATGGGTTTCTGATTAAGTATATCCGCCTATCTTCTTTTGGAGACTGGATAGAAAGTGTACAAGGATACAGTATTCTTCTAATTGGAGCTTGTGGAGTGGCGTGGTTGTTGTCGAGTAAATACGTATCTACTATTGCAAGACCTTTAATTGAGCTTAAACCGTTACCAAGGCGTAAAAGTTTAAGTTTAGGTAAGTAATGAGAAATGGAAAAGGAGTTTAACGATGTCTAAAAGCAAAATAATTATGATTATTGTAGCCGTTGTGATTATTGCTGCAGTAGCTATTGGTGCCGTAGCAATGAATAAATCAAAGGTGGTTGCTACCGTTGGTGATGAAAAAATCACAAAAGATCAGCTGTACGATGCTCTTCTTGCTCAAGGAGGATCAAGTGTCCTTGATTCACTGATTGAACAAAAAGTTATTTCAAAAGAAGCAGCTAAACAAAATATTAAAGTAACCGATAAAGAAATTAATACTGAATTAGAAAACCTTAAAAGTCAGTACGGGGGAGAAGATGCATTAAATCAAGCATTAGCATCTAGCGGTGTAAAATTGTCAGAGCTGAAAAAAGATTTAAAGACGAATATTGAAGCAAAAAAAATGGTTGAGTCGACTATTAATATTAAAGATAGTGAAATGAAATCGTACTTTAATCAAAATAAAGATTCACTAGCTACAGAAGCACAGGTGAAAGCTAGTCATATCTTAGTAGCAGACGAAAAAACAGCGAAAGAAGTAAAGGCAAAGCTTGATAAAGGAGAAGATTTTGCGAAGCTAGCAAAAGAATACTCAACAGATACAGCTTCTAAATCAAATGGCGGAGACCTTGGATATTTCAAAAAAGGCGATATGGTCGAAGCTTTTGCCAACAAAGCATTTTCAATGAAGGTAAATGAAGTAAGTGATCCAGTTAAAACAGAATACGGTTATCACATTATTAAAGTAACAGGCAAAAAAGAAGCGCAAAAAGCAACATATGAAAATAGTAAAGCAAAAATCAAGCAAACGCTGCTTGATCAAAAATACCAAACAGAGTATCCAACATGGTTACAAAAGCTAAAGAAAAAGTATGATATTACAAACAAACTTGATTCATAAATAATACCTTAACGAAATGAGGGGATGGATATGAAACAAACAGCGTCTTATAGTAAATTAGAAAAAATCGTCGAGCAATTGAAGCACAGAGGTGTACGAGCTGAGATATGCCGGCGTGTTGTAAAGGTCACAGAAACTGTTAGTGGATCAAACCCTTCATATTCAAATCAAATCGTTAGGCATTCATAAAGAGTACAAAAGACGCAAACTGCTGGACAGCAGTTTGCGCCCGTGCTGAGTATAGCTAAGGGAATTTAAAATGAAAAGAGATCAGTAGAGGCAGCTTGTTTCTGCTGATTCTTTTTGTATAATAAAGTAAACAAAGGGATGCAGCGAAATGTATCAAAGGAAGGAGTTACGCGGAATGAATGTACTGCTAGCAGAAGATGATTTGCAGCTAGGTGAATTAGTTAGTTATATGCTAAAGAAAAAAGGAGGCTATAACGTCGAATGGGTGACGGAAGGGAATGATGCATATGATTACGCATCTGAAGCGCATTATGATGTGTTAATTCTTGACTGGATGATGCCCAATGGAGACGGAATCGATGTATGTAAACGTCTAAGAAAAGAAGGATACGCCGGAGCTATTCTTATGTTAACAGCAAAAGATGCGGTTCAAGATCGTATACAAGGCTTAGATGCGGGAGCGGATGATTACGTTATTAAGCCATTTGAAATTGACGAGCTGCTTGCAAGGCTTCGTGCTTTGTCTCGTCGTAATTATGCACCGATTTTAGAAGAAGAAGTAGAGATTGCCAGCATGATATTAAAAAGAGCAAGTCAAACCGTACAGCTTGACGAGGAGTTTATTCAATTAAGTCCTCGTGAATTTCAACTCCTAGATTTTTTAGTGAAAAACAAAGGACAAGTTCTTTCTCGAGATATTATTTTAGACCGGGTATGGGGATATGAATCAGATGTTTCCATTAAAACGATTGATGCGACGGTTAAACTTTTGCGAAAAAAACTAGAGAAATTTAACAAACAGGATCTTATTCAAAGCATTCGCGGAGTAGGCTACAAAATTGAAAGCTAAACTCCTTACAAGAGCTAAACAGAAAGTAAAACAAAAAGTAAAGCAAGATTTATTCAGCCAGACGCAAAATCGTTTAACATTCCGATATAGCGCATTACTAATGCTGTTTCTGCTATTATTCGTGTTTATTGTTTATGCATTGGTATATGTGGTTGTATCCAATAGTCAGCAGCAAAACTTAAATAGCATGCTAAAGCAAGAGTCCCGAATAGTCCAAAGCATCTTAATTAAACAAGCGATAAACAGCTCGGATCAACAGTCAAAAGAAGAGTACAAAAACATTGTCGTAGCCGGTGAAGATCAATTTTTTTATTATGTAATCAGTCCTGAAGGGGACCTTATTATGGGAAACGAAGCGAGCGAGCGGCTTCGCTCTAACTTATTAGATTTAATTGATGGGTGGATCCCTATTGAAAATGAAGTGAGGAAAGAACGAATAAAAGCCCCGCGTCCTAGTTTCGAACACATTGAAGGAGTAAAAGGGCAAAACGGGGAAGGCAAAATAGATATTGATTTGATGATGGCGGGTGAACCTATTTTTTATAAAGGTCAATTTTTAGGGATGCTTTATATCGGAAAAGACGTTTCATTTCTTTATCAGCTGTTAAAGTGGCTCCTTATTATTATGCTGAGCCTTACTGTACTGTTTGTAGGAGTAGCCATTTATATCAGCCGCTTAATGTCAAAACGGGCCATGGTTCCAATTGAAACAGCTTTCCAAAAGCAAAAAGAGTTTGTGGCGGATGCATCCCATGAGTTAAGAACGCCGCTTAGCGTTATGCTTTCTTCTATCAACGCTTTAGAAATGCAGGAGGAAGTAACAGAAGATCCTTTTTCTAAAAAATTAATCAATAATATGAAAGCTGAAGTGAAGCGCATGACGAGTCTCGTCAGTGATTTGCTTACGCTTGCACGCTCAGACTCTAATAAAGTAGAAAAAGCAATGATGCCTTTTGATATTACAGATGCGGTGCAAAAGGTAATGGAATCCGTTGAAACCCTAGCGATTTCTAAACATATTGATTTGCAGCTGGATACGCCGGAAAAATTAGTGGTAACTGGAGATCAAGAGCGTCTAACTCAGCTGATTTACATTTTGTTAGATAATGCGATTAAATATACGACTCCTCATGGAAGTGTCAACATTCAAGTGGTTCAGCATGGGAGTGAATGTATATTAAAAGTACGTGATACTGGCGTTGGGATTCATCCAGATGAAAAGGATCGGATTTTTGACCGCTTTTATCGTGCTGACAAATCGCGATCTCGTCAAATGGGAGGTCATGGGCTAGGCTTAGCAATCGCTAAATGGATCGTAGAAACACATAAAGGGAAAATTGACGTAGAAAGTGAACAAGAAAAAGGAAGTACATTTACAGTAAGGTTGCCAATGTCACAAAAAGTGAAAAAGAGTTGAAAGAGGCTGTGACAAAATTAGTTGAAGGATGATCCGAACGAGTTTGATTCTTGATGAGGAATCAAACTCGTTCGGTTTTTTTATGGTTAGGGTGAACGTAGGTTTCATGTATGTAGTTGCTTCTAGCTTTTGATTTGGTTATGTCTCAATCTCTTTTTAGTTAGTGAAAGTGACCAAATGAAAAAGAAAAGTTTAGACAAAATGGCGAGTGTAAAAATCAGATAATTCAGTTATATTTACTAGCGTAATAACCAGTCTATGTGTCAGGTTTCTTTACAAGGATAAAGACTTTTTGAAGGAAACAGTGCATGATAGAACAATAGCAGACTGCTTCGTTTAATAAGAAGATGGAGTAGTTAAATAAAGGGGAGTTTGATAACATGTACGATTTAATTATTCGGGATGGTTCGGTCGTATTAGAAGACGAAATAGTAAAAGCAGATATAGGGATTAAAAAAGGAAAGATTGCAGAAATAGCGCAAGGTGTTAGCATACCAGCAAAAAAATACGTAGATGCTAAAGGCAAATATGTTCTGCCTGGAATGATTGATATTCACGTACATTTTGATGAACCGAGCCGAGACCATTGGGAAGGGTTTGATTACGGTTCAGCATCTATGGCCGCAGGAGGCTGCACTACATATTTTGATATGCCTTTAAATGGCGTTCCTCCTACCGTAACAGAAGCAGCGCTGTGGGAAAAGAAAAAGCTGGCTGATCAAAAGTCAGTAGTAGATTATGGTCTATGGGGAGGGTTGGTTCCTGGTAATAAAGAAGAATTAGCCAAAATGGCTCATTCGGGTGTAATAGGTTTTAAAGCATTTATGTCAGAAGCTGGTTCTGAATTTGATTTCTCAGATGATCTCACATTATATGAAGGAATGAAAGAGATTGCAAAACTAAATAAAGTCCTTGCCCTGCATGCTGAAAGAAATGATTTAATACAAAAGCTTGAACAGGCTAAACAGAAGCAAAAGCAAACTGCTATTAAAGATTATTTAGAAACGCGACCTGTAATAGCAGAAGTAAACGCAGTAAAGCAAGCGCTTGAGTACGGTGAAGAAACGGGATGTCCGCTTCACTTTGTACACATTAGCAGCTATGAAGCAGTGCAGCTTATTACGGAAGCAAAGAAGAATGGGATGAACGTTACGCTGGAAACTTGTCCGCATTATTTACTTTTTACAGAGGAAGACTTTGAAGAAATTGGCGTAACGGCTAAGTGTGCACCTCCTCTTCGCAGCAGGAGTCAAAAAGAAAAATTATGGGCTTGTATTCAATCAGAGGAAGTAGATATGATTTCTTCGGATCATTCTCCTTGCCCGATTGAGTTAAAAACAGCTCATCAGAATGATTTATTTAAAGTTTGGGGTGGAATATCGGGCGGTCAGTACTCTTTGCAAGCAATGATTAGTGAGGGAGCCATCACTAGAGGGATTTCTCTTTCTCACATTTCAAAGCTTGTATCAACCAATCCAGCTAAACGATTCGGTTTATATCCTAAAAAAGGAAGCATCTTGCTGGGATCCGATGCGGATTTGGTTATCGTTGATCTGGATCAAACTGAAAAAGTGACAAAAGAAGGAATGGTTTTCAAACATAAGCACAGTATATATGAAGGAACGGTATTTAATAGCGTTATTTTAACTACCATTAATAGAGGAACGATTGTATACAGTAAAGAAGCAGGTGTGTTTTCTCTTCACAAAGGACAAATGGTAAACGGTGAATACGTAAAATTGTAGGTACAGTGAAAAAAGAGATAAAAAATAAACCTTTTATCTCTTTTTTTACATAAAAAAATCAGGGTGACTTATATTAAAGGTATTACATAGATGAAAAAAGAGTATCTACTATAACAAAAGAGACATTTTTAAAGAGTTTTTTATTATTCTGAAAAAGTATATTTTTGATTGAGGGAAGCATAAGGAAAAAATAATAAAGCTTCTTTTTTAATGTGAAGAAAAAATTTCCAAAAAGAAAAATATTATCTGGTTGTATGAAAAGTAGATAATCAGATGCTTTGTAATCAAGGGTTTTGTATAAAAAAAATTTCAAAAAGATATTTTAAGAAAGGAAATCTTGATTTAAAGCTTTTTATAGGTGCAATTTTATAATGGAAAACCGTATTTTATGCACTCATTGTAAAATTCTGATATTGACAGAATCATTTTATAAGAATAAAATTTTCTTGTTTCTATTTTTTTATATCATCATAATTTTTCGACAGTTTTGTCTATGGTGGTTTACGGTTGAAAGAGAGGTTAAGGAATATGTCGGTAGAGAGAGAAAAAGTGTATGAAACAGTTCCTCAAAAAGGATTCTTCGGACATCCTAAAGGGTTATTTACCTTGTTCTTTACAGAATTCTGGGAGCGTTTCTCATACTATGGAATGCGTGCGCTACTTGTATTGTACATGTACGATACAATTGCAAACGGTGGATTAGGAATGGAACAAGGAACCGCTTTAGCGATCTTTTCTATTTATGGTTCCCTTGTTTATATGTCTGGAATTATTGGCGGTTGGATTGCAGACCGCATTTTAGGTACGTCTAATACGGTGTTTTACGGTGGTATATTTATTATGCTGGGGCATTTAGTGCTTGCGTTGCCAGCAGGTGTAACCGCGCTGTTTATTTCAATGTTCTTGATTATCATTGGAACAGGTTTATTAAAACCAAACGTTTCAAGCGTTGTGGGCGATATGTATAGCCCGACAGACAACCGTCGAGATGCTGGATTTAGTATCTTCTATATGGGTGTAAATGCAGGAGCATTTATCGCGCCGCTAGTTGTTTCAACAGTAGGTGAAAAATATAACTACCACTTAGGTTTTGGAATCGCAGCAGTAGGAATGCTTTTAGGTCTAATCGTATTTATGGCTACACGAGGCAAAAACCTAGGTCGTGCAGGCAGACAAGTTCCAAACCCTTTAAAACCAGAAGAACGCAAAAAAGTTTTTGGTACCATTGCACTTGTTGTAGTTGTACTGGCAATCTTTATTGTACTGACTTCTTTAGCGGGCATTTTAACTGTTGAAGGCGTTATTTTATTTGTAAGTATTTTAGCGATTGTTATTCCAATTATTTACTTTGTTGTTATGTATAAGAGCCCCAAGACAACAGCTGATGAGCGTTCACGCGTATTAGCGTACATTCCTCTTTTTATCTCTGGAGTAATGTTCTGGGCAATTCAAGAGCAGGGATCAACAATTTTAGCAACGTATGCAAAAGATCATACGCAGCTAACGTATGGTGGTTTTAAAATTCCAGTTGGCTGGTTCCAATCGTTAAATCCGCTATTCATTATTATATTTGCGCCAGTTTTTGCAGCGGTTTGGGTGAAATTAGGAAACAGACAGCCTTCTACACCAAAGAAGTTTTCATTAGGACTTTTATTTGCAGGGCTTTCTTTCCTTGTCATGGTTATCCCGGCTAGCATTCATGGAAATGAAACGTTAGCGAGCCCGCTATGGCTAGTGCTAAGCTTCTTCTTAGTTGTAGTTGGAGAGCTTTGTTTATCACCGGTAGGGCTATCAACTACAACAAAACTAGCACCTGCAGCGTTTTCTGCTCAGACGATGAGTTTATGGTTCTTAACAAGCGCAGCGGCACAGGCAATCAATGCTCAGCTTGTTCAATATTATGAAAACATTTCGCAAGTTGTTTATTTCGCTGCATTGGGCGGAGTTTCGGTCATTTTAGGTGTAATTGTACTAATGATTTCGCCAAAAATTCAGCGTTTAATGAAAGGTGTTCAATAAAAGAAACCGTCCTTAAGGGCGGTTTCTTTTATGATTTATTTGAAAAAATATTCATGAAGGAGGCGTAGGTCTGATCGTCTTCACCTTCGTAAAACGCAAGATTTAAAAGTCTGTTCAGTTCGTTTGTTGATTTTTCAGTTTCTGCAATAATTTGATGCATATGAGCAATCTTAGACACGGATCCGTTGCCATGAGCATTTTTGATTTGATTTAATGTTAAATGAAGCGATAAGACCTCTCGGCGAAGAGCTTGTCTTAATTCAGAGGAAGCAGGG
The DNA here is from genome assembly GCF_056099005.1 of Priestia sp. 53B2. Classification (NCBI taxonomy): domain Bacteria; kingdom Bacillati; phylum Bacillota; class Bacilli; order Caryophanales; family Bacillaceae; genus Priestia; species Priestia sp. 53B2. The sequence continues at coordinate 220,986 of NZ_JBLZXA010000027.1, forward strand.
ATAAAAAAACGTTTATAAAAATAACTGGCTTCTTCAAATACCAATTCTCCATTTTCTAGCTCTTTAGCCGCAATTTCTTTAATCTCTTGATCGTCTAATCGACTGGCCGCTTCTTCGATAAGAAATCCAAAAATAATAGCTGTATCTGGTTTTAACATACAATAACCTCCATTATTATAAAAAAGAACTATGTAGTTTATATGTATAGAGAGAAAGGAAAAAATATTCATAGTAATTTACTAATCAGCATAGACAAAAAAATAAAAAATATTCTTTTATAGGTAAACTAAAATTATTTCAAAATAAATTTTTTATAATTAAACATTTTTTCCATATTAAAGGATTATTTTGACTTTCAAAAAGAGATGAATAGAATAAAGAGGTTTCTTAGTACCTATATAAAAAGAAAATTGATAAAAGATTTTAAATTCAGAAATTTCTACCTCTTTATAACTAAAAAATTGCTCTACTAAAATAGTTGACAGCAGAAATAGATAGGCATAAAATATACTATTGTCAAATGAATTAGCAAGCTATTCATAAAAAGTTAACGGACATTTGAATAATATGAGTAATATCCATATAAGGTATTAGTTACTTAAATCTAACCAACTTGTATGCTTGTCATACAAGTCTACAGAAAGGAAGATAGTCGTATGCGCAACGTATTTTTTGCAGATAATGAAACAATTGAAACGACTTTACGTGGGAAAGAAATTTTAGGAGCTCCAATGTTAAACAAAGGAGTAGCTTTTACAAAAGAAGAGCGTAAAACGTTAGGATTAGAAGGTTTACTTCCTCCAATGACTTTAACTTTAGATGAGCAGGCAAAACGTGCATATGAGCAATTTTTAGCTCAGGCAGATAACCTTGGTAAGAATGTGTATTTAAACGATTTACAGAACCGTAATGCTGTATTATTCTATCGTTTATTGCAAGATCACTTAAAAGAAATGCTTCCAGTTGTTTATACACCAACAGTTGGACAAGCAATCCAAGAATACAGCCATGAATATCGCCGTCCGGGTGGCGTATACTTGTCAATCGATAATGTAGAAGGCATTGAAGAAGCTCTTAAAAATATCGATGCAAATAGTGAAGACATTGATTTAATGGTTATTACAGATTCAGAAAGTATTTTAGGAATTGGTGACTGGGGCGTTGGCGGTATTAATATTGCTATCGGTAAATTAGCCGTATACACAGCTGCAGCAGGAATCGATCCAAGCAGAGTACTTCCAGTTGTTCTTGATGTAGGAACAAACAATGAAAAATTATTAAATGATCCTTTATATATCGGAAACCGTCATGAACGTATCCGCGGTGAGCGCTATGATCATTTCGTAGATCAATTCATTTCAAAATCTCTTGAAATATTCCCTAATGCACTGTTACACTGGGAAGATTTCGGTAATGTAAATGCTCGTAACATTATTAACAAGTACGGAAAAGAAATTCTAACGTTTAATGATGATATCCAAGGAACAGGTGCTGTAACGCTTGCCGCTATTTTCTCAGCAGTTCAAGTGTCTAAAATGCCACTTCGTGACCACCGCGTTTTAATCTTTGGACCGGGTACAGCAGGTATCGGTATTGCAGATCAAGTTCGTGACGCAATGGTATTAGACGGGATTACAGAAGAAGAAGCATACAAAAACTTCTGGGCAGTTGATTTCCGAGGCCTTTTAACAGATGACATGGACGACTTATTAGGTTTCCAAACGCCTTATGCACGAAAAGCAAAAGAAGTGAAGGACTGGAACCGTGAAGAAGACAAAATTTCTCTTTTAGAAGTTGTCAGACAAATTAAGCCGACAATCTTAATTGGTACGTCTGGTGTAGCAGGCGCATTCTCAGAAGAAATCGTAAAAGAAATGGCGAAGCATGTAGAACGCCCAGCTATTTTACCAATGTCAAATCCAACTCCGCTTGCGGAAGCTACTCCTGAAAACCTATTAAATTGGACAGAAGGAAAAGCGCTTGTAGCGACTGGAAGTCCGTTTGAACCAGTTAACTACGATGGTGTGGAATATGAAATTGGTCAATCTAATAATGCTTTTGTTTTCCCAGGTCTTGGTCTTGGATCAATCGTGGTAAAAGCAGAAGTTATTACAGACAGCATGTTCGCAGCATGTGCACACGCTGTAGCTCAAATGGTAGACAGCAGCAAGCCGGGTGCTTCATTACTACCACGCGTAGAAGAATTACGTGAAGTATCATATAACGTTGCTTTAGCGGTTGCTAACGCAGCGATTAAAGATGGCGTTGCAAAAGAAGTTCCAGCAGATGTTAAAGCAGCAGTAAAAGCAGCAATGTGGGAACCAACATACAAAGAAATCAAAGCTTTAGAAACAGTAAATGCTTAATTTTTAGGTAGAAAAGGCACAGCTTCTGAAAAAAGGAGCTGTGCTTTTTTTAGTTACAAAAAGAATTCTTAAGTTACATAACGTATATAGTTTTTTGAAACTTGTGTATGATTCTCTATATTAGAACCACAGGGGGTTATGAGATGAATACAGCACGTAAATTGGAAACGTTTACTCAAGATTCACAGCCTAAAAATAAAGGGTTTTGGAACCGCATCAACAATATTAAAATAGGTGTTATTCCTCTGCCACTATATGTTTTACTTGCATTAATTGTATATGGCGCGGCCGTTTACAACGAGCTTCCTCCAGATATGATTGGCGGATTTGCGATTATTATGGTAATGGGAATGCTGCTTGGTGATTTAGGATTAAAAATTCCGATTTTAAAAGATATTGGCGGACCAGCTATTTTATCACTGCTTGTACCTTCCGTATTAGTTTTTTATAATGTTTTAAATCCCGCGTCTATGGAAGCGGTAACAACTTTGATGAAAACATCAAACTTTTTATACCTTTATATTTCTTGTTTAGTAGCCGGAAGTATTCTTGGTATGAATCGCAAAGTTTTAATTCAAGGATTTACACGTATGTTTGTACCGCTTGTATTAGGTACGCTAGCCGCTGTAGCTGCAGGCGTAGCTGTTGGGATGTTATTTGGCTACGGAGCAAAACATACATTTTTCTATATTGTTGTACCAATTATTGGAGGAGGGATTGGTGAAGGTATTTTACCGCTCTCACTTGCTTATTCTCAAATTTTAGGTAGTTCAGCAGAATCTTTTGTGTCGCAAATGATTCCAGCTGCTGTTATCGGAAACATCGTTGCTATCATATGTGCTGGCTTAATGAAACGTCTAGGAGAGAAAAAGCCAGAATTAACAGGTAATGGAGTTCTTGTGAAGACAAAAGGCGGAGATGGCATCTCAGAAGATACAAATATCAAGAAACCAGTAGATTTTTCGTTAATGGGCGCAGGTCTTTTAATTGCATGTAGTTTCTTTATTTTCGGAGGCTTAGCACATAAGTTTTTAGGAATTCCAGGTCCAGTTTTAATGATCGTAGCGGCAACGCTAGTCAAATGTTTACAAGTAATGCCTGCTAAGATGGAGCAAGGTGCTTACCATATGTACAAATTCATTTCTACGAGCTTAACATGGCCGTTAATGGTGGGGCTAGGAATTTTGTATATTCCTCTTGAAGATGTAGTGAAAATTGTTACACCAGGTTATGTAGTCGTATGTGCAGCAGTTGTTATTGCTATGGTAGCAACGGGTTATTTTGTAGGTAAAATGATGAAAATGCATCCAGTGGATGCTGCAATTGTAACCGGCTGTCACAGCGGTTTAGGAGGTACGGGAGACGTAGCGATTTTATCAGCTTCCAACCGTATGTCACTTATGCCATTTGCTCAAGTAGCAACAAGACTTGGAGGCGCTTCCACTGTTATTTTAGCTACGCTTCTTATGAAACTTTTAGGAGTATAAAATCAAAACAAAAAAGCAGCTCGGTTCGGACGAGCTGCTTTTTTGTCTTATGAAACGCTAACAGGTTTTAAGATAAATTCTTCCACAACTTTTGCCACACCGTCGTTCATGTTTGTATCTGTTACGTGGTTGGCTTTTTCTTTAATATCTTCAGGAGCATTTCCCATTGCTACGCCAAGTCCAGCGAATTCAATCATGGCAAGATCATTATAACTGTCGCCAATGGCAATCACTTCATCGCGTGTAATGCCAAGCTGCTGAATCAATAAGTGGAGACTTGTCCCTTTTGTGACACCTTCTTCTGTAAACTCAAGGAAGTATGGTTTAGAGCGCATTACGCTTAGCTCTCCTTGAAGCTGCTTTTGAAGTTTCTTTTCAACGTGAACCAGCATTTCCGGTTCTGCAAGCATGAGTACTTTTACAACGGGTTCTGTAACGGCATCAGTAAAAGATGAAACAACACGGATCGGCAGACCTGTAATGTCACTTTCAATATCCGTAAATTTATTTTCTACTTCGGTTATAATTTCATCTCCAACGTACGTATGAATTAAAACGCCTTCTTCGCGGCTAATATCGTTGAGACGTGCAACGGTTCTCGGAGATAATGTGCTGCTAAATAGCTCTTCATTTGTTAGGCAATTAATGATTTTTGCCCCATTAAACGATAAAATAAAGCTTCCGTACTTTTCTAATTCTAGCTCTTTCGCAATGTGAACCATTCCGTAAGTTGGTCGTCCAGAAGCAAGTACAACTTTCACTCCCGATTCTTGCGCCTTCATTAATGCTTCTTTTGTGCGCGGAGAAATAGTGTGATCATCGCATAATAGTGTATCATCCAAATCTAAAACAATCATTTTGTAAGGCATATTTTTAAATTCCCTTCTTCTACTAGACTCATATCTTCATATGGTACTATAAAAAAACGTTTGATTCAATTTAATGATTTTTTGAAAAAATGAGAGGTATGCGTATACTTTCTTTGAACTGCTGGTAAGTAGATAAAACAAAGAAATTGAGACATAACTAAATCACTCGAATCTATAAACGAACCAATGGGATAAATGATCCAGTATGGATGACTTGTTACACCGCTGTTGATTTCCGTGCAAGACTTCGATTTGCCCTCCAATCACCAGCCAGAAGCAACTAAACACATGAAAGCTACGTTCATCTTACTAACGAAAAGACACGAACTAATAATCGATAATTTTGATTCTTAGTTCGTGTTTTACTTCTGCTAAAATACTTTTGTCTCAGCTTCTGGATTAGTAAGCAGCTAGAGTCTGATTAGTTTTCTGTACATCTCCTTCACTGAATGCTTGTTTTAAGAGCGTATAAGACCGCTTTTTTTGTTCGAAGTCTTGAAGAGCAGTAAGAATAATAAATTCATCAATACAAAACGCCTGTTTCAAAGCTTGAAGCTTTTGACGAACGGTTTCTTTTGTGCCGTATATAATGTTTGCTTCTTTTTCTTCAATTCGATAGCTTTCTTTGGACTGCTGACCAAATTCTTCTGCTTTTTCTTTGGAGCCTAATGTAGCGGACTTACCATTTTGTAAGTATACTTTAAATATTTTTGTGCTGGATGCTAATGCTTTTGCTTCTTCTACGGTATCTGCTACGATGACGGAAAGCGCAACGACAAGCGAGCGTGCGCGAGATGAAACGTGCTGATTATAGACAGAAACCGCTTCTTCTAGCACCTTTTGCTCCCCATTAATGAATTGAGCAAATACATAAGGAAGGTTTAATGAAGCTGCAAGCTCTGCGCTTGAAGCACTTGCTCCCAGTAAAAACATATCGGCTGGTTTTTCCGGCCTTGGATAGGCTTTTAAACCGTAAAGCAGGTGATCTTCCGGCAGCGTATCGTTTAGGTATTGTTTAAGTTCTATCAGTTTGTCTGTTAAGGACTTAGTAGGCTGAGAGTTTTGTTGCAAGGCTTGAGTAGAATGAGGTAGTCCTCCTGGTGCTCTACCGATTCCAAGATCGATGCGATTTGGAGATAATGAGGCTAAAACATTAAAATTTTCTGCTACTTTATAAGGGCTGTAGTGCTGAAGCATAACACCCCCTGAACCGATACGGATATGATGAGTTTTAGCGAGCAGGTGAGAAATTAACACTTCAGGTGATGATCCTACAACATGTTCAGAATCGTGATGCTCCGCTACCCAAAAGCGGTGGTAGCCAAGTTCTTCCGCTAGCTGAGCTAATTGTATAGTATGCTGAAATGCATCTTCAGCACGCTCACCTTCATAACGTGGGCTTTGATCTAAAATACTTAATTTCACTGAAAACACTCCTTAAAGTTGATAAAAAAGGTAAGAATAATTGGGATTAATTTTAGCAAAGGATTTTCCAGATGAAAAGAGTTTTTTTAAAGAAAAATATTTTTTGAAAAATAAGTTGACTTTGCCATTATGAGGCTATATAGTTGAATCATCAAACAGAAAAGCCGATAAAACAACTTGGATAAATAAGAATTAAGTGAGTATGTTTCAAAGACACTTCACTTCATTCTCCGGTTTTATCAAAGAAACAGTTAAAGCTGATTGGTCTACCAAAGGCTCCTGAGGAAACTCAAGGAGCCTTTTTGCTATAAAAAGGAGGGGAAGAAAGTGAGCGATGTATGTATTTTATATAACGGAAGCTCTCATAATTATCAACAAATAGCCTCAGTGAAAGATGAGCTAGAAGCTTGCTTAACCTCAAAAGGAGTGCACGCAGAAACTATTTTGTATCATGATGTACACGCTTTGAAGCAGGAAGCACAGAAAGAAGTAAAGGCATTTATTTCAAAAGTGAACCAAGCTAAAAGTATTGTCGTTCTGTTATCTGGAGTAAATGAAACATACGTACAGTCTTTTGAACGGCTAACAAAAATATTGCCAGAAGATTTATTGCATGAAAAAATACTTCTGCCGATTCTTATTGGCAAAAATGTGAATTCTTTACTAAAAGCTAAGTATGATTTAAAACTTTTAGCGTCTTTTTTAGGTAGGCCTTATTGGCTCAGCAGTCTTTTTCTGCTGCATGAATACGTCTCTTTTACAGGCATCAACAATGCGAATGCCAAAAACCGTTTAAAAGAAGGGGTGGATGAGCTGATTTATAAAGCAGGTCTATCTCTTCAAACATTTATAAAATGAGGTGAAGAAAATGAGTGAATTATTTCGATTAGCAACCGTAGAAGATGCTGAAGAACTGTTGAATTTAACACTTCGAGCATACGAGCCGATTCGAGCGCTAGGAATTAAGTTTCCCGCCGCGACGGCAACGATTGAACTTGTAAAAGAAAACATTCAAAACAGCCGCTGCTACGTGCTGGAAAGTGATGAAAAAATCGTAGCTACGATTACAGCAAGAACGTATAAAGAAATAACGAACTGGCCTTTCTTATGGTGGTTTGCGGTAGATCCTTTGGTTAAAAAGAAAGGAGTAGGTTCTAAACTCTTAACATGGGTTGAAGAAACAATTATTCGGGATCAATTGGGGGAACCTGCCGTTACATTGGCTACTTCTGATCGACATCCGTGGTTGATTCCTATGTATGAAAGGAAAGGGTATGAACGTTTTTTTGAAGTCGATCAAGGAGAAGAAGGAAAAGGTGTATTCTTAAGAAAAATCTTACATCCTGAAAGATACGAGTTAGAAAAACACAAGGAGTTACAAAAAGCGAATTAATAATTTAAAAGAAAAGAGGAAAAACCATGTCAGCAAAGATTTTATTATGGAATCGAAAAGGTTGTCATCATTGCGAGGAACTAAAAACATATTTTCATGAGAAAGGATATCAATATGAAAGTATCGATGTAGAAGGAAAAGATTATTTACGGGATTTACTTGAAATTAAATACGGTATTCGCCATGTACCGGTCGTTGAAATTGGAGACGAGGGGCAGTTTAAAGGAGTAATTGAAAAAGATTATGAACAAATAGAAAAATTGATTGAAGACTATTCACCAATTGTTAAATAGCTGGAACATCTATTTTATTAATTCATTAAAACAATAAATTATTTTGAGACATAGTGAGGGACAAAACACATGAAAAAACTACAGCTGACAGCTATCTTTTTATCACTTCTTTTATTACTAGCCGCTTGCGGAACATCAAATAAAGAAACAGCGGCTAACGCAAGCAAAGACAAAGTGCAAAAAATTATTGTAGGAACGGGTACGCAATTTCCGAACATTTGCTTTCTTGACGATAAAGGAAATCTAACAGGTTATGATGTAGAGCTTGTTAAAGAAATAGACAAACGTCTTCCAAACTATAAGTTCGAATTTAAGACAATGGATTTTTCTAATTTACTTTTGAGCTTAGAATCGAACAAAATTGATTTAGTAGCCCATCAGATGGAAGTAAATGAAGAGAGAAAACAAAAGTTCCTTTTTAATAAAGAGCCTTATAATATCTTTCCGCTACATGTAGTTGTAAACGAAAAAAATACGTCTATTAAATCAATTAAAGATTTGAGCGGTAAAAAGGTAATTGTAGGAGCAACGAGTAATTCTGCTAACTTAATCGATAAGTATAACAAAGAACATGGAAATAAAATTAATATCGTCTATTCAGGCCAAGGATCTGATGATACAAAAACGCAGCTGAAAACAGGGCGTGCGGATGCCACGATTAGTACGCCGTTTGCAGTTGACTTTGTCAATAAACAAGCGGACGCAGAGCAAAAAGTTGTAGGGCCTGCTATTTCAAATTCAAAAGTATATTTTATGCTTCGCAAAAATGAAACAGGTTTACAAAAAGATGTTGATAAAGCGCTAAAAGAAATAAAAGAAGACGGAACATTGACAAAATTAAGTAAAAAATGGCTGGGAGAAGATTATACAAAAGCAGCTGGAAATAACTAAAGCACTTACTGTGACCCAAGCCTTGAACTTGGGTCCTTTCGCTACCTGTAGAGGGAAACAAAGGAGAGAAAAAGATGGGAAAAGCATTTGATATAGAGCTGATTTTCACCTCTATTCCTCAATTATTATCTTATTTGCATATTACAATTTGGATTTTGATTGCTTCACTTGTGATTGGCAGTACCTTGGGATTGTTTATTGCCCTGCCTCGTATTTATAAAGTACCGGTGTTAAGTCAAATAGCAGCAGTTTATATTTCTTTTATGAGGGGAACCCCTATTTTAATTCAATTATTTTTAGTTTTTTACGGGATACCTGCCCTTTTACAATTGATTCATATTGACGTTTCAAGAATGGCTCCGCTCGTATTTGTTATTATCACGTATTCACTGAGCACGGCGGCGTCTTTTTCTGAAATGATGCGCGGTGCCATTAATAGTGTAGATAAAGGGCAAACTGAAGCAGCTTATAGTATAGGAATGACCGGAAAACAAACGTTCACTCGAATTGTGCTGCCGCAAGCTCTCGTTGTAGCCTTTCCTAACTTTGGAAATCTTGTGATTGGGTCCTTAAAAGATACGTCTTTAGCCTTTACCATTGGTGTGATGGATATGATGGGAAGAGGAGATACCATTATCGCTGCAACGGCTCATGCAGTGGAGGTATATATCGCACTTGCCATTATTTATTATTTTGTGGCGATTATATTAGAGAAATTTTTTGTGAAATCAGAACAGAAGCTGCAAAAACATGATCAGCCTGTTCATGTATAAAACGAGCTTACTAAAAGAGGTGTAAACATGATTATTGACGTACCGTTTATATGGACAGCATTTGTAGAAATTTTAAACGCATTACCTTTAACGCTCCTTATTACCATCGGTCCGTTACTAGGCGGGTTGCTTATTGGTATTGCTGTTGCGGCTGTGAGAATCAATTCAGTGAAAATAATAACGCCAATTGCCAATGTATACGTATCATTTTTCCGAGGAACGCCTGCTATTCTTCATATTATGGTTATTTACCTAGGGTTCCCGCTATTTATTAATAAACTATCGAGTTACTATGGATGGGGCTTCAATGCAAACAGCATTCCTATTGTCGTATTTGTATTAATCGCTTTGTCTTTTACAGCGGGAGCTTATATGTCAGAGATTATTCGCTCTGGTTTGTTAGCTGTAGAAAAAGGACAAATTGAGGCTGCGTATGCCATTGGAATGAATCGTTTTCAATCGATGAAACGAATTGTTTTTCCACAGGCGTTTGCTTTGTCTTTACCGAATTTATGTAATATTTTCATCGGCTTTTTGCATACGTCTTCTATCGCATTCATCGTATCGCAAAAAGAGCTAAACGGTGCTGCTAATATCGTAGCTTCGAATAATCTCAAGTTTTTAGAAGCCTATATTGCTGCTGCTCTTATTTATTGGATGCTGACGATGTTAATAGAAGGAATAACAGCGCTGCTTGAACGAAAATTAACTGTTTATAATCGAGGAGGGGTTGTATGATTACACTAACAAATATAAAAAAAACATTTGGTCATAATACAGTATTGGACGGTATTGATTTACTTGTTAAAAAAGGCGACGTTGTGACCATTTTAGGACCGAGTGGTTCTGGAAAGACTACGTTTTTACGCTGCATTAATTTCTTAGAAAAAGCAGATGAAGGAGAAGTTTCGATTGATGAATTTACGGTTCAGTGCCAAAAGCCAAACCGCAAAGACATTTTAACTCTTCGACAAAAAACAACGATGGTTTTTCAGCAATACAACTTGTTCAAACACAAAACCGTTATTGAAAATATTATGGAGGGGCTAGTTATTGTTCAAAAGCTGCCAAAGGAAGAAGCGAAACAACGCAGTTTAGACGTCCTTGAAAAAGTTGGGCTTGCTGAAAAAGCAAATGCTTATCCAAGTCAGTTATCAGGAGGTCAACAGCAGCGAGTGGGCATTGCTAGAGCGCTTGCTTTAAATCCTGAAGTCATTTTATTTGATGAGCCGACGTCTGCTTTGGACCCTGAACTGGTGGGTGAAGTACTGTCTGTTATTCGTAAAATTGCTGAAGAAGGAATTACGATGATCATTGTTACGCACGAAATGAGTTTTGCCCGTGAAGTTTCTAATCACGTGGTGTTTATGGACAGAGGAAAGATTGTCGAACAAGGTCATCCTGAAGACATATTTTTAAACCCAAAAGAAGATCGAACAAAGCAATTTTTCAAGCGTATTAACCCAACGCATTCTCCTTACTCTTATATTTATGAAAAAACAATCTAATATTTTAATTAAAAACCAACTTGACTCATAGGAATAATAAGTATATGATGAAATCATCAAATAAAACAAACCGACTAGATCACTAGAGGTTCTTTGCACAATGTGTGACATTGTGCAAAGAACCTTTTATTTTTTACTAGACTTAAGGGAAGAAGGGTGAACGTAGTGAATAGAGGAGCATTAAAAGCTAAAACAAGCAAAAAACTTATTATAAAAGGCCAGGTTGTACCTGGAAGGCAGCAAGGAAGACACTTAGGGTTTCCAACAGCTAATATAGATACTCAGCATGAGGAATTAAAAAATGGCGTGTATGGTGTCCTCGTTCATCTGCGGGGACTTGAACATATAGGAGTTATGAATGTAGGGGTTAAGCCGACATTTGGATCGGAACTATTTAAAACATTTGAGGTTCATATTTTGGATTTTAACGACGTTATTTATGGAGAGACAGTTCAATGCGACGTAATCTTTCGGGTGCGAGGAGAGAAAAAGTTCCCTTCTATTGAGTTTTTAAAGCATCAAATTAAAGCTGATACGCTACAAGCTAAGCAAAGATTTCAACATATGGGCTATGTATCTAGTGATGCTACAGCTTCCAAGCTAGGGCAAGCGAGATATTTAAATCTGCCTGATCTCCAGTTTTTTAATTGGTGCCACAGTCAATTCAGAGTCAATAAAGGGATTTACAATACAATTGATCAATGGTTTTATGACGAAGGAATTGAAAATATTCACCCTAGAAGAGTTCACGTTATCGCTTTTTTGAAATTTGCACAAGAAGGAAATGAAAGAAAGACAGAAAAAGAAGGAGTCCTTCGCTTTGGAGCAGGCGGTTTAACCAATCAATTACGAGAATTTATGAATGGGTATGAAAAAGGAGAATGGTAATATGACAAATCAAAGACAATTAAAGCTAGGGGCTATTATTCATGGAGTCGGAGGAAATATGGGGGCGTGGAGACATCCTGAAATTTTGTCAGATGCCAGCGTTAATTTCGGTTTTTACAAGCAGCAGGCTCAAAAAGCGGAAGAAGGAAAGTTTGATTTAGTGTTCATTGCCGATGGGTTATATATTAATGAAAAATCGCTTCCGCATTTTTTGAATCGTTTTGAACCTCTTACTATTCTATCAGCACTTGCTTCTGTCACTTCTCATATTGGTTTAGTCGGCACTCTATCGACTTCGTATAGCGAGCCGTTTACGGTGGCTAGACAATTTGCTTCGCTTGATCATATTAGCAGCGGCCGAGCGGGATGGAATGTTGTAACATCTCCATTAGAAGGATCTGCGCTTAACTATGGAAAAGAGCACCCCACTCATGACAAACGCTATAGAATAGCTGAAGAGTTTCTAGAAGTAACAAAGGGATTATGGGATTCTTGGGAAGATGATGCATTTATTCGAAATAAAGAAACCGGACAATTTTTTGAGGAGAAAAAGCTGCACCGATTGCATCACAAAGGCGAATTTTTCTCTGTAGAAGGCCCGTTAAACATTGGGCGCTCAGCTCAGGGGCAGCCTGTAGTGTTTCAAGCAGGCTCTTCTGAAAGCGGAAAAGATTTAGCAGCAAAAACGGCTGACGCAGTGTTTACGGGACAAGACAATTTAGAAGAAGCAAAAGCTTTTTACCAAGATGTAAAATCAAGAGCTGAAGCGCAAGGACGCAATGAAAACGAACTTTTAATTTTCCCGGGAATTGGTCCTATAATTGGTAGTACAAACGAAGAAGCCGAAAGAAAATATGAAGAACTTTCTCAATTGGTGACAATTGAACATGCGCTAAACTACTTAGGACGCTTTTTCGATCATTTTGATTTTTCACAGTTTCCATTAGATGATGCATTTCCTGACTTAGGAGATATAGGAAGTAATAGTTTCCGCAGTACAACCGACAAAATTAAAGAAAACGCCAGAAAATATAAGTGGACACTGCGAGAAGCAGCGCTGCGAATTGCTACACCTAAAACACAATTTATTGGGACGCCAGAGCATATTGCTAATTTGATGGAACAGTGGTTCGAAGAAAAAGGAGCTGACGGCTTTATTATTCATTCAAGCGTTCCGCATGGCCTAGATGACTTTGTTGAACATGTTGTACCGATGCTGCAAGAAAGAGGCCTGTATCGTACAGAATACGAAGGGAGTACGTTAAGAAGTAACTTGCAGTTGAATGTTCCTAAGAATCGCTACACACAGGTGAAAGTTAATTGAAGTGGATTCAAAGAGACTCGAAGGAGTCTCTTTTTTAATATTTTTAATATTAAAAATATGGTAAAATTCTTTTTGTAGGTTATTCGTTTCAGTTCATAAGGCCTAAAGGGTTTTGAATACCCGGAAAGGAGTCAAATGGAAAAAAGACATAAAAGTAAGAAGAAGCGTATGATCATTTCGATATCTTTATCCGTTCTTTTAGTCGGGGGAGGAGCGACAGGGTGGATATTGTACCAAAACGGAAAAATTCCTTTTTTATCACAGCAAAGTATAAAGGCAAGTGCCATTAAAGTGAATCAACAAAAAGTTGATAAGCTGGAAAGCAGCGATCAGCAGGCAAAAGATTTTATAGCTGAACATCATGACATACTAAATGATCTGACAGGGTGGAGTGCCATTGAGCACCCAGACTGGCCTGCCGTACAAGAAGAAGCTACAGCCATTAAAAATACGATTGGCACGATTGAAGTAAAAGATTCTGTTTTAAAGAAAGACTTTCAGCATATGGAGAAGCTCGCTGGACAGCTAGAGCAGGCGAAAGATCAAGCACTGTTAAAAGAACTTCATCGTTATTTTCATGACTTAGATGTTGTGATCAATGAAGACGATGGATCAAATACATATTTTGATGTTACCAGCTATGGTAAATCAGTTGTAAAAACTTCTAAATGAGCCATCGCAAAAAGCTTTATACATAAAAGTAGTTTTGTATAACAAACGTCTTCGCTTATTCATGCATATGCTATGGATAAGGAGGAGACAGGTTATATGAAAAAAATTTATTTAGATGCAGGTCACGGAGGGGCAGATCTAGGGGCTGTCGCCAGCGGGCTATATGAAAAAGACTTAGTGTTAGCTGTTCAACAGTATATCATCTCTTTTCTTTCTACTCACTATCAAGGATTTTCTCTTTGTACAACGCGTACAACCGATGTGTTTTTGTCATTAAATGAACGGGTCAACAAAGCCAATGCGTGGGATGCTGATGTATACTTATCTATTCATATAAATTCAGGCGGCGAAACGGGATATGAAGATTTTATTTATAGCAAAAATATAAATAACCAAACCATTGTGTTACGAAACGATATTCACGATCATGTGAAATTTGTTCTCACTAAATACAATCACTCTAACCGAGGCAGGAAATTGGCTAATCATAGTGTGTTAAGGCGTTCATATATGCCGTCTGTACTAACTGAAATTGGGTTTATTGATACGGAACATGATGCAAAGCTTTTAAAAAATCCTCAATTTCTAAAAGATATAGGGGTGGCATATGCAAAAGGGATTGCGCAGTTTTTAAACTTGGAGCCTAAATCTACAAATCCTGTGAGAGATTCTGACGAGGAAGGTTTTCCAAAGCCTACTTTTTTATATAAACCTTTATGGATAAAAGCAACCGAGGATACAGAGACGTATAAGGATGCAAATATGTCAGAGAGAACAGGTTATTTAAAAAAGAATACCTTCTTTCAAGTTTATGGTGAAACGCGTGCAGCCTGGGTGATTGATGGACAACATTTTATTGAAAAAAAAGATACAATCATTGAAGGAGAAACCATCACAACTGCGGAATTAACAAAAGAGAATATGGAAACATTAAAAGTGTTTGTGACAAAAGAGAAATTAGAAACAGCCGTAACCTTTTCCAAAGAAGGAGCTGCGGTAGCCATCATTACCCTTCGCGATAAAAAAATACTGAATGTAAAAGCATTTTTAGATAGAGAAAAATGGTGGTACAAAGCTGAACGGATAAAAAAATAGTGAAAAAACCTGCTTGTTTTTTGAAGCTTTCACCCTAGTAATTTTACTTATTTTTGATAGAATATAAAGAGCTGAATCGTAAAGATGCATAAAGGTGTGATGGAAATGGAAGAGCAACAAGAAGCGATTGATTTAACAAAAGTATATGTATATGAGGAGTTTCCGGATAAAGTGGCAGGCAGATGCGATAACTGTGGACATGTGAAATTTAAAAGCTTAGTAAAAGACTTTATTTTTATCCGTACATGCGCAAAGTGCGGCATGAAAAAAAGCATTTAAATCCCTACTTCTTTATAAAAAACGCTCTTTTCTGAAATGAAAAGAGCGTTTTTTCTCTATTTAACGTATAAATGATCGCTAAGCTGCTCTGAAATAGTCTCTACATCTTCTTGTACATGTTTTTGTTTTTTCATCATTTCTAATAGGATTTCTTCAAGATTCTGTGAATGGTTTTGCTTATCTTTTGGTTTATGTAAGTACTTTGCAATTTGATGCATATTATTGCTTAGCCGGCTTAGTTCAGACTCAATCTTTCGCAGGTTAACCAATAGTTCCACACCTGCTTCTTTGCCGATTAAAGGAGGCTTAACTTTTCCATCCATAATAAATTTTCGAATGAGAGACGTTCGTTTTAAATTATAGTGTTCAATAAGTTCCTCTAATTTTTCTTTTTCTTCTTCATTCAACTTAATTGCTGGAATGCTGTGTCCTCTCATAAGGTATCTCCTTTCAAGAGCAGTTCTTGCTGCGTTCAATCATATGTAAACATTCTCTTGTCTTTAATAATAGCAACCTTTTCCATGGTTAACTATGGTGAAAAGTTACTAAAATGTCGAACGTACAGTCTGTTAAAAAACTGGTAAATTAAGAAATTTGGTTTAGTAATAGTTGAATTATAGAAGGAATGTCATTATCTACAATATTGCTGCTTTATTAAAAAGGCAGCAAAAGGGATGAATGGACCGCCTTTGTACTCAACCATTTTTGAGAGCTCAGCTTTAAAGAAGAGGGATGATTTTTATGATTTTTTCCTCGTACCACATCTTTCCTCCTAGTAACTCTGTCGAATCTTCTAGACTATTGTCTCAAGGGAATAGAAAGAAAGAAGACGAAATGGTTGAGAACGAGGTAAAGTCATATTATGTCTTTATTGACTTCATTTACATACTTTACGGGGGAGGAATACGTTTGAAACTAAAAAAACGATTAAAATTAAATAAGATAGGGGGAGCCATGCTTGCGGCCGGGGTTATGTGTACAGCTTATACATCTATTCATACGCTACAAGCGCCTGTAGTCGCTTTGGCTGCAGAGAATCAGTCAGATTCTTTGGAGCTAGCATTTGCACAAGCATCTAACGAATTTGGTGTGCCAGCTTCGCTTTTAAAAGCAATTTCCTACAACAAGTCGCGCTGGGAAAATCATAACGGAAAACCTAGTGCAGCCGGGGGATACGGCCTTATGCATTTAACAGACATCCCTTCTTTAGAAGATGGAAAAGGAAACGGAGCTGCACCTTCAAAACCAGCATATGACAAACAGCAAACGCTCTCCTTAGCTGCTAAGCTGCTTAACTCAGATAAAGAAAGATTAAAAAAAGATCCTGTGCAAAATATTCGCGGTGGCGCTGCTGTGCTAGCTTTTATCGCAAAAGACAAAAATGGAAACATACCGTCCACTGATCAGAAATGGTACGATGCAGTCGCCGCTTACAGTGCTTCTCAGGATGAAGAAAACGCTCAAGTATTTGCCGATGATGTATATGAAACGTTGGAAAAAGGAGCAGAGCATACAACATCAGACGGACAGCATCTTAAAATTTCCCCTCAAAATATAGATATGTCGATTCCTCGTGCTGAAAATTCCAATACGAATAAAGCGGATTGTCCGGCATCTTTAAAATGTGAATACATCCCTGCATTTTACGGGAAATATAGCGAAAGTCCTTCAGATTACGGAAACTATGATATTGCAAACCGTCAAAAATCAGATGTTCGCTATATTGTTATTCATGATACAGAAGTAAGTTATGATGGAACGATTGATTTGTTTGCTAACCCTAATAGAGCAGCTGCAAACTATGTAATCCGTTCAAGTGATGGTCACATCGCACAGATGATCAATAACAAAGACGTAGCATGGCATGCAGGAAACTGGTATTTTAATACGCACAGTATTGGAATTGAACATGAAGGATTCGCCCTTGAAGGATCTACTTGGTTTACAGAAGAAATGTATCGTTCTTCGGCAAGACTCGTACGCCACCTTGCCAAAGAATATAATATTCCATTAGACCGAGCTCACATTATTGGTCATGACGAGGTGCCAGGTTTGTCTCCTAAGGCTCAATCAGGTATGCATTCAGATCCCGGGCCGTTTTGGGATTGGGGACACTATATGGATTTGGTAGGAAGCCCTGTTGAGCGCCAGCACACAAACAAACTAGCCGTTACGATTAATCCAGTCTTTCAAAACAATCAGCCGGAGGTATCAGATGCACCAAAGCAGCCGGCCAACTTTGTGTATTTGCATCAAGCTCCCAGCAATGATTCACCGCTACTGAATGAGCCTGCAGCTTCAGGGCCGGGAACGAAACAAACGTTAGACTGGGGAAGCAAAGCTGTAACTGGCCAAACGTATGCAGTAGCTGAGAGAAAAGGAGAATGGACAGCGATTTGGTACGGAGGTCAAAAAGCGTGGTTTTATAATCCGCATAATAAAAATACAAGTAAAGGTACAGGCATATTATTAACGCCAAAACCAGGAAAAGAAAGCATTCAAGTGTACGGAGGAGCTTTTCCGGAAGCTTCAGCCTATCCTTCTGATATACCAGTTAAAGCTATGGTGCCACTTCAATATAAAATTTCTCCAGAGCAGGTGTACGTGGGGGTAGAAAAAGTAACGAGTGACTATTACTATGCACCAACTTTTACAACATATCCAAACGATCACAAAATGATTGCTGGAAAAGACGAATATTATCAAATTCATTTTAATCACCGCTATGCGTTTGTGAAAGCTTCGGATGTAGAGGTTAAAAAACAATAGAATAGACTGTTAAAAGAAAGGAAGAGACAGGGTGTAAACGGTATGTCTCTTTCTTTTTTTAAAAAAACCACAAAAATTCAGAAGGTTATTGATGATGTTTTCTCATAATGATTTTCTAGCTTATTATCTTTTTACAAAAGGAAGGAATGTCCCATGATTATAATTAAGCCTCTAAGTCAGTGTTCTTTTTCTGATGCATTACAAGCATTCAATAAGGGTTTTGAAGATTATTATCTTCCGATTGAGCTGTCACTAGATCAATTCACTTGTAGATTTGGTTCGGATCAGCTATCTGTCGACCATTCTTTTATGGCTTTTTATAATAATACACCAGCTGGAATTATGTTAAATGGAATAAAAAAGGTCAAGGGAAAAAAACATGCTTGGAATGGAGGTACAAGCGTAGCCTTACCTTACCGAAAAATGGGAATTGGAGAAGCCTTACTAAAAGCTACACTTGAGAGATACCAGCAGCAAGGAGTAGTGGAAGCCAGTCTGGAAGCATTTGAAGTGAATGAAAAAGCCATTCACCTTTATCAGAAATACGGATATGAGATTGTAGATACCCTTTTATTTCTAAAGCATAGAGGTAGTTTTCACGCTTCTCTACTTAAAAAGAAGAATCAGCTTACATATTCGTTAAAGCGAAGGCTTGCAAAAGATATTCGAAACCTATCCTTTTATACATACGACGTTCCGTGGAAAAATCAATTTGAGTGTATTCGTGATGGAGAATCGTTTATTGCGTTGAATGAAAAAAACGAAGAAGTTGGCTATCTGTTATTTCAAAAGAATTTTTCTTCCATAGGCATCGTGAATTCCGTTACTTTTTATCAAGGAAGCGTTAAGGAACATATCTCAAATTCAGAGGACGTTCTAGGCTTTTTATTAGCAACCATTTTTAATATGTATGGACCAATTGCTTACAATACATATAATGTCCCTGAAAAAATAAATAGCTTACTCGTGAAAATGTTAAAATCATTTGGTTTTCAAGATTTATATACAGATGAAGGAATCAAACTTGAGCAGGTGTTTATGAAAAAACAACTTTAAAAAGCGGCCATGGGCCGCTTTTACTGCATTTCCGTAATTGGATGTGCATCATAAAATTCCTCGATTTTTTCTTGCTGTCCTTCGAATTTTTCTTTCCATACTTGTTTCACGTCATTATAATTCCGAAGATCTATTCCGTAGAAGTCTGTTAACTCTTTTCGAGTAATGGTGATTGTCTGAGGAACAGTCGTATTAATAGTAAAGTGAACGCTGTCAGCATTTTGTACGGCAGAAAGTAAAATGGTTGCGTTATGTAAAAGTATGCGTTTAGTTTTCATAGACGTCCAGCTTTTTTCAAACGTATGCTGATTATTTATTGCAGCGTAATTAATTGCTAAGTAACAAGGTTTTTGCGTATCTTGAAAGGCTATACCTTTTAAATAAACGTGTCCTGGAAGCTTATTTGTAATTTCTTCTACTGAAGCCTCATGTTTTGAAGAAGAGGTATGTTGAATAGAAGAAGCAGAGACTCTTTTGGCAGACAGATTATTATGAGGTGCATAAGCACACCCTGATAGGCAAGTGAGCACTGTGCAAAGTGTAAGAGAAGCATATATTTTTTTCATAATGGTAACTCCTTTTGTTTATATCTACTTGTAAAGACGAAAGACCTATATATTTTGTTTCATACAAAATATAAGTTTATTCACTAAAAAGACAGATAATCCAAAATAATAGAAGTTAATAACCCTAATGAAGCAATAAAACCAATAACAGGGCCACCTTCTTCAAAAGCTTCCGGCAACATCGTAGAAGCAACCATTGACACAATTCCACCCCCAGCGAATGAGGCAATAAAACCCATCATGTTTGGGGTAGCATTTTGAAGAAATAGATATCCAATCCAAGAACAAAGGGCTGATATAAAGAAGACCGAAAGCCATAATGAAAAAATTTTCTTTTGCTTATATTGGCTTTTTAGTAGTCCGCTTGTCCCGGAGATTCCTTCGGGTATATTGCTGATAAAAATAGAAACAACAAGCAGCCAGCTGACGTGGTGCTGTTCAATCAAACTTGCGCCAATCATCAGTGACTCAGGTATAGCATACATAATGGTACCAATAAAAATGGCTAGTCCCGAGCTAGCGGGGACAAGGTGGTCCGAACGTTTTCTTTTGTGAGCGCCTTTTTTAGCTAAGGAGATGTCAAGAAGAGTAAAAAGTGTTGCGCCTGTTAAGAAGCCTAAAGAAGAAGCAATAATTCCCGCTTCTTTTACCGAATCTTGAATGAGCTCGTAAGCAGCAGCTCCTAACAAAACGCCCGTGCCAAAAGCCATAATATAAGCAGTCAACTGTTTTTTTAAAGGTACAAAAATAGCTATAATAGCTCCAATTAATACAGCTGAGCCTGAGACACCACCCCACATAAGGGCATCTATCACATGAGATCCCTACTTTCTTACGTACTTACTTGTAGTGTAACCATCTCTAAGATTATTATGAAACAAGATAAATGAACTAAAAAAATGGAAAATAATAACTGATTTAGACCCTGAATAAAATAAGTCTTCTGTATAATTGACAAAATTTTCTGATTATGTCCGTTGAAAGTGAAAAAACCTTGTGATAGTCTGACCAAAAGATACAAAGATGGAAAAAATTCTTTGATCTGTAGAAGATTAAAAAACTTAACGAGGTCACTTTTAAACGAAAGAAGGAATACGAGATGAATTCAAAAGCAGTAAAAAGAGAAAATCGCTATGCTAACTTGATTCCTATGCAAGAAATTAAATCAGTTGAACAGCAGCTTTACCCATTTGATATTTATAACAGTCTGCGTCAAGAGGCACCTATTCGTTACGATGAAAGCCGAAACTGCTGGGATGTATTTGATTATGAAACAGTAAAGTATATTTTAAAAAACCCGTCGCTTTTTTCATCCAAACGAGCGATGGAAGAACGCCAAGAAAGTATTTTAATGATGGACCCTCCAAAACATACAAAGTTACGAAACTTAGTAAACAAAGCTTTTACGCCAAGAGCTATTCAGCACTTGGAGGGTCATATTGAAGAGATTGCAGATTATTTATTAGATGAAGTATGCAGCAAAAAAAAGTTTGATATAGTAGAAGACTTTGCTGGACCACTGCCGATTATTGTAATAGCAGAGCTGCTCGGAGTACCTATACAAGACCGAGCGCTGTTTAAAAAATACTCCGATGACTTAGTGAGCGGTGCTGAAAATAATTCAGACGAAGCTTTTGCGAAAATGATGCAAAAGCGTAATGAAGGAGTAATTTTTTTACAAAGGTATTTTAAAGAAATTATCGCGGGGCGTCAGCAAAATAAACAAGAAGATCTTATTTCGCTTCTTTTAGAAGCAGAAATCGACGGCGAGCATTTAACAGAAGAGGAAGTACTGGGTTTTTGTATTTTATTGCTAGTAGCAGGCAATGAAACAACAACAAACTTAATTACGAACGGAGTCCGGTATATGACAGAAGACGTAGACGTGCAGAATGAAGTTCGTCAAGACATATCGCTAGTGCCGAACCTGGTGGAAGAAACGCTTCGTTATTATCCTCCTATTCAAGCGATTGGACGCATAGCTGCTGAAGATGTAGAACTTGGAGAGTGTAAGATTAAAAAAGGGCAGCAGGTAATTAGCTGGGCAGCGAGTGCAAATAGAGATTCAGCTAAGTTTGAACGTCCTGACACTTTTGTCGTGCATCGTAAAACAAATCCTCACGTGAGCTTTGGATTCGGCATCCATTTTTGCTTAGGAGCACCGCTAGCAAGAATGGAAGGGAAAATTGCTTTTACTAAGTTACTAGAGAAAGGCGAGTTTTTAAAAGTTGAGAATCAGTCTTTAAAGCCAATAGACAGCCCTTTTGTTTTTGGCGTAAAAAAATATGAAATTGCTTTTAATAACGCTTGAAAAGCGAGCGCAAATTATGCGCTTGCTTTTTAGCGTTCAGTGTTCCATTTTTGGTACTCTGAAGGGGACGTGTAGGTGTCCATTGAAGAGATAAGCTGCTCGGGAGTATCAGAAATGTTGATTAGACGAATAGCAGAATCCGTAGAAAACCCTTCATCTACGGCATGCTGAACCATTTGCATAAGCGGGTTGTAGTAGCCGTTCACATTTAATAACCCTACTGGTTTTTTATGTATACCAATTTGAGCCCAGCAAAGAGCCTCAAACAACTCTTCAAATGTCCCGAAACCTCCAGGAAGCGCAATATAACCATCAGCTAACTCGTGCATAGTTGCTTTTCGCTCATGCATGCTCTCTACTTCGATGAGTTCTGTCAGCGCGGTATGAACAATTTCACCGCTAAACAAACCGCGGGGCATAATGCCGATGACTTCGCCTCCATGCTGAAGCATTTCATTTGCGACTTCTCCCATCAGGCCCATTCGTGAGCCTCCGTAAATCAGCCGGTAGTTTTTTTTGGCCATGTAGCGTCCTAGCGAGACGGCTGCCTCTTTATATTCTGTTTTTATTCCAGCGCTTGATCCTGCAAACACACAAATTGATTTCAATTGCTTCACTCCTTTGTTTCTTCTCTATATAAGTCTTTTCTGTTTATGAAGAACAAATTCCTTCTTAATAATTTATGAATTTTCACAATGTCATCGCTTGATTATTCTAAAAACTTTGCTTATAATCAAAGCGAAACGTCTGTTTGAAAGCGTTATCTATTGCTTTTCTTTTAATGGAAAAGACAGTACGTATAGATCTACTTGTAAGATAAGTAGATAACATGAACTTATAGGAAATTTGACAGTTTTAAACGCTTCATTTAGGAAGCATACGTACTTGCGGGATTAAGACAAGGGGGATATGGGGATATGCTGAACAATTTAATACGCACATTAATGGTACAAACACCGACTGTACCGGGAAACTTAGGAAGAGTAGCAACAGCTATCGGAAATGTTGGAGGGGACATTGGCGAGGTTGAAACCGTTAAAGTAGGACATAACTACACCATGAGAAGCATTACGGTTCAAGTAGAAAGTGAAGACCAGCTTGAGGAATTGCTTGAAGCGGTTCGCAGTTTAGAAGGCATTACTTTACATACAGTATCAGATGAAGTTCTTCATGCGCATGAAGGCGGTAAAATTCAAATGAAAAGCAAGATGAAAATTGAGTCGATCGCTGACTTAAGAAGAGTATATACACCAGGTGTAGCAAACGTTTGCCGTGCTATTCAAGAACAGCCCGACAAAGCTAAAATTTATACGAGCATTGGAAACACGGTTGCGATTGTAACAGATGGTACCGCTATACTAGGATTAGGGAATATTGGTCCAGTTGCAGGAATGCCTGTTATGGAAGGAAAAGCTGCGTTATTTGATCAACTTGCCAATGTAAACGCTATCCCTATTTTGTTGAATGTAAATGAGCCGGAAGAAATCATTCAAACGGTTAAAAATATTTCACCGGGATTTGGCGGTATTTTACTAGAAGATATAGGGTCGCCTCACTGCTTTGAAATTGAAGAACGTTTAAAAGAAGAGCTCGATATTCCAGTTATGCATGATGATCAGCACGGAACAGCAGTGGTGACACTAGCGGCAGCTATCTCAGCTTGCCGCAGCACAGGTGTGAATTTGAAAGAAGCAAAAGTAGGACAAATCGGCTTAGGAGCTGCCGGCATCGCTACTTGCAGAATGTTCATGGCTTACGGTGTCAAACAGGTGATAGGAGCTGATAAGTCTCCTGAAGCGAATGAGCGCTTAGTCAGCTACGGTGGAAAAGTAGCGGATTCA
Source organism: Priestia sp. 53B2 (assembly GCF_056099005.1). Taxonomy (NCBI): domain Bacteria; kingdom Bacillati; phylum Bacillota; class Bacilli; order Caryophanales; family Bacillaceae; genus Priestia; species Priestia sp. 53B2. Next base: position 244,792 of record NZ_JBLZXA010000027.1, read on the forward strand.
TTAGAAGAGCTTATGGAGAACTGTGATATTGTTATTGCGACAACAGGTGTACCTGGCTTAATACAAAAAGAATGGATCCGAAAAGGGCAAATCATTCTAGCACTTTCTAATCCAAAGCCAGAAATTGAACCTGAAGATGCTCTTGAAGCAGGAGCTATTTACGCTACTGACGGAAGGTCAGTAAATAATGTACTTGGCTTCCCAGGTATTTTCAGAGGAGTGTTAAATGCGGGGGTGCGCGATATTACGCATACGATGCTTGTAGCTGCAGCTGAAGCCATTGCAAATTCAACGCGTCCAGGCGATTTAGTTCCTCATCCTCTTAATCTAGCTGTACACGAAGCAGTATCTGAAGCAGTTGAAAGAGCGGCTGTTGTACACGGAGAGAAAGACAGCGTTTATTGATAACAAACAAGGCTGCCTCGAAATAGGCAGCTTTTTTGTTTTTTATCAAAAAATAATAAGGAAATAGCAAACTATGAAACTTTTTTCCTTTTTTAACGTAATATAGTAATAGAAATAGTAAAAAAGGTAGAGAAAGGAGTTTTTATGGAGTTTGAACATTTAAAGGGCAAACTGCCCCTCGAAGCTAAAAAAGCGATGCGCTGGCAATCCATTTTTACGCATAGCCTGTGGCTTCTTGCAACAGCGGGTTATTTTCTACTCGTTCATTTTTTTGATTGGTGGTCAATTATTGGATGGATATCAGCTGGACTATTAGTCGTGAGCTTTATCATATATACAATTATAGCTCCAAATGTATATATGAATGTATATTCATATGAAGTCACAGATACTCAAATTGATGTACAAAGAGGGCTATTCATCTGGTATCATACGAAAATTCCGCTTGTGAAAGTGCAGCACGTTGAAACGTTGACAGGGCCGATTTTCCGAAAATTTGACTTGGCATCTGTTAAAATCATCACAGCAGCTGGAAGCGTCGAAATTCCTGCACTCGTACAAAGAGATGCTGAAGCACTGCGAGAGTATATTGCTAGACTAGCAGAGGTAGATGATGAAGATGAGTAAGCGGCTGCATCCTCTATATATTGCAATAGCATTTATTGAACATATAAAAAATAATATCCTGCCTTTTGTGTTTGTATTTATCGTCAATCGGCACCTATTGTTTACATATTGGTGGGCAACGCTATTAGCGGGAGGCGTAGTCGCTTTATTTGCTTTTTTTACTTGGAAGGAATTTCGTTATGAAGTAACGGAAACGGAAGTGCGTCTGTATAAAGGGATTTTTAAAAAAGAAAAACGATTTATTCAACGAAATCGCATTCAATCGATTCAGTTAGATCAGCCGTTTGTTTTTAGAATTCTTCGCTTAGCCCGGCTTCGTATTGACACGGCCAGCAGCGGTACGGATGCTGAAATTGATTTATCTGGTATTTCACTAAAAGAAGCGCACCATCTTAAAGATACGTTAAAGTTGTCAGGGAGTCAGCCGGAAATAAGGGAAAAAAATCCTGAACGTACGATGAAAGTGTCGGTGAAACAGCTGGCGTTAGCTGCTGCGTTTTCCGGGAATTTTGGCTATATATTTGCTGCTCTTGGTTTTCTCTATCAGTATATTGATACGTATATCAACCGCTGGGTGAAGACAGCTTATGAAGAAGTGATTCATCAATCGATGCTTGGTTTATTTGTATTAGTGGCTGTAATTATGGTGCTTACTTATTTGCTGTCTATCGTTTTATATGTAATACGATTTGGCGGTTTTACAGTAGAACGCTACGATCATTATCTACATATTAAATACGGATTGTTAAATAAGAAATCCCTTACGATTCCTTTTCATAAAATACAGGCTGTTACGATAGAGGAAGGGTTGGTTCGACGCTTATTTGGATGGTCTTCCGTTTCGTTAAACGTCGTAACCTCTGATTTAAAAGAAAAGGTCTATTTACACCCGTTTATCCAACAAAAAAAGATTGCAGCGTTAATCAACGTATATGCGCACTATGAATATGTAAAGTGCCCAAGAAATACAGCGATTCAATATGCGTGGTATCCATTACTATTACCGGTCTTGTTATTTGCAGCAGCAGGGATTGGCATCAGCTTTTGGAAATCAATGTTTGTGTGGATTATTGCTGTGCTATGCCTTGTATACGTACTTATTCACTGGTTGGGCTATCGCCAAGGCGGCTTGATGATGAAAGATGTATTTGTCAGTATTCGATCGCAGTTTTTAACACGAAAAACAACGATTATTAGAAGGAAGAAAATAGAAGAAATTGAGGTGTTTGCAGGAACCTTTTTATGGGAAAAAGGATACAGGAAAATAAAAATTGCAACTATGGGTACAAACGGCAGCTATAAGTCCGGATATTTTCCATTTGAGATTTGGCATCCTATCTTTCTGCAAGCTACTTCGGCTAAAAAGGCATGAAGAACATCATTGTTCTCCATGCCTTTTGACGTTATCTATTCATTAAATTTTTCCCTTGCTCGTAATAGCTGTTCATCACCTCAACTGGCACCATACTGCCTCCAGTTGACCATACAAGATGAGTAGCTTTTGACATATCGTTTCCTAGTCCTTGCGCTTGTATATAGGAAGACCCGCTTTTCATCAGGTGAAGAGGCCCTTGTAAACCAGCCGCTGCTGAAGGTTCTATATACATATTTTCACGATTGGCTAGCTCATAAATAAATCGGAAAAGTTGATCATCTTCTACGGTATAAATTCCGCTAATAAGCGATTTTACCGTTTCGCCTACAAAGCTAGATGGCCTTCCTACAGCTAGTCCATCGGCAGCTGTTACGTTATCAAGTCCAATATCCGTAACGGAAATACCATCATGCAGCTCGGTCATTAATCCAAGCAGCATGCAAGGAGAGTGAGTAGGTTCAGCAAAAAAGCAGTGAACGTGATCACCGTATATTGCTTTTAATCCAAACGTAATACCGCCAGGACCTCCGCCTACTCCGCAAGGTAAATAGACAAATAAAGGATGTTCGGCGTCTACCTGAATCTGCTGCTCAGCTAGCTGCTTTTTCAAACGTAAAGCCGCAACGGAATAACCAAGAAATAAATCTCTAGACTGCTCATCGTCAATAAAATGACAGGCGGGGTCTGCTTCGGCTTGCTTTCGTCCTTCTTCCACGGCTTTTCCGTAGTCAGACTGATATTCAATAACGGTTACACCTTTAGAACGAAGCAGATCTTTTTTCCATTTTTTAGCGTCCGCTGACATATGGACGGTGACGTTAAAGCCGAGAGTAGCGCTCATAATACCAATGCTTAAACCTAAATTACCGGTAGATCCTACTGCAATAGAATAAGAAGAAAATAACTTTTTACAGCGTTCTTCAGCTAGAAGAGCGTAGCTGTCTTCCTCGGTAAGCAGTCCTTCTTTGATAGCAAGACTTTCAGCAAATTTTAATACTTCATAAATGCCGCCTCTTGCTTTAATAGAACCTGATATGGGAAGATTATGATCGCATTTCATCAATAATTTTCCTTGCAGCTTATTATTCATTTGTTGATTTAAATAGTCTTTCATGTATACAACTTCTTGAAGAGGTGATTCAATTATTCCTTTTGATGCTTTCAGCTCAGGAAAAGCGATTTGAAGAAAAGAAGAAAAGCGAGAAAGTCGTTCTTTTGCATCTTTTATATCTTTGGTATGTAAAGAAAGAGAAGAAAGTGCTTCTTGAGCAGGTTTTATATAAGGATTTATCCAAAGTATTTCCTGATTATTGATTAAAGGTGTTAATAAAGGATATTCATGCATCCATGTAGCAAGGGGTTTTTGGTGAAATAAATGTGTCGTCATAAAGGCTCCTTTCGCAATATGTTATTTCCTTTATATGTATAGTATCAAGAATAGAAGAAGTTGAAAACGAAAATATCACAAAGCACAAAGCACAAAGCACAAAGCACAATTTAACCACCTCTTGTATACTAATAAAGATAATCTACACAATTGCATAGAAAAAAAGGAGGGGAATTCATGCCATTTTCAGGCGATGATAGCAGATGTCCTATCTGCGGAGAAAAAAATAACTGTGCTTCTGTACAAGGCAGAGTAATAGAAAAGTGTTGGTGCATGCAGAAAGTTTTTACTCCTGATCTGTTTAAACAAATTCCTTTAGAAAGCAGAGGAAAAGCGTGTGTATGTGTCAAATGCGTTGGGAGACAGAAGAAAGAAGGTGAGGATTAACTTGAAAAAAGGAATTATTTCATACGGTGAGGCATTTATTGATTATATTGCTAAAAACGAATTTAACACCAGCTTTGACCCTTTTTTAGGAGGCACAACCGTTAATGTAGCAGTTGGAGTTCAGAAGTTAGGAGCAAAAGCATATTATATCTGCAAGTTAGGCAGTGATGAAACAAGTGATTTTGTAAGAAAGAACCTTTTAATTGAAGGAGTGAATCAAAGCGGCTGTGTAATATCGGAGGCTAAAAAAGTTTGTGAAGTGTATGTACATAAAAGTAAAGAAGGAGATCGTTACTTTCATTCCTACATAGATTCTACACCTCATGAGCAAGTGTATAAACATGAGCTGCAGGAAGCTTTATTTGAGCAGGCAGCGATTTTTTATTTTGGATCAGGTACGTTGTTTCATCCGATTTCTCAGGAAACTACAAAAGAAGCTGTGAAGCTCGCAAAAAAACATCGTTTGCTTGTAGCGTTTGATCCAAATATTCGAATGAAAAGATGGGAAAGTGAAGCAGCATGTAGAAATATCGTGACACCGTTTTTGTCCGAAACAGACATTTTGAAAATCTCTCAAGATGAGCTCCTATTTTTGATGAATTCAGCAGACCTGACAGAAAGCCTAGAAAAACTGAGAGCGTATCATATTCCGTACGTGTGGGTCACTCAGGGAGAAAATGGCGCAGCAGCCGTTACTGCAAATCAAACGCTTCATGTGAGTGCAAAAGAAGTGCAGGCGATAGACACGACGGGAGCGGGTGATGCATTTATGGCAGGAATTTTATGGTGTGTTCACGAAAAAGGATTACCTGAAAGTGAGGAGTCACAGAAGCAGTACACAATCTTTGCTAACGCGTTAGGTGGAGCAGTTTCGGCAAGGTACGGAGGAATAATTTCGCTTAAAGCAAAAGATGTATCTAGTATAAAAGCAGGTAGCTGATAGCTACCTGCTTTTGAACGTTTATTATTTAAAAAATGACAGTATAATCATAAGGGCAAAAATAATCGTAAGATGGTTCAATGAGAACACAAACATTAAAGTAGCCCATTTTGTATCTTCTAATTTTTTAAATCCAAAAATCCCAAGAAGCATCCAGACTAGTGTTAAACCGAACATTGTAAATGCGATAATTTTACTAAACGACAAAAATAAGAAAGATGCCGCTAGCAAAATAACTAGGTATACAAGCGTTTGGACTTTGGAACGACGGATACCTTTTACTACAGGAAGCATTGGTACACCTGCGGCTTTATATTCCTCAAGTCTTCTAATCGCAATAGCGTAGAAGTGAGGAGGCTGCCATAAAAACATAAATACAAACAATCCAATTGCTACCGGATGAAATAAGTCTGGTGAAATAGCGGCCCAGCCAATGATTGGAGGCATAGCTCCAGAGATACTTCCGACTTCGGTATTATAAATGGTTGTACGCTTTGTAAGCATAGTATAAGGCACTACATAAAAGAAAAATCCTAAAATACCCATAATGGCGGCCATGTTAGAAACTAAAAATAAAATACCTACACCAATAACAAATAAAGCCAGTCCTAACCATAGAGCAAATTTAGGGTTGACCGCTCCTGTTACCGTCGGTCTGTCTTTCGTACGTTTCATGATCGCATCAATATCACGGTCATAGAAGTTATTAACTGCCCCAGCTCCTCCTACGACAAAGGATGTCCCAATTAAAGCCAAAATAATGATAGGAATTTGTGTCACAAAGCTTAAATCATTAACAGCAATTGCGAGACAAAGCCCAGCAACCATTCCTAGTGAGTTCGATTTAATAATCCCAGTTTTTATAATAGCACTGATTACTTCCCGGGAAAAATACTGATTGATAGGAAGTGATTCCTTTGTGATAACTTCGGTATTTTTCACAGCAATTCTCCTTTTTGAGCTTATTCTTGCATGAATAAACCTAATCTTTATTAATCAACTAAACTATTTTAACAAAAAAAAATCGTAATTACATCAAGGTTGCTCGTAAAATTTGTTAACATTCCTTGAACTTTTAAAAAAAACAAAGAAAAATGTCGAATTACCAATTAAAAATAAGTACATCCTTTATTATAAGATAAAAATGGAATGCTTAAAAATGAAAATTTTGACTATCTGGTGAACTTTTAACGAGCAAGAAACTCGAACTTAATCGTACCATATTTATTGGTAATTGCAATCACATAGTATGTGATGAAAGAAAAGATGTGGTACATTAAAGAAAGAACTAATAAGTTTGTTTACTATGTCTTATTCACAAGGAGGATATATGATGCCAGATAAATATGCTAGCTTCTCTGAACTTGCCTCTTATGAAGTATACAACCAGGACTATAAAATTCAATTTGAAATCAGACCTTCTAACATTATTATGCTTGCGATACACGGCGGAGGTATCGAAACTGGAACATCCGAACTTGCTGTTGGGCTAGCAGGAAACGAATACTCGTACTATATATTTGAAGGGTTAAAGAAAGCAGGGAATGCCGATCTTCATATCACATCCACTCATTTTGATGAACCTCATGCGCTAACTATTATGTCGAAAGAAGACTATGCAGTATCTTTTCATGGATACAATGATAAAAGTGAAAAACACACTAAAATCGGCGGTGCTGACAAAGCGTTAAGGTCCAAAGTACATGAAGCGCTTGTTTCCAAAGGTTTTAGTGCAGAAATTTTATCAGATCAAGACCCTTTTTCCGGTACAAGCCCTAGAAATATAACCAATAAAACAGCTAGGCGGATGGGTGTGCAAATTGAGATAAGTAAAGCGCAAAGAGAAGCTTTTTTTGCAACTAATACGAGAAATGAACGTAAAAATTCGAAAACCCAGGAATTTTTTGAGTATATATCAGCTATTAGAAGTGGATTTCCTCTTAGATAAATCAGATACGTTTAGTATTTATTAAACAGGTTAGATTTATTACGGACATGTTTGTGGTATACATATAGTAACTACATATACTGGAGGAGATAATCATGAAAACATTTGACCAAGAAGATACCCTAGAACGTCTTAAAGCCTCTTATCGATATTTAAAAAGCGTAGACGTACGGGGAATCAGCACATTAGATGATCAAAAACGAGCGGAAGCTGTGCAGTTAATCGAAGAGATTGGTCTTAAAATATCAGAAATGCGTGTAAAAGTAGAGTGAGAAAAAAGAGAAAGAAGGACATCTGTCCTTCTTTCTCTTTTTCAACAACTATAAACAGGAGATTGGCTATGAATGAGCAATATTATGACGCTTTATTAAATATAAAAACAACGGGAGAACAAAAGGGATTTAATGATTCATTTCATTACCATCGTTATGAACCCACGCCTTATAGTGCATTAGAAACACTTTTCACTCAGTATGAGCTAACAAGCAGTGATAGAATTGTCGACTTCGGGTGTGGAAAAGGAAGGCTGAATTTTTATGTGAACTACCTGTGCAATGCCACCGCTGTAGGGGTAGAAATGAATGAACACTTTTATGAGCAGGCCATAGATAATCAGAGGCGCTATTTGAAAAAAGCCAAGGGCCGCAAACATCATATTCATTTTCAGTGTTGTTTAGCTCAGGAATATAAGGTTCATCCACTAGACAACTGCTTTTATTTTTTTAATCCTTTTTCAGTTCAAATCTTTATCCAAGTAGTGAACAATATTTTGCTTTCGTGGGAAGAGAATAAGCGCGAAATTGATTTGATTTTATATTATAGTTCGGAGGATTATCTTCATCATCTCGAAAAACACCCTTCTTTCATTTTAAAAGAAGAGGTAATGCTGCCAGAGTTGGATCGTAAAAACCCATATGAACGGTTTTTGATTTATAAAGTAGCTTATTAAGACGACTTATTTACTGTTTGATAAAGCTGTATCGTGCCGGTTCTATTTAAAAAATCAGCAGGAGGTGGAAAAATACCTGCTGATTTTATTTATAACTTTTTAGAAATTAAAGCATAACACTTTATTATGTAAGCGCTTTCTGTTATAATAAAATTAGGTTGGATAGCATGCGTGGCTATCGGTGTACTCAGCGCAGGCGGGGCTAGTACAGAAAGAGAAGGCTACATACAAGTTAATAAACATTTAGTGGATAGAAATAAGAACTGTCAAAAAAAAATTTATTAATTTGTATGCTAAATCGTAAATTAACAAAAACGGCACTTATGATAAGGTTTTAGAGAAAAGAACCCAGCATATACTGTATAAGCAATTTTTTTACTCTAAAAAAGGGTAAAGAAATTGCTTATTTATTTTTAAATAAGTGCACAGCTGTTCAGATTTCTTTTGAGATATCTAGCGTTAGTGTATAATAGTAACAAGTATGAAAAGTTGACATTGTTAATTGATTAAAGGGGATTTAAAAATGAGTGAACTAAAAATAGATGATGTAGCGAAGCAAAGCGGTTTAACAAAACGTACAATTCGTTATTATGAACAAATTGGACTGATGCCAGCACCTCCAAGAAGTGAAGGTGGATTTCGTCTGTACACCGAAGAGCATGTAGAATTTTTAAAGAAAATTACGAATGCCAAAGAAGTCATGGGTTTTTCACTTCAAGAATTACAGGAATTTCTTGCTTTAAGTGATACTCTTGAAATACAAAAGATGGATTATAGGCAAGTGAAAGGAACAAGTCAACAAAAAGAAAAGTTAGAGCAAGTGTTACATACGGTAGAAGAGCAGCTCAAGCTGATTGAACAGAAAAAGAAAAATATCTTAAAAGTAGAGTCTGACCTTCTGTCACTGAGAGATCGTGCTAAGGCTGCAATTGTAAAATTTGAGCAGGAAGAATCATAAAAAGCAGGCGCATTCACCAGAAGAGTGCGTCTGCTTTTACGGTTTTTATGGGGCATTCATTTATGATTGTGAAGTGTTTTCTTCTAGCTGTACCCCTAAAAGAAGTAAAATAGCCTGTATCCCATCGGCTTTTCCACTGTGAAAGCTTCTGGTTTCAGCATCCAAAGCTTCATTTACAGATTCCATCATATTTGATTCGTACAAGTCTAAAATTAATTGTTTTCCTTCGGGACTCAAATGCAGCTGCCCGCGTTCCTTCATTTTAAACTTCAACTTCTTCAACTCCCTTTCCCATAATACTATCAGTATACAAAATTAATAACATTTACGTAAACGTTAATTTTTGTATATGGACAGAAGAACGTATTGAGTATAGGTACTAAGTGAGGTGAGAGATACTGATTATCCTTTGCTTGTTTTAATGTTTGTCAGCTTATAGCCGCAAGCTGAGCATGTATAGATAACGTTTTGATTGGACTGAGCAGTTAAAACGGTAGCAAGCTCTTTTTGAGAATGACAGTTAGGACAAATAACAACAGGGGATTTCATGTGATTTTCTCCTTTTCTTTTTCATAGTCATATTTTATTTTATGTAAAGTTTAATCAAATATCCTTTGTGCTATCAAAAACGACGGAAGATATGTAAAAAAGCATTCTCGCTCAAAAGAAACGGGAATGCTTAAGGTGAGTTTAAAATCCGTCCTGGCTTGCTGTAAATGGAATGTTAAGTCTTCTTTCTAAATTGCGTAAGCGCTGATTTAATCTGTTTATACGATCAGTATGTCGCTCCACAACTCGATTTAAACGAGTAATTTCTCTGGCTTGCTCCTCATTTTGTCTCTCAAGGGCACGAATTCTTCTTTCAAATCCTCCAAGATTTTGAAGCTGCTGTCTTTCATCGTATTCTTCATGCTGTGGTACGTGAGGGGGGTAGTATTGGTGAACTGAGTAATCAATTTGCTGAGGAATGTATCCAGGGTTGAAATAATAAGGGTTCATTAGGGCACCGCTCCTTTTAAATAGTAATTTCAAATCAAACACGATATAACGTATGCGAAGATAAGAAAAATGCTATAGGCATATACCTAAAGACATTCTGTATTTAAAAAAGGAAAGTATTTTTAAAAGCGACAAGGAGATAGCGGGTCCTTTCTTGAATATGCAAAATAGAAAAGCTTCTTTTTTAGACACTTTATTTAAGAAAGAGGGAAAGTGACCGATGGCTCAAGGGAAACAAAAACCAGCACCTAAAATAGAAGAATCAAAAGCTCCGCCTGCAAAGAAACAAAAATCGAAGAGCCGCAGCACTAAAAAAGCGCAGCTTCCTACATCGCCCTGGGGAAAAGCTGCTTCCATTTTATCTAACATTGATTTCATTCGTTTGTTTCGAGTGCTGTTTCTTGCTTTATTGGTTGCTTTTATTGTGTATCAATATATTTTACTTACAAAGGGAATCTTCATCAAAACATATGCGGCTCTTTGGCATCATCACAAAATGCTCTTGTTGGCCGGAGCTGCATTCATTACCTATACTTCTTTCGTTTTTTACCTTGGCTACCGCACCGCTAAAAAAAGGTAGAACTGCTCTAGGGGGCGAATAGCATCTATTCTTTGAGCAAACCTTATATGTATATCAGCATAGAGGGGGGAAGAAACGTGGACAAGCAGCGAGCAAAACAAATTGCTGATTCACCCGTTATGGCTAACGTTACGTATAACGATACGGCCGTTTATATTCAACATGTAAGCGAAGAAAATGATACGGTAAGAATTTATCCGCTAGGTCAGCCGGAGAATGAACAAAATGTTTCCGTGAGCCAATTAGTAGAGAATTAAGGTGGATAAATAGAGTTGCTTTTTCAGTTAAATAAAAGACAGAGAGCACAATACAGCTCTCTGTCTTTTATTTATTCTTCCCATTTCTTACTGCTGATTTTCTCAATAATCCCGTGCAAATCACCCGGCTTATGAAACTCAATCGGAGACGCGCCTCTTTCAAACAAAATCGATTCCGCTTCAATTAAAGCCACGTAGCGTCCGTTCACTTTCGCTAAGTGAATATTTTCACCGAAATCAGCTAACAGTCCTTTAACCTCTGTTTCGCCAAGCTTCATTTTAAGCTCTGCATCAGGCGTATGCTCGACGATATGAGCAGCAGCTTCCATGACTTGATGCGTATCTAAACGTTCTTGAAGCTCACGCTTTTCACTTGTTGCCCATAGTTCCATATCCGACTCAAACTGTTCGAGTTCTACGCTTTCTGCTTCAAACGTTTCGCTGACGTGTTCACGCACCATGTCCATCACTTGTGTTTTCATAATCTCAGGCATCGGCTCGTTGTAATCAATAAATTTCAAGAAGTCTTCAAAGTAACGAGCGTGAGACGCTTGATGTATGACGAGTTCGCTTTCTTCGACCATGCCTTCTTCAGGCATGTATGGGTATTGAATAGATTTCATGTTTTTAGTAGTAATCGCCATCTCTACGTGGCGAATAAGAGTTGATTCATCTGAAATTGAAGCCACTTTTGGTTCAAAGTCACATTTTAAAATAAACACAAAAGCATGATCAAAATATTTTCTTGGAACAGCAGATACAACTAAAAATGCTCCTCCTCGAACGGCTGCAGTATCAAGGTATGCATTGATAAACTGTTCGCTGTTTTCTTCAAATTCTTCTTTGGTTGTGGCAAAACGAGTGCGGTGAAATAAATTATAATTAGGGTTTGAGTCGAGAGCATGTCCTGGTTCAACTATAAAATACCCGAGCTTTGTAGGCACTTGTTCTGCTTTGGGGTGTCGCTCTACTTTGCGCTTTACAATTTTTTTAAATTCACCGTCTAAAAAATCTTTAATGGAACTTTCTTCATATTCTTCTGTATCAAGCGTTTGAAAATGCTTATATTGTTTAGAGGCCTGTTCTTCTTTTCCTTCTACTTGTATTACGTAAAATGATAAAAAATTAATTTTAAAATCCATAGCAGTCACCTTGTTTCTTTTTAGTCAGTTACTTCAGTATAAGAAAGAGTCCGGTAAGCGTCAATGCCTGTTAGCTTTAGGGAAAGAAGATCTATTTATACAATTGATCAGCTGAGAAATAGTGTATAAAGCAAAGAATAAGAGAGGCAGGGGGCCTCTCTTATTTATACTGCTCCAACCGTTCAAAAAAGGTTTTGACAAACTTATAAAAAATTTTATCAGAAGGTGCTAAATCACGATTTCGAGGAATAATCATCCCGACTGTACGCTGAAGCTGCGGCGTATGAATAGGAAGTTTAGTCGTAAAACGAGGAGTCGTTTCAGACACTGTGCTTTCAGGAAGAAGCGTGACGCCAATTCCTGCGGATACAAGACCTTTAATCGCATCTAAATCTTCTCCTTCAGATGAAATATTGGGCATGAATCCTGCTTGTTTGCAAGCGTCAAAGGCCATTTTATGTAAAATGAATCCTTTTGGAAATAGCACAAAATCTTCATTTCTTAAATCCCGCAGCCGGATGTTATCCCGTTCAGCGAGCGGATGATGAGAAGGAACAAGAGCTAAAAGATTTTCAGTGAATAAAATATGCCCTTCTATACTCTGGTCCTCTACAGGTACAGGGCCTAAAAAAGCGATATTAATATCTCTTTTTTTAACCGATTCAATTAAAAATTTATACGAACCTTGTCTAAGATGAAAAGCAACATTTGGGTGTTCTTCTTTAAAGGCTGATATAATAGTAGGAAGAAGGTGACTGGCAAGGCTTGTTGGAAATCCGATTTTAATCGTTCCTCTTTCGGGATCCAGGTATTCATCAATTTGTTCTTTCGCATAGTCAATAGCTTTCATAGCCGTCTCCGTATGCTCAAGAAAGACTTTTCCTATTGCTGTTAACTTGACATTTCTTCCTTCGCGTTTGAATAAACTAACACCTAGCTCAGACTCCAGGTTCGCGATTTGACGGCTGATCGCTGATTGAGCTACATGCAGATATTCTGCCGCCTCAGATACGTGTTCTCTTTTTGCAACTTCCATAAAATAGCGTAATTGACGCAGTTCCATAGGCATCCTCCATCTATATATATCAAAATTAGATTAGTTTTATCTAAATTATATATTGTTTATATTGATTTGAAAACTTACAATGTAAACAGGTGATCTTAAAAAGATAAAGAAAACGAACGGGGGAGAAGAAGATGACATACAATCAAATGCCAAAAGCTCAAGGTCTCTACCGTCCTGAATTTGAGCACGATGCATGTGGAATCGGACTATACGCTCAATTGAAAGGCGTAGCGTCACATGATATTGTTAAAAAAGGACTAAATATGCTTTGCCAGCTTGACCATCGAGGCGGACAGGGAAGCGATCCGTTAACAGGAGATGGAGCTGGATTAATGGTACAAATTCCACACGCGTTCTTTAAAAAGACATGCGTTGAATTGAACTTGCCAGAAAAAGGTCGTTATGGAGTTGGAATGATCTTTTTCTCAAATGACGAAGACGAGCGTCGAGAAATCGAAGCTTATATTAATAAATTAATTGAAGAAGAGGGACAAACGTTACTAGGTTGGAGAACTGTACCTGTAAATGTCGGAAAAATCGGAAAAGTCGCAAAAGAAAGCTGTCCGTATGTACGACAAGTATTTATTGGGGCAAATGACGGTATTCAAGATGACTTAGCGTTTGAACGCAAGCTATATGTTATTCGTAAGCAAGCGGAAAATTGGGCGCAGGCGCGTCAAAACCGTTTTTATTTTACGAGCCTTTCAAGTAGAACAATTGTGTACAAAGGGTTATTAACCCCTGAGCAAGTTGATGCTTTTTATCTTGACCTACAAGATGAAGACTTCACTTCAGCGTTTGCTTTAGTGCATTCTCGCTTTAGCACAAACACGTTCCCAAGCTGGGAAAGAGCACATCCAAACCGTTATTTAATTCATAACGGTGAAATCAATACGCTTCGCGGTAATCAAAACTGGATGAGAGCACGTGAACAGCAGTTTGTTTCGGACGCATTTGGTAAGGATTTGCCGAAGGTTCTTCCAATTTTAGATGCTGAAGGAAGCGACTCATCCATGTTAGATAATGCGCTAGAGTTCTTTGTATTGGCCGGCCGCAAGCCAGCGCATGCAGCGATGATGCTTATTCCAGAGCCTTGGTCTGAGAATCCGCACATGTCAAAAGAAAAACGTGCTTTCTATGAGTATCATAGCGCATTAATGGAGCCATGGGATGGTCCGACTGCTATTTCGTTTACAGATGGAAAGCAAATCGGTGCTATTTTAGACCGTAACGGTTTACGTCCAGCTCGCTATTATGTTACAAAAGATGATTACATCATACTTTCATCAGAAGTAGGCGTCATTGATGTTGAAGATGAAAATGTATTATATAAAGATCGTTTAAGCCCAGGTAAAATGCTTCTAATCGATTTAGAGGAGGGCCGAATTATTTCAGACGAAGAAATTAAATCTGAAATGGCACAGGCTGAGCCTTATCAAGAGTGGTTAGATGAACAGCTGGTAACGTTGCCAGAAGTGCAGGAAGTAAAATCTGAATACTTCGATGATTTAGTCATTCGCCAGAAGTCATTTGGCTACACGTATGAAGATATTCATAAATATTTAGTTCCAGTTATTACAGAAGGAAAAGATCCGCTTGGTTCAATGGGTAACGATACTCCATTAGCCGTGTTGTCTGATCGTCCTCAATCGCTGTTCAGTTACTTTAAGCAGCTATTTGCTCAAGTAACGAATCCACCGATTGATGCTATTCGTGAACAGTTGGTTACATCGACAATGACATTGCTTGGTGCAGAAGGGAATTTACTGCATCCAACCAAAGAAAACATTCATCGAATTCAGCTTGAGACGCCGGTTTTAACAAACGATCAAACTGATCAGCTGAAGTCTGTCATTCATCCGGATTTCAAAAGTGCCGTTATATCTGCTGTATTTACAAATGATTTAAAAGCAGATCTTGATCGCGTATTTGCTGAAGCTGAAGCTGCAATTAACGCAGGTGCTAGCATTCTTGTTCTGACAGACCGTGAAGCGGGAGCTCAATCCGTAGCTATTCCAGCTTTATTAGCGGTCAGCGGGCTGCACCAGCACCTAGTGCGAAAAGGAAACCGTACAAAGGCGAGCATTGTAGTGGAAACGGGAGAAGCGCGTGAAGTGCACCATTTTGCAGCGCTGATTGGTTACGGCGCAGACGCAATTAATCCATATCTTACTTTTGCAATATATCAAAATGAAATTAACGCAGGTACGTTGAACGTATCGTATGATTATGCTGTTGAGAAATATGTAAAAGCCGTTACTGAAGGTGTCGTAAAAGTAATGTCTAAAATGGGTATTTCAACGGTGCAAAGTTATCGGGGCGCACAAATTTTTGAAGCAGTTGGAATCAGTGCAGAGGTTATCGAGCAATATTTTACAGGTACTGCCTCGCAGCTTGGCGGTATCGGTTTAGATGTTATTGCAAAAGAAGCAAAAACGCGTCATGACAATGCTTATGTTGAAACAATTGAGCAAACGTTGGAATCAGGAAGTGACTTCCAGTGGAGGCACACGGGCGAGCATCATGCGTTTAATCCAAAAACAATTCACACGCTGCAGTGGGCTTGCCGTAAGGGAGATTACAGCTTATTTAAAAAATTCTCTGAATCGGCTAATGAAGAACGCATCGGTTTCTTGCGCAACCTGTTCTCGTTTAATGGATCGCGTTCATCTATCTCCATTGATGAAGTGGAATCCGTTGATTCGATTGTAAAACGTTTTAAATCAGGTGCTATGTCGTTTGGATCTTTAAGTCAAGAAGCTCATGAAACATTAGCGATTGCGATGAACCGTTTAGGGGCACGCAGCAACAGTGGAGAAGGTGGCGAGCATCCTAGCCGCTACACTCTGGATGAGAATGGAGATAATCGCCGCAGTGCGATTAAACAAATCGCTTCTGGGCGTTTTGGGGTGAAAAGTCACTACCTTGTGAATGCGGATGAGCTTCAAATTAAAATGGCACAAGGTGCAAAACCTGGAGAAGGCGGTCAGCTTCCAGGAAACAAAGTATATCCATGGGTGGCAGATGTGCGTGGATCAACGCCAGGAGTAGGCTTAATTTCACCTCCTCCACACCACGATATTTATTCGATTGAAGATTTAGCGCAGCTTATTCATGACTTAAAAAATATAAACCGTGATGCACGAATCAGCGTCAAGCTCGTTTCAAAAGCAGGTGTAGGAACGATTGCTGCCGGAGTAGCAAAAGGAGTAGCGGATGTTATTGTCATTAGCGGTTACGACGGAGGTACGGGAGCATCTCCAAAAACAAGTATTAAACATACTGGACTACCGTGGGAACTTGGCTTAGCAGAAGCTCATCAAACGCTTATGTTAAACGGTCTTCGTGAAAAAGTAGTGCTTGAAACAGACGGGAAATTAATGACGGGTAAAGATGTAGTCATGGCAGCACTTCTAGGAGCAGAAGAGTTTGGTTTTGCTACGGCGCCTTTAATTGTTTTAGGCTGTATCATGATGCGTGCGTGTCACTTAGATACATGCCCAGTTGGAGTGGCAACGCAAAATCCAGAGCTTCGTAAAAAGTTCCTGGGAGAAGCGGACCACATCGTTAACTATATGAAATTTGTTGCACAAGAAGTGCGCGAAATTATGGCTGAACTTGGATTTAAAACAGTGGATGAAATGGTTGGACGTACAGACGTATTAAGCGTTAGCGAACGTGCAAAAAATCACTGGAAGGCTCAGCACTTAGACTTAACAACTCTTTTATATCAAGCTGAAGGTGTACGTACCTTTAAAACACCTCAAAATCATAAAATTGACGAATCTCTTGATATGCAAAAGATTTTGCCTGCGGTACAGCAAGCAATCGAGCATAATTATCAAGTGGAGTTAGAACTTCCAATTTCTAATATTAACCGTGTAGCTGGAACAATTGTAGGAAGTGAAGTTACAAAACGTTACGGTGAGAAAGGTCTGCCAGAAGATACGATTACCCTTCGATTCACTGGCTCTGCAGGACAAAGTTTTGGTGCGTTTGTTCCAAAAGGAATGTCTATGTATCTAACTGGAGATGCAAATGATTATATCGGAAAAGGTTTATCAGGAGGTAAAATCATTGTTGCTCCACCTAAGGAAACAACAGCAGTGTCAGGCGAGAATGTTATCGTGGGGAACGTTGCATTTTACGGTGCAACAAGCGGTGAAGCCTATGTTAGCGGGCTAGCAGGGGAACGTTTTGCAGTTCGTAACAGCGGTGTGAACGTAGTGGTTGAAGGAATTGGCGATCATGGCTGTGAATATATGACTGGCGGACGTGTTGTCGTATTAGGCGATGTAGGTAAAAACTTTGGTGCAGGAATGTCAGGCGGTATTGCTTACGTATTTGCTGATGATCAAGAAGCATTCAAAAACCTTTGCAATAAAGACATGATTGGGTTTGAGAGCTTAAAAGGCGAAGAAGCAGAAGAAGTAAAAGAGATGGTTTCAAATCATCTGAAATATACGAACAGTCATAAAGCAGCATTTGTCTTGGAAAATTGGGAGCAATCACTTTCAAAATTTGTAAAAGTGATTCCGAATGATTATAAACGCATGATGAATCGCATTGAAGAGCAAAAAGCAGCTGGACTAACGGAAGAAGAAGCAGCTATGAGTGCGTTTGAGGAAAATGCAAAACAAGAAAAGAAAGCATCGGCAAAACAACAAGAAGCGGTAGCTCAGTAAGAAAGGGGAGAGTACGATGGGAAAACCAACAGGATTTATGGAAATCAAACGTGAAAAAGGGAAGGAACGTGACCCGTTAAAACGTTTAGGTGATTGGAAAGAGTATGCTGCTCCTTTATCTGATGAAGCGCTAAGCCGTCAAGGGGCACGATGTATGGATTGTGGCACACCTTTTTGCCACATGGGAATGGATATTAATGCTTTTACTTCTGGATGTCCAATCTATAACTTAATTCCAGAGTGGAATGATTTAGTTTATAAAGGACGCTGGAAAGAAGCTTTAGAGCGTTTAATGAAAACGAACAACTTCCCGGAGTTTACAGGACGAGTTTGTCCTGCTCCGTGTGAAGGTTCCTGTACGCTTGCTATTTCAGATCCAGCCGTTTCGATTAAGAATATCGAACGCGCTATTATTGATAAAGGCTTTGAGAATGGGTGGATTACTCCGCGAATTCCGGAGAAAAGAACAGGCAAAAAAATTGCTGTTATTGGCTCTGGGCCAGCAGGATTAGCAAGCGCAGATCAGCTGAACCAAGCGGGCCATTCAGTAACGGTATATGAAAGAGCAGATCGTGCTGGCGGTTTATTAACATATGGAATCCCAAATATGAAGCTAGATAAAGAAGTAGTGGAAAGACGTGTTCGCTTATTGACGCAAGAAGGTATTGATTTTGTAACGAATACGGAAGTTGGAAAAGACATTACTGCTGAAGAGTTAAAAGAACAATATGATGCTGTAATTTTGTGTACAGGAGCTCAGAAGCAAAGAGATCTAGTATTAGAAGGTCGTGAAGCAAAAGGAGTTCACTTTGCAATGGACTACTTAACAACTTCAACAAAAAGCCTTTTAGACTCTAACTTCAAAGATGGTCAATTTATTGATGCTGAAGGAAAAGACGTTATTGTTATTGGAGGCGGAGACACGGGAGCTGACTGTGTAGCTACTGCTCTTCGTCAAAAATGCCGCAGCGTTGTTCAGTTTGGTAAACATCCTCAGCTTCCTGCTGAGCGTACGGCAGATAATATGTGGCCTGAATATCCACATGTATTTAATCTTGAATATGCTTATGAAGAAGCACAGGCAAAATTTGGGGACGATCCACGTGAATATTCAATTCAAACGAAAAAAATCGTGGCAGATGAGCAAGGCAATCTAAAGGAACTTCATACGATTCAAATGGAAAAAGTAAAAGGTGAAAATGGACAGTACATTTTTACCGAAATTCCAGGAACAGAAAAAGTATGGCCAGCTCAGCTTGTCTTTATTGCGATTGGATTTGAAGGTCCAGAGCATCCGGTTCTATCAGCGTTTGGTGTTGAAACGAAAAATCGTCGCGTAGATGCAGCGTATGGAAATTACAAAACAAATGTTGAAGGTGTTTTTGCTGCTGGTGATGCTCGTCGTGGGCAAAGTTTAATCGTATGGGCTATTCATGAAGGTCGTGAAGTAGCTAAACAAGTTGATAGCCATCTAATGGGAGCAACTGTATTACCATAACAAAAAACCGTCACAATTGTGGCGGTTTTTTTGTTTATCTAGGATTTGGCACTTCATTTCCTCTACGTAAATTCTCAAATGAAACGGTTAAAATCGTGTTGGTAATTCGAACTTGTGAAGCGGGGGAAACGCTGTATAAGTTAAAAAGTTCAAATATCCAGGGGTCACGTTTTTTCAGCTGTCGCGCGGCTTTTTCGACGCGTTCGTTAATAGATCCGCTGTAATTGTTATAGTTATCCTCAACAAATCTTACAATGGAACGAAATAAGTATTCTGTTAGTTTGCTATCCATCCCGCCTCGTTGAGCATCTCTGTAGATGGACTGATACTGGCGTTTTAAAATTTTCATCACTCTGTCTACATCGCGTGTAGATCTAACTTCCTCTTCTTCATGCAGGATATAAGAAAATAAGTCTTCATTGTATCTATAAGGTTCTAAATAATTTTCATTCGTAGTAGGAACCACTGGATGGTAATAGCGCGGCATATAGGGGTAAACCCATTGACTGTACATGAAACATTCACACCTTCCTCGTTCATTTCCCATTAGTTTATGCACTAGCGTGCTAGCTGCTGCATGTTTGTTTTAAATAAAATTTAGGAGTTTGATAATAGGACCACCCTCTAAATTCTTGATAAGTCGATACAAAATAAATGTAAATCGGTGTATTTAGCAAGTCGGGATAATGTTGAAAAAACGCTTGGTCTCCGTAAAACATTGCTTCTAAAGCAAGGGGGAGTTCACGACGGAAAATCTGATAACGAAGCTGCGCTTGCTCGCGGCTGAACTTACCTCCGCTAACAAAAACTTCGCCTTGAATAACTGCTTGTCGGTCTGTTACGTGAAGAGCAGCCAGTACTTCATCACGCATATTTTCATCTATCGCCTTGTTGTTATATGAGCATCCGATGCTTAAAAAAAGCTGACCGGTTGTATCAGAATGAGTAAGAGTATATTTTCTTCTGGAAACCGGATAGGAGAAAGTAGCAGGGGGAATAAGAGTCGTAGAAAGTTTTGAAGAATTAAACGAACTCATAGTCATTGACACTCCTTTTTTTGAATAAATTTCAATATTATACGGCGCTATAGGCTCAGTTGTGATAAATGTCTACTTTCTTTCTGTAAGAAAGGCGTTTTGATGTACTTTTTGAGAAATGGATGGTAATATTTAACTAAAATTATGCGTGTACAGTCCCCAAGAGTGTCTTCAAAAGCAAATGTGAATGGAGGTTATCACTTGAATATCATAACGTTTGACGGTAAGTATGGAAACTGGCTAACGACTAAAAACCCTCTTCAATTTCAAGCAGCGACTGCCTATGGGAACATTGGGCTGGCTCCTATCTATTGGGGAACAAAAGAAGAAAAAAATGGATGGTATTACATGTATCAGCCTGAAGAAATAACGGGCGTTCAAGTAGAAGGTGAAGTTGACGGTGGTAAATTTCTCATTCGAATTCCTGATGATTGGAATGGAAAGTTAGTTATGTCAGGAGTTCCAGCTACCCGAGATGAGAAATCAACGGATTTACTATTCAGCGACTATGTGTTGGCAAAAGGGTTTGCGTTTGCTGCTTCTGATAAAGGAACTCAGGGAGAAGAAGTGCGAGATGATCCATTTGCTAAAGCAAAGAACGCTCTAGTCAAAGAAGAAGACTCCATTAGGAAATGGCATATTCAATACCGAGAAGTGACAAAAATAGCTCAGAGATTTTTGTTTGAAAATTATCGTCACAAACTTCAAAAAGAAGTGACAGAATATTTTGATATAAAAACGTATGCGTTAGGTATTTCTAACGGGGGTTATGTTGTTCGTTATGCTTTAGAAAACGATGGAAAAAATGGAGAGCCTCAGCTTTTTAATGGGGGTGTTGAATGGGAAGGGGTTATGTGGCGAGCTGAACACGATAACTTGATTACTTCCTTAACACCTGTTGTAAATCATGCCGAAGAAGCACTGTACACGGTAGGTGAATCGCAAAAAGAAGCTTTGCACCGTTTGTATCAGGCAGGGTTGCCAAAAGGATCTGAGTTTTTATGGCCATATCATGACCAGTATTATTGGTTTTTAACGCTTAATATATACAGAGATGAGTTTGACAGTCAAGCACCTGGAAGAATTCCATGGCAAAAATACTTGACGCTTTTTGAAAACGGAGTTAGAGATCGTTCGTTAGATTCTATTTTTGAAAAGTATGATTATCAAGAAAGACCCCAAGATGTAAAGCAAAGAGTTCGTGAAATTGAAAATACAGGTGATATTTCCGTTCCGTTGATAAGCATTACAGGGTCGTTAGATGCTCTTATTTTTCCGGATATT
The DNA here is from genome assembly GCF_056099005.1 of Priestia sp. 53B2. Classification (NCBI taxonomy): domain Bacteria; kingdom Bacillati; phylum Bacillota; class Bacilli; order Caryophanales; family Bacillaceae; genus Priestia; species Priestia sp. 53B2. Next base: position 266,316 of record NZ_JBLZXA010000027.1, read on the forward strand.
CATGCTTATCCGTATGAACAACTGGTAAAAGATTCTGGTAAGCAGCACCTTCATCGTCACTATGTAATTGAAAATGGAAACCACATTGATAGCTTAGTATGGAACCATCAAATTGACCCAGATCGAAAGCTTCAGCCTCTCCTGCCTTATGTGTATCAAGGATTTGAATTGCTATGTGATTGGGTAGAGAATTTTGAAGAACCTCCGAAAAATAAGAAAATAAGTGCGCCTCTCAAGGAAATGCATGTAAAGGATCTAAAAACAGAGGAAGACGTGCTGCCGTTGACTACAAAGAAAAGCATATCAACAGAAAAATAAATCGTCGAAAACCGTGCCGAAGGTGCGGTTTTTAATTTGGAAAAGCAACGTTTGAATAAAAATAGCTTTGGTGAATACAAAATATTATAGTACGATAAGAACGGAATATACGTTATTTGTTATTTATTTTCATCTATTTAAAATAAAAATATTAAAAACATTGAACAAAACCGAACTTTTGTGTTAGATTAATAACTATAATTCGTACATTTATTAAATGGCTACAGTTGAAAGGAGCAAAAAACATCATGACAGCGAAAGTAATTAAAGGAAAAGAAGTAGCGCAAGAACTGCGCGCCGCATTAAAAGAAGAGGTAGCTCAATTAAAAACAAAAGGTATCGTTCCTGGTTTAACCGTGATTTTAGTAGGAGAAAATCCTGCGTCCCAATCATATGTAAAAGCAAAAGCAAAGGCTTGTGAAGAAATCGGTGTTGCATCTGAAATTATCAAACGTGACGTAACGATTACGGAAGAAGAGCTTTTAAACGAAATCCATCACTTGAATGGAAATCCATCTGTTCATGGTATTCTTATTCAACTTCCATTACCAAAACATATTGATGAAAAGGCAGTATTAAATGCTGTATCTCCTAAAAAAGATGTAGATGGCTTCCACCCAGTAAGCGTAGGGAATATGGTTATTGGCGATGAGTGCTATTTACCATGTACACCACACGGTATCGTTGAGTTAATTAAACGTTCAGGTGAAGAAATTTCAGGTAAACATGCGGTAGTAATTGGGCGAAGCAATATTGTTGGTAAACCAGTATCCATGCTGTTACTTCAAGAAAGTGCAACGGTAACAATTGCTCACTCTCGCACAAAAGATTTATCTGCTTTAACAAAACAAGCTGATATTCTTGTGTCAGCTGTAGGACAACCTAGACTTATCAAAGCAGATGATATTAAGCCGGGTGCCATTGTAATTGATGTAGGTAACACAATGGAAAATGGTAAACTTGTTGGTGATGTTGATTACGAAGCGGCTTTAGAAGTTGCAGGTTATATCACACCAGTACCAGGCGGAGTTGGTCCGATGACCATCACAATGTTATTAAAAAATACGGTAGACGCTGCTAAAACAATTAATAACGTAAAATAATAAGAAGTAAAAAAGAGGCTGAGACAAAGGTATTTTCGTTGAAGGAAGATCCGAACGAGTTTGATTCTTGATTGAGAATCAAACTCGTTCGGATTTTTTCATTGATAAAGTCAACATAGGTTTCATGTATGGAGGTGCTTCTAGCTGGTGATTGGAGAGCAAGGCGAAGACTTCCGCGGAAATCAATAGCGGTGTTACAAGCGATCCATACTAGAGCATTTATCCAGTTTGTTCATCTTTGGGTTGGATTGATTTCGCTATGTCTGAATCTTTTTTTGCTTCAGTAATGGAATGGAGGCTAAAAGAATAGAATGTAACAACCTGTATACAAAGAGGAGGAAGCGATGGTTACGTTACCTGCAACCGTATATTCTCAACAAATGGTGAAGAAAAAGTTAAACGTTTATTATCCAGTTGTACATTTGACTAATCAAGCTGTTCAGCACAGCATGAACAGTAAAATTTTGCAGCGCACGAATGAATTAATTCGTCAGCAGGGATATGGAGAAAATCCAGATACAGAAGAAACGGGTTACTATGAGTTGAAAACAAACGAGCGAAATGTGCTCAGCTTAACACTTGTCAATTTTGCTTATTCTGGGGGAGCGCACGGATTGACCGTGGTCGTTCCGTTAACGTTTAATGTGCTGACTGGAAAAACGTATCAACTCAAAGATCTATTTAAAAAAGACAGTAATTACGTGAGCGTTCTTTCTAAAATAGTAGGAGAGCAAATAAAAGAGCGCGATATTATGGTTCTTGGAGAATATAAAGGAATTAAACCAGATCAAGATTTTTATATCGCCGATAAATCACTTGTGCTCTTTTATCAGCTGTATGACCTGGCTCCTTACGTATATGGAATTCCTTACTTTCCCATTTCTATCTACGCTATTCAAGATATTATTGAAGATGAAAGTCCACTTGGACAAATGTTTGGATAAAGTTATAAAAAATTGCGGTGCGGCCGTACGTATCTTTTTAATTCGGCCGCTAACTGCTGACGAAGCGAACGAACGCCAATCGCTTCAGCAATATCTTTTGCTACAGGAAATACCCCAATATTAGTGATATGAACACGAAGATAACCCTCATACAAGCATCCTCGCTCCGCATGCTTGATTTTGGTGCGTACCACAGCTTCTATTTTATCGTTTTCATTTTGCAATGAGTAAGAATCTGTAATATGAAAACGAAAAGAATATTCCTCCATCACCATCATCCTTTTTTCTATGATATGTACTAGCATACTATACAAATAGTGAATCAGAAAAAATAAATGTGTCAAAAAGACAAAGCGCAAAGCAATTAAGGAAGCAGTTTCTTGCATGTAATGATCCTTATTTGTGAACGATAACAGAAAAAGACAAAAAGCTGGAGTTGCGATGATAAAAATAGCATTCAAAGGATTACTTATTATTTTATCTTTATATATTCTGTACGTGGTTATAACCGCGGTGGTTCTCTTTTATGTACCTTTAAAAACAGGAGAGGAAACGACCTCAATTAAACCGGCTAGCTTTTTTGGTCACAGTGAGTCTACGGACCGAGTGAGACTTCTTGAAGATGGTTACGAGGCAGGAAGAGTTCGTATTCAAATGATTCAAGAAGCTGAGAAATCGATTGATATTGCATATTACTCAATAGGAAAAGGAGAGTCAACTGATTTAATTATGGCCGCTCTTTTTAAAGCAGCTGATCGAGGCGCCCATACTCGCGTTCTTTTAGACGGGGTAGCTAACGGCTTGCGTGGAAACCGAAGAGGCGTGCTCTACGCATTAGCATCACATCCTAATATTGAAGTGAAGTATTATGAATCGTTTCAATTGTTTAAACCTTGGGCGTGGCAAAATCGTATGCATGACAAAATAATGATTGTAGACGGACAGCTAGGCATAATAGGGGGACGGAATATAGGGGACAAGTATTTGGCTAAAAAGCCTCCTCCAGACTTCGTCTATGATCGTGATGTCTTCATTACAAACAGCAAACATAAACAAGATAGCGTCATCACTCAAATGCAAAATTATATAAATGAACTATGGGCTCATCCTTACACTAAAAAAGCTTTTTATCATCTCACACAGTACCAGGTCGATCAGGGAAAGAGGATGAAAGCTTTGCTGCTGCAGCAATATGATAAAGCTAAGCAAGTAGGAGAAACGTTTGCGACGCCTAAGATTAATTGGAATGCTTCCACTGTTCCTACAAAGCGTGTTTCTTTTATTCATAATCCAATTGAACGCTTTAATAAAAGACCTTTTATGTGGAAAACTTTTATTAACCTGGCAGAAGGAGCTAACCGCTCTGTTCTTATTCAAAGTCCTTATGTGGTGCCAACCAATGCGATGAGAAAGTATATAACACTGAAAAAGAATCCAGCTGTTCAATGGACGCTACTCACAAATTCAGTTACATCTACGCCCAATGTGTTGGCTTTTTCCGGGTATATAAGTATGCGTGATACGATTATAAAGACAGGTGTAAAGCTTTACGAATACCAAGGACCTTATTCGATCCATGCAAAGTCTGTGATTTATGATCAAAGACTCAGCGCCGTAGGCTCTTTTAATTTAGATTCCCGTTCTACATTTTTGAATAATGAATCAATGGTCATTATCGATAGTCAAGAATTTGCAAAAAAGTTGAAGATAGCGATGGAAAACAAAATGGATAAAAGTATCCTTATTGCCAACCATAAGCGATGGATTAAATCTCCTGACATCCAAAAGAAAGAAGAACCTGTTATGAAGCGAACCTTCCTATACGCCCTTGCAAAAGTGACGAGGTTTTTTAAGGAATTTATTTAAACAACCGGCAGTAGAACAAAAAGCACTCAATGGATATACCATTGAGTGCTTTTTGTTACATATCTTATAAATAAGTGAATAAACACATTTGTCACATTATGTAAATTATCCCCTTTTATTTACTGGGGAAAATCGGTAGTATAAACATAATAAACAAAAAGGAGGAAGGTACGTGGAAACCGCCGTTTTAATGAAACCAGATGCAGCTTATAAAAAGGCTTATATGAGCTTTTATCATGAATGGAAAGCAAGCGGAGAAAAAATGATTCCGTGGGTAATTGCTAAAGATCCTGCTTACTTTGAAAAAATGGTTCAAGAGTTGTTAGATGCAGAAAAAGGGATCGGATTAAAAAAAGGATATGTACCCGATTCCACCTACTGGCTAATGCATCATGAAAAAGTAATAGGCGTAGTTAATATCCGCCATGAGCTAAGTGAAATACTTCGAAACAGCGGAGGGCATATAGGTTATGGTATTCGGCCAAGCGAAAGACAAAAAGGATATGCGAAGCTGCTACTGAAGTTATCTCTTCAAGAAATTAAAAAGCTGGGAGTTCAACGGGCATTAGTTGTGTGTGATGATTGGAACACCGCTTCTCGTCGAACTATTCTGGCAAACGGTGGTATACAAGACGAGGATTATATAGAAGAGGATGGAGCTGTTGTTCAACGTTTTTGGATTCATACAGATAAAATGGCATAAGAAAGAGGTGAATTTTTCAATTCTCCTCTTTTATGCTTAGTCATATTGTTTTAAAGCTAACTTCAGCCGCATATAGGTATACATGGCGTATGCCTGTCTTCCTTTTAAACTGTACGGATTTGCTTTGGAGCAAAGACAGTCAAGAAATTGCTCATCACATGAGCGGCATGATCCATAATCTTCATAGCATAAATCATGGTATTTACAGCAGCAGTCTACATCATTTATAGGACATCCAGGACCACTGCATCCGGGACCACACCATTTATAGCCGGGGAAGAGGCAGGGCGTGGCTTTCCGTTTGTTCGGAACAGACATAATCATACATCCTTTTCAATAGTCTCTTTACATTAAATGCAAAAAAGAGAAAAGAGACAGGGACAAACACCTTGCAGCAGCAGCCTAATTTTTATGAATTTCTATTTAATCGATAAATGCGTCATTCATCCGCATTAGTAGTTTGCCAAACAGCTCCTTTTCTTCACTTGACCATTTTTTTAACATACTATGATAGCGTTCAAGGCGCATTTGTTTATCAGTTTGCAGCATGCGTTTTCCACGTGGTGTGATGTCAAATAGGCTGACGCGTCCATCCGAAGGATCGGAAGAGCGGGAAATAAGCTTTTTGTTTTCTAAAGCAGCAGCTTGTCTAGACAGAGTTGAAATGTCGAGTTTAAACGCTTCTGCTAGCTCTTTTACACGAGCTGGTCCAAATTCATCTAATTGCCGCAATAATAAATAAGCTGATCTTTCTAGATTTCCTATTTTATTTTCAGAATTATCAAGATAGACGGCTCGTCTAATAAAGGTAGTAAGTTCATATTCAATCAATTCAATTGAATTTTTTTCTTGCATTATAATCTCTCCTTACAAAATCATTCATTGACAAAGAAATATATACTTGTATAATACAAATGTATATATAGTTGTATAGTACAAGTAAAAGTAGGTAAAGTAAAGGGTGTCTATATAGTTTAATGTTAGACAACATGACAAAATAAAGAGAGGAGGACAGCTGTTCTTTATCTATAGGACAGTTACCTATAATGAAAGTGATACGAATCATTTTACAAATCGCGATTCTTTATGCTTTTTCTATGATTGGCGAAGCTGTTCACCACATACTTCACCTGCCTATTCCAGGCAGTATTATAGGCTTAATTTTAATGCTCATTTGCTTAACGTGCAAAATTGTTCCCATCAAAGTGATCGAAGACGGAGCAAGCTTCTTGTTATCTTTTTTACCTTTATTATTCATACCAGCTATGGCAGGAGTGATGAATTATCCTTCGCTTCTTTCAAGCAGCGGAGCGATTTTGTTTTTAATTATTGTGCTTAGTACAATAATTACGATGGCCTCCGCGGGGGCTGCTAGCCAACTTTTAGAAAAGAAAGCGAACAAACGAAAGGAGAAACAACAGTGCAAGAATTCTTTATCGCGCTCTTTATAATCATAGCTACAGTTGCTCTGTATCTAGTCATGGCGAAAGTATACGTACGGTTCTCCTACCCAATTCTTATTCCAGTTTTAACTACAACCGTATTCGTTATTCTTCTTTTACTTGCTTTTCATATTTCCTATGACGAGTATATGATTGGGGGCAAATGGATTAATTCACTTCTGGGGCCAGCGGTTGTTGCATTAGCGTATCCACTGTATAAACAGCGTGAGATGCTAGTGAAATACAGCATTCCTATTATTGGAGGAGTGTTTGTAGGATTATTTGCAGGCATGATTAGCGGACTTGTGTTCGCTGAAGTATTCGGCATTGACCGAAGCCTGATTTTATCCATTGTTCCTAAGTCTATTACCACTCCCGTTGCAATTCAAATTGCCACGGGACTAGGAGGGGTTCCATCCATGACTGTGGTATTTGTTATGATTGCAGGCTTTTCGGGAGTAATTCTTGGACCTTTACTTTTAAAGTGGATTCGTATTAAAAGTTCTTTAGGAAAAGGAATTGCACTAGGCAGCGCTTCTCATGCGCTAGGAACTTCTAAAGCATTTGAATACGGTGAACTAACGGTATCGATGAGCTCAGTATCAATGACGTTAAGCGCTGTAATGGGCTCGGTTTTTGGGCCGATTGTTGTCTGGCTATTCCAAGTGTAAAGTGAGATAAGTAAATACAGAAAACAATCCTGTTTGAGTTCAAACAGGATTGTTTTCTGTGTCAAATTACGAATTTTATTCGCAGCAAACTTTCAGTTGTACGGCTCTTACTCTGGTACTATAATAAAAAGAAAGAAAATTCATAAAATAACCGCTTTTTTGTTATTTTTAGGAAGGCTAGTCAATTGTCGGATGGGTAAGTAGGCTTAGTCAAGGTTATATACGCAGTAAAAATAGCAGAAAAGAGGAGCTGAACATATTTTATGAAAGAGGAGCTCGTGTATATAGGAAAAAAGATTCTTGAACATAAATATAGCTTGTCAGAAAAATTAGCGGAACGTTTAGATTCTACACATACGCTAAGTATAGAGGAATTAAAAGAAAAGAAAATTTTGAAATGGCGAGTGTCAATTATGGAGTACTTTGGAAGAGCGCTATTTGAAGAACAAGAGGCTATCCTTAAACTTGTTAAAGAATGGGCACTTGACACGGGAAAATATGCAGTGGAAAAAAATATTCCTTTAGAAAAAGCACTCGGTATCCTCCCAATCTATCGCAGCGTTATTTGGGATGTATTTACAAGAGAACTAGAGGAGCATCAGTTTGCTGCAATTACCATGCTGCATGTCAGTGAGCGAATCGATCCGCTTTTAGATACGGTAACATGTGTTTTTGGTCAAATTTATGATGAGCATAATCGATATATGATGAATTTAGCTTACACGTCATTAGAAGAACTGTCAGTTCCACTCGTGCCTGTCACAAAAGGTATCGCTATTATGCCGATTATTGGAGAAATTGATACTTATCGCTCGCAAGTTATTATGGAAACTTGCTTGAAAAAAGGGACAAGCCTTCAATTATCCTATCTTATTTTGGATATTTCAGGTGTCGTGATTATTGATACAATGGTAGCAGACAATCTTTTCAAAATTCATCGATCTCTCAAATTAGTAGGAGTGGAAGCTATTATAACAGGGATACGACCGGAAATTGCCCAAACGGTAGTGAAACTGGGAATTGATTTTAATCAAATTAAAACAGAAGCAAATTTAGAAGCAGCGCTTTTAAAAATTGGGTTTAGACGTCCTGAAGAACATAGCCGCGCGCATATGTCATCACGGCGCATAAAATGACCGGCTATGAGCATGCAATGGAGATATTCATTCTTCTAAACGTCGGTATGAAATATGGATTTCAGCAGATAGAAAGTAAGCGCATAGTAAAAAAGCGGATGTTCATTAACATCCGCTTTTTTACTTAATAAATGCCATATGCCATGGTAGCACAAAAGCATAAACGAGGAAGTATACCACTATTGAATAGATAAAAAACCAGCCGTTTAAATGCATATAGCCACTTTTAATCATTCCGTATTCTATGAGTAGTGAACCAGCGCAAAAGAGAAGTGATAAAACCCATTTATTTTTAGCTGTTAAGTAAGTCAAAAATAAAACAGAAAGGGAAGGTGGAATAAATGTATAGCTTAGAATATCTCCAAGTCCTGTAACTGTTGGATCTCCCAAATCAATCATGTTAAAAACACGCGTAATGATAACATCACAAAGCCATCCGACAAATCCAACTACGCAAAACGTGATATAAAAATCTCGCCAAGTTAGCTGTCGTTTAAATAAGATAAGGGCAAGAATAAATAAACATAAACTAACGGTAATCGGAAACCACAAACCATGTGCAGATAAGTCTAAATGCTGAATTGCTTGCTCCAACATTGTTCATCTCAAAAGAAAGAGTTAGTGTTGAAGTTAGCCTATGTTATGGAAAGTATTTTATACATTTTCTACGCGTTGCGTGTATATTCTTCTCGCAAGATTGAATATAACTTTAAGTCTTGATGAGCTCCCTTAATAAACATGGCTTTTCGAATCGTTCCTTCATAAGACATACCGATTTTTTTCATCACTTTCTCAGAAGCGGCATTTTCAACAAAGCACCTCGCCTGAATGCGCACTAAATCCATTTTTTCAAATCCAAACGCAATTACTTTTTCAGCTGCCTCCGTAACAAATCCCTTATTCCAATATGCTTCAGAAATCGCATAGCCAATTTCCGCAATGCGATGAGTAGGATTCCAAGTGACAAAGTCAATGGTGCCAATACATTTTTTCAAGGCTTTGATTTCCATAGCCCAAGGAGAAATGGATTGGTTGCTGTACTGCTTCAAAACGAAGGAAACAAACTCTTTTGTATCTTGAAGCTTTCGGTGCTTTTCCCAATTTACATATCTGCTTACCTTTTCATTTGAGGCATATTCAAACATGTCACGCACATCTTTTTTGGTAACTTTCCGCAAGCGGAGTCTTTCTGTTTCTAGTGTGGGTAAATTTCCGTATATATCTTTTACTTGAATCATAAAGTTGTCTCCTTTCTCAGCAAGAAGTGGATGAAGTGTTGATAATAATGTTTCATAGAAGCTGCGGCATTCCAAGAATATGCTTTCTATTTCATGTGCTTGATTCTTTAATTGTAAAATATTTCATTGGTGAGCGTAAGAGGTCAAATAGGTTTTTAAAAAATAAAAAATTATTTTTTCTGTTCATAATCAGTTCACATATGCTTGTTAGACTAAAGTCAGAAATTACGAAGGAGTGAAATGAAACACATGAACAGTGAAGTGAAAGAAGAACGAACTTCAAATAAAAAAAGAATAGACTTATTTTTAGTTCCCATTGTTTTAATTGCAGCATTTTTGAACTTATTTAAAATTTGGACAGATGAATACGCCAACGCTTATTACACGGCAGCTGTCAAAAGTATGCTTCAGAGTTTTCATAATTTCTTTTACGCATCTTTTGATCCAGGAGGCTATGTAACGATTGATAAGCCGCCGGTTGTGTTTTGGATTCAGACAATTAGTGCCAAAATATTTGGATTTCACGGATGGAGCGTCATTCTACCGCAAGCATTAGCTGGCATCGGTTCAGTCCTTTTACTATACGTACTCGTAAAACGTACGTTTGGCGTATGGGCTGGGAGATTTGCTGCTCTTGCCATGGCTCTGACGCCAATTGTACCTGCGGTAAGCCGAACAAATAATATCGATAGTATGCTTGTATTTACATTATTAGTAGCAACGTGGATGTTATTTCGTGCTGTGCGTACGGCTAAATTTGGCTGGGTGTTAGCAGCTTTTGCGATGATTGGTGTTGCATTTAATATGAAAATGCTTCAAGCATACATGGTTTTACCAGCATTTTATGTTTTCTATGTAGTGGCAACCAAAATCACTTGGAAAAAGAAAATTGCTTTTTTAACAACAGCGACTGCACTAATGCTCGCGGTTTCTGTCTCATGGGCAGTTGTAGTGGATTCAACTTCTGCTGATAAGCGACCTTATATGGGAAGCAGTCAAACAAATTCAGTTCTAGAGCTTGCTTTTGGATATAACGGTATTAATCGTTTAACTGGAAATACAAGCGTGACGGGAAGCAGTCATAAACAGCCTGCTCAAGCTCAGCAGCAAACAGCAAGCAGTGAAACAAAACAAAATAGTAATTCAAGTGCTGATTCTTCACAAAGCTCAAATCAAAGAAAGAGCAGCTCTTCTCAAAAGATGCAGGCTCCAGGCGGAGGGAATCAAAACGGAATGTTCAACACGGGGAATCCTGGTCCCTTCCGACTATTCCAAAAAGGTTTATCAGATCAAATCAGCTGGTTATTACCATTTGTAATCTTTTCAATCGTGGGTTTATTTGCCGGAGTAAAATTTAAAGGGCCTTACACGACAAAACAAAAAGAAAGTTTATTTTGGTTAGCGTGGCTGCTACCAGTAGCTGTCTTCTTTAGTATCGCAGGATTTTTCCATCAGTATTATTTAATTATGCTGGCACCTCCAATCGCTGCATTTGCCGGAGCGGGAGCAGTAGCTTTATGGAGCATGTACAAACAGCATAATGGCTGGAAATCATGGCTGCTGCCAGGTGGTATTTTAACAACAGCAGCACTTCAAGTATATATTATGTCTCCTTATGTCAGCTCAATCGGCGTAGCGCCAATTGCAGGTGTAGGAGCACTGGGCGTCATTTTAGCTCTTGTTTTAGCTGTTCGTAAACAGCGTAAAAATTCGTTGACGAATTACCTAGGAGCCGCAGCGATGGTTGTCTTACTTGCGATGCCGGCGTACTGGGCGATGACACCAATTATTTATGGTGGAAATAGCATGCTTCCAGCAGCAGGTCCTGATTCTTCAAGCGGTATGGGAGGACCTCCAAGTACAGCTACAAATAGCAAACAGTCTGGCTTTAACGGCATGCAGCCTCCAGGAAGCTCTAGCGGCAATTCATCATCGAACAATCAAATGCAGCCGCCAAGCGGTTCATCCAATAATAGTAAAATGCCAAATAGCTCTTCAAGCAAATCATCATCTTTAAAACGAAAAAGTGGAGGGATGAACGCAGAAGTAAACCAAAAGCTACTAAACTATTTAACAAAAAATAATACAGGTGAAAAATATTTATTTGCCACAACGGATTCAACTTCAGCTGCGCCTTACATTATCAAAACGGGCAAGCCAGTAATGGCAATGGGTGGATTTAGCGGTTCAGATCCAATTTTAACGGTAAGTAAATTAAAAGCCATGATTAAAAAAGGTGAAGTGAAATATTTCTACTTGTCTGGAATGGGCAAGGGAGGTCAATCTGACGTTATCACGTGGATTAAAGAAAATAGTAAGGAGATTCCTTCTTCCAATTGGCAGTCTACTTCATCAAGTGCTCAGCAAGGGCCATCTGGAAACGGAACACTATACGAAATAACGCTTAAATAAGGAGGACATGAACATGAGTTCAATTGTTAAATATTCTATTGTTGTTCCTGTCTACAACGAAGAAGAAGTGATTCATGAAACCTACCGCCGTCTCACAGAAGTGATGCGTTCAACGAAAGAAGCTTACGAGCTTCTTTTCGTGAACGACGGCAGTAGAGATCGAACAGCACAAATCATTAAAGAGTACAGTGAGCAAGACCCAGCGGTTGTTTTATTAGATTTTGCCCGTAACTTTGGTCATCAAATTGCTATTACAGCTGGTATGGATTATGCAAGAGGAGAGGCGGTCGTCGTGATTGATGCTGATTTGCAAGATCCGCCCGAATTGATTTTAGAGATGATTGAAAAATGGAAGCAAGGGTTTGACGTTGTATACGCTAAGCGTACAAAGCGAAAAGGAGAAACATACTTCAAAAAACAAACGGCTGCTATGTTTTATCGCTTCTTACGTGCAATGACTGATATTGATATTCCGCTTGATACAGGGGATTTCCGTTTGCTAGATCGCAAAGTGTGCAATCAAATGAATAGCATTCAAGAAAAAAATCGCTTTGTTCGCGGATTAGTAAGCTGGGTTGGATTTAAGCAAATAGCAGTAGAATATGAGCGAGACGAGCGTTTGGCCGGGGAGTCGAAATACCCTTTGAAAAAGATGCTGAAGCTTTCAATGGATGGCATTACATCTTTTTCCTATAAACCATTAAAGCTAGCTAGCTATGCTGGTGTAACTCTATCTGGTATCGGTTTTATTTATCTTTTAGTGGTGCTGTATTTGAAGTTATTTACAGACAGCACCATCACCGGGTGGTCGTCATTAATTGTCATTCAGCTATTCTTTAGCGGCATCATTTTAATTATTCTTGGGATGATTGGAGAATATATTGGCCGCATCTACGATGAAACAAAAAATCGTCCACTCTATATCGTCCGTGAAAAGTATCAGCTTGAGCCACGCAAGGAAGTATCACTTCGTGACTAACAAATGGATATCTTTTATTAAATTTGCGTTAGTAGGAGTTGTAAATACACTGATTGATTTTGTAGTATACGCACTTTTAACAACAATCGGTGTTAACTACATACTAGCGCAGTGGATTTCATACAGTGCGGGCATTTTAAACAGTTATGTCATGAATCGCAAATGGACGTTTGAGAGAAAAGAAAAAAGCAGTAAGCGTGAAGTGATTTCATTCGTGATCGTAAATTTGATCACTTTATCCCTAACATCCTTTCTGTTGACTGTTCTATATAATAAATGGGGTATATCGCTGCTAATCAGTAAACTTTTAATTACAATCGTAAGTGTCGGTATCAACTTTATTGGTACTAAATTATTTGTATTTACTACTAAAAAAGAAAGAGGGATTCATATATGACGATAAAAAAAGCAGTTATTCCAGTAGGCGGTTTAGGAACTCGGTTTTTACCAGCGACAAAAGCGCAGCCGAAAGAAATGCTGCCAATTGTTGATAAGCCTGCTGTACAATATATTGTAGAAGAAGCTGTGAAATCAGGCATTGAAAGTATTATTTTTATTACAGGGCGAAACAAAAAATCAATTGAAGACCATTTTGATAAATCAATTGAGTTAGAGCAAATGCTTGAAGAAAAGCACAAGTTCCAAATGCTAAAAGAAGTACAAACGATTTCATCAATGGCCAGCATTCACTATATTCGTCAAAAAGAGCCGTTAGGACTCGGTCATGCTATTCTTTGTGCCGAGCAGTTTATTGGAGATGAGCCGTTTGCCGTTCTTCTTGGAGATGATATTATGACTTCTGAAGAACCTGCGCTCAAACAGATGATCCAAGCGTATGAAACGACTAATCAATCAGTTATCGGAGTTCAAAAAGTGGATGTTGAAGAGGTATCGAAATACGGAATCATTCAGCCAAAAAATAAATCCGGCAGCCTTCACGAAGTGAATGACTTGATTGAAAAACCATCGATAGAACAAGCTCCGTCAACTATTGCCGTTATGGGCCGCTACATTTTAAACCCTTCTATTTTTTCTTATCTAAAAACGATTGAAAGAGGGGTAGGAAATGAATTACAATTAACAGATGCACTGCGTGTAGTATGTGAAAAAGAGAGACTGTTTGCTCTTGAACTAGAAGGGCAGCGCTTTGATATTGGAGATAAGGTAGGCTATATGAAAGCGATGGTAGAAGTTGCGTTAAAGCGCAGAGATTTACGTCAAACGTTTTTATCATATTTGGAGGGAATTGTAGAAAAAGAACGAGCAAACAACTTCAGCTAATAAGAGTTAATCAGTTTGTTCATATTCAGTTCATATTTGAAGTATAAAATCATTGTGTGATCTTATGTGGCTCTCTGTTTACTATAGACAGAGAGCTTACTGTGCGTAAAAGCTGGACAAACTTAGGAATAGGGAGAGACATGTATGATTCAAATATTAGTTGCAGATGATGATCAACATATTCGAGAGCTGATGTCATTATATTTAGAAAATCAAGGATTTAAAATTATAAAAGCAGCAGATGGTGAAGAAGCATGGGCGAAAATGGAAGAGTTTCGAATTGATCTAGCAGTCGTTGATATCATGATGCCATTTAAAGACGGATGGGAACTTACAAAGGAAATTAAGGAGTATTTTGATATACCGGTTTTAATGGTAACAGCTAGAGGCGAATCGCATGATAAGCTAAAAGGATTTGATATCGGAACAGACGACTATGTCGTGAAACCTTTTGATCCTCAGGAAATGGTTGCTCGTGTAAAGGCTCTTTTACGCAGGTACCGAGTAGAAGCTAACAATGTAATTTATATGGGGAATGTAAAATTGGACCGTACCAAATTAGAGATGAGTGCTGGAGAAGCAAGCGAACAGCTGCCTTTAAAAGAGTTTGAATTACTGTTCACGTTAGTTAGTTCTCCTGGAAAGATTTTTACCCGTGATCAGCTTATTCAATTAATTTGGGGATATGATTATGAAGGAGATGAGCGCACGGTAGACGTTCATATAAAACGTTTGCGGGAGCGGCTTAATCATATAGAAAACGTCGGAATGGCAATCAAAACAATTCGCGGACTAGGCTATAGAGCAGAAGGGTGTTAACGTGAAGTCAATTTATGTAAAGCTTGTACTGTCGTTTATTATTACGATTTTATTGAGCGTTGTGATTACTGTCGTCGTCACGACATTTCTTAGTAAGCAGAAGCTGGAAATGCGATTAGGTCAGGATATGGTGAAGATGGGAGAAGATTTTATTGACTTGTACGGAGCAGAAGACTCCGACAAAGCTGCAAGGTTTTTATCTAATTCATCTTTTATTCATTTTTCGTTTATTATTATTGATGATCAGCATGAAGAAAAAGTATTAGGACAGCCAGGACCGCCTATTCCAATTACACCGCAAGAAGTGGATCAAGTATTAGACGGGAAGCGTTATTCTAATTTAAACGAGGAAAAAGGTGATCGTCCACAGCCAAACGTAGTGGGTCTTCCTTTTAAAGAAAACGGAAGGTCGTATGCTCTATTTATTCAGTCTCATCCACAGCGACAATTTTCAGTTATTCAAGATGTTCAAAATATCCAGCTTATTACGATTTTATTAGTAGGTATTGTATTATTTGCATATGTTTCAACGATTATTATTAAACCGATTAAGCGTCTCAGTACAGCAATGAAAGTGGTCGGACAAGGTGAATACAATGTACAAGTGGAGCACGCAGCGAATGATGAAATCGGTCTGTTAACTAAAAACTTTAATCAAATGACCAAAGAATTAAACAAGATAGAAACGATGAGGCAAGAGTTTATTGCTAGCGTTTCGCATGAAATTCAATCACCGCTGACTTCTATTCGCGGTTTTTCAGCGGCACTTAAAGATAATATCGTCAGTGAAGATAAAAAGATACAATATTTAACGATTATTGAAAAAGAAAGTACAAGACTTTCTCAGCTTAGTTCCAATTTGCTAAAGCTTGCTTCTCTTGATTCCGAACATCAAACGCTAATGCTGCAGCAATACCGGTTAGATGAACAAATCAGGCATGTGGTCATGGCTTTAGAACCTCAGTGGACAAAAAAGAACATAGAAATTGACCTTGATTTATCCAATGTTCAAATGGAAGCAGATAAAGATTTGTTAGAGCAAGTTTGGCTAAATTTAGTAACAAATGCTATTAAATATACGCCTGAAAATGGATTTGTGAAAATATCCATTCATCAAAAAAACGAAGAAATAGACGTGAAAATAAAGGATAAGGGAATTGGTATTGCACAAGAAGATCAAAAATATATTTTTGAAAGCTTTTATAAAGTAGATAAATCCAGAACGTTAAAAGGAAGCGGCCTCGGTCTAGCCATTACAAAAAAAATTGTGCGACTGCATGAGGGGGCAATTCGTGTTGAAAGCAAAAAAGAAGAAGGAAGTACTTTTACGGTAACCCTGCCTATCCAAAAAAATAGGAATAAAAAAGACTCGTCTGTGTAAGTTCATCCAGATGAGTCTTTTTTATTAGGTCAAAGATATAAAAAAAATTAATAATATCTATTTATTTTTTTAATTCCTACTTGACATATAGGTAAAGTGTAAATAATATAGATAGTATAAATCTTTTGAAAAAATTGGGATGCTAAAGAAGCTGATCGGTCAACCGAAGGCTCATACTTGTTCGCTACTAGTGTGGGCCTTTTCTGTACATTGGTTGTGATCATTAAAATCTCAATCTTCAACTGAACATATGGGGAGGATTACCATGTATTTATCTTCTGCACATTATACAAGTACTTATAGATGTTGTTCGCTTTGTTTATTCAACTGCAACTAAAATATAAATTTATCTATGAATAGGAGAATGATAAAATGGCTTCAATTACACAAGAAAAATTAGATTATATTGTTAAATTACTAACTGAAATCAACTATGGATCTGTACTAATTACTCTTCACGACGGACAAATTACTCAAGTGGACAGCACGGAAAAAAACCGCTTTTTAGCTAAAAGCAAAGTAGCAAGCCACAAATAAGCCTATTTGAATACGTATTTAGAGAAACTGAAGGGCCAGCCTAGCTAGCGAATGCTTGACGGTGGGGCAAGCAAGTACTGTATTAAATATAGAAAACGTGCGTATTCGAAGAAAAATTGACTTTCTTTCCGGTTAAAGATTTAGAATTTTTTGAATTAAAATTGTGTCATAGGTTGTATGAGTATGACGATGAGAAGTGTAAAGCTGCTAAAGCAGCAGCTTTATACTTTTTAAAATTATGAAAATCTGACAGTTTCATTCCTGTGCTGACCGGATTACCGAAGGCTTCTGACTTGTGTTAGGAGTCTTTTTTTATTCTTAAATTAATATAAGTAGGAGGAGAAAAGATGGAAAATTTATTACGAGTAGCGGTGCGGCAAAGAAAACAATACCTCATTGAAGAGTTACTGAAAAAAGGGATTTACAAAAAAGAAAACCATCATCTTTTTGAACTTACACTCTCTGACTTAGAAAAAGAGTATCAGGCACGCAGTAAGTAAGGAAAACACGTAAAAAGAACTAAAATAAGTGTAAAAAAGATTAAAAACCTAGTTGACTAATAGGTAAAGTGTGTTTATTATAAAAACAAGAATAAATTGTCTTTTCAGAAAGTATCTTCTTTTTATTCTTACGAATAAATTTAATAAGAATAATTTAAGAGCATATACGCTGATCAGACTAACTGAAGGCTGCTTCTCTTTTCAAAGAGATAGCAGCCTTTTTGTATTTTTTTATAAAAAGGGGAGTAAAACATGAAGAAAAAAGCAGTTCAGTTTTTAATGGTGCTAACAGCACTGCTCGTCGTGCTAGCAGGTTGCGGCAATGGGAAATCTACTGAAACAGCAGGGAAAGATAGTTCTGCGAATAAAACCGATTCAAAAAAATCAGTAGAGCTTTTAAACGTTTCATATGATCCTACACGTGAGCTTTATCAGGAGTTCAATAAGAGCTTTGCATCTTATTGGAAAGATAAAACAGGGCAAGACGTTACTATCAAGCAATCACACGGTGGCTCTGGTAAGCAAGGCCGAGCAGTTATTGACGGTTTGGAAGCGGATGTAGTAACGCTGGCGCTTGCTTACGATATTGATGAAATCGCTCAAACTCGCCAATTATTAAACAAAGACTGGGAAAAAGAATTGGCTCATAATTCTACACCATACACATCAACAATTGTTTTTTTAGTTCGTAAAGGAAATCCAAAGGGAATTAAAGATTGGGATGATTTAACGAAAAAAGGTACATCCGTTATTACACCAAATCCAAAAACTTCTGGAGGCGCACGCTGGAATTATTTAGCGGCTTGGGCATACGCGAAGAATAAATATAACGGAGATAACAAAAAGATTGAAGACTTCATGAGTAAACTTTATGGAAATGTCGAAGTGTTAGACTCAGGCGCACGCGGAGCGACAACTACGTTTGTAGAACGGGGCATTGGAGACGTGTTAATTGCATGGGAAAATGAAGCTTACTTATCGTTAAATGAGCTAGGAAAAGATAAATTTGAAATTGTAACACCGTCATTGAGTATTTTAGCAGAACCGCCTGTTGCTGTAGTAGATAAAGTAGCTGAAAAGAAAGGCACAACAAAGGTAGCAAAAGCATACTTAAAATACTTATATACAGAAAAAGGTCAGGAAATTGCAGCGGAAAACTATTATCGTCCTCGAAATGAAAAAGTATTAGAGAAACACAAAGATCAATTCCCTTCGCTTAACCTAGTCACGATTAAAGATTTTGGCGGCTGGAAAAAAGCTCAAGAAACTCATTTTAATGATGGGGGAACATTCGATCAGATTTATCAGCCAAAGTAATATGATGCATTAAAAAAAGTAAATGAGGAAGATACGAATGGTAATTCGTAACTTCTGTGTACATGTATCTTGAAAGCAGAGAGAGGTGTAAGAAGTGAGCGTGTTACAACGACAGAAGAAAAAGAAAAGCATCTTACCTGGATTTGGGCTTTCTTTAGGTTTTACGATGTTTTATGCAAGTGTCCTTGTGCTTTTTCCGTTAGCTATGATTTTTTTAAATACGGCATCTATGGGATGGAGCGACTTTATTAAAACTGTTACGGATTCTAGAGTAGTAGCATCATATAAATTAAGTTTTGGAGCAGCATTTGCAGCAGGGATTATTAATGTTATTTTTGGAACTATTATTGCATGGGTATTAGTGAGATATCATTTTCCTGGAAAGAGGTTTATTGATGGACTTGTAGATTTGCCGTTTGCTTTACCAACGGCTGTTGCCGGCATTGCCTTGACCACTCTTTACATCCCGAAAGGATGGATTGGTCAATTATTTACGTTTAAAATCGCATTTACGCCTATCGGAATTATTATCGCTCTGACGTTTATTGGTCTGCCGTTTGTTGTCCGAATGGTGCAGCCAGTATTGCAAAACTTTAATGCAGAGATCGAAGAAGCATCTGCTAGTTTAGGAGCCAGCCGAATGCAAACGTTCAGAAAAGTTATTTTTCCAGAGCTGGTGCCTGCTATTTTAACAGGCTTTTCTCTTTCATTCGCAAGAGCGCTTGGAGAATACGGGTCAGTTGTTTTTATTGCTGGAAATATGCCGATGAAAACTGAAATTACGCCGCTTATTATTATGACAAAACTCGAGCAGTACGATTATGCGGGCGCTACTGCTATTGCATCAGTCATGCTCGTTGTATCATTTTTTCTGTTATTACTTATTAATATTATTCAATGGTGGACAAATCGTAAATTTGTACATAGTTAAGGAGGGATGACATTGGCAGGACATGTTCCAATGCAGCATGCAAAAACGACTGTTAAACTTAATCATTCTAGTTTAAAAGAGCCCAAAGTCGTCCAGTGGCTGCTTACATTTATTGCACTGGCTTTTTTAGCTCTATTCTTAGTGCTCCCGCTCATCACCATTTTTATGACAGCTTTTCAAAAAGGGTTGGAAACGTATCTCGCTGCGATTACGAATCCGGATGCTTTGGCTGCTATTAAACTAACGCTAATTGTGGTGCTTATTACCGTTCCTTTAAATGCCGTTTTCGGCGTGATAGCTGCATGGTTAATTACAAAGTTTGATTTTAAAGGAAAGAATATTTTAATTACGCTTATTGATTTGCCGTTTGCAGTTTCGCCTGTTATTGCTGGATTGGTTTTTATTTTATTATTTGGTGCACAAGGGTTATTCGGAGAATGGTTGTTTAATCAAGATATTAAAATTGTCTTTGCTATTCCCGGTATTATATTAGCTACTCTTTTTGTAACGCTGCCGTTTGTTGCCAAAGAATTGATTCCACTCATGCAAGCTCAAGGGTCAGCCGAAGAAGAAGCGTCGTTAACGTTAGGAGCCAGCGGTTTCAAAACTTTTTTTCTAGTGACGTTACCTAATATTAAATGGGGCTTATTATATGGCATTATTTTATGTAATGCGCGGGCGATTGGGGAGTTTGGAGCTGTTTCCGTTGTGTCTGGGCACATTCGAGGAATGACAAATACGATGCCTCTTCATATTGAAATTCTCTACAATGAATATCAGTTTGCAGCCGCATTTGCGGTAGCTTCTTTAATGTCGGTTCTAGCTATTTTTACCTTAATTGTGAAAAACATTATCGAGTGGAAAGCCAAGCATATTTAAATAGGAAGGAGCTTATGAGATGAGTATCCATATTAAGCATGTATCAAAGAACTTTGGTGATTTTAAAGCGCTGGATTCTATTAACATTGATATTCGAACGGGTGAATTAGTAGCTTTACTCGGTCCGTCCGGTTCTGGAAAAACATCTTTGCTTCGTATCATTGCCGGTCTTGAACACCTTGATCAAGGAGCTATTTTATTTGATGGAAAGGAAATTACGCACGTAAATCCAAAGGAGCGAAATGTAGGGTTTGTTTTTCAACACTATGCTTTGTTCAGACATATGACTGTATTTGATAACGTTGCGTATGGTTTAAAAGTACGACCTAAAAAAACAAGACCTTCTAAAACAGACATTACCAAGAAAGTAACCGAGCTGCTGCAGCTTGTTAAACTAGAGCCGCTTGCCAATCGCTATCCCTCTCAATTATCGGGCGGACAGCGCCAGCGAGTAGCGCTTGCTCGAGCGTTAGCAGTAGAACCGAAAGTACTGTTATTAGATGAACCTTTTGGCGCTCTGGATGCAAAAGTTCGCAAAGATTTGCGCAGGTGGCTGCGTAAATTGCATAATGATTTTCATATTACGAGTATTTTCGTTACGCATGATCAAGAAGAAGCTTTAGATGTGGCCGATCGTATTGTTGTGATGAACAACGGGAAAATTGAGCAGATTGGAAGTCCTGAGGAAGTATATGATCATCCTAACAGTCCATTTGTGTACGATTTTTTGGGGAACGTCAATTTATTCAAGGGCCGCATTCATAAAGGCAGACTAAAACAAGGAAGCTTTGAAATGGATGTTCCAGAGTTTAGCGGAAGAAATGAAGAAGCAGCTGTTGGATACGTGCGACCTCATGATATTCACCTTGAAAAGGTAAAAACAAGCACAGATGCTGTTTCTGCAACCGTTAGCTATATTCATGTGATAGGGCCTATCGTGCAAGTTGAATTAAAAAGAGAAGATGCAGAAGAATTTTTAGAAGCTGAATTGAGCAAAGAGCACTATAAAGTCCTCAGTCTTCAAGTGGGAGAACAGGTGTATGTAAAGCCTAAGCAGCTAAAGGTATTTATTCCAGAAGATTATTCTATTTAATAAAAAGCGTAAAGGGTATGCCTTTGCGCTTTTTATCTGCTAATAAATTAGTATCAGATATTAAAAGTAGGTGTTATAATTAAGTATCAACTGATTTGAGGTGGAGAAATGATACAATCAAAAGCTAGAATCACAGGAATGGGGACGTATACACCAAAGCAAAAATTAACGAACGACCATTTAAAAGAAATGGTTGATACAAATGACGAATGGATTGTGCAGCGTACCGGAATGAAAGAGCGACGAATTGCTGGTGAAGGCGAATACACGTCTACGCTTGCCATTCGAGCAGTTGAAAATTTGCTTAACCGATATGCTGTAGAAATAGAAGATGTAGATGCAATTATTGTTTCGACAACAACGCCGGATCACTTTTTTCCTAGCGTAGCATGTCAGATTCAAGATTACTTTCATATTGAGCAAGCTGCTGCATTTGACTTAAGTGCAGCATGCGCCGGGTTTACATATGGCCTTCATGTGGCGAACGGCTTAGTGACGTCGGGATTGCATAAAAAGATTTTAGTTATTGGTGCCGAAGTCATGTCGAAAATTACAGATTATACGGACCGGGCCACATGCGTGCTGTTTGGTGACGGAGCGGGAGCTATGCTTGTAGAGTACGATGAGCATAATCCAAGTTTCTTAGGATGTCACTACGGAACGGACGGAAGCGGAGGGGGAAATTTATACCGTTCTAACTTATCTAACACTCTTTTTGGAAAAGAAATTAACTCGAGCGGGAATTTAGTTCAAAACGGGCGTGAAGTATATCGCTTTGCTGTCCGAACGATTCCAAAAGGAGTAGAAGCATTATTAAAGAATACTTCCATTTTTCTTTCAGATGTAAATTGGTTTATTCCGCACAGCGCAAACCTTCGAATGATTGAAGCTATTTGTGCTAAAACAGGTGTTTCAATGGATAAAACGTTAACGAGTGTGCAATACTGCGGAAATACATCTTCAGCTTCTATTCCGCTTGCTTTAAACGAAGGAATAATGACAGGGAAAGTACAGGGTAATGACCTCCTTATTCTCTATGGGTTTGGGGGAGGATTAACGCACTGCGGCTTGTTAATTAAATGGACGTGTAAAGAAAAAAGCTAAAAGGCATCGCCCTTTAGCTTTTTAGATTTTCATTACAGAGCTTTTTATTGTCGTTCCAAGAAAGTTTTTTCTTTTTATAACGGCAGGTTTGCAGTATTTTCAGCGCAAACATATATAATAGAAAAAACCCGCTTTTTTACAGCGGGTTTTCAACTGGCTTTTGGAATGGTAAAACCTACTCCAAAGACGTCGCGCACGTCGTGTACGACCACAAAAGCTTGTTCGTCGACTTTATGAATAATGCGCTTTAATTCTAGCAGTTCTTGTTTGTTCACCACTACGTACAATACGTCTTTTGCTTCTTTTGTATAGCTTCCATGAGCAGAAAAGACAGTGACGCCACGCTGCATCTTTTTATTGACTTGTTCGGCTACTTCAGCTGAACGGTGTGAAATAATAGTGATTGCTTTGCGGGGGTTGAGTCCTTCAATGATATAATCAAGCACCTTCGTTCCGATGTAAAGAGAAATAACCGTATACATCGTCTTTTCTCCACCGATGACAAAATAAGCGCTTGCTACAACTAATAAATCAATTGCCAGCATCGTTTTGCTAATATTCCAGTCTAGATATTGATTAGCTAAGCGGGCAATAACTGCAGAGCCTCCGGAAGTTCCGCCGCCTCTAAACACAAGTCCGAGTCCTACACCAGCTAAAATACCAGCAAAAATAGCCCCTAGTAGCGTATCGTCAAGAGGATTTCCCAGTCCTTCAGTTATATGTAGGAATAGAGAAGTGAAAATAATACATATAATTGTGTAAACAATCACACGTTTATGAAGCAATTTGTATCCGATCAGTACCAGCAAACCGTTTAATATAAAGTTTGTGATACCCGGAGACCAGCCTAATACATAATAGGTAATCATTGTTACACCGGTTACGCCGCCTTCTGCTAATTCATTTGGAATAGCAAAGTAATTAATGGCCAGTGCGAAAATGAGGCTCCCTAGAATAATGAGGATAATTTCTTTTATTTTATTAATCATGAACGTTACCTCCAATCATCAAAAGCTCCGAAAACACAGTCATGACAATGTATTATACCAACTCTAGAGACCGAATTAAAGATGGGATATTATTATTTTTAAAAAATCAGTTTCTGCTATTAACATAAAATCTTTTGACAGTTTTTATGGAGTATGAAAAAATAAATTGTTTGCTTTTATTTTGATTAAAAAGTTTTGCAATGAGAATGTTCGTTCGGTAAAATAGAAGCAAGAGTCAAGGGGGAGAATGAACGTGTATCAAGATGAAT
This sequence comes from Priestia sp. 53B2, assembly GCF_056099005.1. Classification (NCBI taxonomy): domain Bacteria; kingdom Bacillati; phylum Bacillota; class Bacilli; order Caryophanales; family Bacillaceae; genus Priestia; species Priestia sp. 53B2. The sequence goes on from NZ_JBLZXA010000027.1 coordinate 290,228, forward strand.
TAAAACAGTATGCGAAGTTAGTAATGCCCGAGCATTTAGAGAAAATGAAGAAAATGTACAGTCCCGAGGCGCATAAGCAGCCTTTAGGGTTGAAAAAAGAAAAGATTGAGCATATTGAAAATGTCATTATGAACAGTTACTCGGAGCATCATCCAGTAACGCTTCACGTCTATGAAGCAGGACATATTCAAAGGTATGAACGAGTGACGATCGATAAAGTCTCGCTGCAGTCGAATACGCTGATGGTTACAGGCCCTTGTTATACATATTCGATTCGAGCGGATGCAGTAATTGAAGCAGATGTATGGAAAGATGAAAGCTACTCTAGCTAAGAGTAGCTTTTTTGTTCGTTTTGTATCTTTTTTTTAACGCATGCATACAATACATAAAAGCATATTCTGCGAGTAGTAACTTCTAGCTACTAGGAAATTTTAATTAAAGAAGGGATTATTGTATGCAAAATGAAAAAACTCAAGTAAGAGAAATCGAATTAACGCAGTTCATTAAAAAAAGACTCGTTCGTTTTATCTCAAGTTTAGCTATTTCTTCTGCCCTTGCTTCCATATTATATATGCTTCTGTTTTTATTTAAATGATGGGTCACTTTGAGTTGTCCAAAAAGGTGGACAACTTTTTTGGTGTGTAGGCTTTTATGAAATCAGGACAAGCTATGCTCGATTCAGTCAGAAAAATTCAATCGGTCAAGAAATAGTCAAAAACAGTCATAGCTAATTGAGTAGAAGAAAACCTTTACATATAATGAGAAAAGTAGACAAATTCTTGAATTACCAGCATATTTCCTTTTGTGCTAACTATTATTAAACCAAATGCAAATCTAATTGTTCGTTCAAAAAACTTTATTTTGTAATTAAAAAAATGAATGTTTTTGATTTTTTATGATTGATTTTGAATGTAAAGCGTGATAAAGTAAGTACATGAAATAAATGAAAACGCTTTTTTGAAAAAGGAGCTAGAACATGTTAACGCCGGAAAGACATCAACTAATCTTAAAACTTTTAAAAGAGAAAGAACTTGTAAAAGTGCAAGAGTTTATCGAAGTTACAGGCGCTTCGGAATCCACCATTAGAAGAGACTTAAGTCAACTAGAAGAAGAGCAAATGCTCAAACGTGTTCACGGTGGCGCTTCGCTTATTCGCAGTAAACGAATCGAACTGAGCGTTATCGAAAAATCTGCTAAAAATGTTCAAGATAAACGAAACATTGCAGAGTATGCGGCTTCCATTATAAATGAAGGTGACTGTATTTTTTTAGATGCAGGAACTACAACGTATGAAATGATTCCTTTTTTAAAGCAAAAAGATGTAGTTGTCGTGACAAATGGTTTAATGCATTTAAACCCGATGCTAGAACAAGGTATCACCCTCTATTTAATTGGGGGATCTGTTAAACATAAAACGGGTGCTTTAATTGGCAATGGAGCTCTTTTAAGTCTTGAGCAATATCGTTTTGATAAGTGCTTTATGGGAGCGAATGGGATTCATCATCAATATGGATATACAACTCCTGATCCAGAAGAAGCATTGATCAAGCAAACGGCAATGAAGCTGTCTAGAGAATCTTATATTTTATCAGATTCCACTAAGTTTTTTGAAACAAGCTTTGCAAAAATAGCCGATTTACATGAAGCAAAAATTATAACAAATGACGTACCTAGCGATGTACTTATACAGTATGCAAACAAAACAGACATAAAGGTTGTGAAATCATGATTTATACATGTACGTTGAACCCATCCGTTGATTACGTAGTACATGTTTCAGCATTCGAAGAAGGCGGGCTTAACCGCACAACGAATGAAGCCAAGTTTCCAGGAGGAAAAGGCATTAACGTCTCTCGCGTTTTAAAGCGATTAGGTGTTGATAATAAAGCCCTCGGTTTTGTAGCCGGCTTTACAGGAACCTATATCGAAGACTACTTAAAAGCGGAGAATATCGAAACAGCTTTTACAAGAGTTGAGGGAGATACCCGTATTAACGTAAAGTTAAAAACAGAAAAAGAAACAGAAATTAACGGTCAAGGACCTGCTATTACAGACGAAGCGCTTCAGTCTTTATTGACTCAAGTAAAGCAAATGACTGAAGGCGATATCTTCGTATTAGCGGGGAGTATACCGAAAACGCTTCCAAGTTCTGTGTATGAAACGTTAACTGAACTAGCAGCAGCGAACGGAGTAAAAGTTGTAGTAGATGCAAGTGGAAAAACCTTGCTAGACGTCGTGTCTCACAAGCCGTTTTTTATCAAACCGAATCATCATGAACTTGCAGAATTGTTTGATGTAGAAGTAAACAGTGCAGAAGATGCGCTAGTATACGGTAAGAAGCTCGTAGAACAAGGAGCGCAAAACGTCGTTGTGTCTATGGCAGGTGATGGAGCACTTCTTATTAACGAAAGCGGTGTCTACAGTGCCACAGTCCCTAAAGGAACGCTAAAAAATTCTGTTGGAGCTGGCGATTCACTTGTAGCTGGATTTATTGCTTCTTACGTAAAACAAGGTGATTTATTAGAAGCTTTTCAAACAGGAGTAGCTTCAGGAAGTGCCACAGCATTCTCACTTGAATTATGTACAGCAGAAGATGTAAAGACGCTTCGTGAACAAGTGTCAATCACAAAGGTAGAGTAGGGGGAAACGAGAATGAGAATTACTGAATTATTAAAAAAAGATACAATCATTCTTGATTTAAAAAGCACGTCAAAAGCTGATGTTATTGATGAATTAGTTGGGAAATTAGACGAAGCTGGTCGCTTAAGCGACCGAGCTGGCTATAAAGAAGCAATTTTAAATCGTGAATCCCAAAGTACAACGGGAATTGGGGAAGGTATTGCCATTCCGCATGCGAAAACAAGCTCGGTAAAAACACCGGCCATTGCATTTGGACGCTCAACAGAAGGTATTGATTATGAATCATTAGACGGACAGCCTGCACACTTATTCTTCATGATTGCAGCGAGTGAAGGAGCGAATAATGCTCACTTAGAAACACTATCTCGTTTGTCTACGTTATTAATGGACGAATCGTTCCGAAAAACGTTGCTAACAGCATCATCAATTGATGAAGTCATTAAAGCAATTGATGATAAAGAAACTGAAAATGAAGCGCCGGAAGAGGAAGTAGATACAGCTTCAGATCAATTAGTGCTTGCTGTAACGGCTTGTCCAACGGGAATTGCCCACACATATATGGCAGCGGACAGCTTAAAAGCAAAAGCGAAAGACATGAATGTCACGCTCAAAGTTGAAACAAACGGTTCCAGCGGGGTTAAAAACGCGTTGACGAAGGAAGAAATTGAAAACGCTACCGCTATTATTGTTGCAGCGGACAAGCAAGTAGAAATGGAACGTTTTGCAGGTAAAAAAGTCATTCAAGTTCCAGTAGCTGAAGGGATTCGCAAGCCTGAAGAATTAATTAACCGCGCGTTAAAAGGAGACGCTCCTGTATACAGCGGCGGCGGTGGCAGCAAAGAAGGCGGAGAAAGTAAAGGATCAGAGCGTACAGGCTTTTACAAGCACCTAATGAGCGGTGTATCCGCAATGCTTCCGTTTGTTGTAGGGGGCGGGATCTTAATTGCCATTTCATTTATGTTTGGCATTCACTCAGCAGAGCCGAAAGATCCAACGTACAATGCATTTGCAGCGGCGCTAAAAACAATTGGCGGAGATAATGCATTCTTCTTACTAGTACCAGTACTAGCAGGGTTTATTGCAATGAGTATTGCTGATCGTCCCGGTTTAGCTCCCGGTATGGTTGCAGGTCTTTTAGCAGCTTCTGGCGGAGGCGGTTTCTTAGGTGGTTTAATCGCTGGTTTCTTAGCAGGTTATGTAGTAGTGGGGTTAAAGAAATTATTCAGCGGTTTACCGCAAGCGCTTGATGGAATTAAGCCAGTTCTTCTTTATCCGCTATTTGGGATTTTTATTTCAGGATTGATTATGCTTTATGTTGTAAATGAGCCAGTTAGTGCAATTAACAAAGGATTAACGCACTGGTTAAGTGGATTTGGTACAGGTAACTTAGTATTATTAGGTATTATCTTAGGCGGTATGATGGCGATTGATATGGGTGGTCCTATTAATAAAGCAGCCTTTACATTTGGTATTGCAATGATTGATGCTGGAAACTATGCACCACACGCAGCGATTATGGCAGGCGGTATGGTTCCACCATTAGGTATGGCTATTGCGACAACTTTGTTCAAAAACAAATTTACTCGCCAAGAGCGCGAAACAGGTAAAACGTGTTATGTAATGGGTCTTTCATTTATCACAGAAGGTGCGATTCCATTCGCAGCAGCTGACCCAGGCCGTGTGATTCCCGCATCGGTTATCGGTGCTGCAGTAGCAGGTGCTTTAACAATGATGTTCCACATCGGTTTACCAGCACCACACGGCGGCGTATTCGTTATCGGAATTGTACAAGGAAATCCTCTTTTATATGCACTAGCAATTTTAATTGGTGCAATTGTAACAGCGGTCCTTGTAGGTGTATTAAAAAAGCCAAAAGCAGAATAACAAATAAAGACTGATTTTACATGATGTAAAATCAGTCTTTTTGTGTTTTTCTGGTAGACATTTGTTCTTTATGAGAGTACAATTACGGTAGTATTCCTTTAATTTTTAGAAAAGTTAGATAGATAAGCTTTTCTACTTGATAAAATATGGTACAATAATCGAATATTAAAAACAAAGTAAGGAAGTGTCTCAAACATGAAGGTTGCGAAGTTTGGCGGGAGTTCAGTTGCAAGCGCAGAGAAATTTAAACAGGTTGCGCATATTGTAACGTCTGATAAAGAGAGAAAGCTGGTGGTTGTATCAGCTCCGGGCAAGCGATACGGAGAAGATACAAAAATGACAGATTTGCTAATCGCACTTTCTGCCAAAATACAGCTTGGAGAAGATTACGTCGATGAGTTTGGGCAAGTAATTGATCGCTATCGTGAAATCGTTGTGGACTTGTCTATGCCAGAAACGATTATTACTGACATTATTACGAATTTACAATCACTTATTGATTTACATAAAAACGATCCATTTCGCTTATTAGACTGCCTAAAAGCAAGTGGAGAAGATAATAACGCAAAGGTAATGGCTGCTTATTTAAACCATTTAGGTTTTGAAGCTCATTATGTAAATCCAAAAGAAGCAGGTATTTTTGTTTCTGATGAACCCGGAAGAGCAAGAGTGCTTCCACTGTCTTATGAAAAATTACCGCAGCTAAGAGAGCGTTCGGGCATTTTGGTGATTCCAGGATTCTTTGGCTACTCTGAAGAAGGGAACATGGTTACGTTCTCGCGCGGTGGGTCAGATATCACAGGCTCAATTGTAGCAGCGGGAGTAAAAGCTGATTTGTATGAAAACTTTACCGACGTAGATGCTATTTATAGCGTAGATCCAAGACTTGTGGAAAAGCCTCATGAAATGAAAGAAGTAACATACAGAGAAATGCGTGAACTATCCTATGCAGGTTTTTCTGTCTTCCATGATGAAGCGCTAGAGCCGGTTTATAAACTAGGCATTCCTGTATGTGTAAAGAATACAAATAATCCTGAAGCAAAGGGTACATTCATTGTAGCTGAGCGTCCTCACGGCGATACGCCGGTAGTTGGAATCGCTGGGGATAAAGGTTTTTGCAACATCCACGTGAGCAAATACTTATTAAACCGTGAAATTGGTTTTGGCAGAAGATTGCTTGAAATTTTAGAGGATGAAGGTATTTCATACGAACATACCCCTTCAGGAATTGATAATATCTCTGTCATCATGCGCGAGCATCAGCTTACGCCAGATGTGGAAAAGCGTGTATTTGCTCGAATTGAAAAAGAACTTGAAGTAGATGAAATCTTTATTGAACGTGATCTTGCTATGGTTATGGTAGTAGGAGAAGGAATGAATAGCACAGTAGGAATTGCTGCAAAAGCTACAGAAGCTTTTGCTCGTGCTGAAGTGAATCTTGAAATGATCAACCAAGGTTCTTCTGAGGTAAGCATGATGTTTGGTGTGAAAGCAGATGCTTTAGATCGTGCTGTTCAAGCTCTTTACAATACGTATTTTAACAGCATGTACAGTATTTCTTATTCGAATGTAAAATAAACAAGACGAAAAACCCCGCTTTCTTTTTAGAGAGCGGGGTTTTCTAGTGAAAGCGTATAAAAATCAAATTTGTGGACATAAAGGGAAGGAAGAGTGAAGTCAAAGGAGGAAATACAGTGAAGAAACGACCCTTTTTCATATTCTTTTCCCTTATAGGTATTAGCGTACTTTCAGCATGCCACAATGATGATGCAGCACCGGCAAAAGAAGCTCAAAATAAACAAGGTGTGACGAATGGCGGAACGCCGATGAGCTATGATAATCAAAGCGAAAACACATCTTTTAACTTTTCAAAATTTGATTTAGAAGTAGACTATAAGGGGCTCAACAATGATTATGAAGCCGACTACGAAAATGAAAATGATGAGATAGAAGCCAAAGTGGATGATAATATTAACGATAAGCACTTGAACGGAGACAAAGCTTTTAATAAATTATCTTCAAAATTTAAAAAGTTAAATTTTGATCAGCGCACGCCCGATGAAGATGTAAAAAAGGAAGTAATCGATGCGTTTGGTCTAAAAAAAGATTTTCAGTCGTTTGAATTAGAAGTTCGTTTTTCAAACGGAACGGAAAAAGAATACAACTTTAAACAGAAGTAAGACGTTAAAGCAAAGTATTTTAGTTGAAGGAAAATCCGAACGATGAATCGAGGTTCTTCATTAAGAATCCAACTCGTTCGGATTTTTTCATTGGTAAGGTGAACGTATGTCTCAATCTTATTTTTGATGTCTAAAAAAAGGAAAATAGTGAAAGGATGGTGATAAATAAGAAAAAGGAGGAATCACGGATGCAAAAGTTGATAATGAACGGATGCGTAGTCTTTGTTCTGTTATTGTTAGGAGCATGCAGCATGATAAAAGAGCAAAATAACGCTCATGAAAACCACCTGAAAACAGAGGAAGCGAAAGAAACAAGCGAAGTATCGGTAGAGCCTGTTAAAGTGGATTTAACAAATACATCGGGCAAAAAAGTAGGAGAGGCTACCCTGTCAGAAGCAAAGAACGGCGTGCACATTAAATTAACTGCTCAAGGTCTTTCACCGGGAAGACATGGATTTCATATTCATGAAATAGGAAAATGTGAGGTGCCGGATTTTAAAACAGCGGGTGCCCATTTTAATCCTTTTAAACGTGAACACGGCCTGAAAAATACAAAAGGCCCGCATGCAGGTGATTTGCCCAATCTAGAAGTTGCTCCAAATGGCAAAGTAGATACAGAAATTTTTGCTTCTCTTGTCACGCTGCAAGAAGGAAAGCCAAATTCTCTTTTGGATATGGATGGATCGGCATTAGTGATACATGATAAAGTCGACGATTACACAACGGATCCTTCAGGAAACTCAGGAGATCGGATTGTTTGTGGAGTGATTACAAAATAAGCCAAAAAGCTGTGAGAACATTCACGGCTTTTTTATTTCAGTAACGAGCCGCTTCTAAATTGCGGTGAGCTTCTTTTTTTTGCACAATAGAAGAAAGAGCTAAAGAAGGTGAAAACATGCATAAGCAAGTTGTCGTAATAGGCGGAGGAATAGGTGGGTTAACAGCGGGAGCGCTTTTAGCTAAACATGACTATGAAGTGACGGTTTTAGAAGCTTCTCGAGAATGGGGAGGCTGTGCAGGGAAATTTCAGCGTCATTTGTATACGTTTCCTGTTGGGGCGACGCTTGGAATGGGATTTGAGCACGGAGGGATACATGAGCGAATCAGCACGTACCTTGGCCTGGAAATTGAAAAGGTTTCTCTTGAGAAAATCATGAAAGTTCATCTTCCTCATCGTACACTGATTTATTATCAAGACCGGTATCAGCATATTTCCTATCTCCAAAAACAATTTCCCCATAAAGCAAAAAATATTAGGAGCTTTTATGAAAATGTTTTTAGAATTGCAAAAGAAATTCGCAAGCTTATGCAGTCTCTGCCGGTTCTTCCTCCTCTGACAGTCGGTGAGTGGAACAGGCTGGTAAGTTCGTTGAATTTTGGTTCTGTGAAGCTGTTGCCTTATTTTCATCAATCGTTTAGTTATTTACTAAAAAAACACAGCTTGTTAGACGAAGCGGACTTTCTTCATTTTGTTGATGGTCAATTAATAGACAGCATGCAGACAACGAGTGAGAACTGTTCAATGCTTATTGGATGTTTAGCGTTGGATATTTATCACGAAGGTGCTTTTTATGTAAAAGGTGGCTTATACAAAGTTGCAGAAGCGCTGCAAAAATCGATTAAAGTCAACGGAGGAAAAACGACTCTAGGAAGGAAAGTAGTAAAGATAGAGCGTGATAATGACGGGTGGATAGTGCATGATCATAGAGGTAACCGTTACCGTGCATCAGACGTTGTATGCAACGCGCCGGTTCAAAGCTTAAAGTCTTTGCTGCATGATGAAGATTACCAACATATTCATAAGCGGGCAAAAGAAAAAAGCGAGCTTCCGCAGTGGGGAACGTTTTCGATGTATTTTGCGATTGATGAAAGAGATCTGCCGCAAAATGTAGAGTTGTTTCAGCAAGTACTTCAATCCGAACAAGGGGAAATGACAGAAGGAAATCATTTATTTATCTCAGCCTCTCATCCTGATGATCGTTTTCGAGCGCCTGAAGGCAAGCGTACAATTACAGCGTCTACTCACATTGATCTTAGCAAGTGGAGTAACAAAGAAGCCTATGACCTTCAAAAACAAGTTCTTGAGAAAAAAATGGTAGCAGGCATTAAAACCATTATTCCTAGCATTGAAAAAGCAGAGCATCAAATTTCGGGAGCTCCTAAAGCATGGGAAAGGTTCACCTCTCGCCCAAACGGGGGAGTGGGAGGCTTTCCGCAAACGTTAGATCATGCCTTGTTCAACAGCATTTCGCATCGATCTGGCTTACAAGGACTGTGGTTATGCGGAGATACAGTGTTTCCAGGAGCGGGAACTATAGGTGTATCGGTAAGCGGCTATCATGTGTTTCAAAGTATAACGTCTCATCGCCATACGTTACCTTAACATTTCTTACATACAAACTACTATTGTTCATACCATTAAAAAACACCGGCCCCATTACCATAGGGCCGGTGTTTTCAGGAGAGGAACAGCTTCCACCACTTCCGTTTTCGCTTCATATCAGCAGCGGCGGTTTGTCTAAAGGTTTGGACAAAATCACTAAACATCTCTTCGCGTTCAGCTACGCTTTGACGATGAAGCTTACGTTCTTTCTCCATTTCTTTTAAATAATAGACTCGTTCCTCATTCATTGAATCAATTAAATCACGAAGCTCTTCTGTTGTATTAGTTGAAGAATTGTTTAATTTTTCAACCATAAATTTCACTTGATTCATCGCAACGGTGGAATTGCTTGAGAATCGGTCTAATAAATACTGCATTTCTTTAGAGGATTCATCCGCATTCTCCATGACATCTTTCATGAACAGGCGCATATCCTCGGTTTTCTCTTCAGCGATTGTTGAATAATCTTCAATCAAAGAAGTGACTTCATCAAACGATTTTTCGTTAGAACGGATAATTTTTTTAGACATATTTTCTACATCTCTTGCGCTGCGTTCTGAAGACTCAGAGATGTATGCCCCGACCGACTCCACCATTTCTACAGTTTGGGTAGCACTTTTTTCAAGCTCTCTTTTTACTTCTCCGACAATTTCTTCGCGAACTTCATTTCGCATACCTTCTCGCATTTCTTTTAACAAATCAGCTTTAAATGTATCAAGTACCTCAAACACATCTTCATAGCGGCGAACAGCTTCTACTAATTCCCCTTGAAGCAGTTCTTTTTCATTCACAACAAGGTCGTTTGGTTTTGGCTCTTCAATAGAAGCGGAAATAGCCTGCTTTTCTTCTTCAGTAGCTAATCGTGCTTCAGGTATAGGAGGGGTCTTCTCTTGCCTATTTTCTGAAATGCTTTCCTGCTTTTCAGCAGCTTTTTTCTTTTCTTGCTTCATTTGTTTATTGGAATGTTCTTGAAAATCAATGACGTTTTCTTTTTTAGCAGTTTTCAGCTGTGCTGGTTCTTCTTCTTTTGAAACCGCTGCCTCTGATTCCATCACTAAATGCTCCTGTTCTTCTTGTTCCTTTATCAGCAGCTGAACGTATTCTTTGACTTCATCTAACGTACATTGTTCATCAAACAGCTGTTTAATATCATTAAATAATTCAATTTGTTCCTCTGTATAGACACGGGCCCCATCTACTCGTTCAATTGTTAAATAGCTGCCCAATAATTTTTCCCATTGTTTTAGCGTTTTCTTTTCTACCTCTAATTGATCACTTACTTTTTTAATTGTATATGTCTCCATCATTTTTCATTTCCTCCCTTATCTATTTTCATCCAACTATGTAATGGATTATTTGTTGTATGTTGTATTCACCATATCTTCACTTGTTTTCCTGCTAGGTGACAAAGGTTGTCAAAACTAGACGACATTAGCCTTCTATGTAAAGAAAACGCATATTTTGTAAAAAAATGTACAGAAATGCACAAATGGCAAAAATGGAAAACACAAAAGAAAAGGAGAGTATAGAAAACAGTTGACGGGAAAAAATGAACCCTATAAGATAAGTTTAAATGTTTAAGTTCTTGAACATATAAACATAAGGAGTGAACACTATGTCACAGCATTATGCGCTCATCACCGGTGCGTCGGGAGGAATAGGTAAAGAGTTAGCTTATCAATTCGCAAAGGATGGGCATCCTGTAATTTTAGTTGCCAGAAGCGCTGATAAACTAGCAGCTATTGGAGAGAATTTAAAATCTACTTATAATATTGAAGTCATAACGGTTGTTAAGGATTTATCAAGAGAAGAAGAGATACAGTCATTATATAAAGAACTTAAAAATAAAAAAATGCACGTTGATTATTTAGTGAACAATGCTGGTTTTGGATTATACGGCAAATTTATTGAAACAGCTTTAGATGAAGAGTTAAACATGATTGATTTAAATATTCGAGCATTAACTCATTTAACAAAATTATTTTTACCGGATATGGTCAAAAGAAATCGCGGAAAAATTTTAAACATTGCATCTGTTGCTGCATTTATGCCAGGCCCACTTATGACGGTATATTACGCAACGAAAGCGTATGTGTTATCTTTCACAGAGGCCCTTGAAAACGAATTAAGAGGTACCAATGTAACGGTAAGTGCTCTATGCCCGGGTCCAACTAAAACTGGTTTTAGCGACCGAGCCCAGCTAAGCAACTCCAAGCTTTTTCAAAGCGGTGCAATGGATGTAGAAACAGTAACGAAAGTTGGCTATAAAAAATTTATGAAAGGGCAGACGGTTATCGTACCAGGAGTACAGTTTCGTCTTGCTACGTTCATCCTGCGCTTCGTGCCAAGAAAGTGGCTTACATCCGTTGTCCGAAGAACGCAAGAAATTAAATAAAGGAGAATATATATGAGTGAAAAAGCAGTCGAGTTATTTCGTGCCAGCATTCCTATTTTTCAGGCTCTAAGTGATTCAGCAAGACAAGATATTATTTTGCTGCTCGCCGAAAAAGAGCCTTTAACCGTTAATGAAATTGCAAACGAGTCTACTCTATCACGACCGGCAATTTCTCATCATTTAAAAATTTTACGCGATCAAAAGCTTGTGCAAATTGAGCAAAAAGGGACGCAGAGATATTATTCACTAGCTTTAAGTGAGGCAGTTGAGCTATTAAAAAGCTTGCTTGCTACAGTTGAAAGCGAATGTTTATAGGGAGATGAAAGAGATGAACCACGAGCGATTCTATATCACAGATAAAACGGTCATTGAACATATTGTCTCTACACAAAAGCAGTATTTCTATGCGCAAAAGACAAAGAGTATCAGCAGCCGTATTCAAGCGCTGAATAAGCTAAGAGACGTAGTCAAACAAAACGAGCAGAGAATTATGGATGCTTTAAAACAAGATTTAAATAAATCTGAAGTAGAGGCCTACACGTCGGAAATTGGGATTTTACTAGAGGAAATTCGATTTACGCTTAAACATTTAGCAAAATGGATGAAGCCTAAAAAAGTAAAAACCGCTTTAACACATGTGGGATCTAAAGGGGAAATTGTTCCTGAACCGTATGGAGTCGCGTTAATTATTGCTCCGTGGAACTATCCGTTTCAATTAGCACTGTCTCCTTTAGTAGGAGCGATTGCCGCTGGAAACACGGCGATTATAAAACCTTCTGAATTAACGCCTAGCGTATCTCGCGTTATACAAGAATTACTAGCTGAGGCTTTTGATCCAGCATTTGTGACGGTGATTGAAGGCGCTGTAGACACAACAAGCCTGCTTTTAAAACAGCCGCTTGATTATATTTTCTTTACGGGAAGTGTAAATGTAGGGAAAATTATTATGCAAGAAGCAGGGAAGCAGCTTATTCCAGTCACGCTTGAGCTAGGCGGGAAAAGTCCGTGCATTGTACATGAAGATGCAAATCTAGATCTTGCAGCAAAACGAATTATGTTTGGCAAAGGAATGAATGCAGGGCAAACGTGCGTTGCTCCTGATTATTTGCTCGTCCATAAAAAAGTGAAAGCGCAGCTGATAGAGAAACTTCGCGAAGCGATTTCTCAATTTTACGGTAGTAATCCGCTTGAAAGCGACCGCTACGGCCGTATTGTCAGTGAGCGCCATTTTACTCGGCTAGTTGAGTTTTTAAAAGACGGAAATGCTATAGTTGGAGGCGGATACAATAAAAACACGCTAACAATAGAACCTACGGTGTTAAGTGAAGTAAGCTGGACATCAGATGTCATGCAAGAAGAAATCTTTGGGCCTATTCTTCCTATGATTGAATATGAAACACTAGACGAAGTCATTCATAAAGTTCAAGAAAAAGCTAAGCCGTTAGCTCTTTACTTATTTACAGAAAGTGAAGATGTGCAAAACGTCATAACGGAGCGTCTTTCATTTGGAGGAGGCTGTATAAACGATACGCTTATGCATATCGCTACGCCATATTTGCCGTTTGGCGGAGTGGGAGAAAGCGGCACGGGTCAATATCATGGAAAAGACAGCTTTCAGACATTTACTCATTTTAAAAGCATGCTGTCTCAAACAACCAAGTTTGATTTGTCATTCCGCTATCCTTCGGAAAAACAAAACTTGAAAATGATCAAAAAATTATTGAAATAAAAGAGCCTCCTGATAGGAGGCTTTTTCGTTATTTTGAAAGTGAAAGCTGAGAAAGCGGCCATTTTTCTTGGGTATATGCCATTTCCCAAAATAAATACTCGAGTTCACAGCTTTTGATGAAGTGATCTTTCATACGGTTACGTTCTTCTTCAGTCGCTTGTTCGGCGAGTTCATCAAGCTTGTTACAAAACCATTGTGTTGTGCCATTCATTTCTTCATTATTATAAAACTGAATCCATTCATAAAAAGGATGAGAAGGAGATGGATTTACTTGTTCTGTAATGCGCTGGCCAATTTCAACGTACGTCCATGGACATGGAAGAAGTACTGCAATGATTTCTGCTAAGCTGCCTGTATGCGCAACACTTGTCATATGGTTAATGTAGTGGCTGGCCGTCGGTGAAAGCGTCTCAGTGTGAAGGTCTTCATAACGTACGCCTGCTACTTCACAAAAATTATTGTGAGGGTGTACTTCACTATGTAATACCGTAGAAATGCCGGCATTAAAGGCTTCCATTTCGGTACGCGTGCGGCATTTCGTTAAAGCAGCGCCGTAAATGCGAACAAATGCTGTTAAGTATTCGTAATCTTGAGAAACGTAATGAATAAGCGCTTCTTTTGGCACGTTTCCTTCAGCAATTCCTTTAATAAAAGGATGGTTAAAAATGGCTTCGTAAATATAGTTTGCTTCTTGTCTTAATTGAGATGAAAATGACATCAAAATCCTCCTTTAATTATGAGAAAGTCACAAACAAGCACATAAAGGAAATAAAAAACACTCCGTTTATAAACGGAGTGGCAAAGGACAGTAAAAAAACTGAACATTGCCACTTTCCTACGCTGGTATGAGCCAGATCAGGTTCAAAGGGATCAAGAAAACTTGTCTCAGCCGGTGGGCACCCCTAGTGGACTTCCTATTAATCTATGTTTAACTTACCATATATTCTGAAAAATAGAAAGCGTTATAGGAAAATGTGCGCTAACCGTTTTTATTTCTTAAAGAGGAAGCTTCTTAAAGCTATTTTTAATCATTTTTGTTTAAAAATGCATATTTTTAGGGAAGAAGAGGTATTAATGAAGGGAAGAGCCGTTTTCGTCTCCGAAACATTCCCATATAAATAGAAGAAAGGAGAGAACAAAATGGCGAAATTTCGTTTGTATGCTGTATTAAATACAGTAGGCTTGGCTATTACACTGCTTGTGAATTATTTAGCAAATGCTATTCCAATAGGAGGCAAAACAACGGGAGAAGCTTCTGCGCAAGTTCCTACGTTGTTTACACCAGCGGGTTATGCCTTTGCTATCTGGGGCGTTATTTATTTATTATTAACCATTTGGGTTATACGCCAATTTTTTGCAAGAGAAGATCAAAAGGAAATATATGCACGTATCGGCATTTGGTTTTTTCTAAACTGTTTGTTAAATAGTGCGTGGATTTTTATTTTCCAAAACGATTACTATAAGTTATCCCTTTTAGTTATGCTCTTTATTTTAGGCACATTAATGATTGTATATTCCATTATTCAGCATTCTCGGATGACGACATGGTTTATGCGTCTGCCGATTTCGCTTTATCTTGGATGGATTTCTGTTGCGACTATTGTCAATGTGTTTGTCGTATTTCAAGCAAATGGAATACAGCACTTGTTTGGCCTAAACGAGTTAGTATGGACGATTATTATGCTGCTGGTAGGAGGTGCGCTGGGCAGTATGTTTACATTAAAAAACCGAGACGCTGTTTATCCGCTTGTTTTTATTTGGGCTTATATTGCCATTGCAGTGAAGCAAAGTGGAAATCAGCCAATTGTCATTACTGTCATCATTTCAGTTGTTTTATTAGCAATTGCCATTATTGTGGGACTCATTAAACGCTATAGACGTTTTTAAAAAGAAGCTCTAGCTTTTGTAAGCTAGAGCTTTTTATGATGCTCTTTTGATTGTAAAAAAGCAGCTGTAAAAGCAATTAAGCTAATTAAAATACCAAAAGGAACAACAATTGGTACGAATGATAAAATAAATGTCATAAGTGTAACCTCCATGTTGCATCGGTGCATAATGAAAAATTCAACTTTTTTAAATTGAAGTTCCGCTATTATAGTATGCTAGGCTTTATGTTTGGAGCCTATATGTTTAGAAATAAACGAAAAAGGCAACATACGTTACATACAGGTTATATTAGGAGGAGTTAAAATGGAAACATATTTAGTCGCTTACACAGATAAAGATGATATGGAATATAAACAAGTGACGTGCGAGAGTTATGAAGATGCAGAGCGTACGGTCCTTCGTTTAGAGAGAGAAGGGCATATGCATATTGAAGAAATTTCAAATCAAGAAGCCTACCGTGGAGATGAATCATCGTACAGAGAATAAATTTTGAATAGAAACACCAACCTTAAAATGAAGAAGCAGCTGCTTCTTCATTTTTCTATTCTATATAGATATCGTTTTATAGAAAAAAGTAAAACGGGAATGATTTTCTTCTGCATTTATGGTACAGTACTAATCAGGTGAGTTTTGAGTTTAGAAGAGGAGAGAGTAACATTATATGAGTAAAGGAAATCAGTGGTCTTCACGCCTCGGTTTTATTTTAGCATCTGCTGGGGCAGCAATTGGTCTAGGAGCGATATGGAAGTTTCCATACGTAACGGGAACCAGTGGCGGTGGAGCGTTTTTTGCGTTGTTTATTTTATTTACGATTTTTATTGGATTGCCGCTTCTGTTGGCAGAATTTATCATTGGAAGACATACGGGAAAAGAAGCGATTAGTGCTTATAAGGCAATTGCTCCAAAATCCGTTTGGGTATGGATTGGCAGGCTGGGAGTACTAAGCTGTGTCGTTTTGCTTTCCTTTTACAGCGTCGTTGGCGGCTGGGTGATTTTATATACGATTATGAGCGTAACCGGTATGCTAAGCGGAAAAGAGTACGGCCCGTTGTTCAATGCCGTCATTAGCCAACCTTATGTAGTATTAGGTGCACAGGCGCTGTTTTTATTAATTACAGTGTTTGTTATTTCAAAAGGTGTACAAAAAGGAATAGAGCGTGCTAATAAATACATGATGCCGCTGTTATTTATCTGTTTTATCATTATCGTGGTGCGTTCTTTAACATTAGATGGAGCAATGGACGGAGTAAAGTTCTTTTTAAAACCGGATTTTTCAGCCATTACAGGGTCATCTGTTCTCTATGCGCTCGGTCAGTCGTTTTTCTCGCTTTGCGTGGGATTATCCTGCATGGTGACATATAGCTCTTATTTAGGGAAAAAAGTAAGCTTGACGCGTTCAGCTGGCACTATTGCTATTTTGAACTTGTTTGTTTCGCTGCTGGCGGGCTTGGCTATTTTTCCAGCCGTTTTTTCATTTGGATTAAAGCCAACTGAAGGACCTGGACTTTTGTTTGTGGTCTTGCCAACAGTATTTGAGAAAATGCCGTTTGGTACCGTCTTTTTAGCACTGTTTTTAATTTTATTTTTATTTGCTACGCTTACGTCTGCTTTCTCACTGCTGGAAATTATCGTCGCTGCTTTAACCAAAGACGATCAGACAAAACGAACTCGCTACGCTTCTTCATCAGGGATTCTTGTGTTTGTGGTAGGTATCCCATCAGCGCTTTCGTTTGGTGTACTAAAACATGTCTCACTTTTTGGCAGAAGTATATTTGACGTAGCTGACTTTTTTGTGAGCAACTTAATGCTGCCTCTTGGAAGTTTAGCCATTGCGATTTTTGTGACATTTAAAATGAAAAAAGAAGCCGTGTACGAAGAGTTTATTTCAGGAAGTACAAAAGGCGCTAAATTATTCAACGCATGGTTCTTTCTAGTTAAATACGTATTGCCTATTATTATTATAGCTGTTCTATTAAGCTTACTTGTTGCATATTAAAAAAAGCACTCATTTGAGTGCTTTTTTTGTTTATTTTGCAAAAACGTGATTTCCGATTGTAATCGTAACCTGTTTTTGACGAAGCCATTGGTCGCTTGTTTTATCTGGATTAAAGAAGAATAACGAACCTTTTCCTTGACCTCTAAAAGCTAGTGCTTCATTTACAGCTTTTTTTGCTTCAGCATCCGCTGCTTTATTAATTTCACCATTTTGTACAGGTGTAAACTGTGTACCTTGATAAATGACATCATGAATAGAGTTTGGGAAAGAATCGCTATCCACGCGGTTTAAGACAACTGTTGCTACAGCCACTTTGCCAGCGTAAGGTTCGCCTTTTGCTTCAGCTTGTACAAGGCGAGCTAACAATTCTTTATCACTTTCGCTAATAGAGTTAGGGATTGTTAGTGTTTCATTTGCATTAATAGAGTCGGTAGATTTGTGATTCGCTTCTTTCAACTGTTTAACCGTAACGCCGTATTCAGCGCCAATCTTGTAAAGAGTCTCTCCGGCTTTTACGCGATGGGTTGTTTCAGCGGCATTTGCCCCGTGACTCATGCCGAACATAGGAACTGCTAGTGCTCCAATAATTGCTAGTTTCTTAAACATAAAGTAAGTACCTCCTGAAATCCTTTTGAACGCCCCTTTTATCACGGATCGGTGCGTGCTGTGCACCGAACTTTATATGTACGTTTCAAAGATTAACAGGTGTCAATACATCTTGTCACTGCTTAAAACATACCAATCTAGGAAGATATTATAATAGTTAACAGATAATTTGAAAAATACGTTGACTGATAATAAAGGAGTGAATTATAATGAACGAGTAAATAGTTAACCGTTTAACTGGAGAGATTTTATGGGAGAAAAGATAACGATTCGTGATGTAGCAAAGCATGCAGGGGTGTCTGCAGCTTCAGTATCTTACGTCTTAAACGGAATTAACAAAGTATCCGATGAAACAAAAGAGCGAATTTTAACAGCGGTAAAAGAATTAAACTACGAACCAAATTTAACCGCCGTTAGTCTTTCGAAACAAAAGTCAAATATGATTGGCGTTATGTTCCCGCTTACAGATGATTCACTTTCTACTATATTTAAAGATAACCATTATTACAGCGAAATGATTAGTGGAATTGAATATGTAATCCGTAAGCATGGTTATGATCTAGTCATATCTGGAGCGAGTAGCCCAGCTGATTGCCTAAAATGGATTCGAACGAGAAATATTGATGGTCTTCTGTTTTTAGGAGCCTTCCCGCATCGATTGTATGAGAAAATGAAAGCGTTATCCAATCCGATTGTGCTAGTAGATACATACGAAAGGTACGAACGTGATTATCATCATATTTCTGTAGACGATGAGTATGGAGGATATCTAGCTACAACACATTTAGTGAATTTGGGGCACAAAGAAATTGCCTTTGTTGCTCATCACCTCGTCAATAGTCCAGTGGATAAAAAGAGGTATATAGGCTACGAGAAAGCATTAAAAGAAGCGGGCATTACACCGTCCAGGGCATTTGTTTTTGAAGTGAACGAAAGCTCGTTTGATAACGGTTACAATCTAGGGAACAAGCTGCTGCAAGATCATAAGGATATTCGGGCGGTTTTTGCATCCTCTGATACGCTGGCGCTTGGAATTATGAAAGCACTGCAAGAAAAGGGGAAAAAAATTCCGCAGGACTACTCAATCGTAGGGTTTGATGACATAACGTTTAGTAGCTATGCATCTCCAAGTCTAACAACCATTCGTCAAGATGTATTTAACAAAGGAGTCGTCGCCGCGACGTCTGTTATTCAAGCAATTGAACACCGTTTCAGCACGCTGCAGCATGTGAAATTATCGGTTGAACTTATTATTCGAGATTCGACTGCTAAGCGCGGGTGAATCACAGTAAGTTAACCGGTTAACCAAAGTTTAGCATTTATAAATAAAGGGGATATAAGTTAGCATTCACAAAAAAAGGGGATATAAGTTAGCATTCACAAAAAAAGGGGATATGAAAATGATTAATGTTACAGTATGGAATGAAAATCGTCATGAACAGAAAAATCCGGTTGTAAGAGAAATTTACCCTGAAGGCATTCACGGTGCCATCGCTTCTTTTTTAGAAGAAGGAGGGTTTCGTACACACACCGCAACATTAGACGAAGTAGAACACGGGTTGACTGAAGAAGTATTAAATCAAACGGATGTTTTAGTATGGTGGGGTCATTTAGCACATGACGAAGTAAAAGATGACATCGTTGAGAAAGTAAAGCAGCGCGTGCTAGACGGTATGGGGCTTATTGTCTTACACTCAGGTCACTTTTCTAAAATTTTTAAAACGTTAATGGGCACAAGCTGCGACTTAAAATGGCGTGAAGCAGATGAAAAAGAGCGCTTGTGGGTAGTAGAACCAAGTCATCCGATTGTGGAAGGTATTGGTGAATTTATCGAGCTTGAGCGCGAAGAAATGTATGGAGAGCACTTTGATATTCCAGCACCTGATGAACTGATTTTCACGAGCTGGTTTGAAGGCGGAGAAATTTTCAGAAGCGGCTGCACGTACAAACGCGGAAACGGAAAAGTATTTTATTTCAGACCTGGACATGAAACATATCCAACATACCATAACAAAGACATTCAGCGTGTCATTATGAATGCTATTAAATGGGCGAAGCCAGCAGAGAGAAAACGTCCTGTTTATGGCAATGCGCAACCGCTTGAATCAATCGCTGTTAAAAACTAATTAATAATGCTTAAGCAAAGGGGATAGGAAAGATGGCAAAAGTAAAAATTGGCGTTATTGGGTGCGGAAGCATTGCGCAACACCGTCACTTACCAGAATATAAGATGAATGAACAAGTAGAATTAGTAGCCGTTTGCGATATAAACACAGAACGTGCAAATAGCGTAGCGCAGCAGTACGGTGTAAAAGCTTACACAAACTACGAAGAACTTTTAGCAAGCGGTACAGTGGAAGCAGTGAGCGTATGTACGCCCAATTATCTTCATGCGCCTATTTCGGTGGCAGCGTTAAACAGCGGAGTTCATGTCCTGTGTGAAAAGCCGATGGCAACATCAGAAGAAGAAGCGAAAGCAATGATTGAAGCAGCAAAAACAAACGGTAAAAAACTAATGATCGGACATAATCAGCGCTTTGTAGCTTCTCATCAAAAAGCTCGTGAACTTATTGAAAAAGGGGAAATCGGTAAAATTTATAGTTTCCGTACGGCTTTTGGCCACGGTGGCCCTGAAGGTTGGAGCGTGGACGGAAAGAACAGCTGGTTCTTCAAAAAAGACGAAGCATTTATTGGTGCTATGGGGGATTTAGGTGTTCATAAAACCGATATGCTTCGCTACATATTGAGCGAAGAAATTGTAGAAGTCGGTGCATTTGTAGAAAGCAATGCAAAAGAATTTGCAAATGTAGACGATAATGCTGTGTGCGTATTAAAAACGGAAAGCGGGATTATCGGGACGCTTGCGGCAAGCTGGGCTTACAATGGAAAAGAAGATAACTCCACGATTGTTTACGGGGAGAAAGGGATTCTTCGTTTAGAGGACGATCCGACGTATTCATTAGTTGCACAATATGCAACGGGTGAAGTGGTGAACTATGAATTAGGAAAAATCCAGTCGAACGATGAAGGCGGACAAAGTAATTCTCACGTCATTGAACAATTTGTAGATGCAGTTGCAGAAGATAAAGAATCTCCTGTTTCTGGTGAAGAAGGATTAAAATCACTTGCTGTTATTTTAGCAGCTTTAAAATCAAGTCAAACGAAACAAATTACGCGCGTGTAAGAGGTGAAAAACGTGAGAATTGGCATAATCGGAGCAGGAGGGATTGCTGTAAGCAGGCACATCCCGGCATTCAAACAACTGGGTGATGAATATGTGATTTGGGGGCTTAGCGATATTAATAGTGAAAGAGCCACAGAGGTAGCCAATGAGCATAATATCCCTCACGTATTTGTTGATTACAAAGATATGTTTAAAGAAGTGGATGCTGTATGTATTTGTACACCGAATAAATTTCACGCCGAGTTTGCAGTAGAAGCGCTAAAAGCAGGCGTTCACGTCCTATGTGAAAAGCCAATGGCGATGTCTAAAGAGCAAGGTGAAGAAATGCTTGCTGCTGCTAGAGAATCAGGTAAGCAATTAGCGATTGCGTATCATTACCGATTCATGAAAGAAGCGCAGGCGGCGAAAAAAATGATGACAGAGGTAGGGCGCCCATTAGTTGCACGTGTCAGAGCAATGCGTCGCCGAAAGGTTCCCGGTTGGGGGGTATTTACGAACAAAGATCTTCAAGGAGGAGGCAGCTTAATTGATTACGGCTGCCATTTGCTTGATTTAACGCTTTGGCTAATGGGAAACCCAAAGCATACTGAAGTACTGGGAAGTACATATAATGACCTGAGTAAAACGCCTAACCAATTAAATCAATGGGGAGCATTTGATCATGAAACATTCAGCGTGGATGATCATGTAACGGCCTATATTAAATTTGAAAATGGAGCGTCGCTTCTTTTAGAAACTTCTTGGGCAGCTAATATCGAAGATGATGAAGAGCACGTAAGCATATCAGGGGTAGAGGGCGGTTTAAGCGTGTTTCCGTTTGAACTATACACGTCTAAAAACGGTATGCTCATGAACAGTACGTCACCTTGGATAGATGGAGAAGATGATTACAGCCTAAGTCAGGCTAAAAATTTCGTTGAAGCGTGTAAAGGAAATGCTGAATTAGTGGTAAAGCCACAAGAAGCGCTTCAAGTCTCAGCTATTATTGACGAAATATATCGCACAGGGGGAAATTAAAATGAAACTTGGAGTATTCACGGTCTTATTTGCGGATCTTTCTTTTGAAGAGATGTTAGATAAAGTAAAAGCAGCAGGTCTTCATGCTGTTGAAATCGGAACGGGCGGCTATCCGGGAAACAGCCATTGTCCGCTAGATGAGCTGCTTGAAGATGAAGAAAAAAGAGAAGCCTATATGAAGCAGATAAAAGATCGCGGACTTACAATCAGCGGATTTAGCTGCCACGGCAATCCTATTTCACCTGAGGCAAGTTTTGCAAAAGAATCTGACGAAACGCTTCGCAAGACCATCCAACTAGCATCGTTAGTAGATGTTCCAGTGGTTAACTGCTTTTCTGGAACAGCAGGAGATCACGAAGAGGCGAAGTACCCAAACTGGCCTGTTACTCCTTGGCCAAATGAATATGGAGACGTATTGAATTGGCAGTGGGAAAATAAGCTTGTTCCTTATTGGAAAGAAATTGGAGAACTAGCGGAGGAGCATAACGTGAAAATTGGTTTAGAACTTCACGGTGGATTTTTAGTTCATACTCCGTATACGCTCCTAAAGCTTCGCGAAAAAACAAGTCCAGCGATTGGCGCTAACCTTGATCCAAGTCATTTATGGTGGCAAGGAATTGATCCGGTAGGAGCTATTAAAATTTTAGCAAAAGAAAATGCGATTCATCATTTCCATGCAAAGGATACGTACTTGGACCAGGATAATATTAACATGTATGGCCTGACGGATATGCAGCCATACGGAGAAGTCCAAACGCGTGCATGGACGTTTAGATCCGTAGGATGCGGACATGATGTGAAAGAGTGGTCTGATATGATGAGTGCACTTCGCACATACGGATACGATTATGTAGTCAGCATCGAGCACGAAGATCCAATCATGTCGATTGAAGAAGGATTTAAACGCGCGGTTACAAACTTACAAAGTGTATTAATTGAAGAAACTCCCTCACAAATGTGGTGGGCGTAAGTAAAAAGAAGCATCTCTAAAAAGAGGTGCTTCTTTTATTTTCGTTAATAAATCAATTCGCCTTTTGTTCACCTGAATTTCGATACAAACGGGTGATTGGTAACCCAAAAGCGCCAAGGGTAATCCTTCGCTTCACCAGAATTATCAATGCCAACCCGAGGTCCGGCGGAAATCGCTGAAGGAGTGAAGCCACGAGCAATATAAAGAGGAGGGCTGGTTAAATCATGACCGTACAAATCCATTGAAACCCCTAGTGCTTTTGTTAGTTTCCCAGGACCGTTTGTCCAATTTATTTCATTTTCCATCCCTCGACGTCTAGTTTTCATCAAATCTTTTCCGCTAAATGGCTCAATAGCTCGAATGAGGACGCCTTCTGGACAATCGATGTCGCTGCTTACAACATTGAGTAAACAATGTGTATGCATTGTATGCGTATAGGCATGACCAGGAGGACCGAACATTACCTCTGTTCTTTTTGTACGCCGGTTATTAAAGCTATGGGCTGCTCGGTCGAAAGGCCCTTTATAAGCTTCCGTTTCTACAATAAAACCAGATGCAGTTCCTTCTGCCGTTTCGTGAACAAGAAGGCATCCTAACAGCGACTGAGCTAGTTCAAGCGTAGACTGTTGATAAAACGAAAGAGGAAGTGGTTCAATCGCTAAAAGAGAACGCGTCATTTGCTGTAGTCCATCCTTTCAAAGCAAAGTCATTCACGCTGTTATGCGCATCTTTTATTATGATGTTTTCTTTGTTATTTTGCAAAGGTAGGGGCTGATTAATACAGTAATCTTCCTTACCCAACATTCAAGTATTTACCATGACCATGATTCAACTTATTCTATAAAATTATTTTATTCTAAAGAATGGTTTCGTTTTGCACGTGTAGGGGGAATATTTTACTACAATACTTCGATTTTGCTGCTGGTATGATATACACAGTTCATCCATATTTTACATGCTTTTAGTTTTAAAAAATAGTGATCCGTCTTTTCTTTATTTTCGTTCTACACATGAAAGCAAAATAAAAAGAGTGAATTATAAAAAGTTCTTTATAAATGGAAATAAAGAAAAAATATCCTTCAAAGAGTATTTAAGGAATTTTAGAACATATTAAAAATAAAATTTATACACTGTGAGGAATAGCTATGAACATCCACTTTGATACATTAACCAACTTATCAATTAAACATATTTTTGGGCCTGCATCTCAAACGATCAACCATCTAACATATCATTCAAAGCAGGTTCACGACGGATCCGTATTTTTTAGTATAAAAGGTGAAAATGAAGATGGACATCAATATATCAAAGAAGCTATAGCTAGAGGAGCACTAGCAGTCTTTGGGACAAGCATTGAGGAGCTGCGTCTTTTGAGCACTCAGTATTCTCACTGTACGTTTTTAGCTGTTGACGACGTTCGTAAAGTAATGGCGTCTTTTTCTAAAATGTATTTTGATTACACGGATGAAAAAATTGAGACAATTGGCGTTACAGGTACAAATGGCAAAACAACCGTAGCAGCTTACATAAGGTCTCTTTTAACTCTTTTAAAATTACCGACAGGATCCATTGGCACGACCGGCATTTGGTCATCAAAGGAGAAGTTAGTTTATAAAAAAAGTACGCCTACAACACCTGAATCGGCAGACTTGCATAAAATCTTTTATGATTTGTATACAAGAGGCGATGAAGCGGCAGTGATGGAAGTATCTTCAATTGCGATTGATCAGCAGCGAGTAGAAAATATTTATTTTGATGTAGCCATTCACACAAATCTTTCAGAAGAGCATTTAGAGTATCATAAAACGTTTGAGCACTATAAAAAGTGCAAGATGAAATTATTTCAGCAGGCAAAACATGCTGTTATTAATATAGATGATCTGGAAATGGGTAAAGACTTAAGCAGGGTATTTGAAGGACCTAAAGTCACGTATAGCTTATTAAATAATGCGGAGGCAACTTTGCAAGCAAAAAACATTACTGTCAAAGAAGGGGGCTCTTTCTTTGATTTACTGTATAAAGGACAGTCATACAAAGTAGCAGTGCCTGTATATGGCGATTACAACATTGCTAACGTGCTAGCAGCCATTGGTACAGCTCTTCACTTTGAATACCACATTGAGGATATTATTAGCGTGCTTCCTCAATTGGAAAGTCCAGAAGGGCGATTTCAAGTGATAGAAGGTCCTAATAACCAAAAAGTGATTTTAGACTATGCCCATACGCCTGTTGCCCTTACGCGTTTAGTAGAAGAAGTAAAAAAGATGGAGTATAACCAGCTGATTGTCATGATTGCAGGAATCGGCATTCGAGATTTTAATAAAATGCCTAAAATGGCGCGCACCATTGAAGGAAAAGCTGATGAAATTATCGTAACGGTTGATCATCCAGGTCATCATGATCCGAACGTAATCGTAGATCAAGTGATGACAGGTTTTTCGAATCCGAGCGCAAGCAATATTCACCGCGCCCCCACTCGAACAGAAGGAGTATTAAAGTCGCTTTCTTTAGGAAAGTCGAATGACATTATTTTACTTACAAGCGGCTGTATTAACGGCGCTCAGCTTGTAAAAGGAAACGAAATTCCGCATTCAGATGAAGAAATTATTGCCTCTTATTATGCATCGTTAAGCAATATTTCCTGATATTCTTCTTCATTTATTGAACGAATGTGGAGAAATTGAAACAGCATACGAAAGAAGGTCTCTTACTACTTTTAGAGACCTTCTTTTTGCATCAAAACTATAGGCTGTTTTCTTGCTGTGTTTTTGGTTCTTCAATTTTTACATCATGTTCTTTAGCCAGCTTTTTAATAGCTGCATTGTAATCGCGTATGCCTTTTCGTGCTTCATCAAGCATAGCGTTTGCCTCAGCAATAAGGTTGCGGTCCTGCTTTTCTAAAGCGCTGACAATTTTAATGAAAGCATTATACTGGGTATTGGCAGCCTTTATATAGCCTTCATGAACCTTTCGAAGATCGTCGGTTTCTACATCGATGTTTTCCAGTTCGTCAACAAATTTACGATAGGTAGGAATGACTTCACTCGTCATCGTATCATACATCACCGCGTCACTTGTGTAGTTAGCGCCTGTAACAGAATCGTATGCGTCAATCGCTTCTTTTTCAAGCTGAGCGGCTTTTTTTAAATCTTGATTGTTATAGTCGATTAAATCATTTTGAACAGGATCACTAAAGCAGGCGGATAATAAAAACAAAAGAGGGACAAGACAAAATAAAACCTTCTTCAACGAATTTCACCTCCGTTTAACAATGTATGAAACATCTGCTTGGCAAAGTCGGTTTTAATAACTGGAGAAAAAGAAGGGAGTGTATAAAAGGATTTTTAAGGGTCGACAGTGAATTTATTCATAAGTCGGTTTGTAGTTGACCACCTTTTAGTAGCAGGAAGGAAGAGAAGATGATTAAAATAAAAAGAGACCACTTAACGAACAATGAAGTTATTGAACTAGTAAGTTCTCATCTTCAAGGAATGAACTTACATTCACCCCCTGAAAGTATTCATGCTCTAAATATTGAAAGCTTAAAACAACGTGATATTACGTTTTGGAGCGTGTGGGAAGGAAGTCAGCTAGCAGGGTGCGGGGCTGTAAAAGAGTTAGATGAGCACCACGGAGAAATTAAATCGATGCGAACAGCTACCGCCCATTTGCGAAAAGGAATTGCTAGAGAGCTGCTGCAGTACATAATAAATGAAGCACAAAAACGAGGGTACTTACGCTTAAGCTTAGAAACAGGATCCGCACCCGCTTTTGAACCGGCTAGAAAGCTATACGCGAGTTTTGGATTTTACGAGTGCGAACCGTTTTCTACCTACAAAGAAGATCCATACAGTGTATTTATGACAAAGAAATTGAATGATTGATTAAAAGAGGTTGGAACAAAAGTATTTTAGTCAAAGAAGATTCGAACGATGAATCAAGATTCTTGATGAAGAATCTTGATTCATCGTTCGGATTTTTTCATAGTTATGGTGAACGTAGGTTTCATATATGTAGTGGCTTCTAGCTGTTGATTGTAGGGCAAGGCGAAGACTCCGGCAGGAGCTGAAGCGACGAGGAGGCTCAGCGGCGGCCCGCGGAAAGCGAAGTCTTGCACGGAAATCGACAGCGGTGTAACAAGTGATTCATACCCCATCATTTATCCCGTTTGTGTGTCTTTAGATTGGATTGATTTAGTTATGTCTCAACCTCTTTGTTTTTTGTGTTGTCATAATTCATATAAAAAGGTATAAACTAGGTTCTCTCACTAGACAAAAAGGTTTTTCCTATGTAGTATAGGTGTCAGATAATACAAAACGAATGTTCAGTATAAATAATAAATGTGCGGGGCGGTGGAAATAGCTTGAATAAAAAAAAGCTTCAAAGTGAACAAACCAAAAGAAAAGTGGCAGATGCCGCTAAAGCATTGTTTTCTCAAAAAGGCTATAAAGCTACATCTATTGAGGAAATTGTAGAAGCTACGGGAAGCAGTAAAGGAAATATTTATTATCACTTTAAAAGTAAAGAAGGGCTTTTTCTCTATTTAATAGACGAATGGAATCTCGAGTGGGAACGAAACTGGAAAGAAAGAGAGTCTCTTTACAAAACAACAAGAGATAAGCTTTTTGGAATTGCGGAGCAAATCATTTTAGATGATTTGAATCATCCTCTTACGAAAGCCGCCGATGAGTTTTTTAACAACGAGGAAAAGGGCAGCGACATCGAAGAGCGAATTGATGAGATGGTGAAACGACACTTGGAGTTTAACCGGGAACTTTTGCAAAAAGGCATTGATGAAGGAGAGTTTTCTCCTAAAAATGCAGAACAGCTTGCAGTAGTTTTAGAAGGGCTGTTTGTTGGAATGAGCCGCATGTCTCGAAAAACGAACACGGAAAATGCCCTGCAGCTCTACCATTCAGCAATCGATGTATTTTTAAACGGAATTATAGCAAGGTCTTCTTAAATAATCGGGGATGCTTATTGCGGTAATGAGTAATCCCTCATTATTTTGTATTTTTATAGACCGAACGTTCAGTATTTTTGAAATCAGGAGGTTTATATGTCATTATTGTTAAGAAATCGAGCGGCGATTTTGCTGCTCATGCTAAATATTTTTATTATTTTTACAGGAATCGGTCTCGTGATTCCAATTATGCCAACATATATGACGGAGCTTCATATCAACGGCAGCGTGATGGGGCTTTTAGTAGCGGTGTTTTCACTAACTCAATTTCTGTTTTCACCTTTAGCGGGGCGGTTATCAGATTCGTTAGGAAGAAAGAAAATTATTGTAGCGGGAATGATTGTTTTTGCCTTGTCTGAATGGTTCTTTGGTTCAGTGAGTACACCTCTTTTATTATTTGTATCGAGAATGTTAGGCGGAGTCGGGGCCGCGCTTATTATGCCTGCTGTTATGGCTTATACAGCGGACGTGACGTCTGCTAAAGAACGCGCTAAAGGAATGGGCTATGTGACGGCCGCAATTACAACAGGATTTATTATTGGGCCCGGTATCGGAGGCTTTTTAGCTGAATACGGCATGCGTGTACCATTTTATATGGCCGCAGTAGCAGGAGGCTTGGCTGCAGTGATTACGCTTTTTGTTTTGCCAGAGTCTCGTCCTGTACAAAATCATGCTGTTTCAAACAATGAGAATCCAAAAGAAGATCGGCTGCTACTGCAGCTTATGAATTCCTATAAAGAACCTTATTTTTTAAGTTTAATTATTGTTTTTGTGACATCGTTTGGATTATCCAATTATGAAACGATTTTTTCACTATTTGTTGATCATAAATTTAGCTTTACGCCAAAAGATATTGCGTTTGTTATTACGTTTGGCTCTATTGCGGGGGCTGTAGTGCAGGTTACGATTTTTGGCTGGATTTTAAATAAGTTTGGTGAAAAAAGAGTGATTTCGTTTTGCTTGATGATGACGGGACTTTTTATTTTACTTACGCTATTTGTGCACACGTACTGGCTTATTATTGTTGTGACGTTCATCGTCTTTCTAGCAACAGATATTTTACGTCCGGCAATCAGCACGCAAATGTCGATGATGGCACAAGACGACCAAGGATATATAGCCGGACTAAATTCTGCTTATACAAGTCTTGGGAATATTATTGGACCCGTTGTAGCAGGCTTTCTCTTTGATATAAACATTAATTATCCGTACGTATCAGCTGCACTTGTACTGCTGCTTTGTTTTCTTTTATCTTTAAGAGCAGGGAAGGACAGAAAAACAGCTGTGAGAAATCAAGCGGTTTAAGAGAAATAACCATAAGGAAAAAATGATAGAATTCTTAGGGAATAGAAGACCTCCAGTAACTTACTGGAGGTCTTTTGAGTATTCTTTTAGGAAAGGTGTAAGGTTTACAACGCCACTCAGCCTATAGAGAAGATTTATTTTATCGGCAAAACAGTGAAATGGTTGCAAATAAAAAAGGTTAATAGTAAACTTTAAACGTAACAAGAATAGTATGGGAGCTTGCGCGGGGCAGGCTGAGAGTACAGGGACGCCTGTTGACCATTTGAACCTGTTGGATAATGCCAGCGCAGGGAATGTGAGTACATACCAAAGCACTTTGCGCATGCAAGGTGCTTTTTGTCTTTTTTTTGCAGTGTTAAAACTAAATGAAAAGAGTGAGAGAATATGGATATTAGTAAAATTTCAGCTCAATTAGAAAAAGTAAGAGATACAAGTCCGCTTGTTCATAATATTACGAATGTTGTGGTAACCAATTTTACTGCAAATGGACTGCTTGCACTAGGAGCTTCACCTGTTATGGCTTATGCGAAGGAAGAAGTGGCTGACATGGCACGAATCGCCGGAGCGCTTGTCTTAAATATGGGTACACTGACGGCTCAAGAAGTAGAAGCGATGAGAATAGCAGGAAAATCAGCAAATGAAAATGGCGTGCCGGTTATTTTCGATCCTGTAGGAGCCGGAGCGACACCGTTTCGTACAGAAGTAGCAGGTCAGCTTGTAGAAGAATTAAATATTGCAGTTATTCGTGGTAACGCTGCTGAAGTTGCGAATGTAGTAGGCGAGTCATGGCTCATTAAAGGCGTTGATTCATTAGAAGGGCAAGGAGACGTCATTGAACTTGCTGAGAAAGCAGCGAACAAATTAGATACAGTGATTGTTATCACGGGTAAACAGGATGTAATCACAGATGGAAACACAACGTATACAGTAGACAACGGTCACCCGTTATTTACGAAAGTGACGGGGACTGGATGTCTGCTGACATCAATAATAGGAGCTTTCGCTGCTGTAGAAAAAGAATATGTCGAGGCAAGCGTTGCTGCTTTAAGTTTTTACGGAGTGGCAGGTGAGATCGCCGCAGCGAAAAAAGGTGAAGAAGGGCCGGGAAGCTTTCAAATTGAGCTGTTAAACCAGCTTCATCTTTTATCCGGGCAGGATATTGAATCATATGCAAGAGTACATCAACGTTAAAAGGAGCCGGAAAATGACAAACGAAGAAATCAAAAAGCTGCTGCAAGTTTATTTTATAATGGGCAGCAATAACTGTACAAAAGATCCGAGAGAAGTGTTGAAAGAAGCAATTGAAGGCGGCGTTACCGTGTTTCAATTCCGTGAAAAAGGCGAGGGTGCCTTAACAGGAGAAGCGAAATATCAGCTGGCGAAAGAACTTCAGCAAATTTGTCAGCAGCATAGCGTTCCTTTTATCGTGAATGATGATCTTGACTTAGCGATCCGCTTACAAGCAGATGGCGTTCATATTGGACAAGAAGATGAAAAAGCGCATATTGTTCGAGAGAAAATAGGAAAAGGAATTGTGGGCGTTTCTGTTCATAATATACAAGAGCTGCAGCAAGCGATAAAAGACGGAGCGGATTATGTAGGAATGGGACCTGTTTTTCCTACTTCTACAAAAAAAGATGCAAAAGCAGTGCAAGGTACAAAATTAATTGAAGAAGTACGAAACCAGAATATTGACTTTCCAATTGTAGGAATCGGTGGCATCACACCTGAAAATGCCAAACAAGTAGTAGAAGCAGGTGCAGATGGCGTTTCTATTATTACCGCGATTAGCTTAGCAGCTTCTCCAAAAGAAAAAGCAGCTCAATTGAAAGAAGCGGTAGGAAAATAAAAAAAGCGCACAGTGTGCGCTTTTTTATTATAGCTGAACAGTTTGAGGAGTTTCTTCGCCTTCATTCATGAAGCGAATTTCGTTCGGCGTAATTTCAAGAACAACATACTCAGGGTCATTTGGACCGTCAAACCATTCTTTCATGTGATCGTTCCATATACGCCCTTTTAATTGATCACCAGTACGAAGAACAGCTGTCCCAGATAATTCTAAGTATTGATCGCCATATCCTTCGCCGCTGTAGCCCAATAGTACGTGCACGTTCGGATTGGCTTCGATTTCTTCTGCCTTATGTGTATTGATATTTGTTGGTGTGTAAAGAGCGATACCATCTTCATCGCTAAAGAATGTCATATAGCGAGAGTGGGGTTTGTTGTTTACAACTGTAGCTAATGTACCTACAC
The DNA here is from genome assembly GCF_056099005.1 of Priestia sp. 53B2. Lineage (NCBI taxonomy): Bacteria > Bacillati > Bacillota > Bacilli > Caryophanales > Bacillaceae > Priestia > Priestia sp. 53B2. The sequence continues at coordinate 321,620 of NZ_JBLZXA010000027.1, forward strand.
GATTTCCTTCTAATACTTCGTTTACTTTTTTAGCAATTTTTTGTTCATTCATTTTATCCATCTCCTTTATTACTTTTTGTGTTCCTCAATCGAAGATAAATAAAACATACATGTCTAAAAAAAAGTAAGTTAACAATAAAATAATTATGTAAACTAATAAATTGAAAAATAAAAAAAGCTAGCTACAGCTAACTAAAAAATAAGCCCGCACTGCCGTAACCCTAAGTGTCTTAAATACCCAGATCTACTAGGTGGGTGCCCTCATAGCCGGGTTTAGCGTCCCAAGAAGGGCGTGCTATCTGCAGCTAAATTTTGAGCTCCCTTTTAACACTCAAAGGTTTAAGACAACATGAGTATACGCACAGCGCAGGTATGTATAACAAATGTAAATAAGATGCCGATATATAAATGTTTTCTAATTAATCAACTTTCATCGTACAAGAAATGATTATAACGGAATAATGAATGGAACGCAAGACTTTTATTTAAAGTTTTTCTTCTCTAACATCTTGGCGGGGAAGCAGTAACAAAATAAGAAAAGGGCCCGCAACTGGAATGAAACATAAAAGAAGGTAAGGCCGGGATGCTATCCTTTCTTTTGTCATAACGGAGTAAGAAAGCCACGTTAAAACAAAAAAATCAGCGGTCATCACGCTAACAAGCTGTGACTGCATAAAAGCATCTCCATAAGCTTTTATTGAACCTATGGATAGTCCGTATACGTAACCTGCAATCGTGAGCGCTAAGCATAGTCCAATCCATAGACGAGAAGAAATGATAGCAATGAAACGTGAAGGAATACGCGAACGTGGTCGAACTTTTTGTCCTTTCCAATGATAATAGAGCAAAAGAGAAAAAGCTCCAAGCGCAAATGATAGAAGAGAAAATGGCCATCCAGGCAGTTTGTATGTATCTTTTTTACAGATCATTAACATAAACAATACTGGGAAAAGTCCTAAAAAAGAGAATACCGTAACCACGAGCGGATCTACCTGTTGAAAATTTCCTGTGATAAGATTTTTAAACAGCAAATCATTAGCGGCGCTTGCTCCCGGAGCTAGCAGCAAGGCGTATAGTACAAGCATAGCCCATACAATGATATACATATTCTCAACTCCTTTTAATTGTTTTAGTGTACAAAAACCATTTCAGTATATTTCCCTGTCTTGTGACGAAGGGAAACACTTGAAACTCTTCTTTAATTAGGTGTAATATTACACTAAAGAAATGTGCGTGTATAGAAAGAAAGGGCTGTGAAAATGAATAAACAAGAAGTGATTAAATCAGTATCGGATAAAATACGATTAATTCGTTTAGAAAGAAACTATTCACAAGACAGAATGGCTGAAGTCATCGGTATTTCCAAAAAAACATTGGTTCAAATTGAAAAAGGGCGCACGGAAGCAGGGTGGACGACCACTGTTGCAGTATGCGGTTTGTTTGGTGACAGTGAAATCCTTCAATCGGTTTTAGGAGACGTTCCTTTAGAAGTAGTAGAAATCATTGCTCATAACGGGGTATCTTCTCCAAAAGATAAAACGCTCGGAGGAAGAGTATGGTGGAAAGAAATTCAAAAAGAAGGCTCTTTTCGTCTGCAGCAAAATATGATTAGTCAGCACTATCGCATTTTAGATGACCAAGACTATCGATGGTTTAGTTCATTTGATAAAAGCGAAGCGGTAAAAAGGTTTGAAGAATTAACGAATGAATAAAAAAGAGGCCGGGACATAACAAAATCACTTCAATCTAGAGACGAACAAATGGGATAAAGGAGCTGAATCGCTTGTCACACAGCTGTTGATTTCCGTGCAAGACTTCGCTTTTCCCGCAGGAGTCTTTGCCTTGCCCTCCAATCAACCGCTAGAAGCAACCACATACACGAAACCTACGTTCACCCTATCCATAAAAAAATCCGAACGAATTTGATTCTCCATCAAGAGTCTTGATTCATCGTTCGGATTTTTCTTCCACTGCTATACTTTTGTCTCGGCCTCTACTGATTCATTAACGTACCTGATGAGGGACGACTGAACCAATTCCATAGCTCTACATCTCCAAGTGACGCATATGTGATCGACGGATCATCTTTTAATTTCAGAAGTTTTTTTGTAGGCCCTGTAATCACAACGCCGTACACACCGACGCCATGTTTTTTCACATAAGAATATCGCTGCTTTAACAACAGATCGGAATGGTCTAGCTGACGAACTTTTTGGACCGTTTCTTCATTATCGGCTAATAGTTTCATCATATTTAAAACGTTCGACTTGCTAGTAGAGTGGGTTTGATTTCCTTTGTGATCGTAAGGTAAGTCTAAAAACTCTGGAAAGCCAAATGTTGATGTTAAGTCAATTAATGGCTCATCTTTTGTGCTTGTTTTTTGTTCGTGTCCTGTATTAAGCGCATACCAAGAGGTAGAAAAATCACGGCTGTCGATGGCGTTCATTTTTTGCTGAACTTCTTTTAGCGAATACGTCTCATCAAAAGAAATAGCCACTTCGCTTACCGTGCCTTTTGGGAGATTTTCTAACGCTTTCCATGTTTCGTTTGTCCATTCCTTATACTCTTTTGCATGCTGCTTTAGTTTTTTGGGATCAGGATATACAAAAGAAAGGTTAAGGTCGTATTTGCCGCCAGAAAATTCTTTTTCTACACCGCTTGTTTTATCAAACAGCTGATGAAATGTAAACGTCCCAATGGCTTGCTCTTCACGTCCGATTTGCTTATAAGCTTCCATTTGCGACTGCATGCGGAAAAAGGACTGTGTATCAGAAGTGGTTTCACGTATATGAACGTTCGGAAAAGCAGATTCGATAGCCGCTTGATTCACGCTGTTTATGTATTCGGTTTTTGATTGATGATAATATACAATAGATAAAAAGCTGCCGATTATCCATAGCAGAACGACAGAACTAATGACAGTTGTCACATTTGAAAGGCGCTGCTTCCATTTGGCGATATAAATGGACTTTTTAACTTTTTTATTATCCAACATCGTATCGTCACTTAGTGAAGTAGCCGATGAAGTTGGCGGTAACGGTTCATCTTCGGTTAGCAAGTGCTCCAAATGAGCTGAGCATGCTTCACAATTTTCCGTATGTTCTTCAAGTGTTTCTGCTTCTTTGTCTGTCAAAGTGCCGTTTTTATATTTTTCCCATTGATGCTTCATATCTTGACAGCTCATCCGTCCTCTTCCTTTCTTTTTTTCAATTGTTGACGACCACGATACAAGTCCATTTTCACTTTTGACAGAGTATAGCCAGTCATTTCTGCAATCTCTTCATATGTGAAGCCGTGATAATCTCGTAACAGTACAATATTCTGCTTAGCCGGAGGCAAAGCAGATACATCAGAAAGCCAGCCGTCGATTTCACTTTGAATCATCACTTGTTCTTCAGCACTTGGCTGAGGAGTAAAGTGCCATTCTTCTATTTCGACAGTAGGGCGTTTTTTTTCTTTTCGATACCAGTCAATAAAGGCGTGATAAGCAATTTTGAACAGCCAAGGCTTCACTTCCTCGCCTTTATATGTTTCTAAGTGTAAAAGTGCCCGGTAAAAGGTCTCCTGCATTAAATCTTCCGCTGATTCTTTTCTGCGAGTAAGAGAGAGAAGATAGCGCAGCAAATCATGCATGTGCTGTTTATAAATGTGTTCAAAGTTATGCTGTTGTGCCATTTTCTCCCCCTTTCATTTAATCAACGCAATTTGTGGATAAAAGTTTCGGTTTTTTTATCAAAAATCGTATGTAATAGATAAAAGATGCTTAAAATACGATATATAGCTTATCATACTAAAAAGAAAACCATATGAAATTCGACATAATTCCGTGTAATTTGTCATTTTTTTAAAAAACTAAAGGGTAATTGGTGTTCGAAGGAAACAGAAAATGTTATGATAGAACAAGGATGTGCTCTTACAAAAAACAGCTACATACATAATAAAAAATACAGCGTTTGTTTGCAAAATAAAAATGGACAAACACATGGTGTTTAACCATGGATGTTTGTGGGAAAATAAACTAAGTATTTTCAACAAAAAGTAAATTAAATTGTGTTTTCACTTATAAAAAACACGGTAAATTGGAAAAGGTGGGGTCATGATGGACGTAGAAAATACACAAGGTACAGAAGAACAAGCACCTAAAGTCAAAGCAGCTAAAGTTGGCGATACGATTCAGCCAAAAAAAGGCGACTATAAAGGATTTAAAGGAATTGTTATGGTAGTGCGAGACAATTCGGTTATCGTAGATTTTGGGAAAGATGCTGAAACGGGCGAATCCATGAAAACAGTCGTTAATCATAAAAACTATAAAATCGTAAAAAAGTAGGTGAATAACCTACTTTTTTTTACTGAATATATGTTTAAAGACTGCGATTTTTCTATCGGAAACCTTAGAGAAAAGCGTAGGTAAAGCAATTCTTTGAGAAGAAGAATGTTTTTTAGTAAACTATAGAAAGTATGCAGAAAGAAAGGATTTTTGTTATGTCAATTCAACTATCACAATTATCATTACCACAAGAGGTTCTTTCGCTTTTAGCGAATCGTAAATATGAAAACTTGTCCGATGCTGATCAGCTATTAATTGGAAAAGGAGGCTATACAGCAGAAGAAGCAGATATTTTAGAAGATGCCATTATTGCCTTGTCACTAGGGAAAAACGTACTTTTAAAAGGGCCAACAGGTTCAGGTAAAACAAAGCTGGCTGAAACGCTGTCACATTTGTTTTCTCAGCCGATGCATAGCGTTAACTGCTCGGTTGACTTAGATGCAGAAGCGCTGCTTGGTTTTAAAACAATTGCTGAACAAGAAGGGAAAACAGGTATTGAGTTTGTGGAAGGACCTGTTATTCAGGCAATGAAAAAAGGCCATTTATTATATATTGATGAAATTAACATGGCTAAACCTGAAACGCTTCCTATTTTAAACGGGGTTCTTGATTACCGGAAAATGATTACGAACCCATTCACTGGAGATGTAGTACGCGGTCAGCAAACGTTCGGAGTAGTAGCGGCTATTAATGAGGGGTATGTTGGTACTGTTCCATTAAACGAAGCGTTAAAAAATCGTTTTGTTGTTATTGAAGTGCCATATATTCAAGGAGGCAGCTTAAAGCAAGTTCTGATGTCTCAGTCTCAGTTAAAAGACGAAAAATTAATTGATAAATTTGTCACGCTCTCTGCAGATTTAATTACTCAAGTTCAAAGCGGACATGTATCAGAAGAAGCTGCGTCTATTCGTGCGCTTATCGATACGTGTGATTTAGCTCTTTATATGCCGCCTCTTCGCGCGATTAAACGCGGTATTATTGAAAAGCTAGAAGATGAAAGGGAAAAAGCCGCCATTCAAAATATTGCTGAAACATTATTTGAGTAAGGAGTGGCGCTATGCGATTTATTAAATTTAACGACAAAAATGTAGATTCCTTTCTCTATATGGAGCTGGCAGATTTAACGAAAACATTAACAAAAAATGATGAAATTGAAGTAGAGTATCGCGTTTCTTCTTATTATGATCCTGTACACGGCATTATTTATCTCAGTCACTTTTGGGATAACCGTCCAGAAGAAGACAAAGTGTCCGGCTTAAAAAGTGATGTATTTTTAAGAAGTATTGGAAGCTATAAGCATTCAAACTTCAAAGAAATTAATGCATATTTAAAGAAAATAAATAAAACGTCGGTACCTAGCTTAGCTAAGCAGCTGTTTATGCTGTTTGAAGATATTCGTTTAGAAGAAGTATGCAAACGCGAACGTCCTGGAACGAAAAAAGCCTTCGCCGTCAGAAGACAGCTCTACAGAAAATATTTTGCTACACAAATGAGCGCAAATTTAACAAAAAGCGTGTATACGGATGCACTTTTTAACGGCATCTACTTGCTATTAACGGCTGAAAATCCATTTGAAGAAATTCCTTCAATGAGTGAATCGATTAACTTAGCGATGCCTTTTATTCGCAGACAGCTAACAAATGTATATGAAGCTAAAACAACAAAAGATGTATCGCGCATCTGTCTTGAACTTATAGATGTTTTTGATGATATTATTGAAAAAGATATGCTTAATACTTATTTCTTCTTGGCTGAACTTCAGTATGATCAGTTAGAAGAAGGGTTAACATTTGAAGATTTAAAACGCAAAGATTCATTAGTGAACGATGATATTTTAGAGCATGAAAAAGACGGAGATGAAGACATTCACGAAGAGAAAATGGAAATGTGGCATCGAGAGACAAGCGAAGCGACGCAAAGTTTTCTACAGTTTGATATGGATCAAGGCTCAAAAACAGACATGCTAGGCGATGGTGTTCGTGAAGGCGATGATGGAGATCAAGCAATGGGCATGGTGCAAGGGTCTTCTCAAAAAACATCGCGCAACGATTATTCTCAAATGGAAGCCATGGAGCAAACGCACCCAGAAAAAGACGGAGAAGCGGATTATGAGTATGGCAAAGAAAATAAGCATGCCTATGCTGTTTTTATAGATTCTAAACTTCCGAACGACGATCACGTTGTTCAGTATGATGAGAATAAAAAAATTATTGCATCGTATCAAAAGAAATTAAAGCAAATGATTGAAAAAACGCTTGAACATAAAAAAACGCTTCCTAGAAGCGAGCTGCACTTTGGCCGATTAAATAAAAAGCTTCTAAAACTATTGACAGATGACAATCCTCGTTTGTTTTATAAAAAAGATGAAGATTCTGCGCAAATTGATGCTGTCTTTTCTCTTTTAGTTGACTGTTCCGCATCAATGTACGACAAAATGGATGAAACGAAGCTTGGGATTACGCTATTTCATGAAGCGTTAAAGTCTGTTATGGTGCCTCATCAAATTGTAGGGTTTTGGGAAGATACAAATGATGCCACCGAAACGAGCCAGCCTAACTACCTGCAGACGGTTATGGACTTTCAAGCATCGTTAAAGCGTAAAAGCGGTCCTGAAATTATGCAGCTTGAGCCTGAAGAAGACAACCGTGATGGATTTGCCATTCGCCATATGACACGCCGCTTGCTTCAGCGTTCTGAACAGCAGAAGTTTTTACTTGTGTTTTCAGACGGTGAACCAGCCGCTATGGGATATGAACAAAATGGTATTGTAGATACGCACGAAGCGGTATTAGAAGCACGCAAGCACGGAATTGAAGTCATCAACGTCTTTTTATCCAACGGGGAAATTGATGAAGGACAAAAGAAAACCATTCAAAATATGTACGGGAAATATAGTATTTTAGTACCAAACATCGAAGAACTTCCCGATGTGCTATTTCCTTTACTCAAGAAATTACTTCATAAAAGCATTTAAAAAAGTCGAAGCATATTGCTTCGACTTTTTTTGCTATTGACCGTTAAAGAGGAGCGAGGTAAGTTAAATATATATGAAAAAGAGAGAAGGAATGGCAAGTGGAAGGAGTTCAAACGTCATCTAGAAGAGCATGGGGGCTGCTGCTTGTAATCATTGGTGCCACAATGTGGGGAGTATCTGGCACGGTGGCTCAATATTTATTTCAGCATAAAAGTTTTAACGCAGAGTGGCTGGTCGTCGTTCGTATGTTAGTATCCGGAGTGCTGCTTTTGTCAATAGCCTCTAAGCAGCGCAATATTTTTGCAATTTGGAAAACAAAAGAAGAGAGGAGTTCGCTGCTTTTGTTTGGTGTAATCGGTATGCTCGGCGTGCAGTATACATATTTTGCAGCTATTCAAGCAGGAAACGCTGCTACAGCTACAGTGCTTCAATATACGTCGCCAATATTTATTATTGGCTATTTAGCTGTGCAAGCAAGAAAGTGGCCGGTGAAAGTAGAAATGATTTCTGTTGCACTCGTCATAACGGGGACATTTTTTCTTGCAACAAGCGGAAATTTTAACGAGCTGTCTATTACAGGATGGGCGTTGTTTTGGGGGATTGGGGCAGCTGTGACGTCTGCTTTTTATACGCTTCAGCCTAAACGTCTTCTTGCGAAATGGAGCTCAATTGAAGTAGTAGGCTGGGGAATGGTGATAGGCGGCGTAAGTTTTTCATTTATTCACCCGCCGTGGCATATAGCAGGTGAATGGTCGCTATTGTCGCTGTGTGCGGTGTTATTTGTAATCATCTTCGGAACGCTCATTGCATTTTATTGCTATTTGGAAAGCTTGAAGCATATTAGCGCTTCTGAAGCCATTGTTCTTGCGTCAGCAGAGCCTTTATCAGCAGCGGCGCTCTCTGTTCTATGGCTTCATGTGACCTTTGGATGGACGGAGTGGTTAGGTACAATTCTTATTATCGCTACGGTATTTTTACTTTCTCAGCGAAAGCCAGAGGTGACATCATAAGTAAAAAGGACTTTCAAATGAAAGTCCTTTTTATTTTTATAGAGGTTTTAGCGTAAACGTGTTTGTATACGAGCGGTTAGCATATAGTGTGTAATCAGGATGTGTTTTAGCTCCCCAGCTGTCGTCTCCGCCAACGCCCATTTGTTTGTAGTTAACCCGCACGGTTACTGAATCGCTTGACGGCAATTTGTAAAAATGATCGTAAGCCTCCAGTTCAAAAGGTGAATAAGGTAAAGCATTCAGCTCGACTGTTGGCAAACCTTTTATCAAAAAGCCGCGTCCTTGATCGTTTGTAATAGTGGCCCATCGAACGTCCGTTTTATTTCCGCATTCTTGAGGGCGTAAATACGGTGTAACTTGCTCTTTTACACTGCCTTTATGAAGGGCCAGCTTAGCGCCAGTTTTACGGTCCCAATAATTTTCATGAGGTCCTCTTCCGTACCACGTTAAAGAATCAAAAGCTGCATTCATCGTAAACAGCATGCCGATTTCAGGAATTTCAGGCATTGTCTCAGAAGGTGCTAAAGATTGTTCAATCTTCATTTCACCATCGTTATATAGCGTATACGTTACATAGCAAGAAGCAAGAGAGTTGTCTAAAGCTAGTTCAACCGAAATGATAACAAAGTCAATTTGCGGTTGAACACTTATGTTTTGCACACGCTGCTCTAAGCTTGCTTGACGCCACGTTTGACATCTTTCATGCAGTTTATTCCCGAGGTCATTATCGGTTACTGCACGCCAAAAGTTTGGATGGAAACCCGACGCAAGCAGCTCGGTGTGCTCATAGTTGTAAGAAATAAACTGTCCTTTTCGCTTATCAAAAATAGCCGTGAAGTTAGTTCCTGTAACCGTAAGCGTTTGTTCATTTTGGTCAACGGTTAAAGCAGGATGAGCAGCTTTTACTGAAGGCACAGCGGTTTTGGCAGGCAGCACAAACTGTTCGTACGCCACTTCATATCCAGCTGAAGCCCAGGCTGTATCTTTGGACAATCTGAGAGAAAGAGTTAAAACAAATTCGTCAGCTTCATTTTCTTGCTCATAAAGAGAATAAGAAAGCGTCAGTTCGTCTGTACCATCAGGAGCTACATTTAAAAGAGACGCATGCTTTTCAACAAGTTCACCGTTTTTTTCAACAGTCCAAACAAAATCATAGGCGTTCAAGTTTGTAAACAAGTGTTTGTTTTGAACGGCAAACTTTCCTTTAGCAGCGTCGACTGCTGTCCACTTTACGGGCTGATAGCATTTTTTTACTTCTGCAATTTTAGGGCTAGCTGTCCCATCAGCAAAGATTAAGCCGTTTCCGCAGAAGTTACCATCGTTAGGAGTATCACCAAAATCTCCCCCGTAAGCTAAGTAAGAAGTACCGTCTTCTGCTGTTGTTTGAAGAGCTTGATCTTTCCAGTCCCATATAAAACCGCCTTGCAAGATCGGATATTGATCAAACAGCTCCCAGTATTTGTACAAATTTCCGCATGAATTGCCCATTGCATGACTGTATTCACATAAGATATAAGGTTTTTTCGGATTCATTAATGCATAGCGCTCTACATCTGCTGGCTTAACGTACATCGTGCTTTCTATATCTGAAGCATCATAGTCGCGATGATGGAAGATTCCTTCGTAATGAACAAGTCGTGTGGAATCTTTTTCTTTAAAAAAGGTATACATATGGTGAAAGTTTTCTCCGCCAAATGATTCGTTTCCAAGCGACCAAATAATGATAGAAGGGTGGTTTTTGTCACGTTCGTACATCGAACGACAGCGATCCAATACGTTTTCTTTCCATTCTGGCTTGCTTCCTGGAACGGCTTTTTGCTCACCTTCTTGTAAATAAGTCCACGTTCCGTGCGTTTCTAAATTGGTTTCATCAATAACGTACAGTCCGTATTCATCACATAGTTCATACCATACTGAATCGTTAGGATAATGGGATGTACGCACTGCGTTAATATTATGCTGTTTCATCAGCAAAATGTCGTGAAGCATGTCTTCGCGCGTAATGCCTGCCCGGCCTTTTACTGAATCAAATTCGTGGCGATTCACTCCTCGAAGTACAATACGTTTGCCGTTGATTGTCATAAGACCGTTCTTTAGTTCAAATATACGGAAGCCGACTTTACAGCTTTCTGTTTCGATAATAGAACCAGCAGAATTCTTTAAGCTGAGTACAAGCGTATACAAATTAGGACTTTCTGCGCTCCATTTTGCAGGGCTTTTAATGTGTGTACGCAAGGAGACTGTACGTTGATCGCTCACACTTAAATTTGTTTGCAGCGGAGCTTGTAGTACTTCTTGGCCATTTGCGTCATACAGCGTGGCTCCAAATGTTAGATCTTGAGTATCTTGCTCAAAGTAGTTTAAAATATCAGCTGAAACGATAAGTTCACCATCTTGGTAGTTGTTATCAAGCGACGAACGAACGCTAAAGTCATAGATGTGAACCGGTGGAGTAGAATAGAGATACACATCTCGGAAGATGCCGCTCATTCGCCAAAAATCTTGGTCTTCAAGCCAGCTTGCATCACTCCAGCGATATACTTCTACTGCTATCGTATTTTCACCTTCTTGAAGGTAAGAAGTTATATCAAATTCAGCTGGAGTAAAGCTGTCTTCGCTGTATCCAACAAACTCACCGTTAATCCATACGTAAAAAGCAGATTCGACGCCTTGGAAGCTGACGTACACCGGCTGATCTTTCCATTCTGGTTTAGGTGTAAAAGTACGGATGTACTGACCGACAGGATTATATTTAGTCGGTGCAAAAGGAGGTTCGAGCTCTTCATTTTCAACCCAAGGGTATGTCACGTTTGTATATTGAGGATAGTCATATCCTTGCAGCTGCCAGTGTGAAGGAACTGAAATAGAGTCCCATTTCTCATATGAAAACTCAGGTACGAAAAAGTTTTTGACGCGGCCATCTGCATTTTCAGCAAAATGAAAATACCAGCTGCCATTTAAGCTTTGATAGTAAACAGAAGATTTTCTATTATTTTTTAAGGCCTCTTCGATTGTTTGATAAGGCATAAGTAAAGCGTGTGCTTTTGAACGGTTCAATTGAAAAGTTTCAGGGTTGTTATTCCATTCAGGGTATCCGTTTACAGGTGCTGTATAATTAAATTTCTTGCCGGTTTTTAACACGTCGATCCCTCATTTCTAAAGTACTAGGTTATTAGTTTATATGAAAATGATAACGTTTTCTGAAAACCTTATCAATCTAATTATTTTCATGATAATATAACTATATTCACATAAAAAGGGGGAAGTAATGTGGACCGTATGTACTTTCCGGCTCTTTCAGATGAAGATATGAAACTGCCATTCTATGTTACAAGCGCTGGAAGCTGGAGACACCAAACGCATATTAAGCGTCAGGGAGAGTTTCCTGATTATCAATGGATTCAATGCATAAAAGGAAGAGGCGAGCTTCGTGTAAATGACGAGGTTTATATTATAAAAGAAAATGAAGGGATGTTTCTGACGCCGCACGTTCCGCACGAATACTATCCCGTTACGAGCGAATGGCAAGTATGCTGGGTTTCTTTTAACGGAAGTGTGATTGATGATATCATGCTTTCTCTTCAATTTATTAATTCGGGAAAAATTGTCCTTACAAATGCTGAAAGTCTTTACAGGATGCTTCAAGAACTAATGGATCGGTTAGAAGAAAATCATAACTCTAGCACCATGCAGTGCTCTGAACTACTATATAGCGTCATTTTAAAACTTCGCCAAGACAGCGTATATATAGAAAGCAAAAGTCGCCTGCAGCAAATTACTCAGCTAAACCCAGTCCTTCGTTATATCGAGGAATATTATCATCAGCCGTTAACGCTAGAAGTACTGGCGCAGCAGCTCAATGTAACGGAGCAGTATACGTGTTTGCTTTTTCAACAATCTCTTGGCATCCGGCCATTTGAATACGTAACGCGCGTGCGGATTCAAAAAGCAAAGAAACTGCTGCTTAAAAACAACCAAATCTCTGTACAAGATATAGCAAGACAAGTAGGATATGAACATCCAAGCTATTTTATCAAGCGCTTCAAAGAACAGGAAAACGTTACGCCAACTATTTTTCGGAAAATGTATTTTTCATAAGCTACATACAGCGGTTTTTATCTAAGTCATAAGACATGATATGGGGGTAGTTATTTCGTATGAGTTTTAAAAAAGAAATTAAATGTAGTTTTAAGTGAAAACGGGGAGGAAAAGTAGAGAGAAGAAACAAAAAGGAGGGATAAACGTGTTTGGGTTAAATGATCTTCCAAAGTTTGTGTGGTCATTCTGTCTTGTGTTGCCACTTGTATCACTTGTTCATCAGCTGGGGCATTCCGTCATGGCAATTATTTTCGGAGGGAAGGTCGATTTTACTATTGGGCGAGGGAAAACGATTCTTAAAATGGGGAAGTTTAAAATTAAGTCAGTCTATTTTTTAGACTCGTTTTGTAAATATGAAAATCTTAAGAATGACAGTCGCATTTCTCATGCAGTGGTGTATGCGGGTGGTGTACTGTTTAATTTGCTTACTATTTTTATAATAAATGGATTAATTATGGCTAATATTCTGCCTGAAGATATATTTTGCTATCAATTTGTTTATTTTTCAGTCTATTATGTTATTTTCTCACTGCTGCCAATTCAATATACAGAGACATCTGCAAGTGATGGACGTGCTATATATAACGTATTACGGTACGGGAAAACGTGTGATCCAGATTAAAGGGCTGTGTGTAGCAGCCTTTTTTGGTGCGTTTTTTCTCGTTCATTTAAATAAAAAAGGAAAACTTTACGAAAAGAAAATAGTAGCGGATAATAAAGATAGTAGATGTTGGAATGTAAGAAAGGAGAGGATTCATACGATTATTGAGACAGAACGAATGACGCTGCGAGCCATGGCTGAAAGCGATGCAGGAAATTTACTGAAAATCTTTGAGGATGCTGAAGCAATGAAGTATTATTCTTCTACTAAAAGCGAACAAGACACACGCCGCTGGATTCAATGGATGAAGCAGCATTATCAAACGTACGGCATTAGCATGTGGATCGCTGAGGATAAACAGAAAGGAGAGTTTCTAGGGCAGTGCGGCATGATTCTTCAAAAAGTAGACGGAAAGGTAGATCCAGAACTTGGTTATTTGTTCTTACGCAGCCGCTGGGGGAAAGGCTATGCGAGTGAAGCAGCAAAAGCTTGCTTAGATTATGGACTTCATACGCTGAAATTTCAGAAGATTATATCATTGATAGATCCTGACAATTACCCATCGATTAAAGTGGCTGAAAGAATTGGCATGAAAAAAGAAAAGCAAGTTAACAAATGGGACAAATCATTATTCTTTTATAGTATATATAATTAAAAATGAGAGTATAGGAGTGTTAGCATGATCAAAATTAAGAACGTTTCGGTAAAACGAGCAGAAAAAGAAATTTTAAAAAACGTGTCGTGGTTAGTGGAAAAAGGGGAACATTGGTGTTTGCTTGGGTTAAATGGTTCCGGAAAAACGACGCTTTTAAATATAATCAACGGATATATCTGGCCTACAAAAGGCCAAGTAGAAGTTCTTTCAAGGAAATTTGGAGAAACAAATCTGTCTGAGCTCAGAAAAGAAATCGGATGGGTAAGTTCTTCGCTTCAGCAGAGGTTTCGAGATGACGATACGGTTTTAGAAATGATTTTAAGCGGCAAATTTGCCTCTATTGGTTTATATGAACAAGTGGAGCAAAAAGATATGAACCAAGCTATAGAATTAATGCAGCTGCTAAATTGCGAAGATTTACAAAATCAGGCGTACGGAACACTTTCTCAAGGAGAGCGCCAGCGAGTGCTAATTGCCCGAGCTCTTATGGCTTCACCAAAGCTTTTAATACTTGATGAGCCAAGTACAGGTCTAGATATAATGGCCCGAGAACAGCTTCTTCAGCTGATTGCAAAAATGGCAGAGCAGCCAAAAGCGCCTACGCTTATTTATGTTACTCACCATGTAGAAGAAGTTTTGCCTTGCTTTACCCATACGCTTTGTATGCGCCAAGGAGAAGTGTTTTCTTCTGGAAAAACGAAGGACCAGCTCACTGAGCCGCATCTTTCTAAATTTTTTAATCACTCCGTAGAGATTCAGCAGCAGAAGGAACGCACTTGGCTGTCATTAAAAGAACCGGTAAAAAGCTGAGCTAGCGTCGAGAAACCTTCTTACATACCATGGGAAAAAGAGCGCTGCTTGCAATGGAAACAAGCTCATTGTGGAAATAATGTTTACATGCTACATAAATAGTGGTGCCGCAAATAATATCAATTAGTAAAAAAGCAGCAAGGTCATGTTTATCAATGGTTACAAATACAAAAGAAGAGGAATCATAAGCTGTCATCGTTGGCTCCTTTAGTTACATCGTTATGTTACTTTATTCACAGAAGGCTTGGGCTATACGAACTTTTAAAGAAGTAAGATGATGACAGCTGATTCTCTTTTCTACAGCTGATAATATTCTTGTTCGAGTATACTCATGATAAGATCTGTCTGAAATGCTTCTTCAATAAAAGCACCTTCACGCTCTATTCCTTCTTTTACAAAACCGCATTTTTCATAACAAGCAATGGCTCTATTGTTGTATTCGAGCACTCGTAAATCGACTCTGTGCAAGTGAAGGTATTCAAATGCGTACGCAAGTACCAATTTTGTAACTTCAGTGCCGAGCCCTTGATTCCAAACGGAAGAATCAAATAAACCAATTGCATACCGTGCGCGCCGGTCGTACTCGTTAACGGTCAGCCGGGCCTCTCCGACAAACCGCTGCTGATATTCTATACACCAATTCAGCTTTTGAGACTTTATGTACTCGACGTGCCGCTTGGCACCTTGTAATGTAAGAGGTTTTAAGTTTCGGGTATCGCCTCCGTACATGCGAATAAGTTCTTTTGTTTGTTTGCATGCTAGATAGTCATTTACATCGCTGTCTTTTGGTTTTCTTAGTATCACGTTTTTTCCTTTTAAAAGTGGTGAAACATTATTCATTTGATGCATCCTTTCTTTTCTAACATTTAAAAAGATATTCCACTTGTCTCCTAAAAAACCTGCTTTTATGTATAAAAAGAAATTGAGACATAACTACGTCCATCGAATCTTAAAACAAACAAATGGGATCAATGCGCTAGTATGGAGTGCTTGTTACACCGCGGTTGATTTCCATGCAAGACTTGGCTTCCCATTAACTGCTGAAAGCAGCTACATACATGAAGCCTACGTTCATCCTACAAATGAAAAAATCCGAACGAGTTGGATTCTCAAGCAAGAATCTCGATTCATCGTTCGGATCTTCCTTCAGCTAAACTACTTTTGTCCCAGCCTCTTTACAAAGAATGTTTTTTTGCGTAGTGGGCAAGTGCAAGAAGAGGAAAAATATCATTGTAGCTGTGGTACTGAATATAAAATTGTCCAGGAAGACCAATTCCCGTGGGGTAATGAGTTTGCTGCTCTGTAAGATTTGGATTCAGTAAAAATTTAATTCCTTTTTCAACGGCTCGATCTTTTAACGGACATATTGTCATTAAAGCATCGAGAGCCCAAGCCGTTTGAGAAGGGGTGCTAAACGATAGTGGCACATATTTTTTTAAAGAAGCGCTATAGCATGATTCTCCGAATCCACCGTCTTCTTGTTGAATGCTTTTGAGCCAGTTGATAGCTCTGATGATACGCGGATCAGAAGCAGAAACCCCTACAGCACGGAGTCCTGTAATAGCGGCCCACGTTCCGTAAATGTAGCAAACTCCCCACCGGCCGTACCAGCTCCCGTTATCCAATTGATGATCAAACAGCCATTTTACTGCAGCTTTAATCGAAGGGTGGGATTTATTCATACCAGCAAAGTTTCCGAGGCACTCAAGCACTCGACCGGTTAAATCGGCAGTAGCCGGATCCGTCGCTGCATCTTTTGCATTTTCAAGCGGCAGATAAGTAAATAAAATAGAGTCGGTATTTTTTTCAAATGCAGCAAAACCCCCGTCTTTGTTTTGCATGGACAGCAGCCAGTTAATGCCTCTTTGCCAAGACTCCAAATAATCTGTATCAGTTTGCGCTCTTCTAGAAAGAGCTCTGATAGCAGCAGACGTATCGTCTAAGTCAGGGTTATTCGTATTAATATCGGAAAACCCCCAGCCTCCAGGTGCTGTATTTGGGTTATGAAACTGCCAATCTCCAAGCTTTGTATGCTGTCTTTTCTTTAAGTAGCGAGTTGTGCCTTTAATCATGGGATCTTGCTGCGGTACACCTGCTTCCTGTAGAGCGTAAGAGAGCAGCGCGGTATCCCAAACGGTTGACGTGGAGTTTTCTACGTGCACGTGGCCGCTGCATGTACTAAGTAGTGAACAAATCCCGTCAATTGCTTTTTGGATCACAAATGAATCTTTTTTATAGCCAAGAGCCAAAAGACCGTAAATCATAAAAAAAGTAGAGGTGGCGTAGCTGTAGAGTGTTCCATCTTTTTCAATTCTTTCTAGCATGTAACGCTCGGCTGCTTGATAACCAAGCTTGTGGATGTAAGAAGGTAAAGAAGCCAGCTGTTTTAAATGGTCGACTAAAAAAATAGAAGCGCGTGATTCTTGAGTAGTTTCCTCCGATTCCTGTTTCTGTTCTCTTACATCTAAATGAGAAAGAGAAGGTGTATGCCTAGAAGTAAGTGAAAACTTTTTGTTTCCTGCTACCATCATCGGAACGAAGTGAATTCTGGCATAGGTGCTTAATTCATAAAAGTTAAGCGGTACATAGGTAGGTACGAGCAAAAGAGAAAGCGGGAGGTAAAATAGCTTTGGCCACTCGTATAAGCCGTTAACAGAAAGCATCCATCTTGTGAGAAAATGAGCGCGCGAAATGCCTCCCGAATCTATAATATATCTTTCTGCTTTTCGCAAAATCCGGTCGTTTTTTTGGTAATAGCCTGAATATAAAAGAGCTGTATAAGCTTGAATAGTGGCGGATAAGTTATGTTCTTCATCATCAAACAACGTCCAAAGACCATCTTCATTTTGAAGGGAAACGATCCGTTCGGTTAATTGTTTAATCAACACTTCTTTATCTAAATCAAAGGTGCGAAGAAGCATAATTAAAAACGCATCAGGCATAACGCCTGTTTCAAAACAGTAGCGAAATGACCCGTCATTTTTTTGTGTTGGGCGCAGATAGGCGATTCTTCGCTGAATCTCTAGCTGAACTTCCTTTAGCAATATGATCACCTCTTATGATAATGCTTTTCAATCTTTCGACCTGTTTCTTTATAACTGTATTCAAAGGAAGAGAGTTCTATGAGAGGAGAAAGTTGCAAAGAATAGAGCGCTTGCTGCACAATAAAGGTACTGGAAAATTGGAGTGATAGAAGTGAAAGAAATACAGGTAGAAGTCATTCAAGGACGAGGCTCTTACCGAGAGCTTGGTGAAATGCAAGGGAAATTACATAAAGGAACAAAGCTGTTTGAAAATCATCAAAAAAGAAGAAAACGTTCATTACGAAGCTATCAAACGATAACAAAAGAAGCTCGTCATTATTACGACTTATTTGCTCCCGGACTGTGGGATGAACTAGTGGGCTTAGCAGAAGGCTTAGATTGGCCTCTTGAAGACGTTATTCATGAGTACAGCGGGTATCAGCAAGAGTGGAAAAAAACGGGATGTTCGGCTCTTATGCAGCACGGCGTGTATGTACGAAACTACGATTATCATCCTAAAACGTACGAAGGTCGATTTTTGCTTTTTCAGCCAAATGAAGGGTATGCAAGCGTCGGATTTGGAACGAGAATGATTGGGCGAATGGATGGAATGAATGAAAAAGGACTGGCAATTGGCTATCATTTTGTTAATCGCCGCCGTCAAACAAACGGATTTATTTGCTGTACGCTCGCTCGGTTTATTTTAGAAACATGTGAAACGACAGAAGAGGCTGTTGCTATTTTAGAAAGAGCACCGCATCGTCATGCGTTTAATTATTCCATTTATGACCGCAGCGGACAGGGAGCAGTAGTCGAAGCATCTGGACGAGGCGTTCATGTACAAAGAGGGACGATGATGGGGTGTACGAACCATTTTAATCAGCTAATCGAAGAAAATCGTCATCATTTGGTAGAGTCAAAGGAAAGGCTCGATCATATTCGAGATCATATTGAAAAAAAACTATCGCCTCTTGAAGCTTTTTCTTTATTTAATGAAGATGAATACGGTATTTTTAAAGAAGATTACCGGAATTCTGCTGGGACGCTTCATACAGTAGCATATGTACCGGAGACGCTGCAAGTTATTGTGGGGATTGGACGAAAAGCAAAGCCTCTCATTTTCTCGTTTGAAGATTGGGTGAAAGGAGAACAATTAACTATAACGAAAATAAAAGGAACGGTAAATACAGATGAACCATTTCCGTTTCAGTAAGGAGCAGCGTAATGAGAATTGTAACGAATCAAGAGATGTATCAAGTAGATGATTATATGATGAATGCAATTGGGATGAGTGAAGAGTCCCTTATGGAAAATGCCGGGCAGGCTGCTGCAAACGCGCTGAGTGAGCGAATTAAAAAACATGAAAACATAGGGCTGCTTATAGGAACGGGAAACAATGGAGGAGACGGCTTTGTTATTGCCCGTGCTTTGAAGTCAAAAGGCTATGAAGTTGACGTCTGGGTAGTTCCTGCACGGGGAAAAATAAAAGGCGCGGCTAAAAAAGCCATGATCATCTATGAAAATGCTGGATTCACGTGGCAATCGGCGGGAGATAACTTCTCTGTAAAAAAGTATACGGTGATTATTGACTGTCTACTAGGGATAGGAGTAAAAGGCAGCATCAAATCTCCTTACGATGACATTATGAAAAAAATAAATGACTCTAAGGCTTACATATACAGCATCGATGTCCCAAGTGGAGTAATGGAACAGAAGCAAGAGCTTACGGTACGTGCAGATGCTACGATTACGCTTCAGCAGCCGAAAATCACGGCATTTACATACCCAAGCAAAGAAAGTTACGGTGAATTGATTGTAGTAGATATTGGCATCCCGCCGCTAGCAATTGAAAAAAGTTCATCACTTAAGGAAGTATGGTCAACTCAGCATATTAAACGATCTTTTCCCATTCGAAACGCTTCGTCTAATAAAGGTACACATGGAAAGGGAATCGTAATAGGAGGTTCGCTTCAAACACCCGGAGCGCCGATGCTAACGTCAAAAGCAGCGCTCACAAGCGGAGCGGGACTTTTAACGCTTGCGCTTCCGAGCGATATTCATGCGATTGCAGCTGCTCACATGCTGGAAGTGATGTATAAACCATGTCCAAGCAAAGATGGATTTTTTGCAGGCGAGATTCCTTTAGAAGAAGGGAAGTATAATGCAATTGCAGTCGGACCGGGGCTTGGGAGAACGAAAGAAACGAAGAAAGTCGTCGAACAAGTGCTTCACCAGCCGGTTTCTGTTGTGGTTGACGCCGATGCTCTTTTTCATCTTCCCCATTTAGAAAAAGAAGTAAAAGAAAGAGAACATGCCACGATTTTAACGCCTCATCCGGGAGAAATGGCAAGGCTCGTGGACACAACAATCGCCGAAGTAGAAGCAAATCGATTTTCAATATCTAGGCAATACGCAGTAGAAAATGGTGTGTACCTTGTATTAAAAGGTCCAAACACGATTGTTGCAACACCTGACGGAAAACAATACGTAAATACCACTGGAAACGCGGGACTTGCAAAAGGCGGAACGGGTGACACGTTAACAGGGATCATCCTCGCTTTTATTATGCAGCATGATTCTCTTCAAGAAGCAATCAGTAATGCGGTATATGTTCACGGAAAAGCAGCGGATGTGCTGCTCGATCAGGGGCATACAATGATGGATATGTTAGCAAGCGACGTTATTTCTGCACTGCCGGCAGTCTTAGGGCAGCTGAGTGAGAAGTAATTTCTTCTAGATTATTAAAATTTGTTGACAAAATCCTTCAAAAAGTTGTCAAAACTCTTTGTAAATGATAACGTTATTTTACGTAAGATTTTACATAGAAAGAAAGTGATGTTGTGTACTACTCAATGAGACCAAGAGGCATTCATTTAGCTGTGCCTACACTTTTCTTCCTTATCACAGTCGTGTTATTTGCGATGATGCAGTTTGGTTTTTATTTGGATTCCAGCATTCTTCGTAAAATTTGGGTCATCGTTATGGCTTTATTGCCCATTGCTGGACTAATCACGGCTATTAAAGGTAGAAGAGGAAGCGCAAAGCCGTGGTTAATTATAGGGAACGTGATTCTTATTTTAACCGTTACAATAATGAGCGTACAGGCTATTATTTACTAAACAAAAAAACGTGTTCGCCAAATAGGCGGACACGTTTTTATTAGGAAAGAGAAACGATTTGCTTGGTTACATAGGCAGCTTCTCCTGCGATTACCACACCATACGTATTTTCTTTTTTTGTAATTTCTACATGAACGAAGCCATCTTTATCTATTTCCTGTCCTTGCTCAATCACAAATTGCCAGCGGTCGTTATCTTGCAGGTCCACATATCTCGCATAATAGGCGCCCATTACGCCTGATGCTGTTCCAGTTACGGCGTCTTCTACCGTACCTGAAAATGGTGAAGAGAAATGTCTTCCGTGCATATGAGCTTCTGAGTGAATCGTTTCAAAACAAAAGGGATGAATAGATGCTTTTGGCATATCTGTTAAAATATGAGGAAAATCTTCTTGATTAGGCTTCATCTTTTTACAGGCATCTAAATTTTTTAAAGGTACAATAAGCGTCCAGTTCCCTGTACTTCCATATACAATAGGAAGTCTTTGATCAAGGTCATCAATATGAAGATTAAGAGCTTTTGCCAGTTTTTCTTTTGAACCTGAAAACGGATGAAACTGCGGAGAAGCTTGACTCATGGTGATAACAGGTTGTCCGTTTCTATTCTGTACAGTCATCGGCAAAATTCCAGCATTTGTTTCCACTGTAAATGTAGTTTTTGGAAGTTTGTTTTTACTATGTAAAGCATAAAGAGAAGCGACGGTCGCATGGCCGCACAAATCTGCTTCTTGTCCGGGCGTAAAGTATCGAATTCGTAAATCAGCGCGCGAAGAGTCCATGATAAAAGCAGTTTCGTTAAACTGTGCTTCATAAGCAATCTTCTGCATTTCTTCAGCTGAAAAATCATCTCCGTTAAACACAATTCCTGCAGGGTTTCCTTTATTAGGGCGCGTGCTGAACGCATCGTATTGATAAACAATCGCTTCTTTCATAGAAATTACCTCCATTTTGATATCATTGTATGAAAGCTTTAACCAGTGTCGTTAAATAATCGGCTGTTAAAATAGTGAAGTGCCTGAACGTTATTTGGAATAAAAAAACAGCAGTTTTTACCTGCTGCTTTTCACTTCGCAAAACTATTCTTGCATCGCGGCATTTATTCCTTCTTTTCTAACTTCCAGTATATGAGTAGCTTTTTTATCAATATCTTTAGCTGTATCGGAAGAAATGACGCCTACGCTGCTTAAGTCATAGGCAAGACTTGTAACAAGCAGTTGCTCTCTTTGTGCTAGTGTGCCGTATGTAAGTGCAGCGGTTTTAGCTTGAATGCCACTCATATTTAATTCATCAGTAGAAGAAGCTGCTTCTTTTTTTGCGGTTATTGCTTCTTGATAAAGAGAATCATATCCTCCAAACCCCACTTGGGCAATTAGAAAGTTATAAATATCATCGGCCGATTTTTTAGAAGGCTGAGAAAAAGCTCTTTGAAATTTATTGCGCGGTAAAAAGTTTAGTGCCGCCTGTCTTCCGTCTTCATAAATTTTTTCTTGTATTTCTTTAGTAGTTTTTTCGTCGCTTTTTTTCTGCGCTGCATCTAGCTGTTTGCGATATTTTTGAATAATGACTCCGTCCTGCTGATTGTTTCCCTCTTTGAAAGTAGCCGCGGCTTGTGGAACATCTGACGTTGCTAGAGTCTCAGCAGCGTTCTCTGAAGAAGAAAAGAACGTATTTTTGACAAAAATAAGTGCAAAGATCAGCAAAATAAACCATAAAAACCTGAATTTCTTAAACAAAATGTTCACCTCTGTATAATATTTCTAAATTATGTAAAACAACATGGACCAGTATACAGCAATTTTCGTGTTTTTTTACACATTTACCCAAAAATAAGAAAATAGTAAGAGGTGATTTTATTAATCTAATAGATATATAGGTTCATTGTTATGTTTCTAAAGAAACCATTGATCTATTTGTACTGATTCACATAATCGAATATGTTTTTGCTAATAAGGCTTAAAGTGACAAGAATAAAAAGCGTTCGGACGTACGTCACGCCTTTTGATAGAGCGACATTTGACCCGACAAAAGAACCCACGATCATCGCAAACCCCATAATTAATCCGTAAGAAAATACAACAGAATCGAAATATAAAAACACAAGCAAAGCACCTAAGTTACTGCCGAAATTTAAAAATTTTGCACTGCCTGCTGACTGCAGGAAATCAAATCCCATAAATAAAAAAGCAAATAAAATAAATGAACCTGTGCCTGCTCCTAAAAAACCATCGTAAAAGCCAATAATAAAAATAAGTGCAGTAAAGAAAATAAGTTTCTTAATAGACAGCGGCTTATACGTGGACGTGGTGCCCCAGTTTTTTTTGAAGATTGTATAAATAGCAACTAAAACAAGGAGAATCAAAATAACTGGTTTCAAAAAAGCAGAGGATAGAAAATGAACGGTGATTGAACCTCCTAAAGAACCAATAAATACAAAAGGAAACCATTTACCTACGACGCGAAAATCGACTTTTCCGGATTTGACAAATCGAATGGTACTCGTTAATACGCCCATCGTTCCGGCTAATTTATTTGTAGCTAAGGCAGCAGCGGGAGGCAGGCCTAAAAATAAAAGGGCAGGCGTTGAAATTAAACCGCCTCCGCCAACTACAGAGTCGATGAATGCAGCTAAAAAACCAAATAGTAAAAGCAAAAGAACAATCTGTAAACTTAATTCTTCCATAAAGCACCTTCCTCATGTCATAATATGTAGTGACTACTTAAATAGTAACTATATAAAATGCAGTTGTAAATATGTAAATGATGAAAATTTCAAATAACTTAAAAAACAGGGAGGTTCTCTCTATGGAGAACATTATTCAGCAGCTTCAGTCGCTTGGGTTTAATCAGTATGAATCAAAAGTATACGTAACGCTTGTCAAAAAAGGATCTTCTACCGCCTACAGCATTAGTAAACATTCAGGTGTGCCAAGAGCGCGTGTATACGATGTTTTACAAACGCTAGAGGAAAAGGGCATGGTGCTAAAAGAAGAGCGCAGTGATGGCACGGAGTACACACCGCTGCCCGTCGATGCTTTTTTACATTCGCTGCAAAAAAAATGGAATGAAACGTATGAAGACGTTAGCGAAACGCTTAAACGTTTTGAAGCTGCGGAGTCTATAGAAGAAAGCCGGATTATGACGATGAAAGGAGAAAGAGCCATTCTCGCTTTTTGTGAGTCTCTATTGCTAAAAGCAAAAAATAAAATTGTCATCTCACTTTGGCCTAGTATTTACAATGAGTTGAAGCCTCTTTTATTGCAATTAAGAGAGAGTGTAACACTAAAAGGAATTGTGTTTGAACAAAGTGAAGTGATGGAGGAATTTGACCGGCACCGTCATACAAGCTATACCGAAAATATTGGGAACCAAAACTGGTTTATTATAGCTGTTGACAGCAAAGAAATGATTTATGGTCATAAAGAAATGGCTTACTATACCAATAATGCAGTCAACATTAATTTACTTGAGAATTATATTTGGCATGATATTCTCGTTAACAGACTTGTAGAAAAAAGTGATCAGGAAATGGACAGGTGGATTGAAAGGGAAAGAGAAATCTTTTTTGCGTAGAAAAACCCGCTTTATGCGGGTTTTGTATTAAAAAGTTTGTGCAAGTTTTTTGGCTTCTGCTATGCCTTTTTCTTTAATTTCCTGAGCTTTATCTGGCATTGCATTATGCCCTTCCACAAAAATGCCGTCTAACGAAGGGACTCCAAAGAAATTCATCATAATTCCAATATAGCGATGCCCCATTTCCATATCAGCTGCAGGACCTTCAGAATAAATGCCTCCGCGCGCTTGAATGTGAAGCGCTTTTTTATCCGTTAATAGCCCCACAGGACCTTCTGCCGTGTATTTAAATGATTTACCAGCTACGGCTACAGAGTCTAAGTAGGCTTTCATAACCGGTGGAAACGAAAAGTTCCACATAGGCGTTACAAAAACATATTTGTCCGCTGTTACAAACTGTTCGCTCAATTCTGCAAGGCGATTAACTTTTTCCTGTTCATGAGAAGAGAGTTCAGAACCCGACTGAAGTTTGCCCCAGCCGCTAAATACATCCGCATCAATATGAGGGATATTTTCTTTATAAAGGTCAATATGTACAACTTCGTCACTTGAATTGTGCTCTTTGTAAGTATCGATAAATGCTTTTCCAGTTGCCATACTGAATGATTGAGACTCATCGTGAGGATGAGCTGTAATATAAAGTACTTTTGCCACGTTTTATCAACTCTTTCTTGTTTGAAATAATGTACTATCTTATCGTTATCACTCGTACAAAAAACTATACGCGCTTTGTCAGGAAAGCTAAAAAAGAGCGCAAGAAAGAGATGTCTATATAGAAAATAATGGTATAATAAATGTTTGAATATTTACATAACAAGTATGTGTAACAGAAGTAAATAAGAGGTGTCGAGATGAAAGAAAAATGGATAATCGTTACGGGTGCAGGTTCTGGAATTGGTAAAGAAATTGTAAAAGAGTGTGTGTCAAAGTGCTATTCAGTTATTGCTTGTGATATTAATGATGAAGCTTTGAGACAGCTAGCTGAAGATACAAAGGGCCATATTGAAACGTATGTAATAGATGTTAAAGAAGGGAAGGATGTAAAAGATCTTTTTTATCAAATAAAAGATAAAAATTTGTATGGGTTAGTTAATAATGCAGGCGTGTATTTAGGGAAAAATTTATTGGATTATGAAGAAAACGAAATAGATTTTGTGATGGATATTAATATTAAAGGATATGTTTATTTCTCCAAGTACTTTGGCGAATTGTTAATGAAAAAGGAGACAGAAGGAGCGATTATTAATATATCGTCCGTGTCAGGAATGGAAGGAAGCTCCGATGCTATATATGGAATGTCTAAAGCAGCAACATTAGGATTAACCAAGAGCTGTGCGATGAATTTTTCTCCTTATATCCGGGTGAATGCTGTAGCACCTACAATGGTAAATACCGATATGATGAAAAATATTCCAGAGTGGCGCAAAAATGAATACATCGCTCATCAGCTGATTCCAAGCTTTGTTACGCCTCAAGACGTGGCAGATACGGTTCTTTTTTTACTGAGCCCTCAAGCAAAACATTATACAGGAGCCACCTTCGATTTAAATAGCGGATGTTATTTGCGCTGAATACTCTTTCAAAAGGAATTGAGACATAACTACATCAATCCAATCCAAAGACGAACAAATGGGATAAATAATTCAGTATGGCGCTTGTTAAACCGCTGTTGATCTCAGTGCCAGACTTCGCTTTCCGCGGGCGGTCGATGAGCCTCCTCGTCGCATGCGCTCCTGCGGGGTCTCATCTGTTCCGCTTTTCCCGCAGGAGTCTTCGCCTTGCCCTCCAATCAACAGCTAGAAGCAACTACATACATGAAACCTACGTTCACTATCACCATAAAAAAATTAGAATGCACTTAATTCTCAATAAAGAATTTTAATTCATAGTTCGGATCTTCCTTCAACTAAAATACGTTTGTCCCATCCTCCTTTTTGTTTTCTTAAGAATTCTTAAGAAATTTACTTAACGTTTCTTTAGTTTTTTTTTCTATTCTAGAAAGAAAGAGTAGAAAGAAGGAATAGAAAATGAATTTAGCTTTTATGTATCAATATTTTCATCAGCCGAGAACGGTAGGAGCACTTTTGCCAAGCTCTACGCACTTAGCGAAAAAAATGGTAAAAGGGATTGATTTTGAACATGCAGCCTGTATAGTAGAGTACGGGCCAGGAACCGGAGTTTTCACCCGTGAATTAATAAGAAGACGAAGCGCTCGTACAACTTTGCTTCTTATCGAATACTACCGGTACTTTTACGAAAAAGTAAAGGAACAAGTAAGAGATGAAAAAAATGTGTACGTGATACACGGCTCAGCTGAAAATATCCAAAAGTACTTGATACAGTACGATATTCCAAAAGTAGATTACATATTATCAGGTCTTCCTTTTGCTTCTTTAGCGTCTGAAGCGTCGGACTGTATTTTGCAAAACACGCGAAGTGTATTAGCTGATGAAGGGAAATTTATTACGTTTCAGTATACGAATTTTAAAAAGGAGTTGATCCGCACGTCTTTCCCGCAGATTGAAGCGGAAAAAGAGTGGAGAAACGTTCCGCCTGCATACATTTTTACATGTGAAAAGAATGAGATATAAGGAGTTTGTAAATGAAAGACAGAATCTTAATTATTGATGACGATGAGCAAATTCGTAATTTAATTGGTATTTACTTAGAAAATGAAGGATTTGAAGCGCTGAAAGTTTCTAATGCTGTATCTGGGTTAGCGCTTTTAGAAGAACAAGAAGTAGATTTAATTATATTAGATATTATGATGCCGCAGATGAATGGGATTGACGCTGCTTTTAAAATACGTGAAGGAAAAAACATGCCTATCATTATGCTGTCGGCTAAGTCAGAAGATATGGACAAGATATCTGGCTTAACAGCAGGCGCAGATGATTACTTAACAAAGCCATTTAATCCTCTCGAGCTCATCGCGCGGGTTAAACCACAAATTAGACGCTATAAAAAATACAATCAACGTGCTGAGCATGAAATTATTCAAATTGGCGATTTGGAAATTAACCGCAGCACCCGACTTGTCTTTGTACGCGGCCAAGAGATTCGCTTAACACCAAAAGAGTTTGATATTTTAGAGCTGCTTGCACGCCATAAGGGCACGGTGATGAGTATGGGGAAAATATACGAAGCCGCTTGGCAAGAAGATGCGTTTAAATCGGATAATACCGTAATGGTTCATATTACAAAGATTCGCGAAAAAATTGAGGATAATCCGAAAAAGCCCATTTATATTAAAACAATATGGGGCGTAGGATACAGGATATGAGAAGAATAAGTGTAAAGTTTCTTTTTGCTGTCATTATAAGCTTTTTGGCTACTAATTTAATTTTCATTTTAATTTCTAGGCTTGTTTTAAGCAGGTATATACAAGAAGAGAAAATGAATGTTTCTGCATATAACCTATTGGCGTTTGGGCTTATTTCTATTGCGGTTGTGGTCTTTATTTTTGTTTTTTTAGTACTTATTCGTTCCCATATTCGTTACCTGAAAGAAATTTCTGAACAGGTTCAAAAAATATCAAATGGAGATTTAGGCGCAACCATCCATGTACGAGGAAAAGATGAACTGGCTGAATTAAGTCAAAACATTAATAAAATGTCTGCGCAGCTTCGTACAAAATTTGATCGTGAACGAGAGCTGGAGCAAGTGAAAAATGAGCTAATATCCAGTGTATCTCACGATTTGCGTACGCCGTTAACATCCATCGTTGGATACCTAGATTTAATCAAAAAAAGAGAAAGTATGGATGATGAAACATTAGATAGCTACTTATATATTGTTGATTCAAAAGCAAAATACTTAACTGATTTAATAGAAGAATTGTTCGACTATACGAAATTGACGAGTCCTGATCTGCAGCTTCAACGAAATGAGGTCGATATGAAACGTTTGCTTCAGCAGGTAATAGGAGAGTACGAGCCGATTTTAAAACGAGAAGGCATTGACGTTCAGACTAACTTTGCTTGTGAATGGAATGCACTTATTGATGTGGAAAAAATGGTAAGAGTATTTCAAAACTTGCTCGAAAATGTCAAGAAATACAGCAAAAAGCCTTCCGTATTAGAGGTGAATCAGGAAATTTACGAGGGTTACATAGTTATTTCCTTTAGGAACAGCATTGATATCAGTGAAAAAATTGAGGTAGAAAAGTTGTTTGATCGATTTTATCGAGGTGATGAATCAAGATCGGACGCGAATGGTTCAGGTTTAGGACTGGCTATTGCAAAACAAATCATCCAGCTGCATCAAGGAGAGATACGAGCGGAGCGTCAGCATGATAAGCTCACTTTTTTTATAAATCTGCCCCTAACACAAGAAAGCCTTAAGACTCACTTGTAAAGATTCTTAAGGCTTTTTGCGACTATTTTGATGCCATATTCAAATTCTGCAAGCGTCGCATAAGCAAAGGATATTCTGATATGCTGCGACGTTTCATGATCATACAATGCGCCTGGGTTTAAAAGAACGCCTTGGTCGAGACAATGCTTAAATAACTTCCGCATCGAAATAGGCTTATGCAGCGTAAGCCAAAAATAAAAACCTCCGCTCGGAGTATTCCACGAAGCAAGGCTTTTCAAATGCTTCTCTAAAATGGCCTGTGTTTGCTGAGCTTTTTCTTTTAATTTATAGCGTACGCTGGCCACATGCCTATCATAAATTCCGGTTTTAAGAGCCTCAGCAGCTGCCCATTGAGATAAGGAACTGGCTCCGTAGTCAACTTGCATTTTAAGGTCGGCCAATCGCTCAATTACATGTTCAGGCCCTACAATCCATCCAATTCGAAATCCTGGACTGAATGTTTTAGAGAACGTTCCTAAATAAAGAACCATTCCATTTTTATCTCGAGCTTTTAATGAAAGTGGAGGCGGTGAATGGAACCAAAGCTCTCCGTAAGCATCATCTTCAATAATAGGCAAATGCATTCTTTCACACTGGCGAAGCAGCTCTTGGCGCCTTTGTTCACTCATCGTTACATTGGTGGGGTTATGAAAGTTCGGTATTGTATATAAAGCTGTGCCTTTTTCTTTTTCGTGCTGGTCTTTTAATGAAGCTAAATGCATTCCTTCTTCGTCTAACGAAACGCCCGTTATTTTCATTTGTGCGGACTGAAATAACGGCAGAGAATAAAGATAAGAAGGCTTTTCAGCTAATATATTGGCACCTGGAGACAGCAGGCCGATTGAAATTAACTGAAGGGCTTGAAGTGAACCGGATACAATTAAAATAGATGAAGGAGAAGTTTCAATGCCTCGTTTTTTTACATGCTTCACTAACTCTTGTCGGAGTTCATCATTTCCTCTTGGGTGCTCGTAGCCTAAGTGTACGCTTCTATAATTAATTCCGCTAAACAGTTCCGAAAGCTGATGGGAAGGAAGCAGGTCAGGTGCTAACTCTCCAGTTCCTAAACGAATAATGCTCGGTTGAAATTCAGCTTCGTTAATATGGCGGATAGTTGGAGAATTTGGTTGGTATATTCCTGCTTCTACATACGAATTCCAGTTCATGTGAGAACCTGATGCTAGTAAGCTCCACGTATTATTAATGACCTTGGTGCCGCCACCTTTGTTTCCGCTGAGCAGTCCTTCAGCAATTAAGTTTTCAGTTGCTGTCACCACCGTGCTTCTATTTACAGAAAAGCTAGCAGCTAAATGACGCTGCGAAGGAATTTTAGTTCCAATAGGCCACTCTCCATTTATGATTTTCTCTATCATATACTCTTGAATTTGTTTGTGCATTGGCTTTTTATCAGCCGGATCTGGAGTCCAGTTCATATGAGACCACCTTTTTATAATTTGGTTGGTATTATAAATCAAAACTTGGATGGAGACAACAGGGGAGGTCAATTGTAAGATGAAAGAGAAAGGAGAGAGCAACATGTTTACAGTGGTTATGCATGCTTTATTGTTAGCATTCGGTTTGATTTTACCTTTAGGGGTACAAAATGTGTTTGTTTTTAATCAAGGAGCAAATCAACGAACGTTCAAACAGGCGCTTCCCGTAGTTTTCACGGCTTCTGTTTGTGATACGATTTTAATTCTAGTAGCAGTGCTGGGAGTTTCAGCAGTAGCCGCTGCTTTTTCATTTTTTCAAACGCTTATTTTTGGAATAGGTCTTCTTTTTTTAGCGTATATGGGCTTTGTGACGTGGAAGAGCGAACCTTCAAAAACGTCATTAAAGGAAGGGATGACGGTAAAAGCACAAATTTTATTTGCTGCTTCTGTATCTCTGCTAAATCCCCACGCGCTGATGGATATTATGGGCGTGATCGGAACAAGTTCTCTACTGTACAGCGGAAAAGAAAAATGGATTTTTACGCTGGTGACGATATCCGTTTCATGGATATGGTTTTTGTCCTTGGCTTTTGCAGGAAAAGCAGTAGGAAAAATGGATTCGAATGGGAAAATAATGATTTGGGTCAATAAGGTTTCTGCATGTATGATTTGGGGAGTGGCTCTTTACATGGCAAAAAGTATCTTTTTTCAGTAAAATAGATGCTAAAAAGAAATTTGTGTAATAGAAAGAAGTACTTTTTTCTAGAAAGCGAGGGTAAAAGATGATTCAAGGAATTAATCATATGTGCTTTTCTGTGTCAAATTTAGAACAATCCATCACATTTTATCAGAAAGTGCTAGGAGCAGAACTTTTAGTGAAAGGAAAATCCACCGCTTACTTTAGTTTGAATGGACTGTGGCTGGCGTTAAACGAAGAAAAAAGTATTCCTAGATCAGAAATTCAGTATTCGTATACTCATTTAGCGTTTTCTATTTCTATTGAAAACTTTGACGAAGCAAGAGAGCTGTTAAAACAGCATAATGTAACCATCTTACCTGGAAGAAATCGTGACGAGAGAGACAAAAAATCTATTTATTTTATGGATCCTGACGGTCATAAATTTGAATTTCATACCGGCACGCTCCAAGACCGTTTAGCGTATTACCAAGAAGAAAAGCCTCATATGACATTCTATTCGCTAAAAGAGTAGTATTAAAATAGTTATATAAGGTTACAGTTTTATTACATTCGCATTCCTCGCTCAGTTATCATTAAATAAACGATGCTGTTGTGATATAATGGAAAAAAAGTGAGGAGGAGGAAGAATGTATACCGCAAAACAGGTGAAGTTTGGTTCGCATATTGTGATAGGCATACTTTTCGGCATCCTAGCTGCAATGTTAATCGGCACTTTTTATCAAAATGTACCGGGTGTATTACCGTATGGTATGATTAGCGGACTTGCAGTAGGACTAATAGCAGATACATATTATACAATTAAAACAAAAATAAAGGTTATCTAATATAGAGAGTAAGAAAAAGCAGTGAAGCTATAGCTTCACTGCTTTTTCTGTTTCGGATTATATCACTCAAAAAGCACTACATCCAATCCGTTTCTGCGGTAACAGGTTAGAAGCGTATACAGTTCTGCACGGTGATGGTATAAATGAGACTGAATTTCAAGCAGCCACTCAAAACGTGTATACGTGCATCCCCAATAGGATGTGTGCAGTGAAAATAGCTTTTGTTCGTCAAAAGAAGAGTAAACTGCTTTTAGCTGATTGAAGCCCTCTACTAAAGCTGCTTTGAGTTCAAGCTTTGTATAAGCTGGATGCTGCAGATAAAAGTCATTCATTTTATCTGCAGAGTAGCCTAAGGAAATATAATAGTCTGCACTACAAATGAGACATAAATGCTGCAGCAGTTCTTGAATAGACCGCTTGTGAGGGAGGAGGGGACGATAAGCAAGCTCTTCTTCTGTAACGTCATTAATGATTGCGGTTAGGGAATGGATGTTAACGTTTATTTGATTAAATACCATTTCACAGTACGAATTCATGTATTCACATCCTTTTTATTCAAATAAATACCGCATTTTTTGATCGAGCCAGTACTCTGATTTTTCATTGTTATCGAGTTTGATATAGCAATCGACAATTTCATCATAATTAAATTCCTTTTCTTCTACTAAATCAATAAATTTAATGAGTAAAAATACGGCTTTTGAAACCTTTCCATTCTCACAAAGCCATTCTTTCATCCAAATTAATAAGTCAAGAAGAATAATTTCTATTTTTACTCGGATATCAAGGAACCAATCGTCATAAATCGTTGTTAAGTAATGAGGAACTAATTGCTGCAGTCGCTGTTCAGCTTCCTTGAATTTCAGCGCCGGGTCAGACTGTTCGGTTATCCACTGAAGGTCAGTTAGTAAATCTAATCCATCGCTTGACACATCGGCGTTCAAAGAAATGAGCTGTCTATTAACAAGTAAAACTGGCTCTTCCTTTTCTGCGTTCAATAACTTTTTTAAATGAGACAAGTAGACGCGTAAATTCTTTTTGGCATTGCTTAAAGGTATGTCAGGCCAAAGCGCTTCGCATAGCTGTTCTCTGCTGATAGAATGATGAAAAATAAGATATAGTAAAATTTCTTGAGCAAAGCGCTTATTCCAGCCCTCTGTAATAAGATGGCCATTTACATAGACGGAAAAAGAGTATAAGAAATCTACTTTAAGAGAGGGCGTGTGGGCATGGAAGTCTTTTTGTATGTCTATAGCCGTATCACTTTCCCAGTTTTTAAGTATTTTCATAGAGTCATTTCTTAAAGAAGACGGCTGAGTTTTGTTACTTTTAATAAAATCTACGGCAATTTCTTTGAGTAAAGTTGTTTTTTCTTTTACTAAAAATAAAGAATGTGCGTTGGGTATGGTCATATGACTGTAGTTTTTTAAAAACATCGTTTTTGAAATCAGATACTGAGATGAAAACAGAAAATCATGTTGGCCAGACAAAGTGAGTACAGGAAGTGAAATACTAGTCAACTCTTGAAATAGATTGTCTGTTATAGATAGTTTAAGAAAGCGGAAATATACACCGGGATCCATTTTTTTAGTCTTTCAATTACCTGTTGTATGTTTGTAGGTTCCAGACTCTCTAGTTTGCCTAATTCGAAAATTTCATCTACCGGTATTTGCTTTTTACTTTCTTCGTTGTAACATCTCTTAATCTTTTGGAGGGTGCTATCTGAATAAAAAGGAAGAGACAATAGTATCAGTCCTTCAATAAGAAATTCATAGCGAGCAGCAAATTTAACAGCGATTTGTCCTCCAAATCCCACTCCAACTAAGTAACATTTTTTTATATGTAACGTATGTAATAAGTGGAAAAGATCTTCAATATGAGCCTCAAACGATATCTCCCCTGTAGCGGAGGCGCTATTTCCTGTCTCTCTCAAATCGTATTGAATAACAGAATAATGTTGGGTTAATTCTGCAGTAATAGAATCAAAAAGCGTATGATCAGTGATAACAGAATGAACCATTACAATGGTTTCTGTCTTGTCAGTGAATACGGGCGAATGAACTTCATAGTAAATTTTTTCTGTCGCCGTATGCAGAAAAGGCATAAAAACAATCCTCCTAGTGTCTAACTGTAGCGTTTGTGTAACGGTAAAATTATTATGATAAGAATAGACAAAAATTTCAAAAAAATGGGTGCTTTTTAGTAATTAAAAAATGTCTAATGTTCTAGTAATATCCATTATACTGTAAAACCATAGTGAGAAATAAGGGAGAATGCCCAAAAACAGCAAAAAGAAAACGTTATCAATTTCGAAAAAAGAAGAACGGAGGAGAATTATGAATTTTAAAGACGAAAATGCGTTAGACTTAGAATGGGTTATGCTCATAATGGAAGCAAAACAAACAGGTATAAGCAATGAGGAAGTTAGACAATTTTTACAAAGTATTAGCTCAAATTCTTAGCCGATGCACTAGTAAGGAAATAAAGAATTCTCTAAGCATAGATAACCCTTATAACCAGTCTCAAGCGATTTTCACTAGATGTATAATCACCCTTTTCTAGATGTATAATCACCCCTTTATGGTAAGAACGTTTATTTATAATGCACGGTAAAGTGAAATTATGGTATTATTATCGATAAGTAAGCATTAGTAAGGGTGATTAAAATGACAATTGGTCAACGTATTCGAGATCTTAGAATGAAACAGGGAATATCGCTAACAGAACTTGCAAACCGAGCGGGTGTTGCTAAATCGTACATATCTTCAGTAGAAAGAGGAATTCAGCTCAACCCATCTATTCAATTTCTAAACAAAATTTCTACCTCATTGAACGTGAGTATTGATAGATTGATTCATGAGCCTATGGATAAATCTGAATCGTTGGATATTGATGATGAGTGGCTTGAGTTAGCAAAAGAAGCAGCGGAGTCAGGAATAAGCAAAGAGCAGTTTAAACAATTTCTTGAATTTCAAAAATGGCAGCGGGCAAAGCAAGATTAACTTCGCGGAATATACATAAAAGAGAACTTATATAGAATAACTGCTAAAAAATCATGATTACAAAAAAGAGATTCCATTTGTCTATGGAATCTCTTTTTTGTAGGCTTAAGAAGAAATAAAATGGGACGAGAATTCTTTTTCTCGCTGAAACTGAATACGTTCAAGAGCTATTAATTTTGGCTTTCTTTTCTTTTCAAACTGTCTCAATGTTTCTGAAATCTCTTTGTTTTGATAAAAAACTTGATGCAGTAAGTCAGACAGTAAATCAGCATCTTTTAATGACTCGTTTAATCCAAAAGCGCCAGTAGGGGTCATCGTATGAGCAGCATCCCCTAATAATAACAGGTGATGCTTTGACCATACTTCGCTTATGCTGCTTTGCACAGAAAGAAGCGTAAAGTCTGACCACGACGTAATAAACCTTTCTATTGAAAGGTTTAAGCTAGGAAAAGCGTCTATTAAACGCTGAATAAACGGTCTAAACGATTGTTTTCGAAGAGCAGGATAGCTGCCTTTTTCAATATTCCATCCGATTTGAACAAAGCCTTTTGCTTGAGAAAAAAGCGCCACCTGCTGCTGCTTCACAAGTGCAAATTTAATAGAAGGCTCCCATTTCTCAGGTGCAGGAATTTTCGCCCAAAGCAAATCGTATCCATGATTGTGGATATTGTTTTTTATGTGCGCAAGTTTGCGAACAGTTGAATATCGACCATCTGCTCCAATAATGATTTTACTTTCAACTATTATTTCACCCCGGCCTTTTTGCTGAGCTTTTATTCCAGTATATTGGCCTTTTTCATTCTGCATTAGTTCCGTTATTTTTGTGCCCAGCATAAGCTTGTAGGAGGAATGGATGCTTGCTTGGTTATTTATAGACTGAAGAAGGTGCTGCTGTGGAACATGAATTCCTGCATGTCCAAGTTCAGATTCTATGGTTTTGAATATATGTCCATCCTTCCAGTATTCGACCCTAGACATTCGAAGAAGGCCTAAGCTTTCAATTTCTTCAAATATATGATGTTTCTTAAGAATCATTTCTCCATCTTTATTTAAATGCTCGCCTCGAAATTCTTTTCCAAGCTTATTAGATCTCTCTACCAATATAGTTGATATATTTTGTTTAGCCAGTAGATAGGCCAGTAGAGCACCGCCTGGTCCGGCTCCTATTATACACACATCTGTTTGATAGTTCATTTTCTTCACCTTGTTTGTTATATGCAATTAAGTTACTTTTAGTAAGTATATTAACTTTTATAAATGTTAATGTCAACTTTTTTATAGCTTTTCTTCTATGGAATTCGCTCTTTAGACAAAACATAAATAAGGTTTTACATAATCAAAGTCAAAGATTAAGTTTTATGGTAAACTAAAATACACAAATTATTTTGAATAATTTGTATAAAAAGGTGAAACTTCAAAATTGTTGAGAAAAAGCACGGTTGGAAAGCTGCAGGGTTTTTAGCAAGAAGAGTAGAGATCGTCTCTGAAAATTCTAGCAAACTCCAAATTCGACTGGAGGATGATTATGACAAAAATAGAACATTATATTCAAACATTGGGTAACAATGCAGATTTGCTAACAAAAAGGCAGACAAGCATTTACTTCGAAAAACTTTCAAACACCTTTCCTTTTTTAACAATCATGCAAATTAATTGGAGAAAAGTATTAATTAAAAAATCCACCCGTCATATTGAAGAAATCAAAAAATGGCTTCAAGAGATGAATATAAAAGAACATCAGGTTGTTTTATTCTGGAAACGAGCGACTAAAGCTGTAAGTGTCGATTTAGCTCAAGCTTTAACGTTTTTCCAACAAACAGCAGATCTTACAGAAGAAGCTTTTATTTACTGTCCGTCTGTTGACTATGTAATTGAATATTTTAAAGACGGTAAAATGATGATTGGTTTAGCAGCACGTTAATTAAAAGGGAAAAGAAAGCTGAGGGAAGAGGGGAATGAGAACTTCTTCACTCGGCTTTTTATGCATATAAACTCTAAAAAATACGAAACATAACGTTATTTACAACATAAATTACCTTCTCTTTATAATTAGTGGGAAAAGTATTGACATTTTCTATAAAACAAATATAATTAACATTAATCATATTGTTAATTGTAAAAAGAGTGATCAGGAGAAATGCTGAATGTCGAACAAAAAAGCAATGACGAATCAACCGAAAAAAGAATACCCTAAACCCTATGGCTATACGTCAGATATTGCTGTATTTACGATTGTGACGGAAGAAAAAGAACCATACAAACCACCTAAAATGAGTTTGAAATTAATGCTTATCCAACGAGCAATGGTGAATGCAGAGGGAGAAAAGAACAGCGAAGCAGGAAAGTGGGCGCTTCCCGGCGGATTTGTCCATCCTGATGAATCAGCTTTTGAAGCGGCCAAAAGAGAGCTCGAAGAAGAAACGGGCGTAAAGGATATTCATTTAAAACACTATGGTGTCTATGATGAGCCTGGCAGGGACGATAGAGGATGGGTCATTACAAACGCACATTATGCAATCGTCCCAGAAGATAGTCTAATAAAGCGAAAAGCGAATGATGATGCTGCTCGAGTTGAATTATTTAAAATAGATGAAATCTTTTCATTGCCTTTAGCTTTTGATCATGAAATCATCATTCGAGATGCAATCAGAGAAATTAAGAAAGATTTATTGCAAACGACCATTGCCCAGAAGTTTCTGCCTTCTCAGTTTACATACTCTGAGCTGCAGGCTGTGCTGCTTACCGTAACGGATGATGCAGCGATTAAAAGTGATCAGGCCTTTGCACGAAAAATAAGAATGCTGCCATTTATTGAAGAAGTAGATGGAAAAACAACGACGAGAACTTCTAAAAAACCAACAAAGCTCTACCGGTTTGTTGAAATGAATGTGATGAAGCCAATCTATACAGCACGCTATTAAAAGAAAAACTTTCAATTCAAATAATTAACAATATGTTAACTGTTAATTTTTACTTATGAGGGGGAAACATAATGAAAAAAGCACTGATTAACATTGATTATACAAATGATTTTGTAGCTGAAAACGGAGCTTTGACATGCGGAGAACCAGGGCGACACATTGAAACATCCATAAGCGATATTACGCGTCAATTTATTGAGCAAAACGAGTATGTGGTGTTCGCCATTGATTTTCATAAAGAAAATGATTCCTTGCATCCAGAATCAGCGCTGTTTCCGCCTCATAATGTTGAAGGTTCTGCAGGAAGAGAGCTATACGGAAAGTTAAATGATTTATATAATGTGTATCAATCACAGGCAAATGTAGAATGGATGAATAAAACGAGATACAGCGCATTTGCTGGAACGGATCTGGAGATTAAACTGAGAGAAAGACAAATTACCGATATCTACTTAGCAGGTGTATGTACGGATATTTGTGTACTTCATACAGCAGTAGATGCCTATAATAAAGGATTTGCTATTTATATTTATGAAAAAGCCGTAGCAAGCTTTAATCAAAAAGGTCATGAGTGGGCGCTTGAACATTTTAAATCTTGCCTCGGAGCAGAAATTATCTAAGGACATAAAAGTGGAGGAAATCAATGAATATGTTTACAGATGACAGCGTAATGCTACACACCGATTTATATCAAATTAATATGGGAGAAACGTACTGGGAAGATAATGTTCATCAAAAGAAGGCTGTTTTTGAAGTTTTCTTCCGCAAACTTCCTTTTGGGAATGGCTATGCTGTTTTTGCTGGATTAGAAAGAATTATTGAATATATTAAAGCATTTAAATTTAGCGAATCAGATTTAACCTACTTGCACGAAGAATTAGGTTTTAAAGAAGATTATTTAGCTTACTTAAAAGACCTTACGTTTACTGGAACGATTCGATGTATGCGTGAAGGTGAGCTTGTGTTTCATAATGAACCAATTTTACGTGTAGAAGCACCATTAATTGAAGCTCAGCTCGTAGAAACAGCGATTTTGAATATTGTGAATTACCAAACGCTGATTGCAACGAAAGCAGCTCGAATCAAACATGTAGTAGGAGATCAAGTGGCAATGGAATTTGGAACACGCCGCGCTCAAGAAATGGACGCTGCTATTTGGGGAACAAGAGCAGCCTATATTGGCGGATTTGGTGCTACTTCTAACGTGCGAGCAGGAAAGAAATTTGGAATTCCAGTGGCGGGAACGCATGCTCATGCGATGGTGCAAGCTTATAAAGACGAATACATTGCATTTCATAAATATGCTCGTCGCCATAAAAACTGTGTGTTTCTAGTTGATACGTACGATACGTTAAAATCAGGAGTTCCCAACGCCATTAAAGTAGCAAAAGAATTAGGCGATAAAATTAATTTTACAGCGATTCGCTTAGATAGCGGCGATTTAACTTATTTGTCTAAAAAAGCTCGTCAAATGTTAGATGAAGCAGGGTTTACAGATACAAAAATTGTTGCTTCCAATGATTTAGATGAAGATACGATTATGCATTTAAAGTCGCAAGGGGCACAAATAGACATGTGGGGAATTGGTACTAAGCTCATTACTGCATATGATCAGCCGGCGCTTGGAGCAGTGTATAAACTCGTCTCTATTGAAGGAGAAAATGGCGAGATGATGGATACGATTAAAATTAGCGCAAATCCTGAAAAAGTGAGTACACCAGGGTTAAAGCGCGTATATCGTATTATTAATAATTTGAATGGGAAATCTGAGGGGGATTATATCACGATGGAAGACGAAGATCCTCAAAGCGAAGAACGTTTAAAAATGTTCCATCCTGTTCATACGTTTATTAGTAAATTCGTCACAAATTTTGAAGCAAAAGAACTCCATCATGATATCTTTGTAAACGGAGAGCTTGTGTATGAAACAGAAGAACTTCAGGAAATTCAGCAGTACGTAAAAGATAATTTAGAGCTGCTTTGGGATGAATATAAGCGCACGCGCAACCCTGAAGAATATCCAGTAGATTTAAGCGAAAAATGTTGGGAAAATAAAACGCGTCAAATTGCGTACGTAAAACAAAAAGTAGCGGAAGCCCTAAATAAAAAATAGTAGGGAGCTGGAGACATGTCAGATACGCTTGCTTATTTTCAACAGCTAAACCTTGATAAGAAAATAGATAAGCTTTTAGAAAAAGGAGCGAAAATTGGTATTTATGGTTCATCTTTTGATCCGGTTACCAATGTTCATCTTTGGACGGCATCAACGGTTGCGCATCGAAAGAAGTTAGATGCTATTATCTTTTTGCCTTCATCGCACAAACGAACAGATAAAAAGCTCCAGACGTCGGATGAGCACCGTGTAAATATGGTTAGCTTAGCGATTAAAGACAACCCAAAATTTTTGCTCGATACGTATGAGCTAGACGTATTGCCCGGCTATCATTACACATACTACACTATGGAGCATTTTAAAAAATTGCTTCCACACGCTGATTTATTTTTTATTATGGGAGCCGACTTGCTGCAAGATATTGGTGAAGGCAAGTGGAAGAAAGCAGATGAACTTATTAGTAAAAACCAGTTTATCATCATGGCAAGAGAGGGAATAGACATGTTGAAAGCTATTAGTCATTCTCCATTGCTTCGAAATTATGACGACGGCCGGTTTCAGCTTCTTGATAAAGGGCTGGCGATGGAAATCAGCTCTACTTATATTCGTCAAGAATTTGCCCGGGGCGGAGAACCAAGATATTTAATGCCTGATCTCTGTTATTTTTATAGTAAAAAACATGGACTATATCAGTAAGAAATCTACATATAATGGAAGGAGAGCATGTATCATGTCAGACATGCAAGAAAAAATAAGAAAAGAGCTACATGTGAAATCTGAAATTGATCCAGCACAAGAAATTCGTGCCCGCGTTGATTTTCTGAAAAACTACCTAAAGTCAGCAAATGCAAAAGGCTTTGTACTAGGTATAAGCGGAGGGCAGGACTCTAGCTTAGCTGGACGATTAGCGCAGATTGCTGTAGACGAATTGCGAAAAGAAGAATATGAAGCAAAATTTGTAGCCGTTCGCTTGCCTCATGGCACGCAGCATGATGAAGCGGATGCGAAGGCGTCACTAGAATTTATTAAA
Organism: Priestia sp. 53B2; assembly: GCF_056099005.1. Classification (NCBI taxonomy): domain Bacteria; kingdom Bacillati; phylum Bacillota; class Bacilli; order Caryophanales; family Bacillaceae; genus Priestia; species Priestia sp. 53B2. Next base: position 362,185 of record NZ_JBLZXA010000027.1, read on the forward strand.
CCTAATGAAAAGTATACGTTTAATATTAAAAACACGGTGGAAGCATTTGAAAGTTCGTTTACAGGTGCTACAGATATAGCGCTGTCTGATTTTCATAAAGGAAATGTCAAAGCACGTACGCGTATGATTGTACAGTATGCAATCGGAGGAGAAAACGGCCTTTTAGTTATCGGAACCGATCATGCAGCAGAAGCAGTAACAGGATTTTTTACGAAATACGGCGATGGCGGAGCAGATGTGCTGCCTCTAACGGGATTAACAAAACGTCAAGGTAAAGCATTGCTAAAAGAATTAGGTGCAGATAAACGATTGTACGAAAAAGTACCAACAGCTGACTTGTTAGATAATAGTCCTGGTCAATCTGATGAAACGGAACTAGGAATTTCTTATGATGAACTAGACGATTATTTGGAAGGAAAAGAAGTGTCACAAGAAGCCGCTGAAAAAATTGAACAGCGCTATCGTATTACGGAACATAAGCGTCAGTTACCGGCTAGCATGTTTGATGAATGGTGGAAATGAGAGAAATGCCCATATTAGGTATATCTAATATGGGCATTATTTTGACTGATTTCTTTCATAAAACAAAAAAGAGGCGGAAAAAGTGTAATTTAACGAATTGTTTTCTCATACACACTTTGTTATTCTTACGCACTTTGGTATAATGAAGTGCTTTTAATATTATTGAGGAGGAACATTTTTTATGGCAGTTGAAGTAGGTAGCAAGGTACAAGGTAAAGTAACAGGTATTACTAATTTTGGAGCATTTGTAGAATTACCTGGAGGTCAAACTGGGCTTGTACATATTAGTGAGGTAGCTGACAGCTATGTAAAAGACATTAATGACCATCTTAAAGTTGGTCAAGAAATTGAAGTGAAAGTCGTTAATGAGAAAGACGGAAAAATTGGATTATCGATTAAAAAAGCAATAGATAAACCTGAAAGACCCTCATCTTCTTATTCACAACGCCCGACACGTCAGGCAAGAAATAATGATAATCGTTCTAAAAGCAACTTCCAACCAAAGGAAAACTTCGAACAAAAAATGGCGCGTTTCTTAAAAGATAGTGAAGATAATTTATCTACACTAAAACGCAGCACTGAATCAAAACGAGGTGGCAGAGGCGGAAGACGCGGATAAATCCCTTCCACTTTAACTACTTTATTATATAGCTGAAGCAAGCCAGTAAAAATTGGCTTGCTTCTTTTTTGTAATAGCTTAAGCACATGCGCTAGAAGAGTAAAGAGAAGGTTAGGTACTTACTTGGTTGTAAAGTAGATGCCAATAGTGACAAGAGATGAGAGAAGATCAAGGATGAGTAGGATGAAATTTAAATCTATCATAATCATGCCTCCCTTTGTGCGAGCGTTGACGTTAGTATCTGCAAGACCTCCCTTTATTATTCGTAATTTTTAAAAATTTCATTTAATTAAGTGCGATATTTTATATTAAATTAAACTATGTTCTAAATAATAAGTTATAAAATAAAAAGCGCTTATAAGAACAATTTTCTTAAAATAATAAAAAAACCTTATAAGTAAACGAAGGGAAAGCAGGGATTAGTCCCTGATAAAAATAGTTAAATTAACAGAAATTCGTCAGTATTCTTGTATATTCATCTAATCTCTTCATAATTTTAGGAATAAAAAAGTTACAAGAAGACAAGAAATAGACAAAATTCTTCATTTTTTGAGCATTAGTGCTTAATTTGCAGGGATATATAAAATGATTCCATAGACTCAAGGATTTTATAGTAATATATAGAACTTCCATACTATTCTAATTTTTAGCTCACAAGCTAAGCAAAAGATGCGTATGTTCTGGGGATGAAGACATACATAGTTGCATGAGTTATAGAGAGAAATGGAGAGGGAAAAACGATGAAAAAAGTATCAATTCGGGCTGTATTGAGTACAGTAGCATTTTCGGTTGCTTTATCTTCTTTTGCAATGGGAGCATCTGCTAACGGAAATTCAAAACCAGCGCTTGAACCGTCTTTAGTTAAAATTCAAGGAGACTATAACTTAAAGTCGGCTAAAAAAGTAAAAGTTATTGTGGAGTTAAATGAAGAGTCTGTAGCGGAAGCAAAGAAAAAAGGAGTAGCGCAAAGTAAAGGAAAGATTAAAAAAGCGCGTGACGAAGTGAAAAAAGAGCTTTCAAAAGCTTCTAAAACTTCAAAAGTAAAGCGTGAATATGACCAAGTGTTTTCCGGGTTTTCAGCAGAACTTCCGGCTAATGACCTTGAAAAAGTAGCAAGTTTGCCCGGAGTAAAAGCTATTTATCCAAGCGTTGAATATCATACAACAGAAGTGAAATCGAAAGAAGTCAGCGCCGAAGAATACGGTTCTGAAATGGATAAAAGCATTTACTATGTGGGAGCAGATCAAGCATGGAAATCAGGATATACAGGTGAAAATATGACCGTAGCCGTTATCGATACAGGCGTTGATTACGACCACCCGGATTTAAAGTCAGCGTTTGAGAAATATAAAGGATGGGATTTTGTAGACGATGACAAAGATCCTCAAGAAACACCTGCTGGAGATCCAAAAGGCGAAGCAACAACGCACGGAACGCACGTAGCGGGAACAATTGCAGCGGACGGGAAAATTAAAGGAGTAGCTCCTGATGCTCATTTACTTGCTTATCGTGTACTAGGTCCAGGAGGAACGGGTACAACAGAAGACGTGATCGCGGGTATTGAACGTGCGGTAGAAGACGGGGCGGATGTAATGAATCTGTCGCTTGGAGATACAATTAATAATCCGGACTTGGCAACGAGTATTGCGTTAGATTGGGCAATGGAAGAAGGAGTAGTAGCTGTTACATCAAATGGAAACAGTGGACCAGCTAACTGGACAGTAGGCTCTCCGGGAACGTCTCGTGAAGCTATTTCAGTTGGTGCGACTCAGCTTCCTTACAATTTGTATAAAACGACATTAACTGTAGATAACGCAAGCTATGCTTCAGCTGAAGTAATGGGCTTTCCAAATGACAAGGCGCTACTGGATGCAAGCGGTAAAAAGTATGAATTTGTACCTGTCGGACTCGGTAAACCAGAAGACTTTGAAGGAAAGGATGTAAAAGGAAAAGTAGCGGTTATTTCTCGCGGAGACATTGCGTTTGTAGATAAAGTTGACAATGCGAAAAAAGCCGGTGCTGTGGCAACGGTGATTTACAACAACGTAGAAGGGACAATTCCTGATATTCCAGGCACATCTTTGCCAAGTATTCGCCTATCAAAAGCCGATGGACAAGCTTTGGTAGCTTCTTTAGCAAAAGGATCCGTTACGGGCTCTTTTACTGCAACATTTGATCAGACAGTTGATGAAACAATGGCTGAATTTTCATCTCGAGGACCGGTTGTCGATACATGGATGATTAAGCCGGACATTTCGGCACCGGGAGTCGATATCATCAGCACAGTGCCAACCAATGATCCAAGCAACCCTCATGGATATGGGTCAAAACAAGGAACAAGTATGGCCGCGCCGCACGTAGCAGGAGCAGCAGCGTTAATTTTACAGGCGCATCCAAATTATAAAGTAGAAGACGTAAAAGCATCTTTAATGAATACAACGGAATTGCTTCGTGACCATAACGGGCTGGTTTATCCTCATAATACGCAAGGTGCAGGAAGCATACGCGTAGTAGATGCAATTAAAGCAAAAACGCTTATTACACCAGGAAGTCACTCGTACGGTGTCTTTTATAAAGATAAAGGGAAACAAGTAGAAAAACAAAGCTTTAAGATTAAAAATCTATCAAATCACAGTCAAAAATACTCGGTCAAAGTAAAATTTAAGAAAAGCCATCAGGCAATTGACGTTAAATCAACAAACGATTTAGTTGTTAATGCAGGAAAAACGCAAAAAGTAAACCTGAATGTAAAAGTAGATGCAGGGAAATTATCTCCTGGCTATTACGAAGGGACAATTACCGTAAGTAACAATAAAGAAACGTACGATGTTCCAACCATCTTATTTGTAAAAGAGCCGGATTATCCTCGCGTTACTTCTGCGTATGTAGATGTACTTGGAAATGGATCATTTGAATACGGCAGTTATTTACCAAGAGGAGCAGAGAAGCTTAGCTATTACATTTACGATGCAACGTTAGAAAAAGGGGAATTGTTAAGTTCGTATACGAATGTAGAAAAAGGATTCTCTAGCGCAACGTGGGACGGAAAGATTAATGGTGAAGCTCTTCCAGCGGGAACGTATTATTTATACGCAGAAGCAGTAAAAGCAGGTCAGACGACAGGTTCTTTAGGAGAATTCGAAATTAAATAAATAATAAAAAGAGTGTCAGTCTAACTGACACTCTTTTTTTATTGAGCTGTATATCCACCATCGATCACAGCAGCTTGGCCGGTTACGCCTTTTGCTAAATCACTTGCTAAAAACATTGCGTAGTCTGCAATTTCATCAACTGCAAGCAAGCGTTTTTGAGGAACAAGAGGGTAAATAACTTCTTCTAGTACTTTTTCAAGCGCTACATTTCGCGTACGTGCCAAATCTTTTAATTGATTTTGAACAAGCGGCGTATCGACATAGCCAGGGCAAATTGCATTTACCGTAATGCCGTGCTCTGCACCTTCAAGAGCAGCCACTTTTGTTAAGCCAATCACGCCGTGCTTAGCGCTGTTGTATGCCGCTTTTCCTGAAAAACCAATCAATCCGTTAATGGAAGACATGTTCAAAATGCGGCCGAATTTTTGCTTTTTCATAATAGGAAACGCATGCTTAGTCGCAACAAAAGGTGCAACAAGCATAATTTTCGTTAAAAGTTCAAATTTTTCAGTAGGAAATTCTTCGAGCGGGGAAACAAATTGCATGCCAGCATTGTTAATTAATACATCAAGGCGGCCATATGCTTCAACCGTTTGAGCAATCATTTGTTCAATATCACTTTCATTTGTCACATCTGCTTTAATGCCTAATGCTTTGTAGCCTTTTGTCTTCAATTTGTCTGCTGCTTTCTTAACTCCATCTTCATTTAAGTCAGTTAAGACAACAGTCGCTCCGTCTTCAGCAAAGCGCTCACCAATTTGATAACCAATACCTTGAGCTGCACCTGTAATTAACACAATTTTGTTTTCAACCATCATTTTTCCCCCTTATATGTAGATGATATAAAATCGCTTACTTTTCCATTTTATCAAAAATTATCTTGATTTAGCGAGTTTTTTAACTGTACTTTACGCGAAAAGAATGGGTGTGGGAAGGGGTGTTTACTATCTTTACTTCCACATTGCTAACAGAAGCGAACGGTGAGGGACCTTTTTTTATTTCTTCAATAAATTTTTGGATGTTACTTTCTTCACCTTCAGCATCAATTTCCACTTTTTGATCGTCTCGATTTCGTACCCATCCGTTAATGGAGCATTCCATTGCTTTTAGCTGCGTGTAGTGACGGAACCCAACCCCTTGAACGCGTCCGTCTACGATCATATGCACATGTTTTTTCACTGTTTTCACCTCACAGGCAATTTTCCCTTTTTTATAAAAAAGAAAACAACTACAATCTTACTTTTCACTGTATAATAGAAAAAGACATTGTAAGACTTTAACAGTTTTAATGTAGATTAAATAAGAAAGAAGGGTTATGAATGCAAGCAGCAGCACGAACGCAGCAAGCGCAGCCGGCGACGATTTATCGTATTTTATTTGCTATTAGTTTAGGACATTTCCTAAATGATTGTATGCAGTCCGTTATACCGGCACTTTTTCCTGTCCTTGAAAAATCGATGAATTTAAACTACACGCAAATCGGCTGGATTGCCTTTGCTTTAAACATGACGTCATCGATTATGCAGCCGGTATTCGGCGTATTTGCCGATAAGCGTCCCTCGCCATTTTTATTGCCAATTGCAATGTGTTTAAGCATGATTGGTATGGTTGGGCTCGCTTTAGCGCCAAATTTTTATTTTGTGATTATATCTGTCTTATTTGTAGGATTCGGCTCCGCTATTTTTCATCCGGAAGGTTCTCGCGTAGCGTATATGGCAGCAGGAGGAAAACGGGGGCTAGCACAGTCTATTTATCAAGTTGGCGGAAATACAGGACAGTCGATGGCTCCGTTATTTACGGCATTTATCTTTATCGGACTTGGTCAGTTTGGAACGATTTGGTTTACGTTAATTGCAGGTATCGGCGTAGTGGTTTTGTATAGCGTCTCTAAATGGTACAAATCGGAGTTAACTACTCGTCAACGCTTGAAGAAAAAGCAGTCAGACGCTGCATTTACGATGAACAAGCAAATTATTTTTGCGATTGGACTTTTAATTTTTCTTGTTTTTGCACGTTCATGGTACGGAGCAGGCATCCTTAATTTCTTTCAGTTTTATATCATTAAAAAATTTAATTTGCCTATCAAAAGTGCTCAGCTTTACGTTTTTTTATTTATGATTGCAGGGGTATTTGGAACATTCTTTGGAGGTCCGCTTGCCGATCGTTTCGGAAAACGAAATATTTTGTTATTTTCTATGTTAGGATCAGTACCGTTTACTTTATTACTCCCTCATGTTTCTCTCGGAGTGGCAGCACCTCTTTTAGTACTAATCGGCTTTATTCTTCAGTCAAGTTTCAGCGTCACGGTCGTCTATGCTCAGGAGCTGATGCCGGGGAAAATTGGCTTGGTTTCCGGCTTGATTGTAGGGCTTGCTTTTGGAATGGGAGCTTTAGGAGCTGTTGTATTCGGTAAATTAGCCGATGTCTTCAGCCTTCAGTTTATCATGCTGTTTTGCAGCTATCTTCCAATTCTAGGGCTGTTAACATGGCTGTTACCGAGCGATAAGCGTGTGAAAGAAATGCACGTAGAAAAATAAGAAAAGGGCTGGGTCAAAAGGAATTTAGACGAAGTGAAGAACGAACCATTGATCAACATGTTTGACGAGTGGTTCGTTTTTTTTGGTTAGGATAAACGTAGGTTTCATGTGTGTAGGTCTTCCTATCTGTTGATTGGAGGGCAAGGCGAAGACTCCTGCGGGAAAAGCGGAACAGGTGAGACCCCACAGGAGCGTATGCGACGAGGAGGCTCATCGGCCGCCCGCGGAAAGCGAAGTCTTGCACGGAAATCAACGGCGGTATCACAAGCGCTTCAGCCCATGTATCCTATTTGTTCGTCTTTAGATTGGATTCATTTTGTTAATGTCTCAACCTCTTTTTTATGAGCGTGAAGCAAATTTCAAGACGAATTCATATTTTTCTCCTACAATAGAGACAATAGAAATTGAAAATCGAAAGGAAGAATCACCTATGATTAAGCTAAGCGTATTGGATCAGTCTCCTGTTTCAAGCGGATCAACACCAAAGGAAGCGTTGAAACGCACGGTAGAGCTTGCTAAATTAACGGAAGAGTTGGGCTACCATCGCTTTTGGGTAGCGGAACATCATAATACGAACGGTCTTGCAGGCTCATCTCCGACACTTTTAATGACGCACTTAGCTTCTCAAACGAGCCGAATTCGAATTGGATCTGGAGGAGTTCTTCTTCCTCAATACAGTCCGTATAAAGTAGCAGAAGATGCTCAGCTGCTTGAAAATCTGTTTCCTAATCGAATTGATTTAGGTCTTGGACGGTCACCGGGAGGAGATGCGCTGACTCGGCTTGCGCTGACAGATGGAGTCCGTAAAAGCCTCAATGAATTTCCGCGTCAAATTCAAGCGTTAAAAGGACATCTTGAGCATAATTTGCCGTCTGATCATCCGTATTACGGCGTGACGGCTTATCCGTTAAGTGAAACAAAGCCGGAACTGTGGCATCTTGGCATTAATAAAAGAGGAGCAAGATCTGCTGCTGAGCTGGGCATCTCTTTTACATTTGGACATTTTATTTATTCAGTTGGTGGACAAGAAGCCATTCGTCATTATAAACAAGAATTTATCCCTTCTTCGTATCAATCAAGGCCTAAAACCAACGTATGCGTATTTGTTGTATGTGCAGAAACAACAGAAGAAGCCGAGCAGCACGCCAAAACGCTAGATGATTGGCTGTTGAAAGTAGCCAAAGGCGGGGATACAACAATTTCATCGATAGAAGAAGTGCACAATCGTTCTTATTCAGAAGAAGAACTTAAAAAAATAAGTACCAATCGCCCTCGTATGATCGTAGGAAATCCAGCTGAAGTAAAACAAGGATTAACTCAGCTGCAGCAAAAATACGATAACGACGAATTTTTAATTATTACAAATATCCATGATTATGAATCGAAAAAGAAGTCTTATGAATTGCTTGCAGAGCTATTTCCTCAACCCTCATTTTTTTAAGAAAAAGATGGGGTTTGTGAGTAAGCTATTGATATGAGAGGGATTTAAGAGGGGGGATTAGGCGTTTGCCCCATTTTTGCCCCACTAATTACTTAGATAACGATCTAGCTTAGTAATGTTTTCAGATTCATATTTCTTTGTAATATGAAGATATACATCAGCTGTCATTTTAATGTTTGTATGCCCTAGCCGATCACTTACAAATTTAATATCAGCTCCGCTCTCTAATAACATAATTGCATGAGTATGGCGTAAACCGTGAGGACTTATGTGATGCAGTTTAGCTTTGTTGGTAATAGCCTTCATAATATCGTTAATTCGAAATTCACTAAGCGCTTTACCATTGGCTTGGGTAATCATGTACTCTTGTTCAATATAATTAGCTCCATATTTAAGTTTATTTCTTTTTTGCCAAGTCTGATATTTTTTTAACTCAGTTACCAATGTATTATCAATACTTATTGTCCGCATACTGCGTTTTGTTTTAGGAGGCTTTACGCCGTGACTGCTCCGTGTTTTAGTGATGCTAATAGTTTTATCTTTAAAATTAATATCGTCCCAATGCAATGCAATTAATTCACCTTTTCTCATGCCTGTACGCAAAAGGGTAATAGCTACGATATATTGATAAAAAGGGCACTGTTTTGCTGTATCCATAAAAATGGTAACTTCATCTCTTGTAAGATAATTAATTTTTCTCTCGGAAAGATCCTTTTCTTTTTTTATAGAGATATTTCTATATTTGTTGTAAGTTAGCATTTCTAGCTCTACCGCTTTATTTATAGCAATACAAAAAATCGAGTGAATAGCTTTAACTGTACCTAGTGAATAATTCTCAGTTAATCTATTGATGAATTTCTGATATTCTAGTCTAGGTAATTGATTAAGCTTGAAATCACCTAAGTAAGGGATAATTTGATTATTAACGTAGGTTTTTCTGTTTTTTAATGTTCGCAGCTGAACTTGACTACCATATACCTCGAGCCATTCGTTAAACCAATCTTTAATTAATTTTTCCCGGTTCTCTAAAAGGGAATGTTTGCCCAAATATATTTGTTTTTCTAATTCACTGGCTGCAAGTTTAGCTTCTGATTTAGTTCTAAAACCACCCTTTGATATTTCTTTCGTTTTTCCACAAGCAGGATTTACATATCTAATTCTATATTCCCACTTCTTTCCTCGCTGGCGATAGCTTGCCAATCTAATCACCTCTTTAAAAATATTAAGTCAATGGATAAGAATTTCTATTTCACCTCCTTTAAGTAACTTGTGTTTAAAATTAGTTATTTTTATGTATATGGATAACCCCGTTGGCGCTATAGAATATTTCGACTGAAGCAGGTTGAGCCTTTAATATTTTCTTTATTGCATACGATACCTCAGATTGTTTTACGTCTCTTTTAAGATTCGATATACTGACTTTTTCAGACTTTTCACTGCTACTGTAAATAATCTTAGTTACTCCATTACTAAAAATCTTGATTGTATTCGTATCTTTACTTTGGTTTTTAAAACAAGAAACGAACGTTTTTCTTTCTGCAGTTACATCTTTAAATCTCAAGTAAATCACCTCTGTTAGGAATGTATGTTCTGTTTTAAGATAAAGTTAATCCTTCATTTACTCGTGAAAGAGTAAGTTTAGAGGATAATGGTTTAGAAGTTTAGCTTTTTAATAAAGCGCGGAATAAAGATTATACATCCATTAATTAAACTCAGAGTTAAGAGGTAATTTTTCTATAATTAGCGGATCAAATCCTATTAAGTAACCATCGTAAAAAGTGCAAACGCCATATTTTTCTTTATACCAATCTAATGCTTCTTGTGAAAATTTTTCTGTTACATTTAAAAAAGAAGCAGTTTCATATCGATTTGTACAATTATTGTGAAAAGCTTCAATAAGACGAGACAAAAATAATATTTCGTTGAAGCCCCAGCAGCGAGCTAACTTTTCCTGCTTTCGGTTTACGATGCTATCCTGGTTAAGGATATTTCCAACAGTTGTAAAGTGGTGACCTAACTCTTCAGCTAAGATACAATATTTTTCTGTCTCATCCAGGTTTTTATTAATTAGGATACGACCGTCATAGTATAGTCCTTTGAAGCCATGCATTAAAGGAATCTCATTCATAGGAATACTGCTGTATTTAGACTGTAACTTTTCATATGAACTTAACATTGAGTGTACTCCTTTTATTTATCAAACTGTTTGCTGAAGACATAATCGATATAGTTTAAAACTTCCTTCATTTTTTCTTCAGTTATATCTTTGCCTTCTAAATGAGCAGCAATTGTTTGAATAGGAGTGGGTTCCTTTTTATTGTTTAGCTTTTCAATTCCAAGTAAATAATCAAGCGAAACATCAAAATAATCAGCTAAGAATCTTGCTGTATCAATCCTTGGTTCTTCTTTATTATTTTCCCATTTGGAAATCATGCTTTTATTAATTGATGTTCCATATTGATCATTTAACGCCTTTGCTAACTGATCTTGAGTGATTTTACCTCTAAGCTTTTTTAAAGTTTCCCCAAAAGAATACTTCATTTCTTTACCTCCTTTTCTACCAATTTAGATGCAGTTTAATTATAAGTTATTTGTTTCGATACCGCAATATTTATTTCGATTTAAGTTAATTAAGTTATTGACATCGAAACTTTTAAGATGTATATTGGCATTGGTAAGTTTCGGAAATGACAACTTATAAGGGAGTGATGAAGTGTATGAGATTAAACGGAGACATCTTCCTTATTCAAAATTAAAAGCTTATATGGTGGAAAATCGCATTACGCAAAAGGAATTGTCTAAATTGCTTAAAATTTCAGCAGTTGGATTAAATCAAAAGATTAATGGGACTGGAGGAGATTTTAATTTGAATGAAGTACGTAACATATGTCGACATCTTAAAATTTCATCAGATGAGTATTTTATTGAACCTCAAGTTTCGAAAGTGAAAACAAAATTAATGGAGAGGGTAAATAGTGATTAATGTTGAGATTGATGAAAATGAAGTTAGAGAACTGTACTTAAAAACTCTTAAAGAAAAAATAGACGAAGTTGATGCTGAACTTATATTTTGGGATACCAAAGAATTAAAAAGAAGGACCTGTATGAGTTGGAATACTATACAAAAAGAATTCTTCTTTGATCCCCGCTTTCCAAAAAGGAAAGTAGGGGGGAAATGGTATATTTATGCTCCGAAAGCAAAAGAGTTTCTGGAAAATTGGTTGTTTGAACAATGTAACTTTTAAAAGGGGTGAAGTAATGAAAATTATTGAGACTATTCATAGTCGACTAGTATGGAATAAAGAGCAAATAAGTCGTTTGAGAATAGAGCTACTCATATCAGATACACCACTAGCAATTGAAAAACTGATATCTGGATATGAACAGCAAAATTTAGCTCTGTCTCTTGCATTGGAAAGAGCAGGTGAATAGGGAATGGAAATTACTCTTTCGTTATTTACTTTTTTGTTCTTAATGTTCCTAGGTGGTCCATCAGTAATACTACTAATTTTTTTAATAATCTATAACTCTTTTACAAGAAGAAAGGAAGTTTAAATATGAGCAGTATTTTAATATCTACTTTTAGGTATTTTTGTGGAACATGTGGCTATGAAACATTGAGTTGTAGTGTTGAGGTCAAACTCAAATGTTTACGTAACTTACTTGTTGAACATGAGGAAATAGAAGAAGTCATTAATGAAACTTATTAATAGATTAAGAGAGGGAGAAATAAAGGTGAAGGAATTAGTTAGTATACAAAATGGGCAAGCTGTCACGGATTCTTTAACTGTTGCTGAAGTTTTCGGGAAGCGGCATGACTCAGTAATGAGAGATATTCGTAATCAAAAAATGAAGTTAGTTGAAGCCGGTATGAATGAATTTATATTCCACAACTTTGTGGAACGTGAATATCAATCTCAACAATGAAACTTTTACAGAAAATATGAATTAACAGAGGATGCATTTGCGTTAGTTGCTATGTCTTATGTAACACCAGAAGCAATGAAATTTAAAGTGGAATTTTTACAAGAATTTAAGCGAATTAAAGCAGAATTGAAAGGGAAACCCCAAATTTTAACGGAACGTGAGCAATTAATGGCATCCATGAAGTTAAGCATAGAAGCAGCTGAAGAAATTCCTGTAATAAAAAAAGAAGTAACAGACTTAAAGCGTGTTTTTTCTGAAGAACTAACCCTTAATCATGGCCAACAACAATCTTTGCATCATGAGATTAAGAAACGTGTTGAATCACTTATAGAAGATTATCAAGAAAGCGGTTTTACCAAACAAAGAATGTATTCGGAGATTCATAAGAACTTGAGACGAGCATTTTCAGCACCTAAATATATCTTTGTGAAACGGCGAGATTATCAAGATGCTATTGCATGGGTCAAAGCCTGGAGGCCATTATTATGAATGATAACCTAATTAATGTCTTATTAAGTAAAAAATAAAAGTCTCTGCTGCAACAGAGACCCAAAAGAAAAAATTCTTACGGATAGTATAACATGGAAAAGGAGAGCTTAACATGGCTAAATATAGACAAGTTCATACAACTTTTTGGCAAGATCCCAAGGTCCTAGAAGAAATGACGCCAGAAGATAAGTATTTTTATTTATATCTTCTTACTAACCCAAACACTACCCAAATTGGTGTATATCAGATTACAAAAAAGCAGATGGCTTTTGATTTAGGGTATTCTACTGAATCAATTAACAGCCTTTTACATCGTTTTATTACACTGCCATGAACTTATTAAATATAACGAGCAGACAAGAGAATTAGCGATTCTTAATTGGGGGAAGTACAACTTACATAAAGCTGGAAAACCCGTAATTGATTGTGTAAATAAAGAATTAAAGGAAGTAAAAGACAAAACATTGTTACTAGATACCATGAAGCATATTCCTAATGATTCAGTACTTCAAGCATTTTCACGACACGTAGACGACACGTATAACGATACGTTAACGATAAGTGGACAAGAAAAAGAAAAAGAAGAACTACTACTACCTGAGAAAGATATGGGACCGGAAGTAGGTAATTCTTCAGAAAGTGAAGTAAGTAGTCGTAGTAGTTATCAATCTGTTTTTGATTTTTATCAACAAAATTTTGGCATGCTTAATCCGTTTATTAGTCAGCAAATTCAACATTGGATTAACGATATGGGAGAAGAACTAGTTCTAAAAGCAATGGAGTTAACACTTAAACAGCAAAAAGCATGGAAATATGCTGAAGGTATCCTAAAAGCATGGGCAAACCGCAATGTTCGTACAGTAGCGGATGTTCGAGTGTTGGAAGCAGAGTTTAAAAACAAACGTGGTTTTAAACAGAGCGGACGTGTTCGTAAAGAAATAGTTCCGGATTGGTTATCTCGAGATACAAGCAAAGTTGATAGTCAAACTAGCACTCTTGTTGCAGTTGCTAATGATGAATTTGAAGAGGAAAAACGTAAGCTAGAAGCTGAATTAAAAGCACTCCATGAAGAATTGAAAGCTAGAAAGGAGTGACTAAATAATAGCGTCTCTAAAAAAAGCGGTTGATCAGCGTCGTAGCTATTTAGTAATCGAGCTCACACGCTATGGATATTTCAAAAATCCTACTAATAGAAAGCGGCTATACGAATTAACGTTAAATGAACCTGAAGAAATTTATAAGGCTCAAAAACAAAAATAATATGAAACGAAGAAAGGAAGAGATAAATTTAATTATCTCTTCCCATCAATTTAATCTATATCTCTAGAAAAAATGATTTCAAAATATGCGGCAGTACCATACGAAGCAGTTCCAGGAGCAAATATCTGAACTAGTTCCCATCCATCTCTTGCCGCTTCATGAATAATCTCATGGTAATCTGCTTTAGGATCGCGCGTGAAGGACTTTAGTTCAACTTTTTCAAACCGGTATTCTTTCATACTCTAACCTCCCTTTCAAAATAATTACGCTTAAAATTGGAAAAGGTTTCAAAAAATGATGAGCTTTGGCTCCTTGTAAACAAATTGGAGGGGGAAACGTAAATCACAGGCTGAGTTGCAAAAAGTATTCGATCACCAACAAACAGTTAGCGTTCCAACGGTAAATCGATTGTTCCAGTCATTAAGTATGTAGGTAAAGAAGCCATTAAGAAATTCAAATAAAGAAATATCGTTCTTGAAAGGTGAAAAATCTAAGTTGAAGAAAGAAAATAAGTAATTAAGAAAGGGGGAGAAAACCTTTAGATAACCATTATAAGCCATCAACCTTTAGAATGTAAAAATAATGCATGTTAAAAAGTCTTTGATAAAAAATAAGATTAGCAAGCGGTGTGTTAGATCTAAGACAAAGATATAACTATGGATATTTTAGGATAATAAAAAAACCTCCAAAAATAGGGAGGTTTTTTACCAACTTGCTTTTTTAACTCCAGGAATTTGGCCTTTATAAGCAAGTTCACGGAAGCAAATTCGACAAAGCTTAAATTTACGTAAAACGGAATGAGGGCGTCCACAACGCTCACATCGTGTATATTCTCGTACTTTAAATTTTTGATCATTTGTATGTTTTTCAATTAAGGCTTTTTTAGCCATAGTATTGCCTCCCTTTTATTAATGTGTAATGTGGGATAGCGAAGTTATAATATTATATCTTAAATTTGGCTGAATTTCATTGGCAATATTTGAAAGGGTTGAAATACGACAAGTAGTGATTTCTATAAATTTTACTTTAAGTATTTAGAACATAAAAAAAGACGCTTGGTCGGAAGCGTCGAATGGATAAAAAGGTAAAATAATTTTATAAAAGGTAGTGATTCCATTATACAATACCTTTTACGAAATTTAACCAGGGATCTCTTACCAATAAATCCAGTGAAATTATAACAGGAAGTAAAGGAAGCTTATAGACAACTATAAATTAAGAGGAGGTTATGTTATGGCTAAACAAATATCATTTTTAAGAGACGTGGATGGAGTAGCAACTAAATGTAAGGTGGAACAGGTTTTTAGTGATTATCGTATGTATATGATGATTGTTCCAGAAGACATTTTACCAAAGATTACACCAAGTTATTCTCTGGTACCTCCTTCTAATACAAACGCCTTTCATTCTTCGACTGAAGATGCTGCTATTAAACGAGTGAATTATGAAATAGAACGACACAATTTCATGCGGAAAGTACAACAAGCAGTAAATCGACTTAGTAAAAGAGAACGTGAATTAATTATTAAGACATACATGACATATGAGGATGTGTATGTATTTGATGTGTATAGTGAAATGGGAATTAGTGAAACAACTTATTATAGAATACGTGAACGAGCCTTTTATAAGCTTGCATTTTCATTACATTTACAGGTATTTAAAGAAGCCGAGACACCCGCCTAAGGTGTCTTTTTTATTGATTTAATTAGGAATTTCAAAAGATAAATAAGGAGGAATAGAAAATTATTACATTTATTTTTTCCTATAGAGCATACTATCCCCGGGAAGGAGTGAATTTCAATGAAGAAGAAAAATTTTGATAGAAGCTTTTTACGTGTAATTTTAATTACAAACTTACTTGTCATTATCCCTCTTATCCTTAGGAAACCGCCAATAAAAGATTGGCTATTGGTATATATATATAATGCTGCTACGAATGGTATAGTCGATAAGGCTCTTACTACGTATAAAATAGTTCAATATCCATCCCGTTTTTTACCAAAATTATTTAGAACCCACATTTTATTTGATTATTTAATATACCCAACCTTTACGGTCCTGTATAACCAAATGACAATAAAAGATAAGCCTTTTGCTATTGTTTATAAACTGGTTCTAATTACGTTTCCTGCTTTTTTGGTTGAGTTATGGGCAGTTAAAAAAACGGATTTAATCAAATGGAATAAAGGCTGGAAATGGTACCATACATTTGGCAGCATTATTATTAAATCTTTAATTACAAGATCATTTATTGGAGCTGTAAGGCTAATTGATAGTAAGCAGCAAAAGGTTACACAAAAAAGTTAGAGTATGGTCGCTATATGTACGGGAGAAAAGTGAAAGAAATACGAAAGGTTATTGGGTATTAAGGATGCTATTATGGTATTAACGAAAAATATTTAGTATAAGAAATATCAAATAGGTAACTTTATAACTGTTGGTTAGTAGTTTAAGGTCCTACTAATTAACTTCCTTTTTTCTCTATTGTAGAAGCAGCACCTTTGCCGAGGGTGCTGCTTTCTATTTTACGTATAAACTTTAAAAAGAAACACATACTATATATAAATGATCCACCGTTCCCTTAGTTGGTGAATGGTTTCTCCTTTCAAAGAAGAAGTTTTCTAAGAGCACCCTCATCTAAGGGTGTTTTTATTTTAAAACATGTTAAGTAAATGTTCACAGTACAAATGAAAATTAGTAATGTAACCGCTTATGATCTTGTCTATTATAAGGGGTTATATCACGAAATTTTAAAGTGGATTTGGATTTCCACTGCCAAAACTAGGTGCCGCAGGGGATGTTGAACTAGGCATCGTAGTAGAAGAGTTTTGAGAGCTTGTTGTTGAATTTGAATTAGGACTGGCGTTTAATCCTGGGCTTGTTTGTGAATTGGAATTTGTAGTTGTCATGGGGCATACTTGGCCTACGTTGCCAAGAATAATAGTTCCACCCGATACATTCCCAATTGTAAGTGAATTGATATAAGCAGGCATATGTTTTCAACCTTTCATTAGTGATAAAGAAAATAGAATGTACCTTAATGTATGTTTAGGTTGTCAAATTTGTATAGACGGGCTAGAAAAACAGGCCAACTTATTATTACAATTTTAAAATTGTATAGTTTTTAAAAAGGAATCCATACTATACGTAAACAGCTGACTCCTTTGGCTGAAGAATCGTAACTCCTTAAATCAGTATCATTTTAAAAAACATCCTCCTTCGGGGGTGTTTTTTACTTTTATAAGGTATGGATTTAGGTGAATAATCCAATAATATAGATGGAGTTAGCAATCTCCTTTGACTAACATCTCATTACCTTTTTAAGTTAAGTATGTAGTTCGTAAAAAGCATCCTGTTCCTAATCAGGATGTTTTTTATTTTTATAGGGTATAACTTCAAAAAAAGAATTCATAATATGAATAGTCAGCAAGTCATTTTGTCGTCAAAATGTTTCTTCTTTAACTAGTGTATTTTTGTTTAAAAGCATCCTTCTCTAGGGGTGTTTTTTAATTTAAGGTATAATTCTTGTGAAGATAGTTAATCATAGGTTTGTTAGCTAACTCCTTTCAGCTGGCTAGAGTCTACATTATGCATTGCTATTGTCTAATAAAAAGCACCTCACTAAATGGGGTGTTTTTTATTTTGAAAAAATGTGTTAATTTTCCTCTTTTGTTCGATATAATTGGGACAGGGGGTGATTCTAGTGAAAATCTTGGTAAAGTTTAAAGACGGTATGGTAATAGAAGTACCGATTCAAGAGGGAGCAGGCTTTCTTGGACAAGGTAATCTACTTGAATTAATCCAAAAAGGTAAAGAACTAAATAGTACTATTCAATTCGGTGATTTAGAACGAAGATATAGCGATTTGTACTCTTACGAAATTATTTTGTGAGAAAAGAGCATCCTTTCGAGGGTGCTTTTTTATTTGTATGAAAGGCGGAATAAAAAGTTCTTTTCCTGTATTTGTTGTTATAGTAATTATATTACGTTCATCATCTATAGTATTTAAGTCACCAGTATCATATTCACCATTTATATAATTTACCCTAATATACGAATTAAGAAGAACTTCTATATTCATTTAGACACCTCCTTTTTTACAATATTCGTCAAAAAAAGGGTATTCCTCTTATTCGTCGAAAGAATTGGAGAAAGGAGAGGATAAAATGTCCTATAGATATGACATGGGTGGTAAAACTCCTCAACAGAAGGCTATTGTTAGAGCTTTTATTTATAGGCTAACTTTGAACTTCTGATTAATTCAGGAGTTTTTCTGTTTTAATAAGTTCAACCTAAGTTAACAATCAAAGGGTAATTTAGGTTGAACTTATTAATGCGGAGATAAAAGTATTATTATTTTTAAGTAATTAGCATATGATGCGCTAAAAAATATTTATTTGTTCAAGAAGGTAAATGTCGCTTTCTGTCGAAATTAAAGATAGAAAGTTGGTGTTTTTAGGGAATGAATATTAAATTTGATTTTAAAGTATTAAATATAATTGAGGAAAAAGACTATAAATGTTACGTCGTAAGATGCTCATTTCAAAAATTCAGGCGAGTTATTAAAGCTCACTATGACGGAAGTGTATATATTCCGGATTATCACCAACAGTTAGCAGCTATGGCTGATTTAGATAGAACAGTTCTTGATATTCAACTGGCAAGTTTTATATTAAAAAAGGAAAAGCCTAAAGTATAGTAAATTTAACATGGGAGTATGCTATAAATAGCCAGCTATTCTCTTGGTTGGCATGATGTTTCTCCTTCAACGAGTATAAGTTTTTTAAAAGCACTCTCCTCCAGGGATGGTTTTAATTTTAAAAAGCGTAAATTTAAAGGGAGATTTATCCTTTATTATTGTATTATTGAGTAAAAAGGAGAAAATAATTGTAACTATGCTAATGTTTATTTCGCTATGTGTAATCTTTGTAAGTGCTTTTAACTCCATATTTACTGAATGGGCAAATGATTACATAACAAAAGGGAATCTATTGTTAATAATCTTACTTAAAATTACTCTCTTGGTTCTTAGAAAGAGGTTGTATGATAGCTTAAATCAAAATCCTGTTGTGAGGTTTTTATTAAGCTTTATACCAGCTATTTTTATATCAGTAGCTGGCCTTATCTGTGTTAGGATTTATCTCATTACATTTGATCGGCTATTTATATACTTAGGAAGTCTCAAACGTTTAAATAAGATGCAAAAAAACGAAGGTTAGCTAATAAGTAATTATTTTGATGAATAATGCAGAAGAACAAGGAGTATTATCATATTTAAAATAAATTAGTTGACCACGTAAATAACCAGATACTATCTAAAAAAAAGCTAAAAGATGTGAATATGAAATAAGCCATATTCAGCGAAGATGAAGAATCTTCACTAGTTCATGAGCTACTTTGAAAACCTTTGGTACTATACCTAAGCTATTCTATATATTTCTTGAATTTCAGAAAGAAAAAGGAAATGGGGCAGAAGTTTTGCCCCATTTTTGCCCCACATAATTTAATTTATAATGATATGTTTTGAAAATCAGAACCTAATAAAAATCAATTAAACAGCTCTACAATAGCTTAACAACAAATTATGAAACCATCTTGTTTTTTAAGAAAAAGATGGGGTTTTTTTACGGAATTAAATGTTAGAATATTTAAAAAGGAGGAGTGACATGCACGTAAATCAGAAAAGTGTAAGCAGCCAAACTCATAGGATTACCTATACACATATTAAAACAGGAGGGTCTCGCATTTGCTTTATGTTTTCAGGCCTGGGCTATACATATGAAAAGCCGCTATTGTATTACACAACGATGCTGATGCTAAAATGCGAAATTGACGTTGTCCATATTCACTATACATATCCAAAAGAGTTGATGACAAAGTCTACAGATGAGATTGCAGATGTTATGATGCAAGACATTGATCTTGTGCTGCAAGACGTTTTATCTCACAATGACTATAAAAATATCATATTTGCAGGAAAATCAATTGGTACAATTCCACTGATTCAGCGAATTATGAAAGATGAAGCCTACAAAGACGCAGTGATGCTTTTACTGACGCCGCTTTTAACCAGATCGGAACTGTTTGAAAGTTTACTAGAAAGCACTCATAAAGGTCTTACTGTAATAGGAACTCGTGATCACTATTATAATGAATCAGTCTATGGGTTAAAAACAAAAAAGATGCATATTGAAGTCATCGAAAATGCCGATCATTCATTGGATGTTTTTTATTCTCCGTCCGATTCGTTAAAGGCGTTACAAACCGTTATGAGTCGTATAGAAATGCTTTTGTGAGGTAAGAACAAAGAGAAAGGAGAGCATAATGGATACGCTACGTGAAATTATTTGCGAAAAAAGAGCCTACAGCTATTCACCTCATACTCATGATCATAACTACAGTCAGCTTCTGTTTCCGCTAGCAGGTGCTCTTGATATTCAAGCAAGCGAGCAGCGCTTAACGCTGCAAGAAGGCTGCTTTTACATTCCGCCACGTCAGCTACATACGTATCAAGCTAGAGATACAAATGAATGTTTGGTTGTTGATATTCCTTTGAAATTTACAGAAAGTGCGCATCTTTCTCAAGAAGCAGCTTTTATTCAATGGGATTCAAGGTGGAAAGCACTTCGCTACTTGTTACTTGATCAGCTTCAAAAAAGCGCTGACAGGGGGGCGCTTGAAGATTTAGTCCGTTACGTTCAGCATTATTTGCCAAAGAAACAAACGTTTAAATCCATTGATTACCTTCATGCTAACTTTAATCAAGAGCTAAACATAGAAAGTCTTGCTAAGCTGGAAAATTATCATCCTGCCTATTTTTCTGCTTGGTTTAAACAAAAAACGGGTTATTCACCTCAAAGTTATGTAGCGCATATACGTTTAAATAAAGCAAAAGAACTGTTAAAAGAGAGCAGCTACTCGGTAACGTATATTGCGTATGAAGTCGGCTATCATAGCTTGTCTTCATTCACTAAATGGTTTGCAAAACAAGAAGGAATCTCACCCACGCAATATCGCAGTATCTTAAAAACAGACAAGTAACATCATAAAAGCGGAAAAACTTTTTTCTTTCTTTTAGCTATGATAAAAGAAAGGAGATGGAATGATGAATACTTCATTATCAAAAATACTTATTTTATGTGCAGCTGTCCTATGGGGAACAACAGGGACTGCCCAAGCTTTAGCATCTGCTGAAGCGCATTCTGTGGTGATAGGAGCGGTGCGTTTAGCGGTAGGGGGACTGTCGCTTCTTGCAGCTTGTCTTATACAAAAAAAGAAAGTGAACGTAAGACGCCTTCCTATTCTGCCTCTTGCGGTTGCTGCAGCAAGTATGGCCGCTTATCAGCCTTTATTTTTTTCAGCTGTTATTAAAACGGGTGTTGCAGTAGGAACAATGGTGGCAATTGGCAGTGCGCCGCTTTTGTCAGGAGTGTTAGATTACATAGTGTATCATAAGAAACCTACGAAAAAATGGCTGCTTGCCACGTTTACTGGTATTATAGGGTGCTGCTGCTTATTGTTAAAAAAAGATAGTCAAATCGATGTGATAGGTTTGGGTATGGCGATAGGAGCAGGGGCATCTTTTGCTTGCTATACCACGGTTAATAAAAGCATTGTTCAGCATGTTGATCCGCAAGTAGGCGCTTCTCTTGTGTTCACAGCAGCTGCTGTTCTACTAATCCCATGCTGGTTTATGTATGATATGAGCTGGCTAGTTTCTTTAAATGGAATAGGCATTGCTCTTCACTTAGGAATACTTACGACGGCTCTTGCTTATGTATTATTTTCTACAGCGCTCAAGTCGGTGCATGCGTCTACCGCCGTGACGCTATCGTTAGCAGAGCCCGTTACCGCTTTTTTACTTGGCGTCTTTTTCTTAGGAGAATCTCTAACTTTGGTGAACATATGCGGAGCAGCACTAGTATTTGCTAGCTTAGCGTTTTTAACGTATTCTCCGAAGTCATCGCTAAATCAAGAGGTGCATATATAAAAAAACCCCCCTTTCTTTAAAGAAAGGGGGGTTTTTTATTAAGCGTACATGCCTGCTACTTGTTTTTGTAGGTTGCTGTCTTCTAAATACTCATCGTACGTCATTTGCTTGTCAACTACTCCGTTTGGCGTAATTTCAATTACACGATTCGCAATCGTTTCAACGAACTGATGGTCATGAGATGTGAAAATCATTGAACCTTTGTAGCTGATAAGTCCATTATTTAGTGCTGTGATTGATTCTAAGTCAAGGTGATTCGTAGGATCGTCTAGTAAAAGAACGTTTGAACCGCTTAGCATCATTTTAGAAAGCATACAGCGAACTTTTTCTCCTCCTGAAAGAACGTTGGCTTTTTTCAACACTTCTTCACCAGAGAATAGCATTCTGCCTAAGAAACCGCGTAAGAAGCTTTCGCTTTGGTCATTAGGTGAATACTGACGCAGCCAGTCTACTAAGTTTAAATCTCCGTTTTCAAAGTACTCGGAGTTGTCTTTTGGGAAAAAGGCTTGAGACGTTGTCACACCCCATTTGTACGTACCGCTGTCTGCTTCCATTTCACCCATTAAAATCTTCATTAATGTTGAATTTGCAAGTTCGTTGCGGCCTACAAGAGCAATTTTATCATCTTTATTCATAATAAAGTTTACGTTATCAAGAACTTTTACGCCGTCAATTGTTTTTGTTAGACCTTCCACGCGAAGTACGTCATTTCCAATCTCACGTTCCGGCGTGAAGTTCACGTATGGATAGCGACGAGAAGAAGGACGGATGTCATCTAATGAAATTTTATCAAGCAATTTTTTACGAGACGTTGCTTGTTTTGATTTCGATGCATTTGCGCTAAAGCGAGCGATAAAGGCTTGAAGCTCTTTAATTTTTTCTTCTTTTTTCTTGTTTGCATCTGACGCCATTTTTTGTGCTAATTGACTTGATTCATACCAGAAATCATAGTTACCAACGTAGATTTGGATTTTACTGAAGTCAAGGTCAGCAATGTGCGTACATACTTTGTTTAAGAAGTGACGGTCATGAGATACAACAATGACTGTGTTTTCAAAGTTAATTAAGAACTCTTCTAACCATTGAATTGCTTGGATATCCAAGTTATTCGTAGGCTCATCTAAAAGTAATACATCAGGTTTTCCGAATAAAGCTTGTGCAAGAAGCACTTTTACTTTTTCACTACCCGTTAGTTCAGCCATTTTTTTTGCGTGAAGATCTTCAGAAATACCTAATCCTTTTAAAAGAATAGCTGCTTCTGATTCTGCTTCCCAACCGTTTAATTCAGCAAATTCACCTTCAAGCTCAGCTGCTTTCATTCCGTCTTCATCTGTGAAGTCTGCTTTCATATAAATAGCGTCTTTTTCTTGCATTACTTCATAAAGGCGAGCGTGCCCCATAATAACGGTTTTCATAACTTCTTGATCTTCATATTCGAAGTGGTTCTGTTTTAAGACAGCAAGGCGTTCGCCAGGGCCCATATGTACATCACCAGTTTGAGATTCAATTTCACCAGATAAAATTTTTAAAAACGTTGATTTTCCAGCACCGTTTGCGCCGATTAATCCATAACAGTTACCAGGCGTGAATTTAATATTCACATCTTCAAATAACTTTCGGTCGCCAAATCGTAAACTTACATTACTAACTGTAATCATGTATGAGCAGTCCTCCAAATTCAATATCTATAAAATTATACCATTCTTTCGAGATAAGAGCGATATGAATACAATATTTCAAACATAAAGTGTAACCGACACTTTAAGCACTCGTCAACCATTTAAGGGATTTTTTGAGCGGTAAAACTTAATTATTCTAGCATTCACCAAAACATTGAGCAGCAAACCAGCATGTCTAAGCATTCAGTAATCAGCTCTTTTTCATTTTTAAGATGGATGTTGTATTCCTTTGTATAAGAAACAAAAAGAAGAATAATACTACCTGGTAAATAAAAGAATTTCTATGAAGTAAACAATAATATTTTACGGATGCTTATTTCTAAAATTGCTTTGTTATAGACATAAATAGGGTGATTATCATGTGGGAATTAGTTGTTTCCTATCTTCCAGAAGGGCCAGTTTTTATACAAGCAGTTATGGTTTTTTTAATCCCGTATATAATCTACAAATTATTAAGCGGGATTCGTAATTCAGAGGAAGAGTGATGAAAGTGAAAAAATGGAGATCAACAGTAAAAAAAATAGGAAAACATGCGAATGAGAAGGAAAACAAACAGGAATTTACACCTCAAGATTCATCTAATCATGTTACGGATCATTTAGCTTTAACTCTAAAAGTAGTTAAAAATGAAATTGGTCATAACTCCGACGTTCATTTTCGGGAGTTTATTATAGGACGCACTGGCATTCAGGCAGCTATTATTTTTGTAGAGGGGCTCTCAGATAAAGATCTTATTGAAAAGCATATTTTGTCATCATTGATGGCTGATTTTTCAAAAGAATACCAACAGGATCAGCTTTACGTAAAGGGAAGCCTTTCAAAACAGTGTATTAAAAGCCAAGTATTATCAATTAGTGATGTAGAAGAGGTCTATTCCATTAAAGAAGTAACATCAAAAGTCTTAACAGGATCTACGGCTCTTTTAATTGACGGGTTATCACTTGCCTTAATTCTTGGTACAAGCAAAGTAAAAACAAGAACGATTGAAGAGCCCGTATCAGAAGCATTGGTGAGAGGGCCAAGAGTAGGCTTCACTGAATCTTTAAGTGATAATACTTCTTTATTAAGAGGAAGCGGAGATATTGAAAATTTGTCGCTGGTGAAATTTCAAGTAGGAAAGCGTTCCAAAAAAGACTTAGTTGTTGCTTACATAAAGGAGATTGTTGATCCAGAGCTAGTTCAAGAAGTAGAAAAACGAATTAAAAAAATTAATCTTGATAATGTACCGGAGTCAGGATATGTTGAACAACTCATTGAAGATAATTACCTTAGTCCCTTTCCTCAGGTGCAGAATACGGAGCGTCCGGATCGTGTAATTGCTGCTTTGATGGAAGGGAGAGTAGCCATTTTATTAGACGGGACGCCTTTTGCTTTGATTGCCCCTGTTACGTTTAGCATGATGCTACAGTCGCCGGAAGATTATTATGAAAGGTGGATTCCCGGTACATTTATTCGTTTTCTTCGTTATATCGCAGTAGTTCTTTCGCTTTTTACACCGGCTTTGTATATTGCTTTTATTTCGTTTCATCCAGGGATGATTCCGACTAAGCTCGCTATTTCCATTATAGGAACAAAGTCCGGAGTGCCATTTCCAGCCCTTATAGAAGCCTTATTCATGGAAATAGCTATCGAAATCTTGAGAGAAGCTGGACTCAGGTTACCAAAACCAATTGGTCCAGCAATGGGAATTGTCGGTGGATTAATTATTGGAGAAGCTGCTGTGCAGGCAGGGATTGTTAGCCCTATTTTAGTGATTATTGTGGCGTTAACTGCAATTTCATC
Source organism: Priestia sp. 53B2 (assembly GCF_056099005.1). Taxonomy (NCBI): domain Bacteria; kingdom Bacillati; phylum Bacillota; class Bacilli; order Caryophanales; family Bacillaceae; genus Priestia; species Priestia sp. 53B2. Next base: position 387,586 of record NZ_JBLZXA010000027.1, read on the forward strand.
ATTTGCTATTCCGCAATATAGCGTCGGGATCTCACTGCGTATTCTTCGCTTCATAGCTATGCTATGTGCTGCCATACTCGGGTTATATGGAGTCGTTTTATTTTTCCTTTTTATGACCAGTCATTTAGTGAAACTAAAAAGCTTTGGCGTATCTTATATGAGTCCAGCGGTACCCTATCGGTTAAGCGAATGGAAGGATTTGATGGTCCGTATGCCTCTTATGATGATGAAAAGACGTCCAAAGATGATGCATACCAAAGATTCTCTACGAAAAGGATAGCAGCTTATGATAAAAGGAAGTGAATCAGTGGTAATGATAAATTCAAACGATCGTATTACGACGCCCCAAACAGCTATTATTGTCATCAATTTTATACTTGGAACCGGTATTCTGACGTTGCCTCGAACAGCTGCGGAACAAGTGAAAACACCAGATGTATGGCTAACTGTTATTCTAGGAGGAATAGTCACCATGATAGCAGCAATAATCATGGTGAAATTAAGCCGGAAATTCCCTGGAAAGACGTTTTATCAATACAGTAAAGAAATTACAGGGAAATGGTTGAGTAAGTTAATTAGCTTACTTATGATAGGTTATTTTTTACTGCTTGGTGGTTTTCACGCCCGTTCATTGGCAGAAGTAACCGGATATCTCTTACTGGAAGGAACGCCGACGTGGGCTATTATTATGCCATTTATGTGGATAAGCCTCTATTTAATTAGAGGAGGCATTAATCCGATCGCTCGACTGTTTGAAATTATATTCCCTATTACCGTTATTCTTTTTTTACTGGTAGCTTTTATGAGTATGAAAATATTTGAAATAGATAATCTGCGCCCCGTACTTGGATCAGGAGTCCTTCCTGTACTAAAAGGGGTAAAAACAACTGCTCTTGCATTCACGGGCCCTGAAATCATGTTAATCATTTTAGCTTTTATGAAAGAACCACACAAAGCAGGAAAAGCTGTGCTAGTTGGAATTACTATTCCTATATTTATTTATGTGATTACTGTTGTAATGGTTATCGGAGCGTTATCGATTGATGGAGTAGTAATAAGAACATGGCCAACGCTTGATTTAATAAGGAGTTTTGAGCTGACAGGCTTGATTTTTGAACGATTTGATTCCTTGCTGTTAGTTGTATGGATCATGCAGATGTTTGCTTCTTTTACTATTAATCATTACGCCGCTTCATTAGGACTGTCTCAGCTTTTCCAAAAAAACATTCATCCATTTATGTATGGTTTGCTTCCGGTTATATATTTTATTTCCATGATTCCTAAAAATATTAATGATGTATTTAAACTGGGAGATGTGATTGGCAATATTGCCTTAGTTTTATTTGGGTTTTTGCCGCTGCTTCTTCTCATTATTTCAAAAGTAAAGGGAGTAAAGTATGAAACAAACCTTTAACCATTTCCAGTTCCTATTGGTTTTGTTTTCTGTTTTTTTGCTCTTTCCTCTGGCAGGCTGCTGGAGCAGTCATGAAATTGAAGAGCAAAGTTTTGGAGTGGGTGTGGCCTACGATAAAGGTAAGGAGTCCATAGCTGAAAAAGAATTTGATGAACAAGGAGAAGGGTATACTAAAAAAAACCTGATTACGTCAACTTATCAACTTATCACTCCTCAAGTTGCAAGTTCAACCACTAAACAAGGAGGACCGCAGCAGAAATCTTACGTAAATATCTCGGAAACAGGAGATTCTCCTTTTCAAATGCTTCGTGAATTATCTTTAAGAAGTGACACTCCTTTAACTAGTCCCCATATGAAAGTAATGGTTATCAGTGAGGCTCTTGCACGAGCGTATAGTTTAGAGCAATTAGTGGACCAAACTCTTCGGGACAATGATTTTAGACCTAGTTGCCTTGTGTTTATTAGCAAAGGAAGAGCTAGGGACACGTTAGAATCAAAAACAGCAGGAGAGATCCCGGCTTTTCACCTGTATGGAATGATAGACAATACTTATCGAACAACGCGAATTTTACCGCCCATGCCGCTTATTAAATTAGCAAGCAAGATTCAAACTGGGTCTAGTTTTCTGCTGCAAAATGTATTATCAGCAAATGGAGAAATCAAATTTGCGGGTGCTGGTATAATTAAAGGGAAAACAAGCAAAATGATTGGTTTTTTAAATGAAGAAGAACTAGATGGGTTGGCTTGGATTACAGGCAAAGGAAAAGGCGGCCTAGTAAAAAGCTTTGATAAAAAGACCGGTCAGCTGATTGTATATGAAATAGAGTCTATGAAAAGTCACATTCAACCTCATGTTAAAGGAAATAATATCTCTTTTGATGTACACATTGAATCAGTGGGAAGGCTATCTGAAAGCTGGATGACCTCAGGGAGCTCTTTTAACAATCAATTTTTACAGAACGCGCAAAAAACTTCAGAAAAAAAAGTAAAGCATCTGGTAAGAAACGTACTAGAAAAAATGCAAACAAAATATAAAGTTGATGTTGCAGGTTTCGGAAATCAATTGAGAATTGAGAGGCCCGGAGTATGGATGAGGGTTAAAGACAATTGGGATCAAACATTTAGTGAAGTGCCAATTAACTATGATGTGAAGTTAACGATTAAAGATTATGGAGCATCCGGGTCAAAAAAGTAAGCACCCGACTATAACTTTGTTTATCTGTATGTCAAAAGTGAAAAAATCTCCCAAAAGAAATACTCATCACATGCTTCGTACGGAGCCCTCAATAAACAATAAATAAGAGCTGTCCAAAAGTGGCAGCTCTTATTTATTATTCAAAAATATAAGCTAATGCTTGAAGAGCCTGTTCTGGCGTTTCGACTACAACTTGGGCTTTGTTTGACAGTTCTTTAAGCGGATGGTGCAGTTTTTCAGGGCGAACCAAAATTAACGGTTTATCTAATGCAATGGCTGTTGCCGCATCCATTGCGCTGTTCCACTGCTTGTATTTTTCGCCAAATAAAGCAATAACCACATCAGATTTTTTAAGGAGCACCTGCGTGCGTAAATTATTAATTTGAGAAGCAGCTTCATCTTTTAAGACAGCGTTAGGCTGTTTTCCTAAAATTTCTTCTCCAATGTTGTCGGAGCGGTCATGGTCTGTCATGGGACCGACAAAGGTAAGGGGAAGGTTTAATTGTTCTGCTTGGTTTTTAATTTCGTCTCGCCAGTTATCGTGAATCTGCCCGGCAAGGTATACGGTTAAGTTCATTATGTAGAAGTCCTCCTCTAACTAAAGTTTGTTTTATTTTATCAAATGTAAGCGGATAATACGAATGATTTGAATGGGCTACTTTTCCAAAAATAAGGTTATAGTAGACAAATAGTTAAAAAAGAGAAACAATAGAAGGCGTATTGCTAATTAAAGAAAGGATGTACATGATGACAGAAACAGTGCTACAAGTAGATCATGTCAGTAAAGTAATTGGGAAGAAAACCATTTTGCATGATGTATCCTTATCGGTTGAGCGCGGTGAGATTTTCGGATTGCTTGGTCCAAATGGTTCTGGAAAGACAACGCTAATTCGTACCGTCGTAGGACTCATTAAAGAAACAAAGGGAACGATTACCGTCAATGGGTTTCCTTTAAAAGAACAGTTTACATCAGCTATGAAATCAATTGGAGCGATTATTGAAAATCCTGAGTTTTATGATTATCTGACGGGCTATCAAAATTTAAAACATTTTGCGAATATGCATGAAGGGATCACATCAGAACGCTTGGATGAAGTGATTGCTTTAGTAAAGCTTGAAAACAGCATTCATGCAAAAGTGAAGACGTATTCTCTTGGGATGAGACAGCGTTTAGGAGTAGCTCAAGCTATTTTACATAAGCCTGCATTGCTTTTACTAGACGAACCAACAAATGGTCTAGACCCAGCGGGAATGAGAGAATTTCGTATATATTTACAAACGCTTTGTACAGAAGAAGGAATTTCAATCTTAATCGCGAGCCACTTATTAAAAGAGGTAGAAGCATTATGTGACCGCGTTGGCATTATTCAAGACGGTGAGTTAAAAACCATTCAAGATCTATCTCCAAATCGTCAAGACCAAGGAATGTACGTAGAATTTGAGGTATCTGACGCGCAAAAAGCAGCGGATCTTTTATCACAAGAATTTGAAGTAACGATGAGATCACATATTATCGACGTGGCGATTGTAAAAGAACAAATTCCAGCTGTAAATAGAAAATTAGTGGACAGCGATATTTTAGTCTACCGAATTACCCCTGTGTATGAGACGCTTGAAGATTCGTTTATGTCCGTTACGGAAGGAGAGCACCATGCTTAAGCTAATTCAAAATGAACATATGAAATGGTTTCACAAAAGAAGTACAAAAGTCACGTTTATTACAATCGGTATTTTAACTCTTTGTATGGCTCTATTAATGAAAAAAGTAGCAAACAGTGCAGGAACAGAAGACAACATTTTGAACTTTCTGTCATTTAGTTCAGGTATGCTGATTCTTGTTCAATTTTTTGCTCTTGCTGTTGGAGGGTCAATGGTTGCAAAAGAGTTTGAAGCAGGTACCATTAAACTTCTGTTAATTCGCCCGGCTAGACGTTCAACGATTTTAACGTCCAAGTACATAACGCTCATTTTAATTAGCTTGTATTACTTACTGAGCTATTTGCTTTTTTCGTTTGTATGGGGAGCATTGTTCTTTGGATTTACCAGTCTAGAAGGAGATGCGCAGCTGCTTAAAAACATTACGCTTACGTATGACAGTGCGTATATGGAAACTTTTATGATGATGACGTTCGCATTCATGCTGTCGTCTTTATTTAGAAACAGCGCGCTTGCTTCCAGTCTGGCTATTGTCGTAAGTATCGGCGCGAAAGCTGTAACAGGACTAGTATCAGAGCTAGGTTTATGGTGGGGGAAATTTTTATTATTTGCCAACACGAACTTTGTGCAGTATATGGAGGGAATGAAGACGATGTTTGACGGCATGACGATTCCATTTTCAATCTTCATCTTAGTCGCGCATTTTGTCTTCTTTATAGGCGTGGCATGGGCAGCGTTTTTGAAACGAGACGTAGCTAATTGATGTGAGAATTTTCGCACTATATATTTTTCTAAAATAGCATTTGACAATTAAATAAAAAGAGATTACAGTAGTGAAAGACTATTTTTAAAACAACTATAAACTTCTTATCAAGAGAGACGGAGGGACTGGCCCTATGATGTCTCGGCAACTGGCTGTACGCAGTGCGGTGCCAAATCCAGCAGACGATGTTTCGTTTGGAAGATGAGAAGGGTAATCTTATGATACAAATAAGAGACCTCTTCTTATCAATAAGAAGAGGTCTTTTTTTATTACGTAAACAAGAGGTGTTAAGAATGGAACAACAAAAAGGAAACGGCTGGGCGCTGTTACCGCTGGGCGTCTTTTTAGTCCTGTTTGTCGGATCAGGAATTATAACGGGAGATTTTTATAAGCTGCCTGTCTTAGTAGCCATTATCATTGCAGCCATTGTGGCGCTGGCTATGAATCGCAAAGATTCACTTAATGTAAAAGTGGAACGTTTTGCTAAAGGAGCAGGGCATCCTGATATCATTATTATGGTGCTTATTTTTATTTTAGCAGGTGCTTTTTCAGAAGTCGCTAAAGGTATGGGAGCTGTTGATTCAACGGTAAACTTAGCGCTGTCTGTGCTTCCGCAAAGCTTAGTGGTAGTCGGAATCTTCGTTATTGGCGCATTCATTTCAATTTCGATGGGAACGTCAATGGGAACAATCGCTGCGCTAGGGCCTATCGCTGTAGGAATCAGTGAGCAAGCGCATGTATCCATTACGTTAGCAATTGCTGCCGTTATTGGTGGTGCAATGTTTGGAGATAATTTATCTATAATCTCTGATACGACCATTGCAGCAGTTCGTACGCAAAAAACAAATATGTCAGATAAATTAAAAGTAAACTTTTTTATTGTCCTTCCTGCAGCGATTGTTACGGTGATTCTATTGCTTGTCATGACGATCGGCAACACGTCTTCAGTAGAAATCAAAGATTTCAGCTGGTTTAAAATCTTGCCATATATCGGCGTACTAGTGGCTGCCATATTTGGTGCAAACGTATTAAGCATTTTAACTGGAGGAATTGTATTAGCCGGCGTAATCGGATTGGCTGATGGAAGCTACACGCTTTCTTCTCTTGCCAAAACTGTGACAGAAGGTATTGGCGGAATGTCGGAGTTAATTATTTTATCTCTATTAATTGGTGGAATGGTTGAGCTTATTCGCTATAACGGCGGTATTCAGTTCTTATTGAATTTATTAACACGACGTATTCAAACAAAAAAAGGTGGAGAATTCAGCATCGCCGGATTGGTAAGTTTAACAAATTTGGCCACGGCTAATAACACGATTTCAATTATTACGGCAGGTCCGTTAGCAAAAGAAATCTCTGATAAGTATTCAATTGATAATCGGAAATCAGCCAGTCTGCTTGACTTGTTTTCATGCAGCGTTCAAGGGCTTATCCCTTACGGCGCACAAATGCTTCTCGCAGCAGGATTTGCTAAAGTTTCACCGATTGAGATTATTCCATTTACATTCTATCCAATGTTAACAGCGGTTTGCGGGATCATTGCGATTGTAATTGGATTTCCTCGTTTAAATAAAAAGTCAAAATCATCTAAAGAAGCTGCGTAATATCAAACCCTTAAAAAGAATGTTCTTTTTAAGGGTTTTTTACTGTTTGAAAAAATCATTCGGCTTTTCTTCATCTAACTCCTTCCAAAGCGTCTCATTTTGTTTAAGTGCATAAGCCGCTCCTCCAATTTCAATTCCGCATAATAAAATGAATAATAAAATACCCATGAAATGACCTCCTTAAGTAAATGAATAAAAACACGATGGTAACGGGTTTAGCTTATTGCTGTTTCACTTTATAATGAGAATAAAGTATGAAACGCGTTTCAGCGCAAGAGAAAAAGGTGAAAACATGACAAATATCCGAGATATCGCAAAAAAAGCTGGTGTATCTGTTTCGACTGTATCCCGGGTGCTAAATCAGCATCCGTATGTAAAAGAAGAAAAACGCCGGCTGGTAGAGCAGGTTATTCACGAACTTAATTATGAACAAAACATTAATGCCGTTCATTTATCAAAAGGGAAAACAAATATGATTGCCGTCGTCTTGCCTTTTATTAATCATCCGTATTTCAGCCTGCTTTTAGAAGGAGTGGCATCTCAAGCTTTAGAAAAGCAGTATCAGCTTGTTATTTGTCAGACGAACTATGATGTAAAAAAAGAAGAAGAAGCGCTTCATATGCTAAAAACAAAGCAAGTTGATGGAGTGATTATTTGTTCTAGAGCAAGCAGCTGGAGCACGATTGAATATTATCAGCAGTACGGGCCGATAGCCGTGTGCGAAAACGTACAGAATCGTTCTATTCGCTCCGTATACGTTGATCATTATGCAGCTTTTAAGCAGGCGCTCCTGTATTTAAAAGAAAAAGGATATACGGATATTGGCTACTGTATTGGAAGAATGACGGGTACAAATAGCTTGCAGCGGCAACAAGCATACAAAGAATATATAAAAAGAATAAATCAGCCTTATCATTCAGAATGGGTTTTTCAAGGCTGTTTGAACGTGACAGATGGTGAAAAAGTGGTGGAAAAATTAGTGCAGATGAAAAATCGGCCTCAGGCGCTTTTAGTAACAAACGATCAAGTAGCTATCGGAATAAAAGCTCAGTGCGAACAAGCGGGTATTTCAGTTCCTGGTGATTTAGCTATCATTGGTTTTGATAATCATCCGCTTTCTTCTTATTTACAAATCACAACGATCGAACTTCCTCTTAAGGAAATGGGAGAAACGCTTTTTACATTAGTGGGAAGCAAGGCTCCTCAGAAAATTGAGCTCCCTTTTCGGTTTATTGAGCGTAAAAGCGTATGAATTCTTGATGATGCCATGAGGTGTTTTTACCGGATAAAATGAGCAAAAGCGGACATCATACGAGTAAAGAAAGAAGAAAAGGGTGATGATCGTGGAAAAAAAAGAATATCAAGTGGGAGATCAGGTATTTGTTATTTACCGAAATCCTCATACGGCAAACGTTGCGAATATTAATCAAGCTGAAATTGTTGAACATCCTGAAAACAAAGGTGAAAAGGCGCTGTTTCTACATGAGTCTTATCATTTGTTAGCTGAAGATGATGCCGTGTATTCAACGTATGAAGAAGCTGAAAAAATGTATAATAAGATATTTGATTATGAACAATATGACTGACGGAAGGCTCTCTTAAACGGAGAGTCTTTTTTGTTTGAAAAATAATTACCAAGGATAGAGTCTTTTTATTTTTCAAACGCTATTAGTATTAGAAAAAAGGAAGTGTAATGATGATAAAACCTTTTGTACCTCAATTAGTATATATTGAGCCAGGGGCAATGGAGTACCCGCTTGGTGTTCAATTAAAAGAAAAATTTGAGAAGATGGGAATTGAGATTCGTCAAACAACTTCTCATAATCAAGTGCGTAATATACCGGGGAAAAATGATTTGCAAAAATATCGCAATGCCAAGTCGACTTTAGTAGTTGGAGTGCGTAAAACATTGAAATTTGATACATCTAAACCGTCAGCTGAATATGCAATACCGTTTGCAACAGGGTGTATGGGGCACTGTCACTATTGTTATTTGCAGACAACAATGGGAAGTAAACCATATATTCGCACGTACGTGAATGTTGAAGAAATATTAGGTCAAGCAGAGCAATATATGCAGGAAAGAGCCCCTCAAATAACGCGATTTGAAGCGGCTTGTACATCTGATATCGTAGGAATTGACCATTTAACACATTCATTAAAGCGCGCGATTGAATATTTTGGGGAAAGTGAACTAGGTCAACTGCGCTTTGTGACTAAATTTCATCACGTGGATCATCTATTGGATGCTAAGCATAATGGTCGCACGCGCTTTCGCTTTAGCATAAATGCAGATTATGTTATAAAAAACTTTGAACCTGGTACATCTCCTCTTGATTACCGGATTGAAGCTGCTAATAAAGTTGCAAAATCCGGATATCCACTTGGCTTTATTGTAGCGCCTATTTACATTCATGAAGGATGGCAGGAAGGATACCGTCAGTTGTTTGAAAAGCTTGACGCCTCTATACCTGAGGAGTCAAGAGATGATATTACGTTTGAAATGATTCAGCATCGCTTTACCAAGCCGGCCAAGCGGGTAATCGAGAAAAATTATCCGAAAACAAAGCTTGAGATGAATGAAGAGGAGCGCCGCTACAAATGGGGGCGTTACGGAATTGGAAAGTATGTATACGCAAAAGATGAAGAACAAGAATTAAGAGAAACATTAGAATATTACATTGATCAGTATTTTCCGAATGCAAAAATCGAATATTTTACGTAATTATTCTACAGTAATTGAAAAGTTATTCTGACGCCTTAGTCAAAATAACTTTTCAATTTTTAATGTAAAAAAATAAATTGCTTGCTAATAAGTTGAAAAAAAGAGGTTATTTTTATCTCTTGTCGTATTACATACAAAAGGGAGGTGACTGAGATGTTAAAAAATGAAGAGTTTGCGCTAACAAAAGAATTAACAAACGAACAGCAAGAAGCTGCACGAAATTTTATTCAAGTGTTATTCCAAGAGGATTTATCTGAATTTTGGAACATATTATGTGATATCGATAAGTCTCGTATTTACGGCTTGTATGAAGCAAACCATTATTATGATGCTGATGTGGAACTACATGGGTTTGTACAAGAAATAAGAGATAATGTAAGAGCTGTTTATGCGCCTCTTCAAGGGCAAGGGGGTATTTCGACGAAAGTTCGATATACAAGCGAAGGAAAGATGTATGTATACATATTAGGCAGTGGCGAAAACCCTAAGGTATATCCTGTTGGATTAATGCCTGAAACATATATCGAACAAGAACGTTTTTCTCAGCGGCTTCAAATTAGCATTTATAACGACGAGTTTCGAAACGTTGCCCTATAAACCATATATATAGAAAAATAAAGAATAATAAAATTAATTTGTTAAAATAGAAATATTTGGGGTATGTAATAGGTATAACATTAAAAAGGGGTGAAAGAAATGCATTATTATCGTATTTCAGAGGGAGATCATGAAGAGTATTGTGAAACGATTCTGCTTCATGAAAAGAAGTTTTGCAAAGAAACATTTCAATCTATGGTGCGAGAAGCAATGAATAATAAGCCCGGTAAAATTGACCGTGTGGATATTGTTAAATATTTAATTGGTCACCATAGCTTTCAAGTAGCCCACATCGAAGCGGGATTTCATAGTACATACAGCGAGAAAGTGACATAAAAAATGCAGCACATCCTATACAACGAACTTTTCTTTTGAAAAGGGCGCTGTATTTTTTTTTGCTGAAAATAGAATGTTTCTAAGTTATATTCCTTTTAATGGTATAATAGTTAAGTACTGTAAGATACACATATAAAAATCACAAATGCTTTAAAGAGAAAGGGTGAGGAAATATGGAAAAAGAAAGAATAGAAGAACTTGAACGAAAAATAAGCAGTTTAGAAGAAGACGTAGCCAGGCTAAAGTCGCTCGTATATAAAACAAATTCTTCAAGACCAAAAACAGTTCACGCTCCTCCCAAGCAGCGTGAGGAGACCACTAAACGTCCTGCTCAAACAGGAGCTAAAAGTTCACAGGCAATAGAAGAACCTGTTGATTGGGAAAAAGTCCTTTTTCAAACATGGCTGCCGAGAATTTTTATTTTTGTATTTATTATTGGTGTGCTATGGGGATTTAAAGCAGCCTCTGACTATGGGTTAATGAATGAAAAAGCAAAAGTTGTTCTCGGTTTCGTTGTTTCAATAGGTTTTGCTGTGACAGGTCATTTCCAAATTAAAAAGGGTAGGTTGGTGCTCGGGCAAGTACTTGTAGGAGGAGCTATTCCTATTCTCATGTTAACGACGTTTGCGATGCATAGCCTGTATTATTTAGCGGGACCAACGCTTGCTTTTATCCTAAATGTGAGCTGGATTATCCTAGGGATTATCGCGACAGTCTTTTATCGTTCGCAGGCATTAGGAATTATTAGCGCGGTTGGAGGCGTACTAGTTCCTTTTCTTATTGAAAGTAATTCGCCTAATGCGCTCGTTTTCATTGGCTATGAAACGCTTCTGTATATTGCCTTTTTATACGTGGCAATCAAACAAAAATATTCAATTTTATATGTTCTTTCCGCGGTACTATTAAACCTTACGCTACTCATTTATTACTCGTTTGTTGGTGATAATGGTGTAAAAGAGTTATTAGGTATGGCGATTCTTATTCAGCATTTATGCTTGATTTCTAGTTTTTTTCTCTCACAATCCGTACTCCAAGTATATGCGTTTACCCTTCTATCGAGTTTAGCAGTTACGTACGGCTGGCTGCTCGCCGTTTTTGACGATGGCACGACCACAATGGTGCTGCTTGCGCTAGTTATTATTTACGCATTAGGTGTTTACGCAGTAAGAAGTTCTAAAGAGAAATTTGAATTTTTTATTACCTATTTAATTGTTGCAGTAGCGTTTTTTATTCATCAGCTCGTCGATTTAAGAGAAGGAGTCATTTTATATGTGATTCAAGGACTTGCTGTTTACTATATCGCCATGACGTATAAAAATCTACTTCATCAACTATTTTCTTATACGATTTATATACTGAGTGCAACGTATATCTTAGTTACACCAATCGAACAAGTGCTGTCTCTTCCGACATTAAATTGGCTTGTTGTGTTAGCTTCTATTCTAGTATTTATATGGATCAGCATTCAAAAAACAGAACAGGATGAGCACGATATGTTCAAAATCGGAGGAAGTATTGTTTTTTCTATTCTTTCTTTAATTTTTGCTACGGAAGTTACAGCCGCTGGAACCAATCATCTTTCCGCTAATCCGCAAACGCTTATTATGACGGCCGTTTGGTTAGGGCTGTCCATTGCAGCATTTGTAATAGGATCACTTAAAACGTTTAAAACAGCAACGTATATCGGCGTGGGCATTTTGTTCTTAACACTTTTTAAACTCGTTTTATACGATTTACCTTTTATCCCAATGGCTATACGAGCCTTGTTATTTATCGTCTTAGGAGCTATCGGTTTAATTATCTCGCGACTATTTTATAAAAAGAAGTAGCTAGAAGCTGAAGAGAAATTCTTCAGCTTTATTTATTATAATATTATTATGTAAACTTAATCTTGAAGTCGTACAAAAAGTATACAATCATGTATAATGGAACAAGTGAATTGGAGGTATACATAAAATGAAATCACTTGTATTAGCAGAAAAGCCAAGTGTAGCACGTGATCTTGCACGCGTACTTGGCAGCACACAAACAAAAAAAGGGTATATTGAAGGACCAAAGTATGTCGTAACATGGGCACTCGGTCATTTAGTTGAATTACAAACACCAGAGGATTATGATAACCAATATAAAACGTGGCGATTAGAAGATCTGCCAATCATGCCTGAGAAAATGAAATTAAAAGTAATTCGTAAAGTGAGTTCTCAGTTTCGCACAGTATCCGATCTAGCAAAAAGAAAGGATATTGGAGAGCTAATTATTGCGACTGATGCAGGGCGTGAAGGAGAACTTGTAGCACGCTGGATTATGGAAAAGGTACGCTGGAACAAGCCGTTTAAACGCCTTTGGATTTCGTCTCAAACGGATAAAGCAATTCGTGACGGGTTTAAACAGTTAAAACCAGGAACAGAGTTTAATCGCTTGTATGATTCAGCCGTTTGCCGTTCAGAAGCTGATTGGCTTATCGGTTTAAACGTGACGAGAGCGTTAACGACTAAATATGAAGAACCATTGTCGGCAGGAAGGGTACAAACTCCGACGCTTGCGATGATAATTGAGCGTGAACAAGTAATTAACACATTCAAACCTAGTGAATATTGGACGCTCACAGCTCAGTTTTCATCTTTTGAAGCGGCTTGGCAAAAAGGCAATGAAAAGCGCATTTTTGATGAAAAACGCGCAAAAGAGCTGCACTCAAAATTATCAGGTGAGGCAGTTGTAAAAACAATTAAGCGCAAAATGCATAAAGAAGCGCAGCCGCTTCCTTATGACTTAAACGAACTGCAGCGAGATGCTAACAAACGCTTTAACTTCTCTGCTAAGAAGACATTGAATGTACTTCAAAAGTTATATGAACAGCATAAGTTAGTCACGTATCCACGTACAGATTCTCGTTATTTAACAACAGATATGGTTTCTACTATGAAAGAGCGTTTGGAAAGCATCTCTGCTGTATATAAAGAAGAGGTTCGTCCAATTTTAAGAAATGCACAGCTGCCAAAGCGAGTGGTTAATAACGAAAAAGTAAGTGATCACCATGCTATTATCGTAACGGATCAGCCTGTATTTCTACAGGACTTATCAGCTGATGAACGAAAGCTGTATGACTTAATTGCAAAGCGATTTATTTCATTATTTTATCCTGCATATGAATATGAAGTGGTTAAAGCAGAGCTTGAAGTAAATGGGGAACAGTTAGTAGCAAGCGGAAAGCAAGTCGTGAATGCAGGCTTCAAAAAAGTTTCCGGTGGAGACTCAGAAGCAACGGTGAAGCTGCCTGATATGGAAGAAGGCAGCAAGCTGCTCATTCAAGATGTAACGATGAAAAGTGCATTTACAGAGCCGCCGCAGCGCTATACAGAAGCGGATCTTCTTGGACAAATGGAAAAACATAATTTAGGTACTCCGGCAACACGTGCAGATATTATTGAAAAACTTCTGCAAAATGAATCCATTGATCGCCAAAACAATCGTCTGCACGCAACCAAAAAAGGGAAGCAACTGATTGACCTAGTAGCAGATGAGTTAAAGTCGCCTGAGCTTACGGCTAAATGGGAACGTGACTTAGAAGCAATTGCTAAAGGAAAAGGAAATGCAAAAGAGTTTTTAACAAATATTCGCGAACAAACAGAAAAGCTAGTTAAGCAAGTAAAAACGAGTAATCAAACGTACAAACCTCATAATTTAACGGGCTCTAAATGTCCGGAATGTGGTTCTTTCTTGAAAGAAAAGAAAACAAAGCAAGGAAGAGTGCTCGTTTGTTCAAGCCTGGAGTGCAGCTATAGACGCGCAAAAGACCCTAAACTATCAAATCGACGCTGTCCGCAGTGTCATAAGCGAATGGAAATTCACTCAGGAAAAGCGGGTACATACTTCCAATGTCGTTCATGTCAAGTAGTGGAGAAAGCTGAGGACAAAAAGAAAAAGATTTCAAAACGAGAAGAACGAAAGCTTCTTAACAAATATAATGATGACGGAGCATTTGGTTCAAGCTTGGGGGATGCTTTAAAACAAGCTCTTCAAGATAAAAAAGATAAATAATGTATAAAAGTGCGATACCACGGTATCGCACTTTTTTCGTATAATATGGATTAAGTGATGAGCAAGTAAGGTGGAGTGGAAGAATGAAAAGAAAAAGCAGGGGAATGGATCGTTTAATCGCGTTCTTTATAGTAGGAGCGATGGTACTAATCATTTTAGCGATACTAATGGGAAGCTACTTTTTTGGTTTTATAGGCTTCCTTAAAGTAATGGGAGTGGAATATGAGTCCTACTGGGCCATATGTTTATTTCTATTTTTAATTTTTGTATTTGGCTCTATCACAGAGCTTTTTTCAAAGGCACTCATTTTTTTAATGAAGAATGCCAGACTGAATAGAGTACTATTTGTAACATCTGCAGCTTTTGTAGATATATTTTTTACTTTTCTATCAGTTTATATAGCAGACTCGCTTGTGAGCGGAATCCGTGTATCTATTTTAGCGGTGACTCTTTTATCCGTCTTATTTTTTTGGATGGAGAGTGCATTGGATAGTGAGTTTCTACGTAAAAAAACAAGCTGATGAAGTTTTTCATCAGCAGCGCATCATATCAAGATTCAAAGCTATTTAAAGAACCCTGTAACATATTTTTTAAAAAAAGTATGTGATTTTTTTCACATATGTCTTGAAAAAGGACAAACATGTTTGTATAATAAGAATTGTAAAATATTTGTGAAACATTTCACAATATATGTGAAAAACTTCACAATATCATATTTTCTATAATCCTAAGGGGGATATCATCTATGAAAATTGCAGTAGTAGGTTGTACACATGCAGGAACGGCAGCAGTAAAAAATATGGCAGAACTTTATCCAGAAGCTAAAATTACAGTTTATGAGCGAAATGATAATGTTTCATTTTTGTCTTGTGGAATTGCGCTCTATGTAGGCGGGGTCGTAAAAGATGCAAATGGTTTATTTTACTCTTCACCGTCTGAATTGCAAGAGATGGGTGTAAATATGAAAATGAAACATGAAGTTACGAATATTGATACAGATGGTAAAAAAATAGCTGTACGAAATTTAGAAACCAACGAAGAATTTGAAGATACATTTGATAAATTAGTGATGACAACTGGCTCATGGCCGATTATTCCAAACCTTGAAGGCATCGATTTAAACAATGTTGTGCTTTGTAAAAACTATCAGCATGCTAATCACATTATTGAAAAAGCGAAGCAAGCGAAGAAAATAGCCGTAATTGGTGCGGGCTATATTGGTGCAGAATTAGTAGAAGCATTCGAAGTATATGGAAAAGAAGTCACGTTTATTGATAGTGCTGATCGCATTTTAAATAAATATCTTGATCCAGAATTTACGAATCTAATGGAAACTGAGTTTGAAAATCGAGGAGTTAAATTAGCATTAAACCAAGCGGTTACTAAATTTGTAGGTAATGAGGGATCTGTTGAAAAAGTAGTGACAACTGAAGGCGAATACGAAGCGGATCTTGTTATTCTGTGTGTTGGTTTCCGTCCAAATACAGACTTAGTAAAAGGACAAGTAGACATGCTTCCAAACGGCGCAATTGTGGTTGATGAATATATGCAAACAAGCAAAAAAGATATATTTGCTGCCGGAGATAGCTGTGCCATTTACTACAATCCGATTAAGAAACATGCTTATATTCCGCTTGCTACCAATGCGGTTAGAATGGGAACGTTAGTAGCTCAAAACCTTGTTAAGCCGACGATTAAGTATATGGGAACACAAGGAACATCAGGCTTGCATATTTATGATTACAATGTTGCATCTACCGGCATAACAGAAACAGCAGCTTCTCTTTTTGATATGAATGTGAAAAGTATCACAATATCAGAGAATAACCGACCAGAATTCATGCCAACGTACGAAAATATTACGTTAAAAGTAGTATATGAAGAAGAAACAAGACGAATTGTAGGCGCACAGGTTATTTCTAAAATTGATGCTACTCAAGCAATCAATACATTGTCTGTATGCGTACAACAGGAAATGACCATCGATGAGCTTGGATTTATGGACTTTTTCTTTCAACCGCATTTTAATAAGCCTTGGCACTTCTTAAATCAAGCAGGTCTTCAAGCGCTTCAAGGATAAAAAAGCAGGTGACTACCTGCTTTTTTTATGTAGATTTTATTATTTTTTTTATTTTAGCAGGTCTAAAGCGGATCCAGCCTATAATAAGGAGAATAAAAGGATAAAAAGCCCCTACGAAAAAACTATAGGGAATCCACGTTTCAGCTAACCATGTTTTTTGATAGATAATGGTTGGATAAACGATAATAGAAAAAGTTGTAACGATTAACCCCATCGGTAACGTTAGAAATCGAGTTTCGTTGACGTTAAAAATGTGGCAAAGCCCAGCGATAGAAGCATGAAAATAAAGAGAAACTTTAAAGAAAAGAGTAAGAAACCATATAATAGCAATAATTACTTCAATTCCTTGCAAAAAATTCCCCAGCTCAATTCGCTTAGCCATTTCGTATACAGGAAACATGGTAGTTGAAGAATGGTAAGAGCCAATAACCATTATACAAAAGAGAATAATTGCTACCATAATAAATCCACCTAACAGACTTCCGCTCATTAAAGCTTTAGCACCTTTTTCAGGTTTTCTTAAATAAAGAGGAAATACCATCATTAAAGGAGCAAAAGTAAAATAAGTGATGCTAAGAAAGGTGAAAACCGAATGAGTCAGCGGCTTTAAGTGAATATCTAATAAAGGCATAAGGTTTTCGACTTTCATTTGAGGAGTCAGTGAGAAGATGAAAATTCCGAGAAGGCCAATAAACCAAGGGAAAAATATTTCACAGCAGCGTGCGTTTGTTTCTAGTCCGAGTCTTGCTCCGAACACAACCACAAGCATAAAAATAATGTGAATAGCAATCAGCGGAGTTTCTATTATAATATGTGTATTTAAAAAACTCCCCACGTAGTATACAATGCGGCTGCATGTTATGACAGTAGACGTGACGAATAAACAAGATACACCTTTTCCTAGATATTTTCCAAACACTGCTTCATTAATTTCTATCAGATTTTTATCTTTAAATAAAAGTCCGAGAGCTATATATACTTTCACTGAAGGATTTGGAACATTCAAACCAAGCGTTTTACAAATGCTTACGGTCATTCCGATTGCAAGAACTGTGTAGAATACCCACAGTTCTTTCTTCGCTTTTTTTAGCCGCAGTTTAGGTGCTTCAAACCAAATGACGAGCGTGCAAATAATAAGTAATCCCAATACCCCTAGCATACACTAGCTCCTATACGTGAATAATTAATGTTAATTTTCCAAAAAAATAAGTGCTTATACTGAAGACGCCTTCTCTATTACAGGTTTTTAATTTTTTAGTCGCTGCTAGAAGAGCGCTGCTTTTTGTTTTGAATAAACCCTGCAATTAAAAGGAAAAGCGGATATAAGATGCCTACAAGTAAGCTGTAGGGAATCCACGTTTTTGTATCCCATTCCTTTTGATAAGAAACGCTTGGATACACAATAAGAGAAAGAGTAATCATGATGAGGGCTACTGGAAACGAAAATAGTTTGTAATCCTTTATATGAAATACGTTGGCAAACCCTAAAAGAGTAGCGTAAAAATAAATGCAAAGCTTAAAAAAGAGAGTAATAAACCACAAAATAGCAATGACTACTTCAATTCCTTGGAGAAAGTTTCCTACATCAATTCTTCTACCTAATTCATAGCTTGGAAACATGGTGATTTGGGAGTAATAAGGACCAAGCACTAAAATTCCGAGTAAGATTAACGTAACCATCACTAGTCCACCGGCTATATTACCTATATAAAAGGATTGAGTTGCCTTTTTTGTGTCTGGTGTATGAGAAGGGAAAATCATAAGCAGAATCGTATAAGTCAAAGAACTCATGCTTAAAAAGGTTAAAACAGCACGAATAAAAGCTTTTGGATGGATTTCGAACACAGGCTGAATATGCTCTATTTTAATTTGAGGGATCATAGACAAAATGAGAAGTCCGAATAATCCGACAAACCAAGGAAATAAAATCTCGGCACTTCGTGCAATAACTTCTATTCCTAGGCGTACTCCTACGACGACCACATCCATAAATGCAATGTGGATGGCTGTCAGCGGCGTGTAGGGAAGAATTTGTGTAGTGAGAAAATTACCTACATAGTAAAGAACTTGACTGCTGATGAATAAATTGGATAACACAAAAACAGCAGAAACAATCTTTCCAAATAGTTTGCCTAAAATTTTTTCGTTCATTTCCATCAGCTCCATCAGCGTAAGCGTTGGAAACATTTTTCCTAGTGAGGTAAAAAGCAAAACTAAGCCAATTCCTAATGCAACACCGAAGAGTGCGGCAATCCAGGCATCTTGATGAGCATCAGCTGTAATAGCGGCAGGTACAACAATAATTGTGCTTCCGATGCTATACAAAGTTACTAATTTGCGAAACTGCGCAGCTGAAATATTGATTTCATTAAGCAAAATGAGCACATCCTTTTGCCATATACACTAATTAAGTGATCCAACGGAATAATAAGTGACTTAAAGGGTGAAACATTACTTCTACCCAACCAGAAGGGTTCGGTAGAGGCAACCGAAAGATTTTTGCAAGAGCGATTATGATACTGATTGTCATGAACACAATAAAAATGTTCCGTTCCTTTTTATGAGAGTGTTGAGGTAATTTTTTCATTTATATCCATATAATACCTGAGCGAATGATTAAAAAGGAAAGAAACAAGTGCATGCAGTCAACCCCAATACATTTTTTCGTTCAGATAAGCTATTCGTATGATGTCCGCTAAAGAAAGTGATAATACATTTCTGTAAAATATGGAAAATTTTTAATTATATAGAAGATATTCTCTAGGGCTCTTATATGATTGAGAGGTTTGTTATGAGGAATATTCACTTAGCTTTAACCTATTGAAGCGTCGTATGAATAAGTAGAAAAATGCCACACTAAAGAGTGAACAAATGGAAAGGAGTACTATGATGAAAAAATTCCCATACAACAAAGATAAACAACAATCGTTTCAAGCAGCACAGCAGGGGCATAAAGAAGCAGTAGATGCATATGAACAGGCAAATGAAGCTAAAAATGATGCATCGTACGGCCATGAAGCGAAGCAAGCGATAGGTGAAGTGAATGAAGCCTCTCAGCAAATTGAGAATGCGCTTGAAAATGCTTCTGAAACACAGCGTCAGCGTTTAACAGAGTTTCAGCAAGATATAAAAGATATGGAGAACGACCTTAATCAATAAAAGAGCCGCTGTTTTACTTAGAGCAGGTTCACAATAGAGAGTATAAATTGTAAAAGCAGAAGATAATGAACTTCTGCTTTTTTGTTGTGTAAGAAGTATTTACGCTCATTTTTTAATCTAAATGAAGGCTAAATAAATTTCTAGCCATACATATACATATTTTGGGACATTAAGGGTATAGAGTAGTAATTTAATTAAGGAGGGTGATTATGAAAGCAGTAACTTTTCAAGGTGCAAAGGATATCCAAGTAAAAGAAGTAGAAGATCCATCTTTGAAGAAAAAAGACGACATTATTGTTAGGATTACATCTACAGCTATTTGCGGTTCGGATTTACATATCTACCAAGGTGCTCTCCCTGCTGAAAAAGGATACGTTATTGGCCATGAACCAATGGGAATTGTAGAAGAAGTGGGTCCAGAGGTAACAAAAGTAAAAAAAGGAGATAGAGTAGTTTTACCGTTCAATATTTCGTGCGGGACCTGTTATTATTGTCAGCATGATTTAGAAAGTCAATGTGATAACTCTAATCCTAATAAGGAAATCGATACAGGAGGATACTTTGGGTTCACTGAACGATACGGGAATCACCCAGGAGGACAGGCTGAACTATTACGTGTTCCCTTTGAGAATTTTATGCCATTTTTAATTCCGCCCTCCTGTGAGCTTGATGATGAGGCATTGTTATTTATGTCTGATGTTCTGCCAACCGCTTATTGGAGTGTAGAAAATTCCGGAGTTGGACCTGGGGATACAGTAGTGGTTCTTGGCAGCGGCCCCATTGGATTAATGACTCAAAAGTTTGCATGGATGAAAGGTGCTAAACGGGTCATCGCTGTTGATAACGTTCCATATAGATTAAAACGAGCTAAACAAATGAATAACGTAGAGTGCTTTAATTTTGATAAATACGGCGATATGGGAAGCTATATCAAAGAGGTAACCGGTGGTGGAGCAGATGTTGTAATTGATTGTGTAGGAATGGATGGAAAGAAATCACCAGTAGAAGCGATTGAACAAAAACTCAAGCTGCAAGGAGGAACGTTAAGTGCTATTCAAATTGCCTTAAAAGCAGTAAGGAAATTTGGGACAATTCAGCTAACAGGTGTATATGGATCGATATATAATATGTTTCCTCTTGGGAACATTTTTGAAAGAAACATTACTTTAAAAATGGGACAGGCTCCAGTAATTCATTACATGCCAGAATTATTTAAAAAAATTACAGATAGGGAGTTTGATCCTACAGAAATAATTTCTCATAGAATCCCTCTTAATCAAGCAAGTGAAGCCTATGAAATGTTTAACAATCATCAGGATGAATGTACGAAAGTTATCTTAAAACCATAATAAACCATATATCTCCTTAAATATGTATAAAGAAAAAATTGAGAATTATTTTTACAATAAGCATATCTATTTGAAAGAGGCTGGAACAAAAGCATGTTACTTGAAGGAAGATCCGAACGCGTTTGATTCTTGATGGAGAATCAAACGCGTTCGGATTTTTTTATTGGTAGTGTAAACGTAGGTTTCGTGAATATAATTGCTTCTAGCTGTTGTTTAGAAGGAAAGGCGAAGACTTGAACGGAAATCAACAGTGGTGTAACAAGTAATCCATCATTCCATTCTTATTTTAAAAGGTATAGAAGTTAAAAAAGTAAGAATCCTAATAAAAACAGAACGATAAGAATGGAAAGGGATTGTGACAGGAAACATGCTAATAAATATACTCATAATGATTGTCGTATTGTACTTCATATATGTATTCGCAACTGCAGTGGTACTGTTTTATGTCCCTTTGCACAAGGGAAAAGACTTAAAAGTAATGAATACTGAGAATTTTTACGGGAAGAAAGAATCCACAGACCGAGTTATGCTTTTGGAAAACGGTTATTTTTCAGGGCTTGTTCGAATGCAGATGATTCAAGAAGCGAGGCATACAATCGATATTGCGTATTTTTCCATCGGTAAAGGTCGTTCTTCGGATTTACTTATGGGCGCTTTATTCGAAGCTGCCGATCGAGGTATACGTATTCGCGTGCTGTTAGATGGGATCTCTCATGGGTTAAAAGGTAAGAGAAAAAATGTTCTTTATGCTTTAGCTTTCCACGATAATATTGAATTAAAGTACTATGAGCCCTTTACTATTTTTAAACCTTGGACATGGCATAATCGTCTTCACGATAAAATAATAGTAGTCGATGGCCAATTAGGTATTAGTGGAGGACGAAATATTGGAGATAAATACTTGGCCAGTCAACCAGATAAAAATTTTGTCTATGACCGTGATGTGCTGATTTATAACACAAAGCAAGAAAGTCATAGTGTTATTCTCTCAATGGAGAAGTATATAGAGAAATTATGGAATCATCCGTATACACGCAAAGCTTTTCCAAAGCTCAAGAAAACTAAACAATTTCGTGGTCTTTCAGGAAAAAAGTTGTTGATAGATCAATACGAAGAGGCCAAAAAAGCAAACGAACCTTTTGTCCATCCTTATATTGTATGGAGAGAATCAACGATGCCTACAAGAAAAGTTTCTTTTATTACAAATCCTATTCAAAGAATGAATAAAAGTCCTTTTATATGGAAAACATTTATTAAGCTTTCGCAACAAGCTGAAAAATCCATTGTTGTTCAAAGCCCTTATATCGTACCAACAAAAGAGATGGAACAGTATATAGATAAGCAAGTAAAACCAAAAGTGCAAAGAATTATTTTAACTAATTCTATTACATCCACTCCAAATGCTATGGCTTTTTCTGCATACTTGGGAGTGAAGAATCGCGTCATAAAAGCTGGTTCAAAGCTTTATGAATATCAAAAGCCTTATTCAATTCACGGGAAATCTGTTGTTTATGATCAGCGTTTAAGTGCAGTTGGTTCTTTTAACTTAGATTCACGCTCTGCATTTTTAAATACTGAATCCATGGTTATGATAGATAGTGAAGAATTTGCAGCCGAGTTAACAGGAGCTATTGAAACTAAAATTTCTCACAGTACGCTTGTGGGAAATGAGGGAGAACCTGTGGATTTTAATACGGATTCTCAAAAAAACGCGCCTCCTGTAAAATCTGCACTGCTACATATTCTTTCGGTCTTTACACGATTTTGGAGACATTTTGTATAGTACTGTGTTACAGCAGAGTCTCTAAAAACAAATAGTCGATATTAAAATTAAAAAGGACTGCAGGTGGTGAAGGGAATGTGTGAAAAGCTGTGATATGCCTCACAGTTTTTTTTGAATTGCTAGTCCTAGTCATGACTTTTAAAAAGACCTATTGACGAATTTCTATATATGTTTTATTATAATATAGCGTCGTTGATAAACGAGGTTCTTTTAGAAAATCATTTCTAGGGGCATAGTTTAAAGGTAGAACTACGGTCTCCAAAACCGTCAGTGTGGGTTCGATTCCTACTGCCCCTGCCATTTTGGAGTTATCTTTTAATTCACACGCGGGTGTGGCGGAATTGGCAGACGCGCTAGACTTAGGATCTAGTGTCTTATGACGTGGGGGTTCAAGTCCCTTCACCCGCATCTTTATTTTCATATATGTGCGGAAGTAGTTCAGTGGTAGAACACCACCTTGCCAAGGTGGGGGTCGCGAGTTCGAACCTCGTCTTCCGCTTCTTTTCAAAAGCAGTTTGCATGTGCAAACTGCTTTTTTTTGTTGTAGAAATAAAGAGTTTTATTATGCTGTTTTTAATCAGAAATATTTTATTAAAGCCGTACTGCTTATACGTGTTGTTTTCGTGAATATACACATAATATTGGGGTTACATTAAAAGCTAATGAACGATACGTGAAGACATCTAATATGGTTTTTAAGATAGGGGAGAGTCCTATGGAATCTAGTTGGTTTTCAATTATACCGTTTTTAATTGTTATTCCAATAGCTATTTTCACCAAACAAGTGCTGCCAGGGTTGTTTTTAGGCCTATTAGTAGGCGCTTATTTGATTGATCATTCGATTATAGGAGGTGTTGAAAAACTACTTCACTACGTTGTACAAGCTCTTAGAAATAAAAGTAATATAGAAATCGTCGCCTTTTTATACGCGTTTTCAGGGCTTATCGGAATGATTAAGACGGCTGGAGGAGTTAAAGGTTTTGTGGAAACAGCTGCTGAAAGAATTGATACAAGAAAAAAAGCCCTTATTTTAACCTATGTTTCAACCATTGGAACATTCAGTGCTCCCACATTTCGTTTTGTTACAATCGCGCCCATTATGAGAGCGCTGCTGAAAAAAGTGAAAATGACGACAGCAGAGCTAGGGTTTGTTATTGAAACAACTGCTACTCCTGTTATCGTCTTAATTCCCGTGGCAACCGCATTTGTCGGATATATGGTATCAATCATTCAAATGGCGATTGATCATCAAGGCATAAAGCAAGACGCTTATTCTTTATTCATTCAAAGCATTCCTTATAATTTCTTTTCAATTGTGATTATTTTAGTAGGGATTTATTTCAGCTTTTTTCATCATTCAAAATCTACGGCTCCTATGAAGCTTGAAGAAGAAGACGAAAAAGATTGGCATGATTGTCATCCTTGCGTATCGAAGGATTTGCCTTCTAAGCCTTGGAATCTGTTACTGCCTTTACTTGTTGTGATTTCGTTCACTTTATTTTTAACATGGTGGAGCGGTCATCATAAGAGTCACACTTTTTTTGAAGCATTTATTAAAGCAGACGTGCTAGAAGCGATGGTAGTAGCTTTAATTATAACTATATTAATTACCCTTATTTTTTTCTTATTTCAGCGCTTTACCTTACAGAATTTGCTTAATGGTTTTATCACAGGAGGCAATGACTTAATGTCCGTTATTCTGTTGTTATCGGTAGTATGGGGATTATCCGCTGTTACAGAAGACTTGGGGTTTTCCAACTTTGTGACCGCACATTCCAAGTGGATTCCTCATATGTTCATCACCCCGTTCATGTTTATCTTTGGAGCTGCTATTTCTTACTTTATCGGGTCTGCTTGGGGGACGTGGGGGATTTTAATGCCGCTTGGCGTATCGCTTGCAAGTTCTGCAGATCTTTCTTTGCCGTTGATTATCGGTGCAGTATTTGCAAGCGGTTCATTTGGATCATTTTCTTCACCTTTAAGCGATGATACGAATACCATCGCCAAAATATTAGATTTATCTGTTATTGAATATGCCAAGTATAAATTAAAGCCAGCTTTAATTGCAGCGGGAATAACAGTTGCTTTTTATCTTGTTGTATCTTTCTTGTTTTGAATGTGGGAAATAGCCATCTAGTATCAATTTTTCATTTTTTTTAGCTTAAAGTATGCATACAGTCCTAATGATACGCACACTAGCATGATACAAGTAAGCGGAAATAAGATGGTATTAACAAAATGATCATAAAACCATATATACACGAACATCACCTCGATCATTTTAAGGCTATTCTTTCTATTTACTAGAGATGCAACTATTCGTGCTGCTTCTTCCTATTCCTTAAAAATGCGATAATCAGAAGCAGTACAGGTATGATAGAAAATAGTGGCATATGTAAAAGAAATCTCGCAACGTGTAGGCCTTCGTAAAGGTGTTCTTGAAAATTACTAGCGATTGTAATCGACAAAAATAACACAATGGTGCCTAAAGGATAAGCTAGCCGTGAAGGAGATTTTATTTGTCCTTTTTTCTCTTTTGTTTTTCTTTTTCGCAGAGTCACTTTATCTTGTTTTAAAGAAGCGTCAACAAAAGCAATAGTAACTTGGTGCAAAGAGGTTTTTATATCTTCATTATCGAAACAAGCGTATAGAAAGATAGCTTTGAGATAGGGGAGAACCACATGAACATTGAGACCAACAGATTACTAATACGCAAATTTAAATATGAAGATTGGCAAGATGTCTACGCATATACATCTGATGCTAATGTCATGAAGTACATACCAAAAGGTGTTTTTAGTAAGGATGATGCGAAGAAATTTGTAAATGAAAATACGAAAGAAAATGTTAAAAGTTTTCCAGTTGTATTAAAAAATGAAAAAAACCTAATTGGTCATATCGTCTTTTTTAACTATTTTGGAGACCATACTTATGAAATTGGCTGGGTATTTAATTCTCTCTATCATCAGAAAGGATATGCTTCAGAAGCGGCAAAAGCAATAGTGGACTACGGTTTTAACACAATGAAACTGCATCGGATTATTGCTACTTGTCAACCTGAGAATACGTCTTCTTATCGTGTTATGGAGAAGATCGGGATGAGAAGAGAAGGGTATTTTAAAAAATGTATTCCAACTGAAAAAGGATGGTGGGATGAATATTGTTACGCGATTTTAAAGGAAGAGTGGAAATGAGCTTTACTTTTACGGAATTACATTTTCCGAGTTGTAAAGACGAAAACAAGCCCAATTTTTAAAAAATGAGCAGAACAGCAAACCAAAACGTCTAGGCAGACATACAATAACCTATCCATGAGAAACACCCCATGTTTGAACCTTCTTTGTTTTAGCAACAGAAAATTACGTTGAAAGGGAGTGCTTGTATGTCTAATGCTGGATGTGGATTTGGTTCTGGTTTCGCTTTATTAGTTGTATTATTTATTCTATTAGTAATTATCGGATGTAGTTGTTATAGCGGTGGTTACGGTGGCGGCTACGGCTGCTAATTATATCACTGAATAGCCTAAAGGATATCCTTTAGGCTTTTTTTATGTTCATTATAAAAAGCTGGAAGAGATGATTAATCGGCAGGCTCAGTATCAACATGCGATTCAATTTTTTTCTCTTTCGGCAATTGATCAATAGAAGCCCAAGGCACGCGGCGAGGCTTATATTCAATCGCATCAGTAGAGTAAACGGCCACGCTTACGACTCCCCCGTGCACCTGCGCTCGAATCAACAAAGGATCACTATACGTATTTTTAAAATGAAAGTCAGGTCCATACCAGCTGACGGTAGCGTCTCGCCCAGGAGGTACGTAGGAAACACTGCGGCTGTGTGAGTAGCGCTGCGTAATCGTGACGCCAGCGTTATCGACAGCGTTAAATAAAGTAGAAGAAACTTGGCAAATTCCTCCTCCAACTCCTTCAGAATACTCTCCTTTTACAATGATTGGCGCACGCATATACCCTTTTGCTGCCGTTCTTTTTCCGACGGTTTGATTAAAAGAGAAAACTTCCCCAGGAAATATGACGCTGCTGTCTAGTGATTCAGCCGCAAGAGAAATATTGTGAGAACGATTTTTATTATGAGGGTTAAATACGGTATGATAATGACCGATTTGCTTAATACGAATCGTTGCAAGCAGCTCCTTATCCACGCGAGGCGGAACAGGAAGCGTCGGGATTTCTAATGTTGACGTACCGCCGTTAAAAAAATAAGTATAAAATTTCTCCGCAAAATCTTTATGATATAGTTTGACACCCGCTTGCTCAGGAACAATTTGTCCGCTTTTATCAATCCGGGCATTTATGGGCTCTCTATATGTTTTTTTATCCAATTCTTTTAGAAGAAGATTATATCGATCATGATCAACCATAGGTACAGGAAGAAGAGGAACAGCCACTTTTTCCCGTT
Organism: Priestia sp. 53B2; assembly: GCF_056099005.1. NCBI lineage: Bacteria > Bacillati > Bacillota > Bacilli > Caryophanales > Bacillaceae > Priestia > Priestia sp. 53B2. The sequence goes on from NZ_JBLZXA010000027.1 coordinate 414,700, forward strand.
CAATCCGTTGAATTGGTTTACCATCATGAGTAATAGATAGGTGGTCTTGTGTAGAAAGAGGTTGAATGAGCATTAAAAGTCCAACCATCCAAGTGAAATTCATATCATATACCTCGCTTTCACCTGTTAGTATGAATAAAATGAACGGTTTAATGTATAGGATTCATAAGCTCTTTTTTGTATTATTTTCCATGAGCCGAGCGTGTAAAAATTTCTATTTATATTTGTATGTGTACTTTCGCATATTACATAGAGAAACTACAAGGTAATGAGGGTAGACAATGACAAAATTAATGATTTTAGTCTTTATGCTTATTAGTTTTTTTGTGCATCCCCAAAAGATGAAAGCAGAAGAAAACCTTACGTACTTTCCGGTAAGTGACACAGGAAAAGTATTAAAGTGGAAACGTGTAGAAAACTTACTGCTGAAGGGGAAAAAATTTAAAGTTATCGATGTGGAAACCGGTTTTTACTTTTATGTGCAGCGAAGAGCAGGCTCGCACCACGCAGATGTTCAGCCGCTTACACGTCAAGATACGAAAGTAATGAAGCACTTATATAATGGAAAATGGAGCTGGAACCGAAGAGCTGTTCTCATTCCGTTTAAAGGCCAAATGCTTGCAGCTTCCATGAATGGAATGCCTCACGGAGCCGGTGCGCTTGACAATGGGTTCCCCGGCCATTTTTGCATTCATTTTGCAGGAAGTACGACTCACAAGTCTCAAAATGTGGATCCAGGTCATCAGTTAATGGTATTAAAAGCAGGAGGAAAACTTGATGAATATGCATTAAAAGCTGAGCCGGCAGAAGTCGTCAATATGTTTTTAACAGGATTAAAGCAAGATGATGATGCCTTAATGCAGCCGGTTTTGCGCGTGAAGCAAGAGCATAAGCTATGGGCAAAACTGCATAGTATCTCCACTATTTATTATAAAACGGACTTATTTCATGCAAAAAAATATAAAACAAAAGAGAAAATCACCGTAGATTGCCTTATTTATTACGAGAATAAAGGGGCTCAAAAGACAACGATGGTTTTTACTTTAAAAAGAAATCCATTAACAAACGGATGGGAAATTTCTTCTCTTACATTGTAAGTACTGATTAATGCTTAAAAACACATCTGACAGAAAATAGATGTGTTTTTAAGCATTTGTTTAGCTCTTTAGTCCTTCGCAATGTTATAGTGGAAAAACGTGCTTACATACGATAGAAAAGAATAAAAAAGGGTATAAGTAATAATATTACTCTTTCTGTAAAGAACTCTACAGCACGAAAGGAGAGGGGGTTTATTTTTTCATATTGGTTTAGTCGCTTAGTCGCTGCAGATCCTGGACGAAAAAGGCTCAAAACGGCTTCTAAAGCTACGATTAGCGTAATTACAGCGGTTGTTATTATGCTGATCGTATTAAAAGCAGCGGGAAGCTCACAAATTACCGCTGCTATTTTATCGGGCGTAATCGGCCTGATGGGTATACTGGTTGTGAATGATGAAACAACAAAAGCAAAAAAAGTGACAACAGGCTTAGTAGCGCTTTCTAGCGCCGTTTCTCTCGGAATTGGCTCGTTTTTATCACGATATGGACAAGCAGAAAATATTTTTCTTGTTCTGTTGGTGTTTTTGTCTTTTTATTTACAGAAATTTGGTATTCGCTATTTTTCCCTGTCGATGGTAGCATTTATGTCGTTTTATTTTGCTTCTATTTTACACGTCACATTGTCTCAGCTGCCGTGGCTGTTAGCTGGCGTTATAGTAGGAGCCTGCTGTGCATTTATCTATAATTTTGTTATCTTTAAAGACCGACCTGCCAACGTGCTGAGGTCTTCAATGAAATCATTTCATATTCAAGTGAATTTGGTGCTTGATTTAATTATTGAGTTAATTCAAAAGAAACAAATTGAACCGGCTCAAATCAAACAATATAACCGCAATATTAAAAAACTAGCGGAGTATGCCCGTGTAGCATCAGAAGAGCTTGGAAATACAGATCCCCACGACATATGGCCTGGCGTAACAGCTGAACAGATGCGCCTTTATGTATTTGATACAGTTATGCTGCTCCAGACATATTCCCAGGCGATTCGAAAGCTCAGTGAATTAAAAGCATTTAATCATTTTGATATTCAGCAGCTGCTGTTAAAGCTAGTGGAGTCGATTCGCGAAGCGGAAGTATTAAATGAAAATCCTACTCATTCCTTAACGGATGCAGCTCAGCATCTGCAAGAGCTACGCCAAAAATTAAGTGAACTTGAACCTCAAGACAAAAGGTATAAAGATTGGCTTTACTTAATCCGCCGTATCGAAACGATATCAAATCACGTGATTGATGAAGCCTATGAGCTGCAGCAAGCAATTGTGAAACAAGAAAAACAGCCTCAAAAAGAAGCGGAAGAAAAAGAAGACGAAGAGGATAATGATGAAGAAAAAGGATTAAAACCATCTACGAAAAAGTCTATTCAAGCGGTCATCACTGCTGTTGCGACGCTAGTATTTGGCTCGTTTTTATCTCCATCGCACCAATATTGGGCGCTCTTAGCAGGTTATTTAGTGCTTCTTGGTACAGAAACAATAGGGAGTACGTTTGTAAAAGCAGTCCAGAGAAGTGTAGGAACGCTTTTAGGAGCAGCTGTTGGCTTTGTTGTCGCAAGCTATGTTTCCCCCGGAATGCTAGAAGTAACGCTGCTTTTTATCTGTGTGTTTATGGCTTTTTATTTCTTTCCTATTACGTATTCGTTTATGAGTTTTTGGATTACGATGATGCTGGCCTTTATGTATGATATGCTTCTTGGTGGAATTTCAGAGAGCTTGTTACTGGCCCGCGTGTTAGATACAGTCGTAGGAGTTGGAATTGGTTTAGCCGTATCGGCTCTTGTATTTCCTAAAAGAACAAGAGATAAAATAACGGACACTTCAATAGAATACGTATCGGCTTTAAAAGAATTTGTGCAAACTTATTTGCATCGTTTTACGAATCAGCATGCGTTTACCAATTTAGCTGATAAAGGAATGGAATTAGAAAAAAAGCTAAAACAGCTTCATGTCGATTCAGATCCTATTATCAAAGGTTTTGTTGGCCGTTCACGTCTGCAGCAATTTTTGACCGTCTTTACAGCCATTAATTATTATGCCAAGCATTTAGTAGCGTCTTCTACTAGAAACGAAGCTTTTTATAATGAATTAGAATTTCATGGTGTAGTAAAGGAAGTGGAAGAGAAAGTGACAAGCAACTTCACTCAGCTTGAAAAAGCGTTGCGAGGAGAGCGAGGAACGTATGTACACACGCTTGAAGATGTAAGACAAAAGATTGAACAATCTTTAGATTATTTTGATACGTCCGTTCAATCAAGAAATTTACAGCATCTTCAGCTGCTGCATAACATTTATTACGTATGGAAAATCAATCAATCGGTTGTTCACTTAGCCAAAGAGCTAGGAGCAGAAGAAATAAGTAGTGAAGACTAAAAACCAGCGAATATTTCGCTGGTGTTTTAGTCTGATGAATAAGGAGACGTATCTTTTCTAATCGTTCTCCACGTGGTTTTAAGACCGGCATAGCTGCCAATTGCGGCGTATCCATAAAAATATCCCATAAACAATCCGGCAATAATATGATGAGGATGACTGATAAATACTGAAAAAAGCACGCCAACAGCTAAAGCAATAGTCGGAATATACTGCTTTTTAGGATGGAAAAGCCATTTGATCAGCTGCGTCACGATTAATACGACAGGAACACCAATGACTGCGTCCCAAAAATTTGTATGAATTGTAGGGAAATCCATATTCAAGCACCTCGTTAAATGTGTTAGATGTAAGGTTATCTATGCTGCTTACCTTAAAACACTTCAATTAGTTATGAGGTGCTCCAGGTGAATAATAATAAGGTGGAATTTTAAGCCAGCCTTTTTGCTGCATCAGACTTTTCACTTTTGATCCTAATATGACCTTTTCAGTGTGGAATTTTAGCCACATCAATCCAATATCGGTTCTAATAGACTGTCCCATATTCGTGCTGCACATGACGATATTAGAGGCAACTTTTACAGATATTAAGTTAGCGATTTCAGAATCCGTTGCTTTTGCTCCTAATGGAATGCTGTTAGGGTCGGATTTCGGCTTGGTAGCCGGTATTTCAGGAAGCAGAATTCCTTCTTTAACCATTAATTTTTTTAGGGTATCAATCTGAGATTCAGCCAGGTTTTTTGAGTCTTGAATAAGCTTAAGCAGTTCACTGTTGGTTGTTGTATTAAGACAGGTTTCTAAGGCGGGTACTTCTTCCGCTAAAGCAGTGAAATATAACCAGCATCCCATAGCCTCACCAATATGCGGGGGAGGGGGCGAATCATCTGTAGAAGAGTTCTTTATATAATCAAGTAGTGTCTCAATGACGTTAATCATAACTTTTTATAGTTTATGCTTCTTCATTATTGCCTTCAGCAGAAAAGGATAAACACAGCTAAGAAATGTTACATATAAAATTGATTATGATGAGTGTAAGGAAAAGTATCTCACGCAGCAATTTACAACGATGATAGTACATTTACTGTCACCACATCTCAAGGTATAAAAATTGTGGCAATGTGTAATAAATACGTTGGGGCTAGAAAATGAAGTAAATAGAAAAAAATCTCCTTGCTCATCAAGGAGATTTTTTATCAGGTGTGTTATATAGTTTTTCTCCGGTGCTCTCTCCATAAAGAAGTTAATTCCTCTGACCAATATTTATAATCAAATACCGTCATATTTTTGCTAGGCATAAAAACATTCAACAGCCAATTAACCCTTAATTTGTCCCTGACGCCTATCGTTTTATCATTTTTACAGCAGCCTTCATCACAAGGTTTATCGTGTATCTTGTAAGGAATATTTTTAACGACTAATCCATTTTTCACACGTTTTGTGTACTCAATTCCTATAATCAAATATATCACTCCTCACAGTAACTCTTATCTTCATAATCATATGTATGAATGACTTCTTTAATGAAAGGGTAAGAAGGGAGGAAGACAAAAATAAAAAAAGCCCTGCTGTAGGGCTTTTAGATTAAGCAACTTTTGATGCAACGACGATGACTTTACCGTGATCTAATTCTTCTTCATAGCGTTCAGCTTCCGGCTGTGATAATCCTAATGAACGCATTTTGGCACGAAGCTCGTCTCCTCGAGAACGAAATACATTCGCAATCGCATCAAAAACACCTTGTTCAGAAAGACCGATATTGTTTGTATTTGTTGCAGCTGTTAAATCCTCGGAGCGATCTTGATGGTGTGCAAGTAAATAAACTTCGTCTTTTGTAAATCCTTCACGCAAAAATTGTTCGATTGTATCTTTTGCCTGTACGCCATTTTCAACTACTTTTACATTTACCATTTCAAAAAACCTCCTTGTATGATAGACAACTTTCTCGAATACGTTTAGTAATGAAGAGAAGTTTAAGTAACTTATCTCCTTGTTTTGTGTATACACGTTATTGGAAGTGATAAAACCTATTTCATGAAATTGAGTTAAAAAGTCTAATATAGAAGAAGAAGGAAAAACGCTGTTATTTTTAAGGAGAATCTGGTGAAAAATAAGCGGGAAGAAGCTTTAGCCAGTCTTTTTCCTGCATCGGTTTTTTTTTTTTTGACCTTTTAAGGTACAGTACAAACTGCAAAAAGCCTAGATCTTAAACAGCTAAGATCCAGGCTTTTTGCATGCATAAAAATAGAGAAATTTAATTTAAGATGAAAGACGTTCTTTTTGTTTTTCATAAACAGAAGTAGACTCGTTCCATGTATATCGACCATCTTGTAATTGAATGGTTGCGCTGAATGGACAGTCTATTGACGTTTCTGCGTCATCTAAACTACTTTCAAGTAAACTTTTTTTAAATCGAAGCAAATCTTCTTTTGAAGCAACTCGAAAAACCATTTCTAACGTAAGATCATCGTCCATTGCATTGTGTAATTGACTAATACTTTTGCGGAATTCTTTATTATATTGAAGCATAATTTTAATATCTGCTACGCAAGCAACACCAAACACATCTTTCACAACAGACTCAACCGTTAACTGAGTTGTGGAAGCATATGTTGAAATATTACGCTGTGGATTTTCTAAATAATAAATCGTTTCTACAGGATGTCTCGTGATAAGCACCTCTTTCCTATTCTTAATTATACAGGAAAAAAGAATGGAATGGGGAAAGATTTTTAGGAAAGGAGTCCTGACATACATAAAAAGACTGTTTGCGATAGGAGAGAGAGTTATAAATTGAGGGCTTTTCGCTTATCATTTTTGCTATATCCTTAAATCAACGAATTCTGTGCAACATCCCTTAAGATTTGATAAAATAAAATTCTACGTCTTAATTTCTTCCAATGGATTCCTCAACTACTATTTCTACTTATTTTAAAGGAGGACGCTATTTTGCAATTTGAACAAGCTTTAACACATTTACAGTCCTATTTTGGCTATGATTCATTTCGAAAAGGACAGGAAGAGTCGATTCGTTATGTTTTAGAAGGGCATAATACCGCTTGTATTATGCCAACAGGGGGAGGGAAATCGCTTTGTTATCAAATTCCTTCATTATTATTAGAAGGCACGACACTGGTGATTTCTCCGTTGATTTCCTTGATGAAAGACCAAGTCGACACGTTGAACGCAGCTGGTATTCCGGCTACGTATATCAACAGCTCGCTGACGCACACGGAGGTGCAGCAGCGCTTGGAAGAAGTAGCGCTTGGCGAATATAAGTTACTTTATGTAGCGCCGGAACGACTGGAATCACCGCAATTTTTAGAACAGCTTCAAATGCTTCCTATTCCGCTTGTGGCGGTAGATGAAGCACACTGTATTTCACAGTGGGGTCATGATTTTAGACCGAGTTATTTGCGCATCAGCGACCTCATCAGCAAGCTGTCTAATGCTCCGATTGTGATGGGGCTGACAGCTACTGCGACGCCTCAAGTGCGTGAAGATATTTGTCGAGCTCTTCATATTAATGAAGAGTACACGGTGATGACGGGATTTGAACGTGAAAATTTATTGTTTGCGGTTGTGAAAGGTCAGGATCGAATCAGTTATATCGATCAGTATATCCGTAAAAATGATCAAGAAGCAGGCATTATCTATGCCGCTACGCGTAAAGATGTTGAAGAGCTTCATGCTAGATTGCAAAACTCAGGAATCAACGTATCAAAATATCATGCTGGTATGAGTGCAAACAGCCGTGATGAAGAGCAGAACCGCTTTCTGCAAGATGATGTGCAGGTGATGGTGGCTACCTCTGCCTTCGGAATGGGGATTGATAAATCCAATATTCGCTTTGTTCTTCACTATCAGCTTCCAAAAAATATGGAAAGCTATTACCAAGAAGCAGGACGTGCTGGTCGTGACGGACTGCCAAGTGAGTGTATCGTGCTTTATTCTCCTCAAGATATTCGCGTGCAGCGCTTTTTGATTGAACAGTCAACGTCGAATCCTAAAAAGCAGATTCAAGATCTTGAAAAGCTGCAAAGTATGGTGAACTACTGTCATACAGAAGGCTGCTTGCAAGCGTATATTCTTCATTATTTTGGAGAAAGTGAAGCGCATGAGTGCGGCCGCTGCAGTAATTGTACGGATGATCGTGTAGAAATAGACGTAACGGTCGATACGCAAAAAGTATTATCTTGTATGATTCGTATGGGCGAACGCTTCGGTAAAATGATGATTGCTCAAGTATTAACGGGTTCTCGAAATAAAAAAGTAGTTGATTTTGGTTTTGACAAGCTGAAAACGTACGGCGTCATGAGCGACCGGTCGGCTAAAGAAGTGAGCGATTTTATTGAGTATTTGATTTCAGAGCAGTTTATTTTAATAGGACAAGGATCATTTCCTACTTTATCAGTAGCAGCCAAAGGAAAAGGTGTGCTTCTTGGTACGGAAAAAGTGATGAGAAAAGAACAAATGGAAGTGAAGCAAATTGTCCAAGATGACGAGCTGTTTGCTCATTTGCGTTCCGTTCGAAAGCAGCTGGCAGACGAAGCGGGCGTGCCTCCTTTTGTTATTTTTTCAGACGATACTCTTCATGATATGTGCGCAAAACTTCCGGTAACTCTTGAACAGTTCGCCACTGTAAAAGGAGTCGGAGAACAAAAACAAGAGCGATACGGAGAACGATTCACAGCTGAAATCAAACAGTTTGGTAAAGAAAATCCAGATCGAAAGCGAGAAGTGTCAGCACCTGCTCCGAAAAAAGCAAGGGCATCGTCAAAAGAAGGGTCTCACTTAATGACGTATGAGCTCTTTCAGCAAGGGAAATCGTTAGATGAAATTGCTGCAGAGCGTGAATTGAGCCGTATTACCATTGAAAATCATTTGTTTAAATGTGCAGAAGAAGAAAAAGAAATCGACTGGTCCCCTTTTCTTTCAGAGGAGGACGAAGAGCTTATTTTAGAAGCTGCTTCGTCAGTAGGTGATGAAAAGTTAAAACCAATCAAAGAAGAATTACCTGAAAACATTACTTATTTTATGATTAAAGTAGCGCTGTTTAAACAAAAAATGAAGCAGCTATCTTAAACAAAAGCTCCTATTTTAGGAGCTTTTTGTGTTGAATAAGTGAGTTTATTGATAAAATAGAAGATATAAATGTTTGAAAAATCAGATTAAATAAAAAGGAGTACTGCATTGAGATGATTGAACGAGAGCTTGAAGCTATTTTGCATGCTTCTAACGACAATATCGTCATCACTGATGAAAAAGGGTGTATTTTACGAGCGAGTCAAAACTGCCGTGATATATACGGGTATGACGTGTCAGAGTTAGTCGGACAAACCGTATACGAATTGCAAGGCCGCGGAATATTTTCACCTTCCGTTACGATTGAAGTGTTAAAGAAAAAGAAAGAAGTACAGCTGATGCAAAAAACAGAAACGGGAAAAGTGGTAATGGCAACCGGTATTCCCGTTTACGATGAAGATCAGTGTATGAAAAGAGTAATCAGCTTTTCACATGATTTAACAGAGCTTCAGCGCTTAAAAGAAGAGTATCAGCAGCTCGAGGTTAAAATGAAAACATATCAGCTAGAAGTGGAAGAGCTTCGGGAACAGCAGTCAAATGATATGGTCATACGAAGTGAATCGATGAAAAAGGTATGGTCCATTATTAATCGCGTGGCAGACAGCGATGCAACGGTTGTGTTGCTAGGTGAATCGGGTGTTGGTAAAACGGCTTTTGCTCGTGCTTTACATTATGGAAGTGAACGAAAAGAAGAGCCGTTTATTGAAATTAACTGCGGAGCTATTCCAGCTAGTTTGTTTGAATCTGAAATGTTTGGATACGAAGCAGGCTCTTTTACAGGTGCAAGTACAAAAGGGAAAATAGGAAAGTTTGAATTAGCTCATAACGGCACGCTTTTTTTAGATGAAATAGGAGAGCTCCCTCTTGATATGCAAGTGAAGCTGTTAAAAGTGCTGCAAGAAAAAACAGTCACCAAAATTGGAAGTGAACGAGCCAAACACGTAAACTTCAGGCTGATTGTAGCAACAAATCAGCCGCTTGAGGAAATGGTCAAAAAAGGAACCTTTCGCGAAGATTTATTTTATCGGTTACATGTTATTCCGATTACAATTCCTCCGCTTCGGGAGCGAAAAGAAGACGTCGCGGCACTGCTTTATCACGTGTTACATAAACAAAATGAAAAATATAAAATGAAGAAATTTTTTCATGCAGAAGCATTAAATCTATTGGTTGAACATCCGTGGCCTGGAAATGTGCGGGAGCTTGAAAATACAATTGAACGCCTTGTGTTAACAACAGATGAAAACAGCATCTCGCCTCAAGACCTGCCGTTTCATGCAGAAAAGATCAAAAGCGAAAAAGAAGAATGGGAGACTCTTGATACGTTAACCTCTCAGGGAATGACGCTTCAGCAAGCACTTGCAGAAGTGGAGAAAAACTGGCTGATTCGTGCTTATCGCCAGTGTCAAACAACGTATGAAATGGCAGATGCATTAGGAATCAGCCAGCCTACGGTCGTAAGACGTTTACGAAAGTACAACATTAAATAATGAGATTTTAATTCAAAATGAATTAACTGATTCAATACTGAATCAGTTTTTTTGTTTTGATTCTATTATGAATTAAAAATCCTCCATAATTGCACGAAATAGAGTGATAAAAATTGGCATGCATTTTGCATTAATAAAAAGTATCTAAATAAAAAGCGTCAGTATCTAAAATGATGATACGGCGCTAATGAATGAAACCCATTAGGAGGAATAAATCATGCCAAAATATCAGCCGAAAAATTCTTTTGAATCTCCGCGTTTTTGCGGACCTCGAACGTTTATGAGACTTCCGTATGTAGAACAAGTAAATTCAGAAATGAGTTTTATTGTGACAGGTATTCCATTTGATTCAGGTCAATCTTTTCGAACAGGAGCACGTTTTGGGCCGGAAGCTATTCGAGATTTCTCCATTTTGCTTCGTCCGTATAATCCAGAACAAAAGATTAATATCTTTGATTACATTTCAGGCGTGGACTACGGCGATTTATCAGTCGTTCCGGGATATATTTTAGAAACGTATAAAAAAATTGAAGAAGGGTTAACGCCGGTTGTGAATGAAGGAATTATTCCTATTTCACTAGGCGGTGATCATTCGATGACGCTTGGTGAACTTCGTGCCATCGCGAAAAAGCACGGACCCGTAGGGCTTTTACAGTTTGATGCTCATTCTGATACGTGGGATAGCTATTTTGAACAAAAATACAATCACGGTACGGTATTTAGACGAGCAATTGAAGAAGGGTTAATCGACGTGTCGCGCTCGATTCAAATCGGTATGCGAGGCAGTCTGTACGGCATTGAAGATTTAGAAGATGCAAAGAACTTAGGTCTAGCTCTGTATACGACAAATGAATATAAAAAACTGGGCGTTGAAAGAATGCTAGAAATTATTCATGAGCGTGTAGGGGAAGGACCCGTATTTTTATCGTTTGACATTGACTTTTTAGATCCAGTTTACGCGCCGGGAACAGGAACGCCTGAAGTATCGGGTGCAAGTATTGACGATGCGCTTCAATTCGTTCGTGGGTTAACAAATATTGATTTTGTCGGATTTGATTTAGTAGAAGTACTGCCAGCTTATGACCATGGCCAAATTACAGCAGCAGCGGCCGCTAACATTGTTTATGAATTTATCACGCTTATCGCATTAAGAAAAAAAGCAAAAGAAGAAGAAGCGCTGTTAGTGAAAGCACGCGACTGAATATAAAGGAGGCGGTAAAAGTGGGAAGGTACTATTATCTTCCCACTTTTATATAAGAGTTCTCTATAGGGAGTGTTTGACTATGAACGGGCAAGTAAATGTAAAAATAGATAAGAAACAAGAAAAAACATTAAAAAGAGAAATACTCAATCCAGCGACCAATAAGATCATAGCAGAAGTATTTGATTCGTCACTTCAACAAGTAGAGGAAGCGGTAGATAAAGCAAAACAGGCTTTTGAGCAGAGTGAATGGAAGAAAAATAAATCACTGCGTTTAGGGATACTTACGAAACTAGCGGACTTATTAGAAAAAGAAGCAAGTGTATTTGCCGAAACAGAAACATTAAATACAGGCAAACCGATAAAAGAATCACAGTTAGATATCGAAGATACGATTAATTGTTTAAGATATTACGCAAATTTAATAGAAGAAAATCAGCCCTGGACAAAAAACATGTTCGACAATACAAACAGTAAAATCATTCAAGAACCTATTGGCGTATGCGCGCTAATCGTTCCTTGGAATTTTCCTTTACTGCTTGGCATGTGGAAGCTGGCTCCTGCATTAGCAGCTGGAAATACGGTGGTTTTTAAACCGTCAGAATTAACGCCACTTTCTTTTCTGAAATTAGATTCATTATGTGAAAAAGCTGGTATACCAGAAGGCGTGTTTAATTTACTTACAGGAGACGGTAAAGTGGGAAGCGCGCTGGTTGAACACAAAGACGTAGCCAAAGTCTCTTTTACAGGAGGATCAGAAACAGGCAAACGTATTTATCAGCAGTGCGCAAAAGAGATGAAAAGAGTTTCGCTTGAACTGGGAGGGAAATCTCCGCTCCTTATTTTTGAAGATAGCGAAATTGATATTGCAGTAGATTGGACAATGTTTGGTTCATTTTTTAACCAAGGACAAGTGTGTGTAGCTTCATCGCGTATACTTGTACATCAATCTATTTATAAGCCGTTTCTTTCTGCTCTTACGGAGGCTGTTGCTACTATAAAAATTGGCAACCCCTTAACAGAGGAAACGGAGATGGGTCCGGTTATTAGCAAGAAGCATCTGAACAAAATACGGAATTTTATCAAGCTAGGTCAAGAAGAAGGTGCGAATTTATTAACAGGAGGAACGTTAATCGACTGCGAAGGTGGAAACTATATGAAGCCGGCTGTGCTCGTCGATGTGGAGCAGCATATGAAAGTCGTACAAGAAGAAATATTTGGTCCGGTCATTACCGTTCAATCCTTTTCAAGTGAAGAAGAAGCCATAGCCCTTGCCAACGGCACTAAATTTGGTTTAGCTGCAGGAATTTTAACGAACGATGTAGCGAAAGCAGAGCGAGTTGCTGAATATCTTCAAGCGGGAACGATTTGGATCAACGGCTACCATACACCTCATATTGAAACTGCTTGGGGCGGTTTCAAAGAAAGCGGCATTGGCCGAGAGTTAGGCCCATCTGGCTTAGCTGCTTTTACTGAAACAAAACATGTGAATACAAATTCCAAGTTAGCTCGAGCCAATTGGTATCAGAAAAAATGAAAGGTGGAAAAGGAATGACAACAAAAAGTGGTCTCGCCCATGATAATGTGCAGCCGATTGCAATGAATAAAAGAAGTATGGGCTTCTTCTCTACATTTTCCATGTGGATAGGAGCCAATGTGGTAGTAACGACCGTTTTTACGGGAATGCTGTTTGTACCCGATATGCCATTTCTAAAGGCATTATTTATTATCGTGCTTGGCTCTTTAGTTGGTGCCATACCGCTCGTGCTAATGGGGAATATCGGAACTCGAACCGGTCTTCCAACCATGGTTTTAATGAGACCTGCCTTTGGACAAAGAGGAGCTATGCTTCCTGCTGCTGTTAATCTTATTACATTAATAGGCTGGGCCTGGATTCAAGCCTACATGGCAGGGCTAAGTTTAAATCATGCCGTTACCTTTTTGACCGGTTACAGCAACATCAATCTATTTACAATTCTTACTCAAGTGTTGGTAGTAGCTATTTCTATATACGGACATAAAGGCATTGAAGCAACGGAGAAATTAGTAGCTACGCTTATGGTCATTTTAGCAACCGTTGTGTTTAGCTATTTGTTTATCGAATTCGATGCAGCCAAATTAATTCAAATGAAAGCAAGCGAAAATCCTGGCATTACAGGGATGTTAGCTTTTGATATTGTAGTAGCTACAGCTTTTACGTGGATTCCCATTGTTTGCGATTATAACCGAAACTGTAAATCTGAAAAAACGGGAATTGCGGGAACGTATTTAGGGTATAACGTCGCGACTTTAATTGCGATGGGGTTAGGCGCAACGGTTTCCGGTTTTTCGATTCTCGGAAATATGACGCAAACGTATGACCCAGTAAATTTAGTTGGAGCATATAGACCGCTGTTAGGATTAGTAGCAGCCATCGTAATTTTTTTATCGGTACTGTCCACGAACGTAATGGTATTGTATAGCGCGACGATGTCTTATTTATCTATTTTTCCAAAGCAGCGGTTCTGGATACCGGCACTAACCATGGGAGTTGTGACAGTCCTAGGTTCTTTATTAAAAGAGTGGTTGATGACAAATTTTCAAAGCTTTTTGCTTATGATCGGCGTCTTATTTATTCCCATTATCGCGATTGTTCTTGTTGATTATTATATCATTCGCAAAAAACACTATGATGTTTCAGCTATTTTAGAAAAACAAAATAAACTGTACTGGTATACAAAAGGATTTAACCTTCATGTGTATGTATCTTATATAGTGGGTGCTGTATTTGCCTACTATTTCACGTATGTTCACCCGGTCGCCACAGGTGCAACGATTGTAGCTTTTTTATTTACAGGTGTTTTACATGTATTGTTAACCAAGCTTTCAAAGCTCTCCATCCCTTATTCAAAGGAAATCGACAGAAATGCTTGATATACGCTTGTAATAGACTGAATTATCTGAAATATAACACCGTCAAAAAGCTCCTATTTAAAGGAGCTTTTTGTGCTGAATAAAGGAGGGTTTTACTATAACAAGGCAAGCAGATTTAAAAATAGATGAGAAATAAGTAAAAGCAGGGAGAAGAGAGGTTCTTAATCCAGCCACAAATAAAGTAATAACGTGTATTTGATTCTGTCAGGGGTCTTTCCTATAATAAATGTAGGAAAACTTTCCAAAGGAGAATTTTATGTTCGAATTAGAGGCTATTCAAAGCAGGGCCATAGAAAAAACTAAGCATACATTATTACAGGATATAAAGAGCGTACTAGGTGAACAAGCTGAATGTCCTGATTTAGAGACTTATTTAACAGACAGGCACTCTTTTATTAAAAAAGCCTGGGGAACTACGTGGAGAAAGGTAATTGTTTCTTCTGTATCTAAGAAAAACAGAAAGTCTTATTTAACAGAGAAAGGCTTTGAGGTAAAAGGGTATAAACCTCAAGCTATAGATAAGTTATTTGCTAAAGAAACGAGAAAAGGTATAGAGTTTGATGCTTTTTCTTGGCTAGAAAAACAGTACGGAAAGGGCAATAAAGCAGAGTGGCTATCTCTATACGGAGAAGCAAGAGCTGAATTCGCCGAAAAAGAAGAAGAAAGAAAAGAGAAGGAACGACAGCAAAGTATTAATGATCGAAAAGCTAGATATCAATTACAGTTAAACTTAGAAGCAGCTCCTATTTTGGAAGTAAACAAAGAGCTGTATTACCTACATATAAGAGAACAGCTTTCCCATCAGCTGTCAAAAGACATTAAAACAAACTCAAAGTATATTGAAAATTATGCGCCGCATACTGAGCTTGAAGATGAATTAATAGCAAACGGTGATTTAACACGCTATGATTATGAAACGGTTAATGAATTTTTTCAAGAGCTCACCGGTAACGTAAGCTCAGAATTAGACAGATATTCAACGATTATATTGTTTGAAACGTATGAAGATGTATACGAGGTATTTATCACCGATAAGATTTATGAAATCATTCCAAGTATGATTATGGATGACCTTCCTACTTCATTTAAAGAAGAATATAAATCTTATACAAATGCTTCGGTAACACGAATGGATATTATAAAAGCACTTAGAAGTGATTTATCGGATTTGGTCTATGAATATAAAAGAATGCTTGTAGAAGAAAAGCTTTCCGATGTACTAGAAGTTTCAGATCACAACTTAACGATTGAAGAACATCAAGAGCGATATCAACAGCAGCTGGAAGAAAGAAGATTACAACAGGAACGTGAACGTGAAGAAAAGAAAAAGCTTATTGAAGAAGAACAGCGACAGTTAAATTATATTTTTGGTGCAGAATACGAAATGGACCCAAGAAAAGAAACGGAATACATCCTTCATCTCGGTGATACAAACACAGGAAAAACGTATACGGCATTAAAGTCATTAAAAAAAGCTGCTTCGGGTAGTTACTTAGCGCCGCTTCGCCTGTTAGCTTTAGAAGTTTTTGAAAAGCTGAACAAAGACGGAGTCCCTTGTTCGTTAAAAACAGGTGAAGAAGAAAAGATTATCGAAGACGCTCAGCATATGGCCGGTACCGTAGAGATGTTTAGTGAATTAGAACATGGCGATGTAACAGTCATTGATGAAGCACAAATGATTCAAGACAGAGACCGAGGTTTTTCATGGTATAAAGCCATCACTCGAGCTAATGCCAAACAAGTTCATGTTATCGGGAGTTTAAGCATTCGAAGTATGTTAGAAGAGATGTTAGACGGTGTGATCTCAGAAATTCATGAGTATGAAAGAGATATACCTTTAAAAGTAGATCTTCGAAAGTTCAAAATTGAACAAGTGAAGCCCGCAGATGCTTTAATTGTTTTCTCGCGTAAAAAAGTGCTCCAGACAGCGGCTAAGCTAGAAAAAGATGGTCACAAAGTTAGCGTGATTTATGGAAGTATGCCGCCTGAAACGAGAAGAAAACAAATTGAGCAGTTCATTAATAGAGAAACAAATGTCATTGTGTCTACAGATGCAATTGGAATGGGGTTAAATCTTCCAATTAGACGAATTGTCCTTTTAGAAAACATGAAGTTTGACGGACAAAAGAGGAGATTGCTGACTTCTCAAGAGTTAAAGCAGATTGCAGGTCGTGCTGGAAGGAAGGGCCTCTACAATGTTGGAGAAGTTGCATTCGCTAAAGATGCAAAACAAATGAGAGAACTGTTATTTTCAACAGACGAGCAAATCAGCAAATTTTCAATTGCGCCTACTTCAGATATGCTAAGAAGATTTAAAGAATATCATCATGACCTCGGAACGTTTTTTGATATGTGGGCTAAATTTAAAAATCCAAAAGGGACACAAAAATCAAATTTGGCACAAGAACGTGAACTTTATGAGGAAGTGAAAGACACGCTGATTGAAGCGAAAATGCCAATTGTTGATTTATACGGCTACTTGCAGCTGCCTTTTTCAGCCAAAGAAAGCTCTTTGAAAAAGCAGTGGGTTGCCAGCATGAATGCGATTGTTAACAGAGAAGAGTTACCTGAACCAAGGATGATAGAAGGTTCACTGGAAACATTAGAGCTGTCTTATAAAGCAATTGGCCTGCATCTTTTATTTTTATATCGAATGGACAGAAGGCCAGAGGCTATTTACTGGGAGCGTGTCCGAGAAGAGCTTACAGATAAAATCCATAACGTATTAAGAAAAGATATGAAAAAATTTAAAAGAACGTGCAGTGCGTGTTCTAAAGACCTTCCTTGGAATCATGATCATGCGATATGCGATTCGTGTTTTCATAAAAGATTCCGCAGAAGACACGGGGACGACGATTTTAATTACTAAGATGTAGTGATAAAAAAGAGGCTTGTATAAACGTATGTTAGTTGAAGGAAGAGGCTGGGGCAAAAGTATTTTAGCCGAAGTGAAAAACGACCCATTGATCAAATTGTTTGATTAGTGGTTCGTTTTTTTTGTTATGGTGAACGTAGGTTTCATCTGTTTCGTTCCTTCTAGCTGTTGATTGGAGGGCAAGGCGAAGACTCCTGCGGGAAAAGCGGAAGAGATGAGACCCCGCAGAAGCGTAAGCGACGAGGAGGCTCAGCGGCCGCCCGCGGAAAACGAAGCCATGCACGGAAATCAACAGTGGTGTACCAAACACCCCATACTAAATCATTTATCCCATTTGTTCATCTTTAGATGAGATTGATTTAGTTAAGTCTCAACCTCACTTTTCGTATAAGCTTTTCATCTTTTTGCTATAAATTTCTGCGTCAAAGCAGATTTTTGTAGAAAAAAATCGGAAATGTATAAGCGGTCATCTTGTAAAAAGACCGATAAATTATTATGATATAGAGTGGAACTTATATTTTAAAGAGTTCCGTGATTTTTTTTGTTGGGCGGACGTGTATTGTATTAGAGTAAGTTTGCTATCATTCGTTATGTTAAAAGCAGCACTTTTAAATAGAGATACGGTTCGTAATAGAAGGGAAGAGGATGATGACAAGTCATAACAAAGAAAACAAAGCTGCAGTCGAGCAGTACAGTAAAGGGAAGATTTTGTGGCAATTAACCCGTCCTCATACGCTAACAGCATCGTTTGTACCGGTTTTAATTGGAACAGTTCTAGCCATGTTTTACGGTCATGTGAACGTTTGGATGTTTCTTGCGATGCTTTTTTCATGTTTGTGGATTCAAATTGCGACGAACTTATTTAACGAGTACTATGATTTTAAACGCGGGTTAGACACAGAAGACTCCGTAGGTATCGGAGGAGCTATCGTCAGACACGGCATGAAACCGAAAACGGTATTAAATTTAGCACTGATTTCTTATGGAATTGCTCTTATTTTAGGTATATATATATGTGCAAACAGCAGCTGGTGGCTTGCTTTAGTTGGATTAGTAGGTATGGCGATTGGTTATTTGTATACGGGCGGACCGCTTCCGATTGCGTACACACCGTTTGGAGAATTATTTTCAGGTCTTTGCATGGGCGCGATGTTCGTGTTGATTTCATTTTTTATTCAAACGAATACCGTAACGTCTGAAAGCATCTTTGTATCACTTCCGATTGCGATTTTAGTAGGTGCGATTAATTTGTCTAACAACATTCGTGATATAGAAGAAGATACAAAAGGCGGACGTCGTACGCTAGCTATTTTATTAGGTTCTAAAAATGCGATTAGATTTTTAGCTGCTTTGTTTGGCATTGCGTATATTTGGACCGTTGCATTAGTGATATTCTTCGATATTAGCCCTTGGATTTTTTTAGTGTTTCTTAGTGCACCTAAGCCAATTCAAGCCGTACAAGCATTTGTACGCGGAGAACTTATTGCGATGAAAGCAACTGCGCAAACCAATACGTTTTTTGGATTTACTTTATCAATCGGATTATTAATTGGCTATTTAGTAAGCTGATTGAGTGGAAAAAGCCTGTCTTTTTAAAGACAGGCTTTTTGTTATGCTCCGTTTACTTTTTCTTTTACTGCGCTAATAAATGCGTTCATATTTTCAGAAGATGAAAAGCTGGCTTGAGCTTGTTTTGGTCCGCCGCCGCCTTTTCCATCGTAAAGCGGAAGCAGCTCTTTATAAAGCTCTCCGCATTTTACTTCACTGCCGCTGTGAGCCAGTAAGACTTTTTGATCACTTGAAAAAGCAAAAAGAACCGTCGTATCAGGTGTTTGAAGAAGCTGCTTTATCAAAGCTTGCACATCTTTTAGTGTGCGGTTTTCAAAGTGATGGTACAGAAATGAACCTTCTTTTTTGGCTTCTAATTCACTTGCTAAATAAGCTGCATTTTCATTTTTTAATTCTTCTAGTTGTTTTTGCAGCTCTTTTTGTTCAGTTTCTACTTTTTTAATGCGTTCTACAACTAATTCACGGCTTGTACTGAATTTATTGCTAAGTTCTGCTACGATTTCTTGATACTGCTGATAATCAGCTAATGCACGCATACCGCATTTAAAAAAGAGGCGTGTATTGCCGCGCTGCTTTTCCGTTTTCGTAAGTTTAATAAGGCCAAGCTCTCCAATTTGGTTCACATGAGTACCGCAGCAGGCAGAAACATCAATGCCTTCAATTTCCACGATGCGTACCACTTCGTCTTCTAGCTCGGGCACTTTGCGAAGCGCAAGAGTATGTAAATCTTCTTTTTTCACTTCGTACGTTTTAATGTGACGGTTGCTGTAAATAGCATTGTTTACAAATTTTTCAATATGTAATAGCTGCTCATGAGATAATTGAGGTACATTCAGATCAATAGAGACAGTGTCACTTCCTAAATGAAAGCTGACGGTGTGAATATCATATGTATCGATTAACAGAGCTGAAAGCAAGTGCTGTCCGCTGTGCTGCTGCATGTGATCAAAGCGGCGATTCCAGTCAATTTCACACGTGACGTTCGCTTGTCCAGGGAGTGTATCAACGATATGATATACTTCTCCATTTTCTTCGTACACATCTTTTACATCGATGCCTGCAATATTACCGTAGTCAGAAGGCTGTCCGCCTCCTTCTGGATAAAAAGCGGTATGTTTTAATGTTAATACGTAGCCATTTGAAAGAGAGCGCGTCTCTATCACTTCAGTTTCCCATGTTTTTATGTAGGGATTGCTATAATAAAGTCTTTCTGTCATATTCATCATCCTTTCTAGTAAAACCATATCTAACTTTTTCTATAGTATCAGAAATATGTTTCTTCGAACATGGATAAGCTAACTTGTAACAATAAAACTGGGTGGGGACATATGAAAAATACTGTTTATATTTATACGCGGGATTTAAAAAGAATTTTCACCAATTGGGCGATGATTATCATTGTGCTGACGCTTATGATTCTGCCGTCTTTTTACGCATGGTTTAATATAAAAGCATCTTGGGACCCATACGGGCGGACTGAAGGTATTTCCATTGCAGTAACGAGCGAAGACGAAGGTTCTACGATAAGAGGGCAGCACGTGAACGTGGGAAAAGATATTATTGCAACGTTAAAAAAAAATAAAACGCTTGGATGGACGTTTGTCTCAAAAGAAAAAGCTGATCACGGAGTAAAGCACGGAGACTATTATGCAAATATTGTTATTCCAAAAGATTTTTCACAAAAGCTTGGTACCGTTCTTCAAGATCGTTTGGAAAAACCGGTCATTATTTACAAAGTGAACGAAAAAATAAACGCAGTGGCGCCTAAAATTACTAGTAAAGGAGCCAGCAGCTTAACACAACAGATCAGTGAAAAATTCGTCAAAACAGCGAATGGAGCTATTTTTTCAGTGTTTAACGAACTAGGTATTACACTGCAGCGGGATTTGCCAACCATTCAACAAGTTGAACAACGGATTTTTGAACTTGAAAATCGTCTTCCTGAAATCAAAAAAGTAATTAACGAAGCGAATGACACCACTCAAAAAGCTGGAGCCATTGTATCAAAAGCCCAGGCTGCTCTTCCTGAAGTAGAGAGACTAACAGCTGACGGCACACAAATGACTCAGCAGCTAAACACTTTTTTAACTAAAAGCGATGAAGTTTTAAAAAACGCTGAGCCAACGATCAACGAAACGCTGCATCGTGTTCAGCAACGAGCTGTTGGAGTTCAAGAATTAAAGAATCAGCTGATGGAAAAAGATATAGCACCGGCTGAAGTCAGCGCAGCAGTAGAACAGCTAAAAGTGCAGTTAACAAAACAAATTGCTGACACAGGAGAGATTCTTACGCTTCTTACAGATTTAAATGCGTTATCTCAACAAAAAGTTCTTTCACCTGTTATTAATGACGTAAAAGATGTAAATACGCTTTTACAGCAGCAGCTTTCGGATGTAAACAGTCTGCAGCAACAAACAAAGAATGGGGATGTTCCAAATCAAAGCGTACTTGATAAGTTTAGCTCTCGCACCGATCAAGCTGTTTCTAGATTAAATGCGTTAACGAATTCATATTCTTTTACGATTGTGCCTGCTGTTGAACAAGCAATCAAAGAAGCGAAAGATAAAACGGCAAGCGCAAACTCACTGCTTGATGAAGCTAACAAAAGCATACCGGATGTTTCTAACGTCTTGTCTAAAACAGCCAGTGGCATCTTGCTTGGGCAGCAGGAGCTTGAGAAAATAGCAAAAGACTTTCCGCGAATTGAACAAAACGTGCACAATATAGCGGATAAAATACGAGAATTTCAGCAAAAAGAAAATATTGAAGATATTATTAATTTGCTAAAGAATGATGTGCAAAAAGAAAGTGACTTTTTTGCTAAGCCGGTTCTTTTAAAAGAAGAAAGACTTTACCCGATTCCGAACTACGGCTCAGCTATGTCGCCGTTTTATACAACGCTTTGCTTATGGGTGGGAGCTTTGCTGTTAGTTTCGATTTTAAGCGTAGAAGTAGCGGATGAAGAGCGATTCAAAAGCTATGAAGTCTATCTCGGAAGACTTTTAACGTTTTTGTCTATTGCTCTCGTGCAAGCTTTTATTGTGACGCTAGGAGATTTATTTTTAATCAAAACGTATGTCGTAGAAAAAGTGCCTTTTATCTTTTTAGGCTTGCTGTGCAGCTTCGTATTTATGACAATTGTCTATACGCTTGTTGCGATATTTGGCAATGCAGGAAAAGCGATGGCGATTGTTTTACTTGTGCTTCAGCTTTCCGCTGCAGGCGGTACATTTCCGATTCAAGTCGTGCCTGCTTTTTTTCAAGCAATCAATCCGTTTTTACCATTTACGTATGCAATAAGCATGATCAGAGAAGTTGTAGGAGGCATGTTAGCGGATATTGTCAGAAAAGACGTTACGGTGCTTCTTTGCATTTGGCTTGGCGTGCTGCTCGTTGGCATTTTTCTTCATAAGCCTCTTAGTAAAACGAGTGCAAAATTAACAAAAAAAGCGCGTGAAAGTAAATTAATTCATTAAAAAAACATTTTGGGTTTCCAGACAGAACAAAATGCGGTAGTGTAGATATAAAGGAGTGATCAGCATGGGTATATTAGATGGACTATTAGGAAATGCATCAGAAGCAGATATAAGAGGAACTGAAAAAGACTTACAAAATATCTTAATTGCCAACGAGCGAGTGGAACAAGCGTATAAAGTCATTCGCGATTTAATGGTGTTTACGACGAAACGCTTAATTATCGTTGATAAGCAAGGAGTAACGGGAAAGAAAACAGATTATCATTCCATTCCTTATAAGACGATTACCCATTTTAGCGTAGAAACGGCTGGAACATTTGATTTAGATGCGGAATTAAATATTTGGGTATCGGGTTCTAGTGCACCGGTCTCAAAAGAATTTCGTAAAGATAAAAGCATTTACGACGTGCAAAAAGTATTAGCATCTTATGTACTGGATTAAAAAAGTTGAGCCATGAAAAACTGGCTCGACTTTTTTTATGTGTGTGTAAAACGAGAAAGCATAACAGTCTTGCATGCAGTCGTTTGAAAATACTCAGGTTGTTGTCCATTCCTATTTTCACTTTACTCATTACCGAAATGCATGAAAACGATTTACATAATGAATTATACAGAATAAAAAAACCGTGATATGCTTTTTTTAGAGAAAAAAGGAAGTGACCAACTGTGAGTTATACCGTAATTGGAACATCAGCTTTTCGCAAAACAAATGTTGCGCTTTTTGCAGCAGGCTTCAACACATTTTCGATTTTATATTGTACACAGGCCATTTTACCCGAATTTTCTAGAGAATTCGGGATATCTCCGGCGTTTGCCAGCTTGTCTCTTTCGTTAACAACCATTACGCTTGCGGTTAGTATGCTTTTTTTAGGTTCTTTATCAGAAGTGTGGGGACGAAAGAAACTGATGGGTCTATCGTTAATTTTTGCGTCATTGCTATGCATCATGACAGCATTTAGCTCTACCTTTGAAACGCTGTTAGTCTTTCGTGTTATTCAAGGAATTGTTTTAGCAGGGCTGCCTTCTGTGGCCATGGCTTACTTAGGAGAAGAAATTGAACCAGGAAGTTTAGGAAAAGCGATGGGGATTTATATAAGCGGAAACGCATTTGGAGGCGTAGCGGGAAGACTTATGACAGGGGTGCTCACGGAATATTTCAACTGGTCCGTAGCTCTTGATGTTGTAAGCGCAATCAGTTTGCTAGCCACCTTTGTTTTTTTTATGAACTTGCCTGATTCACAAAACTTTACTTCCCGGTCCTTTGAACTTCGTCAGCTTACCGGCTCTCTTCGCAGTCATCTTCAAGACAAAGGGATGCTTTGTCTTTTTGCTATTGGTTTTGCACTGCTTGGAAGTAACGTAGCTTTATACAATTATATTGGATACGCTTTAGCCGCTCCACCGTATTCTTGGAATCATACCCTTGTAAGTTTTATTTTTATTATTTTTTTTGTGGGAGTATTCAGCTCGGTTTGGATGGGGACGATGGCGGATCGATACGGCCGGAAAAAAGTGCTGTTATGTACGATTGCTGTTACGCTTATAGGTTCAATCGTTACGCTGCATCCGGTCTTATGGATAAAAATTACCGGGCTTTTGCTGCTGACTTTTGGCTTTTTCGGAAGTCATTCCATCGCAAGCAGCTGGGTGGGAAGAAGAGCAACTCATGACAAAGCTCAGGCTTCGTCTTTGTATTTGTTTTTTTACTATGCAGGATCAAGCGTTGGAGGGACGGTGGCTGGATTATGCTGGAGTGCGTACGGCTGGAAAGGTGTTATTGCTTTAATTGGTGTGTTTCTTACAACAGCCTTTCTCCTAGCTGTTCGTTTGTCAAAAATGCCGGCTCAGCAGACGCATGTTCACTAAAAAAGAATGTAAAGACATGTATGGCTATTGACTTAAAAAGACTTTCCACTCAGCGTGGAAAGTCTTTTTTTAGTTTAAAAGCTGAATAAAAAGCTCGGCTACTTTTTTATGAGCGCTGTTAGCAGGATAGATATAAGAGAAACGGCGCTTAAAAGGAGCGGTGTTAACGTTCAGAATCGATAGGTGCTTTTGTTCTACATCTTCTTTAATAGCGCAAAGCGACAGCACAGACATTCCTAAATCGTGAACGATGGCTTCTTTAATTCCTTGATTGCTGCTGATCGTTAGCATGCTTTTCATTTTTAAACCGTTGGACATTAGAACGTGATCTAAATATTCTCTTGTTCCAGAGCCTTTTTCACGTGCTACCCACCGCTGATTTTGTAAATCATCAATTTTTACTTTTTTAAGCTGAGCTAAAGGGTGATCCACTGACGCAACGATGGCAAGCTCATCGTCCATAAAGGACTGAATATGTAAGTCGGATTCTTCCGTGTGACCTTCAATAAGCCCTACGTCTACTTTGAAATGACGAACAAGCTGAGCGATTTCCTTTGTATTACCGATAGTCACTTCTACATCAATATCAGGATATTGTTCACGAAGCTTTGCTAAAAATGAAGGGAGAATATATTCGCCAATCGTGAAACTGGCGCCAATCGTTAGCATTCCTTTGACACGGTGATGATGTTCATAAATATCTCGTTTCGTATGCTCATATATCTGGATCATTTGTTTAGCACGATCGTATAAAATTTCGCCGCTGGGTGTGATTTTTAACATTTTAGGTGAACGCAGGAACAGGGAAGTTTGAAATTCTTTTTCAAGATTTTTGATGTGTACGCTTACGCTTGGCTGTGAAATCATTAACTTTTCCGCAGCTTTTGTAAAGCTTTGCTCTTCTACAACAGAAACAAACGTCTTTAACGCATCATAGTACATAGAGTATGGCTCCTTTTATATTAAAAAAATTAATTATAAACATTATAAAACATTACTATTGTAATAACTAGAGGCACTTGGTTAAAAAAGTAAAATAAGGTGCCGACTTAGAGGTTTATAACGAAAGCAGTACACGCTATTTTTGGAATTCAAACTAGTTATTTACATTTATTCTATAAAGCTACTAAGCACTTTTTTGTCATCTTTTTGTAACAAAAGTAAAAAAATTACTTGTTTTTTCCAAAAAACACACTATAATATTAACTGTAATACGATAAGTAGTACAGTTAATACACCTAGTACACACATCATGATTTTTGGTGAATGAAGGGAGGCAGACTATGTTTGATTTAGATATTCGTAGTCGCAAGCCGATATACGAGCAATTAGTAGATAAATTGAAAGAACTTATTATTCATGAAGTCTTTAAGGCCGATCAAAAGCTTCCATCTGTTCGGCTGCTGGCAAAAGAATTAACAATTAATCCAAATACAATTCAAAAAGCGTATCGTGAACTAGAACATCAGAATTATATTTATTCAGTTCCAGGCAAAGGAAGTTTTGTAACGCCTCAAGTTGATACACTAAATAACGAGAAGGTGAAAAAGATGAAAGAAGAATTAGTAAAGCTGTTGGCAGAAGCTATGTATTTAGGGATGGATAAAGATGAAATTCTATCACTTATTTCGCAGGCTGAAAAAGCAGTAAAAGGAGGAAGCGATAGTGATTGAACTGAAGGCGATAAAAAAAGAGTTTGAAGAAATGGAAGCTCTAAGAGACGTCACGCTTTCTATAAAAAAAGGATCTATTTACGGACTGCTTGGCTCCAACGGGGCAGGGAAAACAACGCTACTAAAAATCATTGCCGGTATTTACAAGCAAGATCAAGGGAAGATCGTAATCGACGGGGAGGAAGTCTTTGAAAACGTTGGTTTAAAAGAACGTCTTATTTTTATGCCAGATTCTCTTTATTTTTTCCCTCAAACAACGATTAAGCAATTGGCGTCTTTTTATAGAAGCGTCTATCCGACTTGGAATGAAGAACGGTTTCAAAAATTAAAAGAAGCTTTTCCCATTCAATTACATAAAAAAGTACATAGAATGTCCAAGGGAATGCAGCGTCAAGTAGGTTTTTGGTTAGCGCTGTCTGCTATGCCTGATGTACTTATCTTAGATGAGCCGCTCGACGGTTTAGATGCGGTAATGCGTCAAAAAATTAAAAACCTTCTTGTTCAAGACGTGGCAGAACGGGAAATGACGATTTTAATTTCGTCACATAACTTGCGAGAAGTGGAAGATCTTTGTGATCATGTAGGCATCTTGCATCATGGCCAATTATTAATTGAAAAAGAGCTGGATGATTTAAAATCAGACGTGCACAAAATTCAAGTCGCATTTGAAGGAGATGTGCCGCTAGCGCTTTATGATACGCTAGACATTTTATATCAAGAAAAACGAGGAAGCGTCTTGCTTTGTATTGTTCGAGGAAAAGAAAATCACTTAGTAAACAAAGTTCGATCGTATAAGCCTTTAATTTTTGACATCTTGCCACTTACGCTGGAAGAAATCTTTATTTATGAAATGGGGGATGTTGGTTATGCAATCGAAAACATCATCGTTTAATCGCGGCATGTGGATTCAATCCATGAGAAACGTGGGATGGATTGGGCTTGTATACTTGCTAGTACTGCTTTTCGCTTTACCTTTACAACTGATTTTCACTTTTACAGGAAAGGTAGAGCCTTATATAGAGAAACCAGATACATTATTTGAGGTATTTGATGGGCTGGAATTTGTGTTTATGTTTGTTGTACCAGTGTTACTCGGTATTTTCCTATTTAGATATATACAAACGAAGATTGCGGCTGACTATATTCATAGTTTACCAATCAAGCGTTCTACGCTGTTTCATCAAAATATGCTTCTGGGCGCGTTGGTTTTAGTTGTTCCTATTTTAATTACGGGAGTCGTTACTTTTGCCGTTAAAGGAGTTTTAACGGTTGAGAATGTTTATACAACAAGAGATGTTCTGAGCTGGGTCGGATACAGTATTCTGATTAACTTATTCGTGCTAACTGGAACTGTTTTAGCCGGAATGTTCACCGGAATGTCTGTCCTGCAAGGAATCTTTTTATATGTTCTATTTCTTCTCCCCGGCGGGATCTCTTATTTAGCTATATCCAATGTAAAGTTTTACTGGTACGGCTATGCGTATGACTATTACGTGAACAAAAATGTTGACAGCCTTGTTCCGTTTTCACTCGTAGCGCAAATGGTAGCTCATAAAAGCCTTTCTACTAGTGTATTTGTTTATATTGGACTCATTGTCTTATTTTACATCGTTGCTTTAATCACCTATCAAAAAAGGAGAGTAGAAGCTGCTACGCAAACTATTTCAGTTGGCTGGTTAAAACCGGTATTTGTATACGGAGTAACGGCTTGTTCACTGATGTTAGGCGGATTTTACTTTGGTAGTATGAAAGGTGAATTTTCATGGATAGTCGTGGGCTATATTATTGGTTCATTAATAGGCTATATAGTTGCTCAAATCATTTTAAATAAAACGTGGCGGATCTTTACGAAATGGAAAGGTTATCTAGGCTTTGTAATAGCCGCGGCTATTGTTGGCTTTATCATTCATTTAGATGTATTCGGCTATTCTACTAAAGTTCCGGAAGTTTCAGAGATTGAAAGTGTGTATTTCGATGAAGATATATATCGATTGACCGATAAACCTGAAAACTATGCAAATGGTATGAATGGCTATTATGAAGCGCCATATTACTACACAAGCAAAGAAACGATTAAGAGCGTTCGTCAGCTGCAAAAACAAATTACAGCATCTAAAGATAAGAAGATGGACCCTGATAAACAAAGTGAAATAGAGGACAGAAATGGGAAAATCGCTGTATTTGCTTATAAATTAAAAAATGGAAAGCAAATAGTTCGAGAATATGCTATCCCATTTTCAGACTATAAAGCTTTTTATAAAGAAATTGCGGAAACGAAAGAATACAAAGAAAATTTCCATCCGCTTTTACGAACAAAAAACACGGATAAAATTAAAAGCGTAAGTTTTTCTGTTGTAGGAAAGTCAAATTCCATTAATATTACAAATCCAGAAAAAGTGCAAGAGCTTATACACGTAGTCAAACAGTCGATGATGAACGAAACATTTGATGAAATGTACAGCACGAAAGAAAGCTGGGCATCAATTGAGTTTATGGATGGAAAAGGACAATACGTACAAACTGCATCTTGGGATAAGTCTTATAGCGAAGTAGAAGCATGGCTGAAGAAAGAGCATTTATATGAACGTGCTCGCCTTATGCCAAAGGACGTAGAAAAAACCGAGGTCTTTAAAAATTCTTCTCATCTTAAAAACGACTATCGTCTTCAAGAAGATTTTACATCTCTAACGAAGGGTGAGAAGTCAATTAAAGTAAAAAACAATCAGCAGGTAGAAACACTGCTTCAACGTGCTAATGTACGAGACACAGGAGATTATCTTGTTGCTTTTTATTACAAAGATCAAGTGGATACTCCTCAGGTTTACATGTTGAATGAAAATGAGCTGCCAAACGAACTAAAAGAAAAACTAAAATAACAAGGGAGAACTTATTATGTGCGGCGAGGAATTGCAAGATTATTTAAATCAGGTGCTGGCTTATTTATTGAAAAATGGCGTGAATAGACAAGACGCCGAAGATATTACGCAGGAAGTAGCATTAAAATATTTAGAAAAACAAGAAATGGTCGATCCTGAAAAAATAAAAGCTTGGATGTTTCGCGTGGCATTAAATAAACGGTGTGATTTAGGAAGGCGTAAAATAGTGAAAGACCGCTATACGTCTTCTTACATAGAAGAGTCCGTTATGTATACGCCTATTCAGCAGGTGCTTAGAAATGAAGAAGCGGCTGAATGTCAGTCGATTTTAAATAAATTAAATCCTAAGTATCGCAATTTGCTTCTATTAAAATATGGATTTGGATTTAAATATGAAGAAATTGCCGAGTTATTAAATATGCAGATGACTACGTTAAAATCAGCTCTTTACCGCGCGCGCAAATACTTTGTAAAGGGATATAATGAAGTCATTTAATATAAATAAATGAAACAGCAGCAGTTTGTGAAAAAGAACTTTTTACACAAACTACTGCTGTTTTTTTCGTATTTTTCTTCTCTGGACGGCATAGATAATCAAACTGATCGCACAAAAAGCTAAGGTGATCTCAATCACATCAGTATAAGAAGATGTCGTATTAAAAAAGGAACCGAAAATAAATAAAGCGAGCGTCCAAATAAAACCGAAAGAAAATGAGACTTTAATATAATGCCGATGCTTCATTCCGCTTGCTCCGAGAAAAAAAGGCATCACATGTCGCATGCCTGGTAAAAAGTAGCTTGCAATGATGGCATGAGATCCATATTCTTGAATCGTTCGCTCGACTTTCATCACATTTTTTTCCCATCGCGGGCGTTTTAATAGCGCAAGCGCCTGAGTTGAAAAAAGACTGGCTATCAAAAACTTAAGGTATAAGCTAATCATCATGCCGCTGTAGGTAAGTATAAAAGCTGGAATATACTGAACGGATGGAGATGTAGCCTGACTGCCCGCAAGCATAATGTATACTGGGTCAGGAATAGGAGTAAGGTTGGCTCCGACTAAAATGATAAAAAAGAAATATCCGTAGCCTAATTGGTTAATGGCTTCGATAAGCTGATCAATCACGTTTTCTTCCTCCTTTCTTCATTAGAGTACGAGAGAGTGACACACAGTGTTCGCTCAAAATAAAAATAAAGTATAGGTACGCACAACTTAGAAAAAAAGAGTTATAATAAATAAGAATATACGTTCTTCTTTCGGGGATTAATTATACAGAAAGAGGTGATAGTATGAAAATGATGTACCCTAAAAACGGCAAAGTTATTCTTCATATTGATGCCAATGCTTTTTATGCATCTGTTGAAACTGCACATGATCATACGCTCAAAGATAAGCCTCTTGCTATTGCTGGCAATCCAAAGGAACGAAGAGGAATTGTTGTAACCTGTAACTATATTGCTCGTAAACGCGGAGTATATGCACCAATGCCTCTTTGGGAAGCGAAAAGAAAATGCCCTGAGCTGGTTGTTATAAAACCTAATTTTCCATTATATCGCCAAGTGTCCAAAAACATGTTTGATTATTTAGTAACCATTTCATCTCTTTTAGAGCCCGCTTCAATTGATGAAGGCTATTTGGATATTACAAACTGTGCTGAATTAGGCTCTCCTCTTGACATAGCAAAATCAATTCAGCAGCATTTAATACAGACGCTGCAAATTCCTGTGTCAATTGGAATCGCGCCGAATAAATTTTTAGCCAAAACGGCAAGTGATATGCAAAAACCTTTAGGGATTACCGTCCTTCGAAAAAGAGATGTCCAAACGGTTCTTTGGCCAAAAGCTGTAGAGGAAATGCACGGAATCGGTAAAAAAACAGCTGAGAAGCTAAATGCGATTAAGATTGTGACCATCGGTGATCTAGCAAAAGCCGCTCCCGGTCTTCTTAAACAAACTCTCGGAGTAAAAGGAGAAGTTATGAAAGAACGAGCATGGGGCCAAGATGATCGACAGGTGAACCCTGATCGCCAATCACAGTTTAAATCTATTGGAAACTCTACGACGCTATCTCAAAATGCAGTAGATGAACATGAAGTTCTCCCTATTTTAAATAAACTATCGCATTCTGTAAGCTCTCGTATGAAAGCGAAAAAAGTTGTAAGCAAAACGATTCAATTAACGATACGATACAGTGATTTTAAAACCATTACTCGAAGCCAAACTATTTCAAAAGCAATTAGCGAGCCAAACGATCTTTTTCATTACAGTGCGGTATTATTTCAAAGGCATTGGAACGGAGAACCGATTCGTTTATTAGGCGTAGCTGCTCTTCAAGTGAGCCATCATCTTCAGGAAGAAGAACAGTTAGATTTGTTTACATATGGAGAGCAAGCAAAAAAAGAGCCTTTATACAAAGCGGTCGAAAGTTTGCGTGAAAAATATGGAGATAACATTATTCAAAGCGGTTTAAAAAAACAAAGAGGAAAAAAAGAGAGGTAACTCTCTTCTTTTGTATAAAATAATAGGTTTACACTCATTATAGAAGGGGAAGTACATTACTATCACGGTAATCAAAGTGATTACAAAATGAATTTGATTGCGACTTTTTTGATTGTCTGCAATGAAATTACATAAAATAATCTATGAGGTGATCTTATGTCAGACGTACTATTTACATCTAAAGCAACAGCGGTAGGAGGCCGAGATGGTCGAGTTAAATCAGATGATGGTATTATTGATTTAACCCTTGTAAATCCTTCTCCAAATAACAAAGAAGAAGGAACAAATCCCGAGCAGCTGTTTGCAGCAGGATATTCTGCTTGTTTTGACGGTGCTTTAAATTTAATCGCTAAGAAACAAAAAAAAGACATTGATTCGTCTATTACTGCAGAGGTAAGTCTACTAAAAGACCACACTGATGATGGCTTTAAAATTGGAGTGGTGTTAAACGCTCATATTAAAGGCGTTTCACAAGAAGTAGCTGAGAAGCTAGTAGAAGATGCACATCAATTCTGCCCGTATTCTAAAGCAACGCGTGGAAATGTTAACGTAACGTTAAATACAACGGCTGAGTAAATAAAAAAACGCCTGGATTTTTCTTAAATCCAGGCGTTTTTTTATGTGCAATTTTATATGGTTTATTTTTGATTGTACGTATGCAGTGATTGCAATAACTCCTGCAGCGTTTCTTTCAGCTTTTCTAATTCTCCTTGTGACTTATTCGTCATACTAAAAACTTCTTCTGGAATATGACAAGCTTTATCACGTAATTTTTTTCCTTTTTCGGTTAAACTAATAAAAACAACGCGTTCATCTTCATGAGAACGCTGACGAATCACTAATTCTTGATCCTGCATTCTTTTTAGCATAGGAGTAAGGGTGCCTGAATCCAAATACAGAAGTTCGCCCATTTTTTTCACGCTGAGTGTTTCATGTTCCCATAAAACAAGAAGGGCTAAATACTGCGGATAGGTTACTCCTAATTTATCGAGCAGCGGCTTGTACACCTTTGTAATTTCTCGAGACGTGGCGTAAATTGAGAAACAAAGCTGATTTTCTAGCTGCAGCTGCTTATAAAGTTGTTCCATTCATGTTGCCTCCAGTCTATTGTTTTTTATTTAATTATACACAATTAAATAGTGGTGTCCAATAACGCCGGATGAAAAAGTAATCAAGCTGTAAATAAAAAATGGGAATTTTACATATACTAAGAAAAAAAGGGAGCTGTGCACATGTATTTTGCAAAAAAAGCCGTAGAAGAAGAAGTAGATCAAATGATGGATACGACTGTATATGCGTGTCAATCTGAATCATGTAATGGGTGGATGAGAGAAGATTTTGTTACGGTTGATTATAACTGTCCGATGTGCGGAACGGAAATGTCGCAGGAAGTACGCGAGCTGCCGAAAATTAAGTACGATCACCAATTTTATAATAAATAAAAAAAGAAGCAACTGCTTCTTTTTTTATTTTTCACTAAAGTTTCATTAAGTTGCGCTAGACTAAGAACCAACATACTATGAAGGTGAGGAATATCAGAATGAATCAAGGGAACTTTTTGAAGGGTTTATTTTGGGGAACCTTATTTAGTATTCCTGTTTGGATTTCATTGTTTGGCTGGTTCCGCATTTTATCACACCTTGCATAGTTTCGTTTTATAAACCGTCATACGCGCCCTTATCTCTCTATTTCCACTATAATAAAGATGGTAGAAAAAATAAGGAGCTGTTCTCATGATTCAATATAAAACGGAGCAAATGACGGTTTTTGAAAGCGCGCTATTTCAAACAACATCTGCAGTGATTGAAACAAAAGACTGTGTCATTGTTGTTGATCCAACATGGCTTCCTCACGAAATTAATGAAATTAAACAGCATGTTCAAGGGATCTTAAACCACCGCAAACTGTATGTGTTTTTTACTCACGGAGATTTTGATCACGTCATTGGGTATGGGGCTTTCTTAGAATTAAATGCCACCTTTATCGGCAGCAAATTTTTAGAACATCACCCGGACAAAGAAGAAAAAGTTCAAATGATTAAGCAGTTTAATCATGACTATTATATAAAAAGATCTCATGATATTATATTCCCAGAGTTAGATATTGTTGTAACCGAAAATGAACAGCATATTACTTTAGGTGAAACATCTATTACCTGTTATTTTGCAAAAGGTCATACAAATGATGGCCTATTTATGATTGTCGATGATTCGATATGGATTGCAGGGGATTATTTATCGGATTTTGAATATCCGTACATATATGAAAGTGTAAACGATTATCGCAACACGCTTGCTACTGCGCGACACATTTTAGCTAAGAACCAAAATCTAACGCTAGTTCCCGGACACGGGAAAACGACACATCACCGAGCTGAAATTCAAAGACGAGTGGAGATGGCCAGCTCTTATTTAGATGAACTTCAAGCGGCAGTGAAAGAAAACAGTAAAGAAGCGCTTGATAAGTTAAATGATAAACTGGCGTTTTCCTCTGATTTCACCGCACAATGTCATCAAAAAAACGTTGAAATTATGAAAAGAGAAATGCTGTCATAGAAATCGAGTGTACAGTTAGAACGTTGATATTAAAAGTAAGAAGAAATTGAGATATAACTAAGTCAATCCCATCTAAAGACGAATAAATTGGATACATGAGCTAGTAGCTTGTTACACTGCTGTTGATTTCCGTGCAAGGCTTCGCTTTCCGCGGGAGTCTTCGCCTTGTCCTCCAATCAACAGCTAGAAGCAGTTACATAAAACCTACGTTCACCATGACAACGTAAAAATCCAAATTATTAATCGAGAATTCCGATTAATAATTTGGATTTTTTTCATTTAAACTACTTTTGTACCAGCCTCTTTTCTTGGTTCCTTTATTTGTGAATTAAATGAAACTTTTTCCTTTTCTATCCGTTTATATAAATAAGAGATTATTTTATTTATAAAGGAGTATGACAATGGGGAAAAACGGTTGTGTAAAATGCGGACATACAGAAGCACAAACAAAAGAAATTGCTACAACGGGAACGGGACTGTCTAGATACTTAGATGTCCAGCACAATCACTTTACAGTGGTATATTGCACGAACTGCGGATATTCAGAGCTATATAATAAATCATCTTCAAGAGGCAGTAATATTATTGACTTATTTTTTGGAGGATAAAGATGAGTATCGACCTTATTGAAATCCACAAAGACAGGCGCGCTTGCTATTTGAACCTGCTATTAATAGGGGATGAAGACGAAAAAGTGGTGAAGTCGTATATAAATGAAGGTTCCTTATTTACCATTGTGTATGAAAAGAAGGAGATAGGAGTTGTGCAGTGCCTCATCGATGAAGAGGAATCGGCAGTAGAAGTAAAAAATATCGGTTTAAAAGAAGCATACAGAGGAAAAGGAATCGGCAGCAAAGTCATTAAAAAGTTAGAAGTGTTGTATGAGTGTAACCATTATTCTAAAATGATTGTAGGAACTGCGGACTCCAGTCTTGAAAACATAGCATTTTATAAAAAGGCAGGCTTTTATCAAAGTGGTGTCAAAAAGAATTTCTTTTTGCAGTACGTTCCACCGATTTATGAGAATGGCTTGCAAGCTATCGATATGATTATGTTTGAAAAAAAATTAAAAAGCAGAAGCGACTAACACGCTTCTGCTTTTAGTGATTAATCTAAAATTTGAAGTTTTACCGTTTTGCGTCCCCAATTTAAAGCTGAGCTTTGAGATGCCATAAATAAATCAACGCGAGTACCTTTAATAGCACCGCCAGTATCTCCAGCAATTGCTTCTCCGTAACCTTCTACGTATACGCGAGAACCTAATGGAATCACGCGAGGATCCACTGCAATTACTTTTCGATTAGGATTTGACCTTAGGTCGATGCCTGTAGCAGTGATTCCGCTGCAGCCTGCACAGTAAGCAGTATA
Source organism: Priestia sp. 53B2 (assembly GCF_056099005.1). Classification (NCBI taxonomy): domain Bacteria; kingdom Bacillati; phylum Bacillota; class Bacilli; order Caryophanales; family Bacillaceae; genus Priestia; species Priestia sp. 53B2. The sequence continues at coordinate 449,606 of NZ_JBLZXA010000027.1, forward strand.
AGCTGTTGCTTCAACCGTAATCTCTTTCGAAACCGACTTGCTTTCTTGCGCTGGAGCAGGTGCCGGCGTTGAAGTCGACGGTGCTGAAGGAGCAGCAGGTGATGGTGTTGATGATGATGGTTTAGCCTGAGCTGCAGCTTGTCCGCCTACTTGTAGCACTTGATTAATGTAAATCGTATTAGACGATAAGTTATTCCACTGTTTTAATTGAGAAATTGAAATGCCGTGTCGCTGTGCTACGCTCCACATTGTATCTCCAGGCTGAACTTTGTAACTTTTACTGTTTCTAGGAGCCGGGGATGCTTGCGTTTCGTTTGTTTTTTCTTGTACAGGTGCTGAAGGTGATGATGAAACAGTTCCTGTTCCGCTTATTTTTAATACTTGATTCACATAAATTAAATGACTAGATAAGTTATTCCACTCTTTTAGCTGCTGTACGGAAGTACCGTTATTTTTAGCGATACGATAAAGCGTGTCACCTGATTTTACTGTATATGTATGATTTGAAGATGTCGTAGTTGGAGTTGAACTAGATGAAGAGTCAGTAGATGTAGATCCAATTTGTAATGTTTGGTTTGCATAAATTAATGTCGAAGAAAGACCATTCCACTTTTTTAAGTCTTCAACTGTTACATTATGCTGCTGTGAGATGCTGAATAACGTTTCTCCAGCTTTTACTTTATGCGTGTCTGTGTCAGCTGATGCTGCGTCTGCAATTCCAATTGATACTAAAGCTGTAGCCCCTAATGTAAAAATGTGTTTTTTCATCTAATATTTCTCCTTTATTTCCAATAGTTGTCTCTTATTCTATCAGCAATATGTAACAAAATCATGACAAAATGGTGGGTTTTATATTACAAGTTTGTAACAATACGTCTAAAATTATAGAAAAAACGCGGTTTTTTTACGATTATGATGAAAAAAGTCTTAATTTGTCTGTAGAGATAGAATAGTAAAAAATGTGTTCTGCTTTTATAAAAATGAACAAGAAAGAAGCTATGCTATATTCAAATGACATGATAGAATAGACAAGTTAGAAATGAACGGATAAAAAGGGAGTTAGACATCTATGGAAAAACGCTCTATCTCTTCATATTTAAAAGCATGGGTGCGCGCACTTTCAATTGAGATTAATTATATGAAGAAACACGGCGGAGAAAAGTATACGGTAGGAAAAGGAGAGTACTTAGGGCAGCAGGAGGATGCGTATCTTTACCGGTTTGAACGCACAGCCGATTTATACCTTTTTGATGGAGCTCAGGTACGCCTTGTCCACCAGCATAAAGAAAGTAAAGGAGAAGTTATCGGAACAGAAGGGTTTGATTTGTACCTTAAAATAGATGCGTTTATTGGACAAGAAGTAGACGAACTCGATATATATAACGAACCATGGGAATTATTGCAGGCTCTCATTGATAGACTCACGGAAGCAAAAGATTACAAGCAAAAAATAGTGAGAATCAAACGTCTTATGAGAGGTGATAGTCCTGTTTGTCATAAGGAGTATACGTCTAAGAACGCTCTTCATGAAGTGTTGCTGCGAGCGCGTTATAACCGTACTACGTATATTTGGGGGCCTCCTGGAACAGGAAAAACATATACGCTGTCCAAAATCGCGGCAAGCTATTACCGGAAATCAAAGCGGATCCTTTTATTATCTCACAGTAATGCAGCGGTGGACGGTTTGCTGCAAGAAACTGCACGTCAGTTAAAAAAGAAAGAAGCTTGGAAAAAAGGAAAACTCATTCGATACGGAGCAACAAAAAGCAGCGGCTTAGAAAATATAAAAGTAGAAGAAGTCATTGGAGAAGATGATCCGGATTTAGCTCAGGAGATGCGTGATTTACAAGAAGAACGAGTTTACTTAAGCAGGTATCCCAATAGAGCTCACCAGCTTCAGCAAGTTAACAAAAAGCTAAACGCCCTTCGTAACAAGTGGATTGAAGCGGAGAAAAATGTTTTTGATCAAGCGTATATTGTAGGCACTACTTTATCAAAAGCGGCTATTGACCGATTACTTTATCAAAGTGAATTTGATATGGTTGTGGTAGATGAAATTAGCATGGCATATGCACCGCAAATTGCTTTTGCAGCTACGTTAGGAAAACGAATTGTCGTATGCGGCGATTTTAAACAGCTTCCCCCGGTATCTCAATCTTCTCATGCTGAAGTGAAGAAGTGGCTGCAGCGAGATTTATTTGAGCAGACGGGTCTTGTAGAGCAAGTAGAAAGCGGTGAGATACACCCGCATCTTTTTATGTTGACGAAACAAAGAAGAATGCATAAAGATATCTCAGCTTTTACAAATCGCTATATTTACAGCAATCGAGTAGCAGATCATCCATCTGTCACAACAAGTCGAGAAGTGGTAGCAGGCAGCCGGCCGTTTGCTCATGAAGCAGCGTTTATGCTTAACATTGGTCATTTGCATTCTTCCGCTATGCGAGATGTCGCTTCCGGCTCACGTTACAATGTGACAACGGCTGTTTTGGCGGTAAGTTTGATGCTGCGGGCACGCAAAGCTTCTTCGGCTACTCTTGGCTATGTAACTCCTTATAAGTCTCAAGCTAAATTGATCAACGCATTTCTTCAAGATATTGAACCAGCTAGCGATATAATTGCAGCAACCGTACACAAATTTCAAGGCGCGGAACGAGATATCATGATTTTTGATACGGTCGATACAAAGCCGCAGTCAAAACCAGGGTTACTTTTAACAAATGAAAATAGCGATCGATTGGTAAATGTGGCGGTGACGCGTTCAAAAGGAAAATTTATTATGCTTTCAGACGAGTCGTTTGCCCAGCAGCGTGTACCGAAGGAACGAGCGTTATGGAAGTTGGTCAACCACTTTAACGAAAATCAAAAAGTATACCAGCCTCAGCAATTTTTAAAAGAAGTCATTCAGCATCCTAAATTGATTTGGTACCATCCATCGAACAGCAACCAGTTAAAAAAAGACTTATATCAAGCTCGTCAGCAGATTTTATTGTGTATTCCTTATGCTTCCCTTGTTCCTCAAGAAATACAGGATGTGTTAAATTCGTTTAAAGGTGAAGTGACCGTTCTTACTCGTGAACCAACAGAAGTTCGAATTGACGGTGCTCATGTCATTTCATCTGCTGTTCCGATGTCACTGCTTATCATCGATGAATCCACTATATGGATTAATATGCCTTATGGCGGAAAGAATGAAGCATTTATGGCAGCTAGAATTGAATCAAAGCTAGGCGCTAAACAGCTTATTCGGTTAATTGACTTTACCGAAGATAAAACAAGAAATCAAGAAACGAAAATGTATATAGAAACAAATAAACCACAATATTCTTTGAGCAATTACCTTCGCAGCTGGGATCGCTGTGAATCTTGTCAGCATATGCGAGAAGTAGAGATAACAAAAAAAGGAAAAGTAAGGTTTATTTGCTATTATTGCGGGAAAACAAGTGGGGCAACACGTTTATTAGTGGAAAAATATTTAAACTACGTACATGCTGTATGTAAAGCATGCAAGCAGCCGATGAACGTAGAGTATGATGAAAATAAAGGCGTCTACGCATGTTGTCCATCTTGCAAAAAGGAAGTTTTGCCTAGAGATTTATTGTAACTTTAGGAAAAGGGCGTGATCTTATCGTTTACTCTCGTAATGTAGTGGCTTTAGCTGATTGTTTGCTAGAAGGAGACGTTCAAAAAAGCTGGCTGCTCATTGCTATATATAGAAGAAGGCCATTCTTCAACTGACGTATACACGTTTCTGACAGAAGCAATGTACGAGATAGGGAAAAGGTGGCAAGAAAATAAAATTTCAGTCGCGGACGAGCATTTGGCTACTGCAACCTGTGACTATGTGTTAACTCGCTTTCAGCTATCGCAGCATCAATTGCCCCAGCGCCATCGAGCACTTCTTTTTTGCATTGAAGGAGAAGAGCATTACTTAGGCATTAAAATGATTGAAGGACTTATGAGGGAACAGGGATGGGAAGTTAAAAATTTAGGAGCGAATTTGCCGCTGCCGTTTGTTCTAAAAAGCATTGAAAGATGGGACCCTGGTGTAGTGTGCTTGTCTGTCTCGCAAGTACACCTCTTGCCGGATTTACAAAAGTATATTGCTGAGATTGAAAGCATGTCGCAACACCCACTTGTATTGGTAGGCAGCAGGCTCCTCAACAAGCACGATTTGTCGGCTTCAGGATCTTCAAGAACCATATTCATTAATCATATTCAAGCTTTTAAAGACTGGCTTCTAATCAACAATAAAGAAAGTTTGACGCAAGATAAAATGTTAGCAATGGGGGAAGAAATATGATCAGTTTGCCGATTCAACACATTCCGGTTCCAATGTTTTTACTCAATAAAGACAACGAAATAATTGAATTTACACCAAGCGTCACGAAAAGTTTCCCGCCTGTTCAGAACTTTTTAGATCTAGTTGATGAAGACAGCCAAGAAAAAGTAAAAAGAGCACTCGAGGGAAAGGAAGAAGTGCAAATCGAAGTAAATATGCGCACGTTTTCTAACCCGGTTGCTCTTTTTGATTTTCATTTTAAGCCTGAAGCCTATCATTCGCTGCACGCTGTTTTCTGCTATCCTATTCATGAGCATATGACGAGTGTTCAATCAACCCTTCAACAGTTTCGCTCTATGCTTATGCAAGACTCATCACAAGTGAACCAAGATTTTTCAGTCAGGGAAACAGATGTAGAAACGGCGAAAAAAATGCAGCTAGTTGATCTTCAGCGTCATTTTCGAGAAATGAAAACAAATGTGCTAACCATTCAAGACCTCCTAAGTATTATCCGCTCCGACGTAATTGAAGCAGGAAAAGGAGAATATATTGAATTGGTCTCTACACATTTGTTTGACATTCAAGATGTAATTAATCAGGAGCTTAAATGTTTAAGGCAGAAGAACAAAGTACATTAAGAAAGCGGCAATCGGATTTCTACCGTTGTTCCTTTTCCTTCTTCACTATCATACGAAATGCTTCCTTTATGATTACTAATGATTTTGTGACTCACCATCAATCCTAATCCTGTTCCTTTCTCTTTTGTTGTATAGAAAGGCTCGCTAATTCGTGTTAATCGATCTTTCGGCATGCCTTTTCCTTCATCTATCACTTGGACGACTACTTGATTTGTATCTGGATCAAATTTAGATACCACCAGAATAGACCCGGGGTCATCCATCGCTTCAATAGAATTTTTTACCATGTTGATAAATACTTGTTTCATATCTTTTTCAATACAATGAACAACAGGTAATTTTTCTTCAAAATTTGTTGAAATAGTAATGTTTTTAAGAATGGCCTGTGTATGCAGCAGTGTACATACATCTTGAAGAATTGAATTTATCTGTTTATTTTCATATTTTACGACTTCGGGCTTGGCTAGAATGAGCAGTTCGCTAATAATCAGTTCTAAGCGGTTAAACTCGGACATCATGACATCCATATATTCTTTTTTATACGTTTCTTCTTGCATCATAAGCTGTAAAAAGCCCTTTAATGATGTAAGAGGGTTTCGTATTTCATGGGCAATGCCAGCAGCCAGCTGTCCAAGCGCTGACAGCATCTCTGAATTTTTGAGCATCATTTCCGACTGTTTGCGCTGTGAAATGTCTTCGCTTAACCCAATGTAATGGATGATTTCATCCTGATCATTTTTAACAGGCATTAAGGCTAACTGTTCCCACACGGTTTCTCCGTCTTCTTGAACGTAGGAAATTTCTCCGTTCCATTTTTCTCCTCTGTATACTTCATTCCAAATCTTAGGGAATCTTTTAACGCCCAGCTTTTTTGTATATAAGTCATAGAGGTGTAGCCCAAATACTTCCTGAGGGGCATGCTTTTGTTCCATGAACTTTTGATTAATGTACTTAATTTTACCTTGATGATCGGTAATAAAAATGCCCGTAGGACTATGAGCTACTGTAAATGATGTAATAGCCAATTCTTCATTTGATCGTTTAATTTCTGTAATATTAATAAACGTAATAACTACACCGTTAATCAAATTCTCATTCGTCCGATAAGGCATCATTTTCATGCTATACCATTGGTTATCGTAGCTTTGAATTTCTTTTTGAAGGGTATTATTTGTTCTTAAAACGTGCATTGCATCCTCGATTAGATGGTCATATCTAAAGTTATGCGAAATATGAAAGAAAGGTCTTCCGATATCTTGATGAAGAACGTTGATCACTGTTTTCGTTTCCGGCGTAAATAATTTAATATTCAGCTGCTCGTCTAAAAAGATGGTAGCAATAGTTGTACTGATTAATAAATTATCAATATCGTTGTTTAAGTCCGTTAATTCTTCAATCTTTCGCTCGTACTGATTGTTAACACTAATTAACTCTTCATTAACAGACTGCAATTCTTCATTTGTGGACTGAAGCTCTTCGTTAGAAGCAATCAGTTCTTCGTTCGTGGACTTTAGCTCCTCATTTGCTGTTTCTAGCTCTTCAATCGTCGTTTGTAAATGCTGCTGCGTGTAATGAAGCTCTTGCTCTAAATCTACTACAAGCTCACTAATAGAGCTTGTTTGATTAAGAAACATGGGCTCTTCCTTATCAATAATGGCACTATCTGTCTGTTCATCAAACATAAGTAAGTAAAGAGAGTGATTTGTTGGAAGAGCAGATATCGTAATATTAAAACGGCGCTGCACGTTGTTTATGACAAACTCAATGTGCTGACAGCATACGCTCATACCTTGCTCTTTTACGCGTTTAATAGCCGCTGCAATGGCTAAAGAGACGTGAACAGGAACCATTTTGAAAATTGTATAATTAATTTTCCCTACTGGAACGTTAATAAGCTGAGTTGCTTCTTTTGAACAAAATATCACTTCATTGTATTCATTTAATACGAGACAAGGACTCATAAAGTGATCAATCATTGACTGATACATCTCATCTAATTTAAGCGAAGAAAGAGGCTTGTAAAGTTGACTTGGCAGCGGCACGCTAGAAAAATCACCTTCATGCAAGTTGGATTTTGAAAGATTAAAAGCTCCCGTAATTTGTCGGCTGGGCTGTCCGGAACGCTTAAATATTTTCCACTTACTATTGATAGGACGGAACAAATCAGACAAATTTCCCGTTGTTTCACTAGGGCCTAAAAAAAGTACGCCTTCTTCTGTTAAAGAAAAATGAAAAAGAGACAGAATGCGCTGCTGCAGTTCAGCTTGGAAGTAAATCATCATATTTCGACAGCTAATTAGATCAACGTTTACAAAAGGCGAGTCTTTTCCTATATTATGCGGGGCAAAAACAATCATTTTGCGGATTGTTTTTTTAACTTGATAACCACCATGTTTTGTTTGCTCAAAATATTCATTAATTTGAGCTGCTGAGAAGGAATGAACTTCCGCTTCTTCATAAATACCTTGACTCGCTCTTTTGATTGCATGACGATCGATGTCCGTAGCAAAGATTCGGACATCGAAATAACGGTTGATTGTTGATAAATAGTCATGAAGCAAAATAGCTAATGTATATGCTTCTTGACCAGTAGAACAACCTGCTACCCAGATGCGGATTTCATCTTCTTGACTATGAATCTTTCTTTCAACTAATTGAGGGATGACTTGTTCTTCAATAATAGAGAATGCTTCTTTATCTCTAAGAAATTGTGTCACTCCAATCAGCAAGTCTCGCTGCAGTTCGACGATTTCTTCGGCTTCTTTACATAAATAGTCCCGATATTCTTCCATCGTTTGAGAGGGAGGATCGAGTAAAGCCATTCTCTTTTCAAGTCGTCGCAGCACCGTGTTTTTTTTGTACATAGAGAAGTCGATGCCTGTTTTCTTCTTTATTAATGAATAAATGTATTGCAGCGTTTCTTCATTATATGTAAATTCTGTTTGGCTGACATGCGTTTGCACAAGGGCGGGCATATCAGCAGGAGAAAGAATATAATCCGCAAGGTGTGCATCAATAGCGCTTAGGGGCATATCTCCGTATTTTGCTGTGCTTTCATCTTGTACAAGTACAGTTCCGCCATACTCTCGTATCGTTTTTGCTCCTCCTGTTCCATCATTTCCTTTTCCAGATAAGATAACGGCTGTGCACCGGTGTTTTTTTGCAGCAGCAAGAGAATGAAAAAAGGCGTCAATCGGATACTTTACTTGATCATTTTCTTCATAAAGACGAAGGCGAAGAGTATGATCAACAATCGTCACATAATGGTGGGGAGGATTTAAATAAATTGTGTCTTCTTGTAAAGTCATCCCGTCTTGTGTCAGTTTGATATTCATTCCTGTTTTTTTTGCTAAAAGTTCTGGCATAAAACTTTTATATTTAGAGGAAAGGTGCTGCACAATAATAAACGCCATTCCATTTGGTGAAGGCATATTAGCGAAAAACTGCTCAATAGCTTCTAACCCTCCGGCAGAAGCGCCAATTCCCACAACGTGTAAATCCTGTTTCTCTATTCCTTCTGAAGACGATGGAACTGTAGAAAACGAGTTGTTCTTCATAATAGAACCTCCAATAATATTTAGACACTTCCTAGATTGTATGTCGTTTTGTTCATTTTAATGTCGACAGCACAGCATGATTTACATCGCTGGTACATAGGTTCATTTTAGCAAACCTATTATATTGTTCAAATAACGTTTTCAAAATCCCTCTATTTCTCGCAAAAAAATTTTAAAGTCCAAATTATATAGTATGCCCCGATTTTCTTTATATAAACGTATTTTTATAAAAAAATCGTTTTTTTTTGCAGAAAAAAATATTTAAAAAAGTTTTGTTTACGCTTACATACGCATAAGGTTATGCGCTCAAGGAGGAAAAAAACGGTTAAATTCAACTTGACACTCTTTTTCAGCATGTTACTATAGGAACCGTTGAAAGAAACGAGAACAAAAATACGAACAAATGACAGGGGAGATTTGATGGATCAAAAACAAAAAGTTGCTTTTTTAGGCGCTGGATCAATGGCAGAAGCGATGATTTCTGGTATGGTCAATGCAAAGAAATTACCTGCTGAAAATATTATCGTAACAAATCGAAGCAATGATGCGCGACTGCACGAACTTGAAAATAGATATGGTATCACAGCAGTAAAGCGCAGCGAGCTGAAAACAGATGACATTGACGTTTTTATTCTAGCGATGAAGCCAAAAGGCGCTGAAGAGGCATTAAACGAATTAAAGCCTCAAATCAACAAAGACCAGCTTGTCCTATCTGTTCTTGCAGGGATTTCGTCTTCTTACATGGAAGAGTTATTGCATGATGAACAGCAGGTCATTCGAGTGATGCCGAATACATCAAGTATGATTCAGCAATCAGCAACGGCTATATCTCCAGGTCAATATGCTGCAATGGATGCTGTGCTAACAGCAAAAGAGCTGCTTTCTGCAATCGGAAAAGTATACATGATTGATGAGCCACAAATGGACATTTTCACAGGAATTGCCGGAAGTGGACCCGCTTATTTTTATTTCCTTATGGAGCATATCGAAAAAGCAGCTAAAGAAGAAGGTCTCGATCCTGAGCTAGCACGTGAAATTGGCGCCCAAACCATTTACGGTGCAGCAAGAATGATGATGGAAAGAGATGAAACGCCGACGGAGCTTCGTGAAAATGTGACGTCTCCAAACGGTACAACAGCAGCTGGTTTAGACGCCTTAGCTAAACACGGCGGCGGAGAAGCAATGATGCAAGCAGTTAAAGGAGCATCAAAGCGTTCAAAAGAAATGAGTGCTCAACTACAAAAAGTGGCAAGTACCAATTAATTCGTCACTTATCTTCTTCGTGAATTCCTCACCACAAAAAAATAATCATAAACAAGAAAACATACAGAACACACTAGGAGTGATTTGATGAGTCCCGACAATAAGAAGCGGGTTGTAATTAAAATTGGAAGTAGTTCATTAACAAGTTCACACGGTGAAATCAGCAGACGGAAGCTCGAGCGCCTTGTGGATCAAGTCGTAGACTTAAAAGATAGCGGTCATGAAGTGCTATTGGTTTCATCAGGAGCTGTAGCTGCAGGATACCGCAAGCTTGGCTGCTTAGAGCGACCTAGCTCTTTACCTGAAAAACAAGCAGCTGCCTCAATCGGTCAAGGATTGTTAATGGAGGCTTATTCAGAACTGTTTCTATCACATGGATACGTTGCTTCTCAAATCTTAATTACGAGAGACGATTTTTCAGACGAAAATCGTTACAACAATGCACGAAATACAATTAACGTGCTGTTAGAACGCGGCATTGTGCCAATTGTCAATGAAAATGACACGGTAACCATCAATCGATTAAAATTTGGCGATAATGATACACTTTCAGCTAAAGTTGCTGGACTAGTGGATTCCGACCTGCTTATTATTTTATCGGATATCGATGGCTTATACAGCGCGGACCCTCGCCAGGATCCAAATGCAAAATTAGTTCCTCACGTAGGGGAGATTACGCAAGAAATCGAAGAATCTGCAGGAGATTCAGGAAGTTCAGTTGGAACAGGCGGTATGCGCTCGAAAATTGACGCGTTCAAAATCGCTATGGCGTCAGGAATTCCAGCATTTTTAGGAAGAGCTGGCGTGCCAAACATCTTAACACAAGCGGTTGACGGAGATGCAACAGGAACGTATTTTGAATCTGAAGATGATTCTGCGAACCTCAATCAGAAAAAGCAGTGGATTGCATTTAACTCTGGTCCTGAAGGGGAAATAGTAGTCGAAGATGCCGCGAAACGTGCAATTATTGAAGATAAAGAGCCTTTACTTCGCGAGCACGTTAAATATATTAAAGGCCACTTTAGTGAACGAGCAGTTGTACGTATTCTAGATAAAGACGAAAATGAGCTGGCTCTTGGCGTGACAAATTATTCATCTGATGAACTTGCACTGAATGAGCCAATTGATCAACCGATTGTAGACAGCGAAGGTCTAGTTTGTCACTTAGAAATTCCAGTACCGGTCGGTTTGTAAGCAAACATGCTGTAAAGAAAAGGAGCCCTTCCTTTTCTTTGCATGATTGCATTTACCTCTTATGCCTCAAACTTTAAAATCAAACAAAACTAAAACGAATCCAGGAGTGATTTGGTGTTACAAACAAATGAAAAGTATTCAGTAGAAGAACAAGCTATTTCAGCAAAAAAAGCAGCTAAGCAATTAAGTTTACTAACAACAGAACAAAAAAACGATGCGCTGTTAATCATTGCGTCTACACTTGAAAGCAACACGGAGTATATTTTAAAAGCAAATGAAGTAGACTTAAAAAACGGGAAAGAAAAAGGTTTTGATGAAGCGCTGATGGATCGCCTTGCTCTTTCAGCGGAACGTGTAAAAGAATTTGCAAACGGCCTTCGTGAGGTTGCTGAGTTAGATGATCCAACAGGAGATATTTTATCAAGCTGGACATTGGATAACGGTCTAGATGTAAAGCAAGTACGCGTTCCTCTTGGCGTTATCGGAATGATTTACGAAGCACGTCCAAACGTAACGGTAGATGCAACAGGGCTAGCGTTGAAATCTGGAAATGCCATTGTGTTAAAAGGCGGCTCTTCAGCTATTTCATCTAACCAAGCTATCGTAGACATTATTCATAAAGCTCTTGATGAAACGCCAATTCCTAAAGAAGCGGTACAGTTTATTGCAAGTACAGATCGTGCGGCTACGCAAGAATTATTTACAATGAAAGAGCATATTGACGTGCTAATTCCGCGCGGAGGGGCTTCATTGATTCAAGCGGTCGTCAATAACGCAACGGTTCCCGTGTTAGAAACGGGAGTCGGAAACTGCCATATTTACATCGATGAACAAGCTGACGTTAAGAAGGCCATTCCGATTTTGATTAATGCAAAAACTGATCGACCAGCGGTGTGTAACGCAGCAGAAACGGTTCTTGTACACAAGAACTGGCTCGATTCTCATAAAGATGAATTGATTCAAGCATTCAACGATCATAATATTGAAGTATATGGTGATAAAGCGACAGTAGGTGAAATTCCTGGAGCAAAACCAGCGGCTGAAAAAGACTGGGCTGAAGAGTATTTGCGCTTAGCAATCGCGATGAAAGTAGTAGAGAGTGTGGATGAAGCGATTGACCACATCGAAACATATGGAACAAAACACTCTGAAGCCATCATTTCAGAAGATGAACAAGCCGTTTCACGCTTCATGTCTTTAGTGGATGCAGCCGCACTGTATCATAATGCATCTACGCGTTTTACTGACGGAGGAGCTTTAGGATTTGGAGCTGAAATTGGGATCTCAACTCAAAAGCTTCATGCACGCGGTCCAATGGGACTTCCTGCGCTTACGACAATTAAATATATTATGAGTGGAAACGGACAAACTCGATAAGAAATGAAAAGCGAGCCTAATCATGTGCTCGCTTTTTTTTATGAAAAGCAAAACAAGTAATTGGAAGCTGATTTGTAAAAAATTATAAACTATGTTATAATAGTAAAATATCTAATTTTTGTGATCTTCATTTTTGTTCTTTTCAGACTATCCCGTTGTTTTAAGAAAAGCAACTGCTATCTGCTTTGTTATAACTTCATTTTTATTTTAGTCTTTCAAGACGCCGTATGTATTCCTCAAAGATTGATTTACGGATGTATAGTATCACTTTATCTTGCACCATTTACCACATTTACACGCTAAGTTAATCTTCATTTATTATCCACTTAAAAAGTACTGTTTAAAGGAGACGATGTGTATGTATAATCGTAAAAATTTAGAGCCGGCTGTTATTGAAGAAACAAAAGTTTGGGAATGTACATCAGATACGTGTAATTGCTGGGTTCGAGATAACTTTAAAAGCGGAGATCAGCCAACTTGTCCAATTTGCAAAAGCGAAATGAAGCAAGCTGTAAAAGAACTGCAGGTTATTCATAATCCTAGAGTCATTGATTAATAACTTTTAGGAAGACGTTTTTTGAAAGGGGTTTGTGGATGTTTCTAGGAATTGATCATGTTCAGCTTCTTGGTCCAGAAGGATGCGAGCAAGAAGCAAGAAATTTTTATGAAAATCTTTTAGGAATGAAAACTGTTCTTAAGCCGGAAAATTTAAGGCACAGAGGCGGCATATGGTTTCAATGTGGGACTCAAGAAGTGCATATCAGTATTCAAGATGACTACATACCTGCTAAAAAAGCGCATCCAGCTTTTGTCGTGGAAGATATCAAGACGCTTAGACGTAAGTTGGCACACGGGGGCTGCGTTCTTTCTGAAGAAGAGCCTATTGCAGGGAGAGAGCGTTTTTTTGTCCACGACCCGTTCGGAAATCGATTAGAATTTTTACAATATGACAAATAAAAGGCCTCCAAGCGGAGGTCTTTTATTTTAGGGCGTTATCTAAATACGTATATACCGTTTCTTTGCTAATTAATACTTCATTTTCTCTGTCTTTATCTTTTTGCCACTTTTCCCGTGCTTTTGCTAATACTTCTTCGGCTTCCTCCTTGGGAATGACAATGACTCCACCGGCGTCACCTGCAATAAAATCGCCAGGGTGAATCTTCACTCCCCCGCAGGAAATGATTTCGTTTACCTTTCCCTTTTCTTTTTTACTGCTTGCTGCCATTGTAGAACCCTTACAAAATATGGGGAAGTCGAGCTTTTCAATGTCTTCTTGATCTCGTATAACGCCATCTAGTACAATACCGCTTATTCCAACAAGCTTCGCCATGGCTACGACAAAGTCTCCTGCTAAAGCACGGTTACAGTAGCTTTTTCCATCAATGACGAGCACGCTTCCAGGCTCCGCTAGTCGAATGGCTTCAAGCACTGAGTAATTATTGCCAGCGGGCGTATCTACGGTAAGAGCCGGCCCAAACAGTTTGTAATGACGCTGCAATGGCTTAATGGAAAAGTCTAAGTGGTTGGCACCTTCCATTGCATCTGATAAATTTGCTGTTGATAATGGGAGCTGTTCATTCAACATCGTATCTCTCCTTTTTAACTTTAGTCTATCTATACATATTCATATAAGAGAAAGCTCTTATTTATGAAAGGCAAGTAGATAACGTGAAGCATTGACTATCAATTAACTGCAAATGTACAGCATTAGAAGCTTCCAGAGCCAATTTTTAATGCATTGTATTATATCTTTGAGACGCTGTTTCCTGTATGGTATTCGTCATATAGACATCTATATCCTTTAATTAGTAATAAAGGCGAAGGTAGCCTATAAAGACATTATTAAAGAAGTGGAAAAACCAAAGAACTCTAGAAAAGTTACTTTAGATAATATTTTTGGCAAAGTGTAAAATAAGCTGTATTTAATGAAGATGAAGGACTTTTGTTAGTTTTATGAATGTCTTTGATTTATACTTAAATGGTCTTATATACACAAGAAATACGTGCAAACGTTTAATCCTGTGAACATTTGATGGAGCTTGATGCAATTTTATATAAAAAAGTGAAACCTTTTGGTATGATGAAACGTAGGAACATATATGGAAAGCATATATGAAAAAACATATGTGACGTTAGTCATTTAGTGGAGGGAAAGCAATGGTAAAAAAATTATTGGCCGCATTTATCGCATTAGCGGTTGTGTTTTCACCAGTCGGTGGATCACTTATTCATGACGGTTCAAACGTAGCAAGCGCAAAAGGGTATAAATCAGGAAAGCGCTCTTTTGACAGCGGAAGCAATAACCAATCCAGCTTATTTAAAAACAATAACAGCAATTCGGTTAAGCAAAACAATACGTCTAAAAACTCATCATCTAAAAGTACAGCGGCTAGCTCAAAGCGCGGCGGCTTAATGAAAGGTCTTTTAATGGGAGGAATTGCGGGCTTATTATTCGGAAGCTTACTATCTAGCTTAGGACCATTAGGCCCAATTTTAGGCTTTATGGTAAATATGCTTGTGATTGTAGCTTTAATCCTTCTTGTAGTAAAGTTATTCCAAAGCGTACGTAGCAACAAGCGTAAAAATGAGGAAGTGAAATCTTGGAGACAATAAAAATTTCTGAACAAGATATTATCAATGCGATGTGCCTATATATCGCAGAAAAAAAACAAGTTCAACCTCAAGAAGTAGAGATTGAGCTAATGTATGATGATGACTACGGTTTTTCAGCAGAGTCATACGTGCATGATCGTAAGCAGGTTCATATTACTTTGAACATTATTGAAGCGCTGCGCTTTTGGCTGGATACGGAAATGAACGTAGACCCATACGCAGCAGGACTAGAACTGGAATTAGATGATGAAGAAGGCATTATCGCTTTTGCTAAATTAAGTTGATAAAGAAATCTTCAGTGCAAAACCCGCTCATTGAGCGGGTTTTTTATTATGATTTTAACTGTTCGTTGGAACTGGACTTATCGCTTTTTTTAGTAAAAAACCACCAGTTGGCATCTCCAAGTAACTTCATAAGAGAAGGGACAAGAAGCATTCTCACAATCGTTGCATCAATAAATATAGCTAAGGCAATTCCTACACCCATTTGTTTAACAGGAGTTACGTCTGTAAAAGCGAAGGCTCCTGTAATGACAATCATGATTAAAGCAGCGCTTGTAATAATTTTACTAGTAGAAGCCAATCCTTCTACCGTTGCTACATTGTTATCCTTAGTTTGATGATACACCTCGTGAATGCGCGAAATCAAAAAGACTTCGTAGTCCATGCTAAGCCCAAATACAAGGCCGAAAACAAAGACTGGCAGTACTAAAGCAATATTGGATTCGATAAGACCTAAATGCCCATTTTGAAACAGCCATACAAGCAAGCCGAACGTAGCGGTTAAGCTTAAAATATTCATAATGATAGCTTTTAAAGGAATGAGTACGGAACGAAAAGCAATCATTAAAATAACATACGTTGAAAATAAAACAAGAGCCAAGCCATACGGAGCTTTTTCATAAATTTCATCAAATATTTCTTGTTCAAATTTCGGATAGCCGCCAATGTGAACGGTAAAAGGTGAACGTTTGTCTTTCCATTTTCGAACAAAATCTTTTGCTTGATCTGAATTTTGGTCTGTATCTAGCGTAGCTTTTATGAGCATATAATGTCCGTTAATGAACGAATCTACAGCTGGCTTTGTCTGCGCACTTATCTGCGGGTTTTCCAGCATAGCTTGAAGCTGATCACTCGATTTTACGTTTAAAGCGGTAGAAATAGAATCGACTTGCTTAACTAACGAATCTTCTTTTAATTGTTTTATAACACTAAAGGCATTTGTTAAAGGCTTTTCATTCAGCATATCTTGCTTAGCTTCTAGCACAAAATAAACGTCTGCCGTGTTTTTGTTTATAAACGTATCGTTATACGTGTCAAAAGCTTGACGGGACTCGTATTTTGTTGGCAGCGCTTCTGAAGACGGTATTTCTAGATGCATGTCTCGAACGGGAATAAGTGCTACTAACAGAATGATAAGAGAAACAATCGTCATAGTTACAGGCTTTTTCATGACAAATGTAGCGAATGAACGCCACCTAGACTGACCGCCTTGTTCACTGACTCTTAAGATGCGTAAACGATTAATGCGTGTACCTAATATAGCCAGTATGGAAGGAAGCAGCGTGAGAGCTGAAAACACAGCAATAAAAACAACAGCCATTCCTCCAAGAGCGACGTTTTGGAAAATATCCACTTGAATAAACAGCATTCCCGCTAATCCAATAAATACGCATAATCCTGAGAAGATGACCGAGCGTCCCGCTGTTTGAATGGTGATTTTAATTGCTTGTTCTACCGATTTTGTTTGAATTTCTTCTTTAAAGCGATTAATAAATAAAAGGGCAAAGTCAATACTAAGAGCTAATCCAATCATTGGAATCACATTTAAAATAAAGATGGACAGCTCTGTGTACGGATGAAAGAAATAGACAACGCCCATGGTGGTAACGACGGTTACAATTCCTATCATAAGAGGGATTGCAGCGGCTACCACACCGCCAAAAGCTAGAAGAAGCACAACTAAAGCAACAGGAATGCCGATGGCTTCCGCTTTTGCTAAATCAGCTTGGCTTGCTGTATTCATATCTTTTTCAATAATAGGACCACCGGTTAATTTTACACTAACTTCTTTTTCTTCAACTGAAAGAGTTCTGATCTTTTCCACTCGTTTATCCATGGTTCCATCATCGTGATTAAAATGGATAATTCCATACGCTGTGTTTCCTTTTATCATATTGTTAGAAGCCGTTGGTATGTCAACTTTCGAAGCGTCTGATTTGTCCTTTGCTTTTTGCATATACTGAGCGATCGTTTGCTGGAATTCCGAGTCAGAAACTCCGTCTTTTTTTTCAAACAAAACGATGATCTGAGCTTCGCTAACATCAAATTTATTAACTAAAAGCTGCTCGGTATCTTTATACATTCCTTTCATTTCAAATCCGTTTCCTCCCAGCACGGAAGGAAGCTTAGCCGCATAAAAGCCAAATCCGACAATTAGGATGATCCACAGTATTAATAAAATTTTTCTGCCCGCATATAATGCGTTCGCTACTTTATTCATATTAACCTCCAATTTTTTGTACAGTTACTAGACTATTTTATACTAACAGTTATTGTAATTAGAAGAAGTATTGTGTTTTTTTGTTTTTATTGCCGGAAAAAGCTTTTTATATAGAGGCGCAGGGGTGTTTCCTCAGCAAAATCGGGTTTATGTTTCAGGAGATTTAGGGAACACTGTACATAAATGCACGAAGGGGGATTAAAAAAGATGCAAATGAAACAGCCAGCTAAAATGACGAATAGTTATGGGTGTAAAAATGAGTATGATACATTAAAACGTGTGATTGTTTGCCCACCTACATATATGAAAATTGAAGAAATTATTAATGAAACACAAAAGCATTATGCGGACGAAAATATTGATGAGAGCTTGGCTTCAAAGCAGCACTGTCAATTTGTCGAATGCCTTCAAAAAGAAGGAGTGGAAGTCATCGGGCTATCTGCACAAGAGCCATTTCCAGAACAAGTATTTACGCGGGATATTGGCTATACGCTCGGAGATACCATTATTGTCACGAAAATGGGCAGCGAAATTCGAAGTGGAGAAGAACAAGTGCTAGCAGAGTGGCTGCAGCAGCAAGGTATTCCTTTCCATCAGGTACCGGACCATCCCATTGAAGGTGGAGATGTGCTGATTGATGGACAAGCTATTTTTATTGCGCTCAGCGACCGTACAAGTAAAGAAGGCGTGGAGCATGTCCAAGAGCTGCTTCCCGCGTATGAGGTTGTTCCGATTCCTATCGATCGGTCTTATCTTCATCTTGATTGTGTGTTAAATATTTTATCACCTACAGAAGCGCTCGTATTTTCACCAGCTTTACATGAGAAAGAATTAAATTTACTTCGCATGAAATATGACTTAATTGAAGTAACAAAAGAAGAGCAGTTTACGATGGGAACCAATGTATTATCAATCGGTAATCAGCGGGTGATCAGCCTGCCAATGAATACAGAAGTGAATGAAGAGTTAAGGAAACGAGGCTATAAAGTGATTGAAGTTGATATATCTGAAATTATTAAGTCCGGCGGTTCTTTCCGCTGCTGCACAATGCCTCTTGAACGAGTATAAAAAAGCTTAAAAAGAAAAAAAGATCTCGGCGATAGCCAGGGATCTTTTTTTTTGAAGGATGTTGTATAAAATTTCAAGCGAAAGGAACATTAACCTATATAAGCTGTTGAAGGAAAGGAGTGATAAACATGGCAAATCGTAATCCTATTTTAGTTCAAGGTGCTGAACAGCTTCTTGATCAGTTAAAAACGGAAATCGCGGGAAGACTTAACGTTCAGCTTGGCGCTGAACAGACGGCTCGTGCAAATGGTTCTGTTGGTGGAGAAATGACGAAGCATCTTGTTGCAATGGCGCAACAGCAATTAAGTGGTGCACAAGGACACATTCGCTAGTCTGCTCTACATAAACACTCTGATGAAAAGTTCTGGCTCTTTTGAGCTGGAACTTTTTTTGTGTAGGAAACATCATTCTACTTTCTCTTGGTCGTTTGATCTGAGATTTTGCTTGAAATTCTCCACTTTCAAGATTGAAAAGTGCATAAAATGGGAAAAGAACAAAAAAAGAGAAAGTAGAGGTTTATCATGAAAAAGCTATTATTATTTGGAAGAAGTCTCGGTAAAGAAATTCAAGAAGACCAAGCAACGGGACTAGCGGCTGAGCAAGCCTATTATTATATGCTATCATTATTCCCTATGCTTATTTTACTGATATCGATTGTTCCTTATCTATCTATTAAACCGGAAGAGGCAATCGATGTCCTTCAAAGCGTTATGCCGGGAGAAACGGCTGCAATCTTTAAAGATAACGTAGCTCAATTTGTAAGCCAACCAAACGGCGGGTTACTGACTGTAGGGATTTTAGGAACCATTTGGTCCGCTTCAAATGGTATGAACGCCTTTATCCGTGCAATGAACCAAGCCTACGACGTGAAAGAACAGCGTTCATTTATTAAAGTAAGAGGTTTGTCTATTCTTTTAACGATTGGATTGATTGTAACGATTGTTGTATCACTTCTTTTACCAGTGTTTGGAGGAGTTTTGTTAAATTGGATAAGCGAATGGTTTTCTCTTCCTTCAGGTACAACAGTGATTTTAAATGTTCTGCGCTGGATTATCGGTGTCGGCATTATGGTACTTGTTTTATCCGTATTATACAGATTAGCTCCAAACAAAACGTTTCCTTTTGCTCATGTATGGCCCGGAGCACTCGCTGCTACGCTGTTATGGCAGCTGACATCTTTAGGGTTCTCATTTTACGTAAGCAACTTTGGCAATTATTCTGCTACTTATGGAAGCTTAGGAGGCGTGATTGTTCTGATGCTTTGGCTATTTTTAACGGGGTTAATTCTCGTTATTGGAGGAGAGATTAATGCTATTTATCACCGAAACAAAACGGCTGCGCCTCCTAAAGATACGTCTCAGGCGATGTAATAAAAAAGGAAACCTTTATAGAGGTTTCCTTTTTTAACGTTTAAAGCTATTAACAAGCTGTTTAAATGAGTTGGCTGTATATTTGACCGAATCTTTTTTGTACTGTACATCAGTTTTAATCGCCGCTTGCGTTACTTTTAAATGATTTGTTTTTTCTTTGATATGATCGGTTTCATTTTGAAGATGCTGAGAAGTGGCATTTACAGAGTTCACAGTTGGTTTGATTTTTTTATTAAATGATACGCCTGCGTAAATAAGATACGCAAGTGATGCCAAAACAACAGCTAAGCTTATATAAACAATAATCATCATTGTGCCTCCTTTATACGTATTTATATTTATATAGGTGAGAATAAAATATATACGAATATCATCCTCTTTATTTAATTGTTATACCCATTTTTAATAAAAACAAACAAAAGCCTGCTGAGAAGACAATATATTGGATTTTTTCTGAAATTTCATTCATCATTACATATAGAGTTACCTTGAAAGGAGAGAGAAGAAGAATGCCGTTAGATCCGCATATTCAAATATTTCTAAATCAATATAATGAAATGCCCCGTCCTTCTTTAGAGGACGTTACACCCCCGCAGCTGAGAGAAATGGAAAAGATGTCTTTAACTCCTTCCAAAGAAGCAGTTAAAAAAGTATATAATAAAGAAATCCAATTAAATGAATGTACGCTCACTATACGAGTGTATGAACCTGAAGGAACAGGGCCATTTCCCGCTCTTGTTTATTATCACGGAGGAGGCTGGGTATTAGGAAGCTTAGATAGCCATGACTCTATATGCAGATCGTATGCAAATGAAACAAACTGTATTGTGGTGTCTGTTGATTACCGCCTTGCTCCTGAGGATAAATTTCCCGCTGCAGTGAACGATGCCTATGACGCCTTGGATTGGATTGCAGCTCATTCGTCTCAATTAAATATCGATTCAAACAAAATTGCCGTCGGGGGCGACAGTGCCGGTGGCAACCTTGCTGCGGTTGTAAGCATTTTAGCAAAAGAAAGACAAGGTCCATCCATTGTTCATCAGCTGCTTATTTATCCGTCTGTAGGATTTAAAAATCAGCACCCTGCCTCTATGAAAGAAAACGCCGAAGGATATTTTCTTTCAAAAGATCTTATGGATTGGTTTCG
This sequence comes from Priestia sp. 53B2, assembly GCF_056099005.1. NCBI lineage: Bacteria > Bacillati > Bacillota > Bacilli > Caryophanales > Bacillaceae > Priestia > Priestia sp. 53B2. Next base: position 470,617 of record NZ_JBLZXA010000027.1, read on the forward strand.
CCTTCAGTACTTAAATAATAAAGAAGAAGAACAGCATCCCTATAACGCTCCGGTATTACTAGAAGATTTATCGAGTCTGCCAAGCGCTACCATTATTACAGCACAGTACGACCCTCTAAGAGATAGCGGAAAAGACTACGCGGACGCATTAAAAAATCACGGTGTTCCCGTCACCTACGAAAACTATGAAACAATGATTCACGGGTTTTTAGGGTTTCATGAATTTGTCCCACTCGCTCAGCAGGCGATCAATAAAAGCGCAGCTCAACTGCGTCAAGTATTTGATTCTATTTAAGGCGCAAAGATATATAGTGTCATAAATTATATGAACTTGGGAGAAGCAGCACATGGATGTGCTGTTTTTCTTTATTGATAGGGAGAAAAGATTGACAAGATTTTCAAAAAATAGCCCATTATCTCTTTTAAAGTCATTTTGTTTGGAGTATAGTAGAAAAGTAGGATAAAAACATTTATTGACATTAAGTAAGGTGATTTTTTGAATGATAAAAAACAAGTAGGTCAGCTGATTCAAGATCTGCGAAAGATTGCGGAAATGACAACTGTCGAGTTATCAGAAGGAATTTGTACAGAAGAAGAGCTACATCGATTTGAACAAGGTGAAATTCATGCAAGCAGTGAAGTTCTCTATCATTTATCGAAACGCTTAGGGGTTCCGATGAATTATTTCTTTGAAGCAGGAGAGCTAACGCCCAACGATTATTCAAAAGAAATTAAATCGACCATTAGGCATTATATACGAAAACGCGATTATGAAACCGTGTTACATATGGTGAACAAAGAAAAAGATAATCCTATGTTTCAAGATCCTTTTCACGCACAATTTTTCCTATGGCACGAAGCCATATGTGATTATTATATTGGAAATAAATTTGAACAAGCGCTTCGTAAATTGGAAAAAGCCATTGCGTTCACGCGTACGGGCGAACAGTTTTATTCAGAAAAAGAGATTGCTATTTTAAACAGTATTGCCATTATTTATGAAGAAGAAGGTTATTTAAAAAAAGCGTTCAGTACGTTTATGGAAGGGTTGCAGCATATTGCTTTGCTTCCTAAGTTAAAAGATCCTCTTGTCAAAATTCGAATTTTATACGGATTATCGCGTGCGCTTTTGCAAATGGAACGTTATGAAAAGTCGGTTAAATATGCACAAGCAGGACTAGAGCTTTGTATTCAGCATGAGACGCTTTATTTATTAGGAGAACTGCACTATCAAATTGGAGAAGCACTCTGTCAGCTTGGTGAGCTTAAAGAAGGAATAGCTTACTTAGAAAAAGCTATTACTGTTTTTGAAATTGAGCAAAATGAAGCGTTTGTGACCATTATTAAAGAAGAGATGTCTAAATATCAAGAAATAAAAAAGAAGAGCTGATAGCTCTTCTTTTTTTATCTCCAATACACTGGGTGTGGGTAAAATGGACGAGGACGAGGGTAAAAGTAAGGGGGATGGTAATAAATAGGACGAGGATAAGGGTAAGGATAAAATGGACGTGGGCGAGGATATGGATAATAACCATAAGGGAATCTTTCGTCAGTTTCATGAGGATTCGAATAATAATCATAGCCATGTTGATACTCTTCTAAAGGTTGTTCCGGGTAATATTGATAATTCACTCTTTTCACCGCCTAAGTTTTTATGCTTTTTACTGTATTCATTATAGAAAGAATTGGAGTATGTACCCATCAAATTTTTAATTTGAAAAAGGCGGGAGACAAGGAGTATTTTGAAGATAAAAACAAATTAGCTTTCCTTCTCGTTTTCTTGTAAGTTATCAGCATCGGGAAGGTTGGGAAGTTCAAAGCTTTTAATAAAAGAAGCGTAAGCAATCGTGTCTTTAATAGGATTTACATAAGATAATAGTTGACCTCGATAGCTGAAATTAAATGTAATCCAAGCAAAATCTTTATTATTATTGGAAATCAGTTTCGCATTATGTATAAAAGCAGATGCGGCAATCATCGCATCCGGGCCTTTAATTTTTTTATTGGATTCTATTTTGGCTTTTCTGCGAATTTGAGCTGCTAGCTGTGCAATTTCACTTGTAACGTCTACAATTTTATCTGTCATATCGTAAATATAATGATTTTTTACTGCTTTGACTTGAGGATTTGTTTCTACTTCCCAATGCGACAGAAGTTCCATTTGTACAACGGTAGGCATTAAAAATTCCGCATTATTTGAAATAAGTTCATTAATATATTCCACAACTTCTGGATAATTAAGCGCATGTGAAGCCCAAATGTTTGTATCAATGATTACTTTTTCACCCAACACAAATCGTTCACTCCTCTCTACTAGCCATTCGTACCAGCTCTTCTAACCCAACAGGTGAGTAAAGAGCCGCAGATTCTGAAAGCTGATTGCTTAATAGAAGCTTTTCATATTTAGTTAATCTAGTTTTTGCAGATTTTATGAGCTTTTCTTGTGTATCATTTAATGATTTATCTTTTTTATCATACGTGCGTAGAACTTTATTTTGAGGTTTGTATTTAAGATTTTTCTTCTGTATAGGGGGTGAGGAAGGTGATTGTGGTGAGGGTTGTGTGTGAATTTTTCCATTTATTTTTAGTTTAAAGTGCTTCTGAACCTCCTTGCTGTATGTTCCTTTTTGGTCATCTACCAAGCGCTGTGCTTTCATAATATCCCTGCCTTTTATATAAATTTATATAGTATATGTGATGAAGTTTTCTCTTACTATTCCTTTTATATAAAAAGATTAAAAAATTAGCTTCCAAGAGTTATTAAATTAACTAATGTTTGCCTGGTGGGTGATAATCTCAGCGAATATCGGACAAAGGTTTAAAAACATGGTATCGTGTAAGAGAAATAAATCAGTATAGGTTAGAGAAGGAACTACAAAAAAGGGGATGCAAAATGAAAACAGAAAAACAAAAAATGCTGGATGGAGAATTATATTTTTCCGCTGATCCGCAACTAATAAAAGAACGCGAAAACGCTCGAAGATTAACAAGGCTTTATAACCAAACAACAGAAAGGGAAGAAGAAAGACGTACAAACTTATTAAAAGAACTGTTTGGGTCTACGGGAAATTCTCTTTGCATAGAGCCTACTTTCCGCTGTGACTACGGTTCTAACATTCATGTTGGAGAAAATTTTTATGCTAACTTTGATTGCGTACTTTTAGATGTATGTGAAATAAGAATAGGAGATAATTGTTTTCTTGCACCAGGTGTACATATCTATACAGCAACTCACCCTTTGCATGCTCTTGAAAGAATTTCAGGAGCTGAGTTTGGAAAGCGTGTAGAAATAGGAAATAACGTCTGGATTGGGGGAAGAGCCGTTATTAATCCTGGTGTGAAAATAGGCAACAATGCGGTAATTGCTTCGGGTGCCGTTGTGACAAAAAATGTTCCTGATAACGTGGTAGTCGGAGGTAATCCTGCAGTTATAATCAAGCATATTGAAAATTAAAGAATAAACAAAGAGCTTTTGAATTGTAAAAGCTCTTTGTTTATACGATGTTTTATTGCCGACTTGGCTCGTCCTCATTTATAATGTTTTGGTTAAATGTAAAAATATACATATTTCCTTCCGAGATCATCCATACTTTATTGACAAAGGAAAATTAATCATGGTATATTATCTTTAATTAAAGATATTTAAATTAAAGATAAATGATGAATGATAAACTAGACGATTTATCCGGAGGAATGTAGAATGAACCACTTAAAAGGAATACACCACGTAACGGCTATTACAAGCAGTGCAGAAAAGAATTATGAATTTTTCACATATGTGTTAGGCATGCGCTTAGTTAAAAAAACGGTCAATCAAGATGATATTCAAACGTATCATTTGTTTTTTGCAGATGATAAAGGAAGCGCTGGAACGGACATGACTTTTTTTGATTTTCCAGGTATTCCAAAAGGTTTTCACGGAACAAATGAAATTTCAAAAACATCTTTCCGCGTTCCAAATGATGAGGCTTTAGACTATTGGGTAAAGCGCTTTGATCGCTTAGAAGTAAAGCATACGGGGATTCAAGAGCTATTTGGGAAAAAGACGCTTTCGTTTGTTGATTTTGATGATCAGCAGTATCAGTTAATTTCCGATGAAGGAAATCAAGGAGTTGAATCAGGCACTCCTTGGCAAAAAGGCCCTGTACCTCTTCAATACGCTATTACGGGACTTGGTCCTATCTTTATTCGTATTGCCGAGTTTAATTACTTTAAAGAAATGATGGAAAAAGTCCTTTTATTTAAAGAGATTGCTCAAGAAGGAGATCTTCACCTATTTGAAGTAGGAGAAGGAGGAAACGGGGCGCAAGTAATAGTTGAACATAATGAAAAACTTCCGCAGGCTCAGCAAGGTTTTGGAACTGTTCATCACGTTGCTTTTCGTGTAGAAAATCGACAGGCTCTTGAAGAGTGGATTAACCGAATGCCAAGCTTTGGTTTCCATACGTCTGGTTATGTGAATCGTCACTTCTTTGAATCATTGTATGCAAGAGTGGCTCCGCAAATTTTATTTGAATTTGCGACAGATGGACCAGGATTTATGGGAGATGAACCTTACGAAACGCTCGGGGAAAAATTATCACTGCCTCCGTTTTTAGAGCCAAAACGTGCAGAAATTGAGAAGCTCGTCCGTCCGATTGATACAGTAAGAAGTACAAAAGAGTTTGTAAAAGAATAGTATACAAAAAACACTCAAATAGCTATTTGAGTGTTTTTTGCTGTTTCACAGACGAATCAGCTTTCAAAACGCTAAAAAAGAACGCGTTTTTGATATCTTCTACTTTTATATATACCTGTCGCGAATGTTTACTTAAAAACTGCCAATGTTCTACAGGGAAGGAGTAGGAGTGGGTTGTGCATAGCCTTCTTTATATTTTTCATCGATGTCTTTGCGGATATCTTTTATTGATTTGCCTCGATTATAGTCGAGCATAGCTTTAGCTGCAATTTCTATACACAATCCGCATTTTGTTCCATGATCATCCCAGACAACTGCTCCATTTCTTTTGTTTTTAAAAATAAAGCAGTCATAGCTGTTTTTGTGATTCGCTTCCATCCCACATCCGCAGTAGCAAGGGATTTTTTTAAGTAGTTCACGATTTTTAGCAACGGATAGATAAACTAATTTGATATCTTTAGGCTGGTTCTTCAAAAACTGTGGTAAAACATCTGCTCCTGGAGTCTCTTCGCGAATATCAGCAACTGCAGCTTTATGATGTTCATGACCTGAATGTGCAGAAGAGTTTGTGGCAGAAGAAGTTGTTGTATTGTTTGAACAAGCGGATAATCCAATACTTGTAGCGAGAATCCCCAACAAAATAATTGGTTTTTTCAATACAATTAACATCCTTTCATGTGAAAATAAATGATAGTTGCATCATACACGGCAGTTTATCTATGTAGATAATCAAATACCTGCTTGTTTATATCTAATTCTCTATAAGTATGCAGAGCGGTTATCGTGTATGATAGAGATGGACGAGGAAAAAATATGAAGCATGAATTTATCATAAGGTGCGTTTTGTAAGTAATTGGACAGAAGGAGAAAGTGAACGGAGGTTAAACAGTAGTGAGTGAACAAAATCAACGTCTTTTTGAATATATTTTAGAAAATTCAGCCTCTATCAGTGAAGAATGGCTGCGCCAAAGAAGTAATGTTAAAGGATCGATTTACTCAAAGGACGCAGATGCTTCAGTTGAGAAAAAGCTGCGCGAGCAGCATCTTTATACGATCGAAACAATTGCGAGCGGCTTTCTTGACGATCAAGAGATTTTTAAACAACGTATGATGAAATGGACGACGGAAGTAGTAAACAGCAGAATTAAATTTGATACGCCGATTTACGAGGTAGTAGAAGCGTTAAGCAAAACAAGAAAAATTATTTGGACGTATGTCAAGACATATAGTCTGATACATTCATCTATTACAAAAGAAGATATACTGTCTTGGAGTGAAGTTTATCATACAACATTTGATAAACTCATTAATGAATTCTCCGAACAGTATTATAAAATCACAAGGCAAAAAATAAGTCTTCAGCAAGAGCTAATCGACGAAACAAGTTTTCCTGTCATTCCAATTGTAGATCACATCGCGGTCTTGCCTTTGGTAGGGCTTATTGATGAAATCAAAGGTGATTCTATTATCGAGGTTGTTCCAAAAAGGTGTGCAGAAAAACATATAAGACATCTAGTCATTGATTTATCGGGTGTAAATTATGTAGATACGTATGTCGCTCACAAATTTTTTGACTTGATTAACATTTTGCAGCTGCTAGGCATCCATGCGATTATGTCAGGAGTGAGTCCTGACATGGCTCAGACAGCTGTTAATGTAGGAATTAGTTTTAATAAAATTGAAACATTTGGACATTTAAAACAAGCTCTGTCTTCGCTTGGTGTAAAGAAAAAAGAAGAAGAATAAAGTATAGAAATGCTAGATCGAAACGGAACTGTTTGAGACCTTTACTCTCAGTTCCGTTTCTTTTTGTTTGTCTATATTCTGTATATGAAAATATGAAATAATATTCTGCTGCATTCAAAACCTTGTAAGCATGTCTTACAAACTTCTTTTCATATGGGGACAAATGGAAGATACTAAGGAACAAATAAACGGCGGTTTTCTATGCCAAACGTCTCGTTTAGCTCAAGAATGGAGGTGTAAAGAGAAGAATAAGAGAAGTACATAATGAGATAGTTAAAGTCTTAGATAAGTACTGATAAGCCGTGTGATTAAGGAGGAGCTCTATGAAAATAATTTATCTTCTTTGTTTGCTTCCGTTTGTAGGAATATTAGGTTTATTGCCTTTTGTTAACAAAGTAACGCCGTTTATTTTAGGGATGCCTTTTTTTCTCTTTTGGATTGTTATGTGGGTAATCCTTACGTCCTTTATTATGGGTATTGTGTACAAGCTCGATCCTGCTGTTAAAGGAGGAGATAAATAATGAATACTGCTCTGATTATTATTTTTGGTTTTTTACTTTTAGCTATTTATCTTGGAATTCGAGCTACGCGAGGCAAAAAAATGGATTTAGAACAGTGGAGCGTAGGCGGCAGAGGTTTTGGAACCATTTTTGTCTTCTTTTTGATGGCGGGTGAAATCTATACTACTTTTACGTTTTTAGGAGGAAGCGCGTGGGCATATGGAAAAGGAGGGCCGGCGTTTTATATTTTAGCCTATATTTCTTTAGCGTACGTATTAGGGTATTGGATTGGTCCGCAAATATGGCGGTATGCGAAGCAGCATAAGCTTATGTCTCAGCCGGATTTTTTTGTTTCAAAATATAACAGCCCGTTTCTAGGCATCGTTGTTTCTTGCGCAGGTGTGCTAGCAATTGTTCCTTATATTATTTTACAGTTCAAAGGCTTAGGTATTATTGTATCTGAAGCTTCTTATGGCTCTATCTCTTCAACCGCAGCCATTTGGATTGGAGCCATATCATTAACGGTTTACTTAATGATATCAGGCATACATGGTTCCGCGTGGACGGCTATTGTCAAAGATATTATGATTTTTATTGTCGTATTATTTTTAGGAATATATATGCCGTTTCATTACTACGGAGGCTTACAGCCAATGTTTGAGGCTGTGCATCAAGCAAATCCAACGTTTCTTACTCTTCCCAAGATAGGGCTAAGTATTTCGTGGTTTATTTCTACAGTCATGCTGACCGTATTAGGATTTTACATGTGGCCGCATACGTTTAATGCAACGTATTCAGCTGAAAACGAGAATGTATTTCGAAAGAATTCTATTATAAGTCCTATTTATACGTTAATGCTGCTTTTTGTCTTTTTTGTAGGATTTACTGCTCTTATGCAGGTACCTGGACTACAAGGCGCAGAAGCGGATTTGTCACTGCTTCGTCTTTCCATTCAAACATTTGACCCGTGGATTGTCGGCTTTATTGGCGCAGCTGGTTTATTAACAGCGCTTGTTCCTGGATCGATGCTTTTGATGGCAGCTTCTACGTCACTATCTAAAAACGTTTATGGCGTTCTTGTTCCTTCAGCGACGGGCAAACAAATTTCGATACTGGCTAAATGCTTCGTACCGGTCATTGCGCTTGTTTCAGTCTATTTTACACTTCATGGAGGGAATACGATTGTAACGCTTTTACTAATGGGCTACAGCATTGTGACGCAGCTGTTTCCTGCTTTTATTTTTAGTTTAATGAAAAACAATATCGTGACTAAATACGGGGCGTGTGCAGGTATTGTTGCCGGCATTGCGTCTGTGATGTATATAACGATTACTGAAACAACGCTTGGCACGTTGTTCCCTGCGTTGCCACAAATCATTAAAGATACAAATGTCGGCGTTATTTCTTTATTTATTAATTTAGTTGTATTAATGGTGGTCAGTTTAGCAACGAAAAAAATCGCCGCACAGCCGTATTTTGAAAGCGGGGCAGTAGATAGAAAACAAATTTTGTGAAAATCTTTTTCCAATTGCGTTTTAAGAACATCATGAAGGGTATAAAAGTAGTGCATCACCAAAATATTCAATATGGCTGCAAGACATAAGCAGCCTTCTCGATAAAATGTAACGATTGCGTTGTTTTTAAACATAGGTAACGAGTGTGAAAAGCAACAAGACGTATGCCACAAGCGGTGTACGTCTTTTCTATGAAAGATATTTACCTAAAAAAGGAGATGATAACATGACATCTGAAAAAGCATTTGAGCAAAAGAAAGATCTTTTAATGAATCAAATTATTGAATCGGGTTACTTTAAAGCAGAAGACGGGAGACATTTGTACGAATTGAATTTAAGTGAACTAGAACAAACGCATCACGATCTTCAAAACCAAAAGGTAAGAGAAGTATAATTAAAATCTCCCAGATTATTAGAAATTCAGCTGATTTCGTATATGTGGGTAAACACCAGCTGTTCAGTTTGTTCCTCCGCGGCTTTTTTGCTTGAAAGCAGGCACTTTTCTTTTTCTTCCGGTGCGTTTACAGCCTCGCTGTTTCCAATCATACTCCTCAAACATATAACTCAACACTTAAGAAATATGCGAATAAAAATAAAAAAGCGCAGAAGCTGCGCTTTTTTTTGTTGAGTTAAAAACGAGTGGAAGCCGCTGTTTTTTTAGGTTTGCTCATTGCTTTTTTTAATACTTCAGAAAAATAGGGCTCTCCGCTAGGATTTTGCTGTCTTAGCAAGTCAATGGTTCCTTTCACGTCATCCATAGCTCTATGAGCGTGCTCTCTCTCAATATTATGATGATCAAGAAGCGTTGTTAGTTTTTTATTAGGAAAGCCGTACTCTTTCCATTTGACAGCACGCATAGAGCAGTGCCATTTTTGGTTAAATAAAGATGGATACCGTTTTAAAAGAAAACTGCGATCGAAAGAAGCATTATGAGCGATGATAGCCGAAACGCTAGTTAACAGCGATTCCACTTTTTTATCGTCTAATGTTTTATTTTTGACCATCTCATTTGTAATTCCCGTTAAGTTTGTAATATACGGGAAAATGGGAGTTGAAGGCATATTAAATTCTTCATATTCTTCTACAATGTCGATTATTTCTCTGGTAGAAGAATCATAAGAAACAACAGCAATGGCTAGTTCGATAATATCGCATGTTTGAGCACTCAATCCCGTTGTTTCAACATCTAAAACGGCTGCTAATTTCACTTGTTCAGTTGACAACTCGTCGCCCTCCCTTTCTATTTATCATTCTATTAGCTTATCATTTTTTAACAGAAAACGTTAGTAAAAAAGATGAGCAAGTACGTACATACATGGATTTATTTTATACGCCTACATGGAAAAGGAATTTACTTTTTTAAAGGAGATGACGATAGGAAAGGAGAATAGTAATATTTACTCATCTAAATTAAGTCTTCATTGAAAATAATGAAATGAAGGAAGAAGGGGATCGTTATCATGCAATTGCTGTATATGGTACTTTTTCTTGTCTTAATTTTTTGGGGAATTACATCTTTTATTCATTACAGGAATCAAACTATTAAAGTTCGTTTGAACAAACATTATACGAATGCAGTAGAATGGATTGAAGCTGTTAAACAAGAGCTGGAAAAGAAAGGGAAATCCGTGAGTTATGAAGGGAATTTCTTGTTTAAAATTGATGAAAAACCTTATGAAATCGCAGCGCGTAATATGTCTATTTGGAGCATGTCGCTCTATCATATCTTGCTGCAGCGTCAAAAAGAACATTCTTAAATTTACTTGCATACAGAGATTATCGCTTCTCGTCTATTGAGAGGTGATTTTTTTTATTTTTCTGTACCCATAATGGGGAATTTTTTGTTTTTATATAATAGTAATACGGAAAAGATGGTTCTAATTTCCTAAAAAAATACGCTTCATATATTTTTAGTTTTGGTTATCGATTTGGCATGGAATTTGCATACGTAAGAAGGGTTTATCAGACATTTTAATTGTCAGGAAAAGAAAAATAGTTACATACTATAAAACTATTTTACATTATCTACTAGAATCAAAAAATTTTAATAATATAGTAAAATGTAGTTGACCTTCCTAGTTTTAGAATATAAAATAAATCTTGCTAATAGTTTGAAAATTCTAAAATGGAGGGGTTTACTTGAAAAGCTGGAAAAAGATTTTGGGGACATCTTTTCTTGCCACAACTGTTACATTAAGCGGAGTGGGGCCAGTACTTATGAATGGAAGTACTGCTTCAGCTAAAACCGCACAATCGGAGGAACTTCCGAGTTCACCAATTGATATGAATACAGTACCGGAAGAAAGATTGGCTAACGCACTGAAAAACCAAGGAGTTATTTCTCAAAGTGCAACACCGCAAGAAGTGAAGAAAGCCGTTGCTTCTTACATAAACAAAAAAGATGCACATAAAGAGAGTATGAAGGGACATAAAGCTAGCAAAATTGATTTGAAAGCTAAAGAAATGCAAACAAAACAAAAAGAAAAGTTTCAACGAGGCGAATTTGCTAATATTAAGTCTCAAGGAAACAATTCGGGGAACGGGGTAAACGTTAAACCTGCAGCTCAGGCAAAATATAAAGGACAAGTGAGAAAAGATAAAGTTCTTGTTCTTTTAGTCGAATACGCAGACTTTAAGCATAACAATGTCATTCAAGAACCTGGTTACATGTATGCAAAAGATTTTAACCGAAACCACTATCAGCAATTAATGTTTGGAAAGAAAGACTTTACGCTGTTTAACGGAAAGAAAATTAAAACGTTTAAACAATATTATGAAGAACAGTCTGGAGGTAGTTACACAGTAGATGGAACGGTTTCTGACTGGTTAACTGTACCTGGAAACGCAAAAGAATACGGAGCAGACAATCCAGCGGGAGGAAACGATAATGCGCCTGGATCTAAAGGGCCTCGTAATCTTGTAAAAGAAGCGCTTGCTGCAGCAGCAAAAAGCGGCATTAACCTTTCAGATTATGATCAGTTCGATCAATATGATATCGATGGAGATGGCAACCGCAATGAGCCTGACGGCATAGTGGACCACTTAATGGTCATTCATGCTGGAACTGGGCAAGAAGCAGGTGGAGGTAAACTAGGAAACGATGCTATCTGGTCTCATCGCTCTACTTTGGGACAAGTATATAAAGTTCCTGGAACAAACATGGCTGCTTATGATTATACAATTGAGCCAGAAGACGGAGCAGTTGGCGTTTTTGCTCATGAATTTGGCCATGATTTAGGTTTGCCGGATGAGTATGATACACAGTATACGGGTCAAGGTGAGCCGGTAGGCGTTTGGTCAATTATGAGCGGAGGGAGCTGGGCTGGTGAAGTAGCTGGAACAGAACCGACAAGTTTCTCCCCGCAAAATAAAGAGTTTTTCCAAGCAAATATGGGTGGAAACTGGGCAAATATTCAACAAATCGACAGCAAAAACATTACAAAATCCGGATCTGTGAGCGTGGTTGATCAAAGCGTGACAAAATCTAAACGACCGGGTATTGTGAAGATTAATTTACCTAAAAAAGCTGTTCAAGGGATTAAGCCTGAGTTTGGAAGCAATTACTACTACAGTAAACGCGGAGACGATCTGCATACGACAATGACGACGCCAGAGTTTGATTTAACAACGGCCAAAACAGCGACGTTCAATTATAAAGCGTTCTATGAAGTAGAGGCAGAATACGATTATTTATATGTAAATGCGATTCTTCCTGACGGTTCAAAAGTTCTGTTAGATACAATTGGTGATAAAGCGAATAATGCAGACGGTTCTGCTGAAACTTCCGGCGGAAACTGGGAAGATAAAAGCTATGACTTAACGAAGGTTTTAGGTAAAAAAATCAAGCTTCAATTTGAATACGTAACAGACGGAGGACTTGCTCTTCAAGGATTTGCGCTTGATAATGCCAGTTTAGTAGTAGATGGAAAAACGGTATTTACGGACGATGCTGAAGGAGCGCCAAAAGTAACGTTAGATGGATTTGAAAAGACAAATGGCATCAGCTATAAAGACAACTATTATTACCTTGAGTGGAGAAACTATGCAGGCAGCGATAAAGCACTTCAATTCGCGCGCGGTGCAAAATATAATACAGGCATGCTGCTTTGGTACGCAGATGAAAGCTATCTTGATAACTGGGTAGGACAACATCCAGGTGAAGGATTCCTTGGTGTAGTTGATTCACATGCTCATAAAGTTCTTTACTTTAATGTCAATGGGATTAGCACTACAGCAAATTCAAGCCGATATCAAATTGCAGACGCGGCGTTCTCATTTGATAAATCACCTGCTTGGTCATATTCTCATAAAACGTGGGGAACTATTTCATCTAAAGAATCAAATGGAGTTACAAGTTTCAACGACAAAAAATCGTATTTAGATGAAAGAATTAAAGATGCAGGCCGCTTGCTTCCTCAAAACGGATTAAAATTAGACGTAATTGGTGAAGCAAAAGACAATTCAGCTGGTGCTGTATGGATTCATAAGTGAAATTAGACGTATTCAAAAAAGATCTGAAGAGCGTACTCTTCGGATCTTTTTTTATGTTAGAAAATCAAAATAAACTATGAGCTAAATAATCAAAGTGTTTAATGCCGTTTAAAAAATAAAATAAAGGGAATTTTCAACAGTGAATAATTGTTATTATGTCATGAAATTCATCCATATAATCAATACTAATAGGTAAAGAAAATATTGAAAAGGAGTTCTAACTATGAGCTATCGTATCGAAAGAGATTCAATTGGAGAAATCAAAGTGGCAGAAGATAAACTATGGGGAGCGCAAACGCAAAGAAGTAAAGAAAATTTTCCAATAGGGATTGAAAAAATGCCGATTGAAGTAATACGCGCTTTTGCGGTTTTGAAGAAAAGTGCGGCTATTAGTAATCATAAACTAGGCAAACTATCATCAGGGAAATCGGAAGCCATCGTACAAGCTGCTAACGAAATTATTGAAGGGAAATGGAATGAACATTTTCCTTTAGTGGTATGGCAGACAGGAAGCGGAACGCAATCAAACATGAATGTAAATGAAGTGATTTCCCGCCGGGGAAACCAGCTAATAAATGGCGACGAAACGCTCCATCCAAATGATGATGTCAATATGTCACAAAGCTCTAACGATACTTTTCCTACAGCTCTTCATATTGCAGCTGTACTAGAAGTCGAAGATCAATTATTGCCTGCTCTAAAAACATTAAAAGAAACGTTCGCTGCGAAGCAAGAGCAGTTTAAAGATATTATTAAAATAGGAAGAACCCATTTACAAGATGCTACACCGCTAACACTAGGACAAGAAATTAGCGGATGGCATCATATGCTCGAAAAGAATGAAGAAATGATTAAACAAAGCGTAGAGTATATGAAGGAGCTAGCTATTGGCGGTACAGCTGTTGGGACGGGGATAAATGCACATCCTGACTTCGGCGATGAAGTAGCGAAAGAAATCAGCAGCACGCTTGGGAAAACATTTATCTCAGCACCTAATAAATTTCATGCATTAACAAGTCACGATCAAGTGGTTTATGCCCACGGTGCACTCAAAGCCTTAGCAGCTGACTTAATGAAAATCGCCAATGACGTACGCTGGCTGGCAAGCGGTCCTCGGAGCGGACTAGGCGAAATTACGATTCCTGCTAACGAACCAGGAAGTTCTATTATGCCTGGAAAAGTAAATCCAACTCAAAGTGAAGCTCTAACAATGGTTTCTGCACAAGTGCTTGGGAATGACGTGACGATTGGTATTGCGGCTAGTCAAGGAAACTTTGAATTAAATGTATTCAAGCCAGTTATTATTTATAATTTTTTACAATCAGTCAGATTGCTGACAGATTCCATGCAGGCTTTTAACGATAAATGCGCAGTAGGAATTGAACCCAACAAAGAAAAGATTCAGCATAATCTAGAAAATTCTCTTATGCTTGTAACAGCGTTAAATCCGCACATAGGTTATGAAAATGCGGCTAAAATCGCCAAGCTGGCTCATCAAGAAGGAACGACATTAAAAGAAGCAGCGGTCAAAACGGGCCTTCTGACAGAAGAACAATTTGAGCAATGGGTAAATCCTGCTAATATGATTCATCCATCAAAATAAAAACAAGAAGCCAAGCATTCTGAGCTGCTTGGCTTCTTGTTTTTAATAAAATAAACATTGTTCTAAATAAACACATAAAAAGAAAATGCGGATTAAAAGAATTTTTACACTTCCTTGTTCTAGATTCAACTACATAAAATTAGGGTATTTACTTGTTTATAAAGGAGGGATTCAAGTGACGTACGAAGTGAAGTTTTATTTTGGGAATGAAAAATCAATCAGTACATTGGTTGAATCAGAAAATGTAAAAGAGCTTGAAGAATCTATTATTCATACACAAGGATGGTATCGTTATTATGACAAAAAACACGAAGCTTATTTAGCCATTCAAATGAGCAACGTTTTACACATTGTTATAAAAGAATATCAGGATCCGGAAAAAACAGGGGTTTTGAGAGATTCGTCGTATACATAAGGAAGCTAGCAAAAGAGGTGAAAACTATGCAAAGGCGACATTCAAATAATCCTATTATTCTCGACGTTTCTCATCATCAAGGAATCATTAATTGGAAAGAAATAAAAAACACCTCAGTAAAAGGGGTGTATATAAAGTTAACAGAAGGCGGAACTTTTGTAGACCCTAGATCCTATGAAAATTATATAGGTGCTAAAAATGCGGGCTTGAGAGTAGGGTTTTATCATTATGCTCACTGTACAAATAGTCCGGAAAAAGAAGCTGCTTTTTTTATTGCTCAGCTTGGGCAAATGAAACTAGACCTTCCGCCATGTTTGGATCTAGAAGAAGATAAGAAAAAGCCCAAAGAATTTGTTTCTCGCTTTGCCGTAAGCTGGCTCGAGCATGTTCACAAAACAACAGGGATTAAGCCTATCGTATATACGAACTATCATTTTGCTAAAACTTTTTTTACAAATGAAATAAGTAAGTATCCTTTGTGGGTAGCAAGATATAGTGCAGCCAACAGACAAGGCGGTATGCAGCACCCTGGTGAGCTAATTCAGTGGCAGCGATGGGCAATGTTTCAGTATACGGATTCTGGCAGAGTAAAAGGAATTTCTACAAATGTGGATATAAATGAAATGGACTGCTCATTTTTTAAAGAAGTTACGGCGAACCTCTCTATGACGAATAATACAAAAGGACCCTTTGTGTATTCCAAAGGTGACAGAGGCTTAGGAGTCAAACAAATTCAGCAAAATTTACTTGCACTAGGTTTTTCTCTTCCGAAGTTTGGAGCAGACGGTTTCTATGGAGATGAATTAATCGTTGCAGTGAAAAAATTTCAGAATCGATATGGCCTTTTTTCAGATGGGATAGCAGGAGCGGACACACTGACGCGTCTTGTTAAAGAAGTGAATAATCTGAATAATCTGGTTTGAGAGATTACCTGAGGGGGAAAAGTTACTGTAAGATTCAAAAAGGTACAAGGAAGGAGCTATTATGAGAAAACGAAAACAAAAAGCATTGATATCAGGTATTACGCTATCAACGGTAGGAGTCGGCATTACGTCTTATATATTAAGCGATGCTGCGAAACGACGAAAAGTAAAAGGACTTGTTCGAAGTGCCAAAGTAAAACTTTCAAGTTTATCTAAAAAACAGCAGGTAAATGCTAGCCTAAATAAAGATGCGCATTCAGATCCTACGTACGTTTCTGAAAGCAATATGCTTTCAGAAGGACCTATGTATCAGGATCAGCATAGATAATAAAAAAACTAGTCTTGCCTAGGGCGAGACTAGTTTTTTTATTAATTTTATAAATAGCAGCGCTTATTCATGTTACACTCTCTATATAAAATTATTTTACGCATATTTGCAAGTAAAGGAGGAATAGAAGGAGTGATAAGTAGCGGATTATTTGTTAACTTATGTATTTTTTCGTTTTTTGTCAGTATTATGATTGCGATACGAATATTTTTGTTACAGCGTCTAGCCCATAAATACAAATGGATGAGTGGTATTTATGCAAGTATTGTTTCTGCTATTCTTATGGTGTATAGCGTTGCGTATCAACAGATTACATATGATTTACGTTTTCTTCCTCTTATTTTGACCGTTCTATACTTTGGTTATAGAGCCGGTGCAGTTGAGGGTATCACTATGGCTGTGTGCAGTATCTATTTAGAAAGTCATTGGTTACTGACTATCTTAATTTTAATTTTTACCTTTTTGTTTTCCCTTCCTCTTATTCGATATAAAAAGCAGTTTTCTTTATTAAAACAATCTCTTCTTTGTTTCTTTATTCATTTTATCGTTCATGTCTTACTGACAAATTACTTCTGGAATACATCTATTCAGTCGCCGTTTTATAGCGAAGTAGAATATTTAGTGTTCGGAATTCTCGGACTGGGAGTAGCCGTAGCGATGATAGAATTTTATCGTAAATTTTACGCTGTAGCAGAAGAAGCTGCTTATGCTGGATCAGATTCATGTAAGGATGAAGAAGATTCTTTTTTGCCAGAATAATGAAAAAATAACTAGAATATACGAAAGAACAGCTGGAGTCTTTTATTAATCATCACATGGATGCGGTTATTATAACTGATTTAGAAGGGCGAATCTTGCGAGTTAATGATCTGCTTTAATATTATCCAACAGCATAAAGGGACTCTTAGTATTGAAAGTGAAGTAAACAAAGGGACGAGTGCGGAGATTTGTTTACCGTTAGAATAAAAGGTAATCAGTTAAAGGGAGAAGAAATTTTGCAACAAGTTGTTTAGTAAAGTTATAATATTCTATGTTGGAGTAAAATAAGCAAAGGAGTGGTTACGATTAAACAGAAAAAGTGGATTAACATATTTCGTATTCTGTATATTATTTTTGCTATTATTGCGATTGGAGCCTCTTTTGGAGACTATTCTTTTGGGCTTAATAATCCCCGCATAGTCAGTTTAACGGCTCTTGTTTTGGCGGTTATCTGTATTGTTCCGTATTACATACTTCGCTTTAAAGAACAAGCTTCTAAAAGTAAATAAGTTAATATTTGTTATCTTAAAAGAGGCTGTGACAAAAGTATTTTAGTTGAAGGAAGATCCGAACGATTCATCGTTCGGATTTTTTTATTGTTATGGTGAACATGGGTTTAATCTAGCTGGTTGCTTCTAGCGGTTGATTGGAGTGATTTCGTTATGTCTCAGCCTCTTTTTTATCGTCATAAAAGGGCAATAAATGGGCGAGCATTTTTTCTAGCCTGTACATATGCTATAGAGTAAACAGGCTACGGAGGTGAAGTGAAATGGGATTTTACAACTGGGGTTACGGCGGTGGTTATGGCTACGGTAGTTACGGTGGCGGTTTTGCATTAATCGTTGTACTATTTGTTTTATTAGTTATCGTTGGTTGTACATGCTTGAAATAAACAGAAAAAGCACGGATTTACAAAGATTTTAGTAGATTCGTGCTTTTTTATGTTCATAAGAAGGGCAGTACTATAATAAAATAATGTTGTGCATGTACATAAAAAACATACAAAAAATTTAATTAATAGATTAAAAAAATAAAAAAATGAAGAGAAAGAGTAGATTTAAGCCTCAAAAACGGTCTGAAATTTATAATTTTCCTTATAAGTAATTTTTGTAAAATGCTTCTCAGGACTGATAGTAAGACCGAATAATACTCCGTAGGCCGCTAGTTTTTATCAGCTGACTAGAATAATTATTTTACTTGTATGAAAATCAACATAAATGATTTTCATATAGTTTAAATAGGTAAAAAAGACTTATTGTAAAAGGTTTATTCTCAATTTCCATAATAATAGGAATATTAAAATAATATATAGACGTAGTAATTTTTAGTTGCTATAATGTTGCTAATTATCACAATTAACAGAAAAATTGCGGTAATTAAATTTACTAGGGATAGGGAGAAAAAACTATGAAAAAGAAAAAACAGGCTTTAAAGGTATTATTATCAGTTGGTATCCTTTCTTCATCATTTGCTTTTGCACATACGAGCAGTGCCGCGCCAAATAATGTACTTTCAACCGAAAAGTATAACAAAGAAATTAAATCTCCTGAGTTTATTTCTGGAAAGCTTTCAGGCCCATCATCACAGAAAGCTCAAGACGTCGTATTTCACTATATGAATACAAATAAAGACAAATATAAATTAGGAAACGAAAATGCTCAAAACTCATTTAAAGTGACAGAAGTAGTGAAAGATCCCGTTGAACAAGCAACCGTTGTACGCTTGCAGCAGGTATATAATAATATTCCTGTTTGGGGATCTACTCAATTAGCACACGTAGCGGAAGATGGAACCTTAAAAGTTGTGTCAGGTACAGTAGCTCCTGATTTAGATAAAAAGGAAAAGCTAAAAGGACAAAAGCAAGTTAACAGCAAAAAGGCGATTCAAGCAGCTGAAAAAGATTTAGGCTTTAAACCGACGTATGAAAAATCCCCTTCATCTGAATTGTATGTTTATCAAAATGGTTCAGACACTACATATGCTTATGTAGTAAATTTAAATTTCTTAAATCCTGAACCAGGCAACTATTATTACTTTGTTGATGCTCTTAGCGGTAAAGTGCTAGATAAGTACAATACGATTGATTCCGTAGCTGGTCCAAAAGCCGACGTGAAGCAAGCGGCAAAGCCGGCAGCGAAACCTGTAACAGGCACAAATGCTATTGGCTCAGGTAAAGGAGTGCTTGGAGATACTAAATCCTTAAAGACAACGTTATCTAGTTCTACTTACTACTTACAAGATAATACAAGAGGGGCCACAATCTATACGTACGATGCAAAAAATCGTACATCTCTTCCAGGTACACTATGGGCAGACACGGATAATACCTACAATGCGAGCCGAGATGCAGCTGCGGTAGATGCCCACTATTATGCAGGCGTGACATATGATTATTATAAAAACAAATTTAACCGCAACTCCTATGACAATGCAGGAGCTCCGCTAAAATCGACTGTTCATTATAGCAGCGGCTACAACAATGCGTTTTGGAATGGCTCTCAAATGGTATATGGAGATGGAGATGGATATACGTTTGTTCCGCTATCAGGAGGATTAGATGTTATCGGACATGAATTGACGCATGCGGTCACAGAAAGAAGTTCTAATTTAATCTATCAATATGAATCAGGTGCATTAAACGAAGCGATTTCCGATATTTTCGGAACATTGGTAGAATACTATGACAACCGCAATCCAGATTGGGAAATTGGAGAAGATATTTATACGCCTGGAACAAGCGGTGATGCCCTTCGTTCAATGAGCAACCCAGCAAAATATGGAGATCCAGATCATTATTCAAAGCGCTATACAGGTTCTAGTGACAACGGCGGAGTTCATACAAACAGTGGTATTATCAACAAAGCTGCCTACTTGCTAGCTAACGGAGGAACGCATTACGGGGTTACTGTAACAGGCATCGGCGGCGATAAGCTAGGAAAAATTTATTACCGTGCCAATACGCTATACTTCACTCAGTCTACAACGTTTAGCCAAGCGCGTGCAGGTTTAGTACAAGCTGCTGCTGATCTATACGGTTCAGGCTCTCAAGAAGTAATTTCAGTAGGCAAGTCATTTGACGCAGTTGGTGTTCAATAAGTTATAAACCAAAAGTCGCAAGATAAATGAGGTATCTTACGACTTCCTATACTACCTTACTACCAATAAAGGAGTACTCGTATAAATATATTACAGTACTCCTTTATTTTATGTTAATAAATAAGGAAGACAGATTTCTTCTTGATCTATAAAATCCACTTTTTATTCCTCCCTTTTATGTCCATTCGAATTATACCGTTGTTTGTTAAATGAAGAGGACTCGTTTTAGTAAACGGTCTTATTATAAAATGTTATAATAAAGAAAAGAATTGAATACATACATATGAAAAAGGAGTGGAGGAATCAATGGACAAAATTGCTGTTATTTCAGATATCCATGGAAATCTTCCTGCATTAGAAGCAGTTTTAGCCGACATACAACAGCGAGATATCCATCGCATCATTTGTCTAGGTGATTTAGTAGGAAAAGGACCGGATTCAAGTAAAGCGATTGATATCATAAAAGAAAAGTGCGAAGTAACAGTAATGGGAAACTGGGATGACTTCATTACAAAGCCTGCGGAATTCGAAGCGTTGAAATGGCATCAGAAGAAGTTAAGTTCAGCCCAAGAGGCATACTTAAAGGAACTTCCTTTTTCCGTTGAGTTTATGATGAGCGGAAAATTAATTAGAATGTTTCACGCTTCACCTAGAAGTCTTTATGACCGAATTCAACCCTGGGATTCACTTGAAAAGCGCCTTAGTCTATTTGTTAATACGGAATATACGGAAAATATAAAAGGATCAAGAGAGCCGGATGTTATCTGTTACGGAGATGTACATAATGCATTTATTCAACATATTAAAGGGAAAACGCTATGCAATGTAGGAAGTGTAGGAAACCCGCTTGATTTACCACAAGCTTCCTATCTTATCTTAGAAGGAAAGGATCAAGACGAAAGTCCTTCAGCATTTTCTATTCAATTTGTACGTATTCCATACGATATTGAAAAGGCTATCGAATTGGCGAGAGCTGTAGAGATGCCGGACTTTGAACCCTACGTTCAAGAATTAAAAACAGCTCGCTATAGAGGACTAAAAAATTAAGAATAGAATGTATCTCAACCTTCAGCATAAATGCTGAAGGTTTTTTAGTGGAGTATATGAGGGGTTTTTCAACACTATTAGTATGATACATGCAAATAAAAGTTATTCCGATGAATTTAAGGAAGGGAAAACTTGGAGAAAAACATACAGCATTTGAAAGGAAATAAATTTTATTTTATGAAGACAATATGAAGAGGGCAATTCCATTTGAACATAAAGTCATGCAAAAACGCCCCTGAAAAGCTGTTTTTACCATAACGAGTGGAGGAATACATGATGAAATTTTTTATTGATACAGCTAATCTAGAAGATATTAAAAAAGCATATAAAATTGGGGTATTATCAGGTGTTACCACAAACCCTTCGCTAGTAGCTAAAGAAGGCGTAAAGTTTGAAGATCGCATCGAAGAAATTTTAAAAACCGTCCCGGAAGTAGAATCCGTTTCAGCAGAAGTCACGCCCGACACAGTAACAGCAGATGACATGATTGCTCAAGCAGAAGAGCTTATAAAAATTAATGCAGGAGACAAAAATATAACGATTAAACTTCCTATGACCATTGCTGGATTGGAAGCAACCCGTTATCTAGCTAAAAAAGGCGTAAAAACAAACGTAACGTTAATTTTTACAGTGAATCAAGCGCTTCTAGCAGCTCGTGCCGGTGCCACCTACGTATCGCCATTTTTAGGACGCTTAGACGATATTTCAGAAGACGGTGTTTATCTGGTATCTCGAATTGCAGAGCTATTTCGAATTCAACACATTGACTCACAAATTATAGCAGCGTCAGTCAGACACCCAGATCACGTCACACGAGTAGCTCTTGCTGGGGCTCATATTGCTACAATTCCGTATGCCGTAATTGAACAATTAGTAAAACACCCGTTAACAGAGCAAGGAATTGAAAAATTTGCATCAGACTGGGGAAAAGCTGTAAAAAGTTAAATTCACTTAAGGAGAAGACATCATTTTAGTGTCTTCTCTGCTTAAAGGGTATACGAAGATTCTTTTTTTTCTATTTTGTAGCAAACAACTTATCATTAATAGGCGAACATCCTATACATATATGCAGAGATGACATACGTTAATAGAAACGAAAGAGGTGTTTAAATGGGCTGTATTATTAACATTGAAAATATCGTGACTAACGGGTTAAAAGATAATGCGAACGTAGGCGTAGGCTGTGTTGTACAAAATAGTCACACGGCAAATACAAAATCGGTAGGAGCTTGTTTTTCGTTTGGAAACGGCTCTCCTGCTATTGCCTCTATGACAAACAGTAATATCGATTTTTGCAAAGGCGAAGAAAATAAAGAGCAGCACTCTTGAAAACAATTCCAGAAAGAGTATTTCTGGAATTGTTTTTTGGTAAGTGATAGAGTTGTTGTTAACAAGGTGTTTTGGCTTTTAAAAGAAAAACATTCATGAGGAAGGGGTTTGAGCGGTACTATGAGCATTATTTCTATGATTTCTTATACATACGTTGAAAGAAAAATAAAACGAACACAAAAGGTGACGATTCAGCATTCAAAAGACATGTGCTTATATACTGATAATATTCAAACAGAGAATGATTACTTTTACATTAACAGCATATTTGACATCTCTTACAAACGCGTTTCAAAAGAAAGCGGCTTTTTATACTTACATACAAATCAAGGGATGTTCGCTTATACCATACACACCGATCCTGCCGCCTTTATAGCAGCATATAAAGATATAAAAAAGAAGGAGTGACATTGCTGTCAGCCCTTCTTTTTTTGTTATTATTTTATCCACTGTACAACTTGATCCATACTTCTTCTCGTTTTTCCTCGTTTAGGTTCATGAATTCGGTAGCCGAACGCAACCATAACGGAAATATCAAACTTACCGTCTTCTAGTAATCCTTCTTCTTTTAGAATTTCATGTACTTGGTCATAGTTAAATCCTTCAATCGGACAAGAATCAATACCAATTTGAGCAGCTGATGTCATCATATTAGCTAGTGCAATATAAGATTGTTTGCTAGCCCAATCAAATAGTGCTCGCTTGCTTTCGAACAAGTGAAAATCATTTTCTTGGAAATCTTTATAACGAGGCATTAATGTCTCTAATACATCATCCGGCATTTCTTTTACGTTTTTTTGAAGATTCAACACATATTCAGAGTCATATCTTGCGTCTGTACGAGAAAGAATAATAACAAAATGACTTGCTGTAGGAATTTGACCTTGTGCTCCCCAAGAAACAGCTTTTAATTTTTCTTTTAAATCTTTATTTTCAACGACTAAAAACTTCCACGGCTCATAACCTACTGAGCTTGGAGATAAGCGCCCTGTTTCTAAAATGAATTGGAAATCTTCATCGGAAATTTTCTTCGTTGGATCAAACTCTTTTGTAGCATGACGAAAGTTAAATGCGTCTAAAATTTCTTGTTTTTTATCTGTATTGTTCATGTGTAAACAACCTTTCTGTAAAAAATATTTAGTGATGAAATGTTCAGAGTAATCTATACCCTGTATAGCTTACAATTAACAGTCAGTTAACATACAATTTGTCATAAATCCGTTTGCAGATTTATCATAAATCATATAAATCATTCTAACAAGTACGCACATTTTTGTTGTATAGTATACTTTTTTATACTATTGAGGCAGTTTTATAAGAAGCAGAAAGGAGTCAACAATCTGGGGAGTTTCGTTTTCGAAAAAGTAATTAAGAGGAAGAGAGGAGAAGAGTAGTCTTCTCCTTGTTAATTAAATTTTTGTATTTGACTTTTTCGCTTTGTTTTCAAGTTCACTTTTAGGTTCTGTTGAAAATTCAACATCTTTTCCGTGTCCTTGAGGGTTAACTCCAGGAGCTACTTGACCGCGGTTAGCAGATTTTTTTGTACCCATTTTCTTCACCTCCGTTCGGTTAGTATGTACAAAAAGCAAAACAAAAATTAGGAAGTAAAGCGTGGAAAGATAAATAGGAAAAGATTATCTTTAAGCATCTTCATTACATAAACAAGATAGTTACTCATTTAAACGGCCATAAAAAAACACCCTTTGAAGGGTGTTTTCTGTTTAAGAATCTGAGCTTGTCGCTCTGTCTGCGTATGGATAGATAGGATCTTTTAACTGAAATTCGTAAGTCACTCCATCTACAAGTCCTACCGTTTTATTGCTATCATAAAGGTCCAGCATAAAAGCAGCCATTTCTTTTGACGTATGAAACTTAGGTACTCGTCCTTCGTATTCAAAATCACTCATATCCATCGAACGCTGTGCAAATTCTGTTTCAGTAGCCGCCGGAGCTAGAACTTTAGCCTGCATTTTTGCTCCTCTTCCTTTTAATTCTTGAGAAAGACCTTCTGTAAATGCACTTACGTAGAATTTTGTTGCGCAATAAGTGACTGCATCAGCAACAATGGTGTAGCCTCCTCGAGAAGAGACATTAATAAGCTGTGTACCTTCAACGTTTTCATAATCTCTTACAAATAGAGAAGAAAGAATGGTTAAGGCTTCGATATTTAAATGAAGCATTGTTTCAATTTTAGTTAATTTTTGTTCACCGACAGAAGCAAAGTTTCCGAATCCAGCATTGTTAATCCAAGTTTCTAATTCATACTCTTTGAGTGACTTATAAAACATATGAGCATTTTCTGCCACGGATAAATCAACCGACTGGACAATAACATTTACATCTTGGTTCAGTTCTTCAATTTTTTTTTAAAACTCTTCTAGCTTGTCCTCTCTACGTGCAGCCAATATAAGATTTTTTCCACGTGCTGCAAAAGCTAAAGCTGTTTCATATCCAATTCCTGAACTTGCGCCAGTGATTACTGTATATTTCATGTTGATTCCTCCATTTTCGAAGTTTTCGAATTGATTATAATTGTTAAAGTATACTTTAAGTCAAGCGTTTATTCGATTTATTTTTCCCTTTAGAAGTCTATTTATAAACATTTGAAGTTGGGTGCTAAACTTTTTTTCTTTTATGCTACACTTGAAACAACAGCCGAAATTTCATTTCATTAAAAGGAGGAATGTATGCGTTCTCTAAATGTGAATAGAAGACCTAGCTTACTTGCCCAAATTACATTACTTATTACGGTAGTTATTCTTGTGAGTACCGTCCTTGTATGCATTTTATTTTCTGCAATGATAGATGAAATTGTTGAAAAATATGTAGGTAAGCAAGCTATGACAGTAGCAAAATTAGCCTCTGAAGACAAAATGATTGTAAAAGCTTTTAAGAATAAAAATCCTTCTGAGCACATCCAACCTGTTGCAGAAAAAATCAGAAAAACCACTGGGGCAGATTACGTCACCATAGCTAATGATAAAGGAATCCGCTATTCTCATCCCAATAGTAGCTATATTGGAAAACATACCAAAACAAGCAACGAAGCTTCTTTAAAGGAGCATCAATCCATTATTTACAAAGGAAAAGGAATTTCAGGATTTGCAATTAAAGCCAAGACCCCCATATGGGATAGCCGAGGAAACGTAATAGGCGTTTCGTCAGTAGGGTTTCTTGTAAGCAATATAGAAAAACAGATTAATGATTATAGAATAAAAATTATTAAATTGTCCTGTATTCCTTTTCTTATTGGAGCATTTGGAGCTTTTTTCATTGCAAGGCGGGTAAAAAGACTAATATTTGGACTGGAACCGGAGGAGATTTCCTTTCTTTTTAAAGAAAAGGAGGCTACCCTTGAATCTATTCGAGATGCTACTGTTACTGTAAATGTTGAAAAATATGTAACGTCGATGAACAGAAGGGCTAGAGAACTATTTGGTCATCTTCAAATAGGAGGAGAGATAAAGAACGCCCGTTTAGGACAGCTAATTGATCAAGCGATAGAAAAGCAGCGGGTGTATTCTAACCAGTCCCTTGTACTAGATGGTCAGCAGTATATTTTAGATTTATCTCCTATTGTAAGAAAAAAAGAAGTGCAGGGTATCGTCCTTACTATAAGAACTTTATCTCAAATTGAAGAATTGACAGAAGAGATTTCTAAAATTAAAATTTTTTCTGATAATTTACGTGCTCAAAATCATGAATTTTTAAATAAGCTGAACGTGATTTATGGATTGTTAAAGTTAAAGAAGTATGAGCATGTCATGCAAATGATTTCATCAGAGGTAAAGGAACGCCAAGATATTATTTCTTTTTTAATGTCTTCTGTAAAGGATCCTTTGATTGCGGCATGCTTACTTGGAAAGATCAATCGTTCGAAAGAATTAGATGTTACTTTAGAAATTGACCAAGATAGTAACTTAACAAGTACTTTAGATATCGAAGACGCGAAAAACGTTGTTTCTATCTTGGGGAATTTAATTGATAATGCGCTCGAGGCTGTGCGAGAACATAAAGGGAACGTGCTGGTATCTTTTACAGATGTAGGAAATGACCTGATTTTTGAAGTTGAAGACAATGGACAAGGGATATCAAAAGAAGTAGAAAATATGATTTTTATAGATGGTTACACAACGAAAAAAGGTGAAAATCACGGAATTGGATTGACTATTGTTAAAAGATCTGTAGAGCTGCTTAAAGGTGAACTCTACATAAGCAAAAGTATGTTACAAGGAGCAAGATTTACATTAGTTATCCCAAAGCTATTAAATAATGAAAAGGAAGAATCGATATGACTGAAAATCAAATTAATGTCATGATTATAGAAGATGATTCTACAGCTGCACAAATTTATGAACAGTTTACTAAGAAACTAGAGCATTTCGCTGTTGTTGCGACAGCAGGATCTGGAGAACAGGCTTTAGAATTACTAACAATATTTACGCCGCAATTAATTTTATTAGATGTCTTTTTACCGGATATCAACGGAGTGGAACTGCTATGGGAAATCAGAAAGAAGTATCGAGGAATCGATATTATTTTAATAACGGCAGCCAATGATGTTGAAACAGTAGGGGAAGCAATAAGAGGAGGAGCATTTGGTTATTTGGTGAAACCTGTAATTATTGATAAATTTTTATCTACTTTAAAACATTATCAGTCTACTAGAATAGAATTAACCGAAAATAAAATGATTAACCAAGACAAAATAGACCATTTATTTAGAACATGTCATAACCGCCCCACTCAATCAGCGGCTGCAGTAACAGAATTTCCTAAGGGGATTGATAAACATACTCTTCGTTTAGTAAGAGATAAAGTTCGCGAAGTTCAGCAGAGCTTGAATGTAGATGAGTTTGCTCAACTAGTAGGTATCAGTTATTCAACAATGAGAAGGTACTTAGAGTATTTAGTGTCTTGTAAAGAAATGCAGGTGGAAATAGTGTATGGAAGTGTAGGGAGGCCTGAGCGGAAATACCGAGTAACTAATCTTGCATAAAAACGAGATAGCGGACAAAGAACCGCTATCTCGTTTTTATGTAGAAATGATGCATGAAAAAAATGAAAAGAATTAATTTTATAAAAGATATTAAACTTATGGTAGTTATCTATGAACCTGCTTTAACAAGTGATACCTTTTTAGTAACGTGTAGCAAACAAAAAAATGAAAACGTTACCAAAAAAAAGGAGGAAAAATATCCGTGCTTTCTTTATTAGGATTTTTAATGGTTGCAGTATTCATGTATTTAATTATGTCAAAACGACTTACCCCAATGGTTGCTCTTATCATTATTCCAATTATATTTGGTTTAATAGGTGGTTTTGCTAGTGGAATGGGACCTATGATGCTAGAGGGTGTAAAAGATATTGCTCCTACAGCTATTATGATTTTGTTTGCTATTTTATATTTTGGATTAATGATTGATTCAGGATTGTTTGACCCTCTCGTTTCATTCATTTTAAAGGTTGTAAAAGGAGATCCTCTAAAAATCGTCGTCGGAACTGCTGTTCTTTCAATGATGGTTGCTTTAGATGGCGATGGAACTACTACCTATATGATAACGGTCTCTTCTTTGCTTCCATTATATAAACGCCTAGAAATGAATCCGCTTATCCTAGCAGGAGTTGCGATGCTATCTATGGGAGTAATGAATATGACTCCGTGGGGAGGTGCTTCTGCTATGGCTATGAGTTCATTAAATTTAGATTCGTCTCAGTTGTTTTTGCCTTTAATACCTGTAATGGGTTTTGGGCTTCTATGGGTGCTGTTTGTTTCTATTGTCCTTGGAAGAAGGGAAAGAAAAAGGTTAGGAGTTATCAATATTAAACATTCTGCAAATGAAATTGCACATGCACATGAATTAGAGGGAACAGCGCAACATTCAGACTATCGACGTCCTAAGTTAGTATGGTTTAATTTCCTCCTTACCGTTAGTCTTATGGTGTGCTTAATTATGGACTTTATGTCGCTGATGCTTTTGTTCATGGTAGCGTTTGCTATTGCATTATTAATAAATTATCCAAACATCAAAGATCAACAGCAGCGAATTTCGTCTCATGCAAATAATGCGGTAGCCGTCGTTTCAATTGTTATTGCAGCAGGTATTTTTACAGGAATTATGTCTGGAACAAAGATGATTGATGCTATGGCAAATACACTTGTAGGAATAATCCCAGATGCAATGGGCCCTTTTTTGCCAGTTGTAGTAGCATTTTTAAGTGCTCCTTTTACATTTTTTATGTCTAATAATGCCTTTTATTTTGGCGTATTGCCGATTATTGCTCAAGCTGCCGAAAGCTATGGCATTAGCGCAGCTGAAATTGGAAGAGCTGCTATCTTAGGACAACCTGTTCATGTGATAAGTCCCTTGGTAGCAGCAGCTCACTTATTAATTGGAATGGTAGGAATTGAATTTAGTGATTTGCAACGCTTTTTAATTAAGTGGGCGCTAGGAACTACGGCAGTGATGACAATAGCTGCATTAATTTTAGGTGTTATTTCTATTTGATAAAAAAAGACCCTGAAGGGTCTTTTTTTATACCCTTACGTTGAACTAGACTGTTCGCTGCAGCTGCTTTTTTTAAAATAGAACTTATAAATTAAAAATCCGCATACAGCCACCACCGCTGCAATTAAAATATAGGTTTGTGCATCTGAGATAAAAGATTGAATGGACTTAAAGTTTCCGATTTGTCCTAACCAAAGCATGGCAATATTCAAAGGAAAGATACCAAGAAATGTAAGCAGAGCAAACGGCATAGGCTTCACTTTAGATAGCCCTGAAAGGTAGGAAATGTAGTTTCCGAGCCCTAAAGGACGGGCAATCGCAATACTCCATAATCCGCATTTTTTAAACCATTTTTGTGATTTTTCAAATGCTTTTTTCTTTTTTGATAATTTTTTCTTTACCTTATCCTCTAATTTATAGCCTATTCCATACGGTATAAAGCTAAAAGCTGTATAAACGGCGCTTCCTGCAAGAGCGATTAATAATAATTTCACTATGTGCATGTTTAATAAGTATCCGTAGGTAAGGGTGAGAAGAGAACCAGGAAACGGCAGGGAGGAAGCCTCAATGGCCAGTCCGCTTAAAAGTCCCCAAATTCCAAATTGTTTCAGTAAGTCTGTTATGAAATGTAGCATAAGATCGCCTCTTTTTCTGTGTCATAACATTCAAATACCCATCTATATGTTCGGAAAAACTTATAAAAGAAAAGAAAATAAAGGAAGAAAGCGGGATGTGACAGAAAAAAACTTAGCTTGTACCAGGAAAAAGGAAGGAAGTGTATTTTATAGCTTCTACTCAGAGTAAAATTATAGGAAAAAAATAATTGAGGGTGAATTTTTAAATAAACTACGACTTTTATTCATAGTTTTGCTTCCTTTTATTTATTTTATTTATAAAACTAACGGGTGTAAACTTGTTGTGTTGTGAAATAATCCATTATGTATATGTATTAAAAGGAAAGGAGGTTACCGTGTGGTTATTATTGTAGGATTGTTATTGTTGATGTTTTTTGCTTATCTAGGATGGTCTATTATCTGGGTGGCACCTGTTGTAGCTACGTTCGTTGCTTATTTTAGCGGTTTAAAAGTACTGCCTACTTATACAGATGTGTATATGGGAGGGTTTGTAGATTTTGCTGCAAAATGGTTCCCCATCTTTTTATTAGGAGCCGTCTTTGGAAAACTAATGGAAGATACAGGCGCAGCTAAATCGTTGGCGCAGCGTATTGCTAAATTATTTGGAAGTAAAAGAGCCATTTTAGGGGTACTGATTGCTTCAGCCATTTTGACATACGGCGGAGTGAGTCTATTCGTTGTTGTTTTTGCGATTTATCCTTTAGCAATCGCGCTATTTCGAGAAGCTAACGTATCGCGAAATTTACTCCCAGCAACCATTGCACTCGGAGCATTTACGTTTACAATGACAGCGATTCCAGGTACACCACAAATTCAAAATCTGATCCCGACTGCTACATTTAAAACCAATGCAATGTCGGGTTCGATTATTGGAATTGTCTCAGGTCTTATTATGGCGGTGGGAGGATATTTCTGGTTAGCTTATCGCGATAAAAAATTAAAAGCTAAAAATCAAGGGTTTACCGAGCCTAATGGACCATCAGTCGCAGCGAGTGAAGAGCAGGACTCGATGAATGTAATATTAGCTATTTTACCGCTGATTGTCGTTGTCGTGACATTAAACGTTTTAAAATGGGAGCCTATCGTTTCGTTATTAATTGGTATTTTTTCTATTTTACTTATTAATTTTAAACACTATAAGACATTTATTTCTTCTATAAATGAAGGAGCAAAAGGATCCGTGATGGCTGTTATTAACACGAGTGCAGCAGTAGGTTTTGGCTCGGTTATTACAGCAGTTCCAGAGTTTAAAGATGTCACGCATGTGTTGCTAAACATTTCGAGTAATCCGCTCGTTTCAGAAGCGTTAAGCGTTCAAGTGCTAGCGATGATCACGGGTTCAGCATCCGGTGGTATGGGTATTGCGCTTCAAGCATTAGGAGATACGTGGTATCACTTGTCTCAAACGACGAATTTAAGTGCCGGTGCTCTTCACCGTATTGCAAGTGTTGCGTCAGGTGCATCTATTTTACCGCATAACGGTGCGTTGTTAACGCTATTAGCCGTAACTGGTCTTCGGCATAAAGAAACGTATAAAGACGTATTTGTTGTTGCATTTATCATCCCGACAATCGCTTTATTTGCAGGAGTCACATTAGCGGCAGCCGGTATTATTTAAAAACAGGAGGAGAATACACATGGTTGAAAATCAAGTAATTGTAATCACAGGAGCAGCAAGAGGAATTGGGTTTGAAATAGGTAAACGATTCGCAGAAAACGGCGGAAAAATTGTGTTATCCGATATTGATCAAGCTGCTGTAGAAGCTGCAGCACAAAATCTTCGTGAAGCTGGATTTGAAGCGCTTGGTATCAAAGCTGATGTAACAAAAGAAGAAGAAATCAAACATTTAATTGAAACAGCAAACGCACATTTTGGAGCGGTTCACACGTTCATTAATAACGCTGGCTTGCAGCATGTTTCTCCAATTGAAGAGTTTCCAACTGAAAAATATGAGTTAATGATTAAAATTATGCTAACAGCTCCATTTATGGCGATTAAGCACGCGTTTCCGATTATGAAAAAACAAGGGTTCGGACGTATTATTAACGTTTCTTCTATCAACGGTTTAATCGGTTTTGCGGGCAAAGCAGCTTATAACAGTGCTAAACACGGTGTAATTGGGCTAACAAAAGTAGCTGCTCTTGAAGGCGCAGCACACGGTATTACGGTGAATGCACTTTGTCCTGGCTATGTGGATACACCACTAGTGAGAGGTCAGTTAGATGGTTTAGCTAAAACAAGAAACGTACCATTAGAGAGCGTGCTTGAAGAAGTTATTTATCCTTTAGTCCCTCAAAAAAGATTACTAGACGTGAGCGAAATTGCTGACTATGCTATTTTCTTGGCGAGTAATAAAGCAAAAGATGTAACTGGTCAAGCGGTAGTAATGGACGGCGGATATACGGCTCAATAAAAAGAATAAATCATTAAAAGCATAAAGGAGTCTAATGGTCTCCTTTATGCTTTTTTATGTTATATCTATTCTATCGAGTTAATCAACGTTAAAATATAACTAGGCTATACATAAAAGAAGCCTTATACTATTTCTCCTGTAAAGATAAATAGTATGATAAAAAAGCCTACAGATTAGAAAGGATGATACATATGGTGCAAACAGTAAATGAATTAATTAAACATCCGGTTTTTTATTTTTTTAACGAAATTTCAGCTATTCCTAGAGAATCTGGAAATGAAAAGAAAATTAGTGACTATTTAGTTTCTTTTGCAAAAGAAAGAAGCCTTGAAGTTATACAAGACGAGACTTTAAATGTAATTATTAAAAAGCCGGCAGCTAAAGGGTATGAACATGCTCCAGCCATCATTTTGCAAGGACATATGGACATGGTATGCGAGTTAAATAAAGGAACTGTGCATGATTTCGAAAAAGATCCGCTTCAACTGCGAATTGTGGAAGATATGCTTTATGCAAATGGTACTACGCTAGGAGCTGACAACGGGATTGCCGTTGCATATGCACTGGCTTTACTAGATGCTCATGATATAGCTCACCCCTCTCTTGAAGTAGTCATTACTACTGAGGAAGAAACAACTATGGGCGGAGCCATTGCTGTAAATCCAGCTCATTTTGAAGGGAAAATCTTTATTAACCTTGATACAGAAGAAGATGGAAAGCTGCTTGTCAGCAGCGCAGGCGGGGTAAAAGGCGTGCTTCGTATTCCCGTAAACTGGGAATCGTCTTCCGATAACTCAGAAACATATAGCTTAAGCATCGGTGGATTGCGCGGCGGACATTCTGGAATGGAAATTGACAAAGAAAGAGGAAACGCTAATAAACTGCTAGGGAGAGTTTTATATGATTTACAACAAGAACTTCCCTATTCTTTAAGCAGCATTAGTGGAGGATTAAAATCAAATGCGATTCCCCGTGAATCAGAAGCAATTCTATCAGTTGAGCCTTCTGAGGTAGGAAAGCTAGAAAATAAGATTCGTGAGTGGAACGAAATAGTAAAAAATGAATTACAAGCGGCTGATCCGAGCGTATATGTAAAAATAAACAAATCTTCTTCCGTTAAGAAATGTTTTACAAAAGAAACGACAGAACGAATCGTACAAGCTATTATGCTAACACCAAACGGCGTTCAAAGCATGAGTATGAATATCGAAGGATTAGTAGAATCTTCTACCAACTTAGGTGTGATTACGACGACAGAGTCTGAGATTGTTTTTCAAAATGAAATCCGCAGCTCAGTAAAAAGCTTAAAAGAAAAAATAGTAAGTCAAGTGCACATACTTGCTCAAGTAGTCGGAGGAATAGTTGAAACAAAAGGTAATTACCCTGAATGGGCGTACAATGGAGATTCAAAAATTCGTGAATTATGTAAAAAGGTTTACAAAGAAAAGCATGGGGAAGAGGCGGAGATCATCGCCATCCATGCTGGAATTGAATGCGGTATTTTCCTAGAAAAAATCCCTGGATTAGACGCCATTTCGCTCGGGCCCGATATGTACGACGTTCATACACCTGATGAACACCTGAGCATTCCGTCTACTATTAAGACATGGGAATACTTATTAGCAGTATTAAAAGAAGCAAATAAGATATAAAGTTATCAGCATCTCTATAATTTTTAAAAAAGAGCTTCTGTAAAGGAGCTTTTTTTCATTCGTCATTTATCGGATAATAAGCAGAATTCCGTCAACACGTCAGGCAATTGAGAACATTTATGTAAGCGTTTTACAAATGAAGGTTTTAAAACGGGCCTAAAAGAGGTAAACAATTACTAAAACGATAGACAAATGAATTCAAAACAAGCTCTGCAACTAATAAATTAGTAAGGAGAGAATGTATATGAATGATAATAGTCTTATCAAAGATCCCTTTTTGGAAAAAGGAGAAATTGAATTTTTAGAATTAAGGAAAGACGAAATACGTTATCTAAAGTTCGATCGGTTTTTGAAAGTGATTAAAGCACTTAATCAACGCAGTGATAAAGGCTACCAGAGTCTTATGCTTTCCGTTGATGGCTTTAAAGGTAATTCAAGAGAATTATATGAGATAGAGGAGTTTCGCAGATACGTAAATTTGTTAATTAATCAAGTTCCTCAAATATTATTTTATATTCATGATAAAAACAAAATGACTAATCAAATGTTGAAAAGTCTATCAAACAACAGCAGCCAACCGGCCTCTATAGATCCTAAAAGAGCACGTTTAATGATTGATGCCATACAGGAGCAAGTAGAGAAAACAGAGGATAAAGAGATAAAGGAGAATCTTTCTGAATTCGTATGTAAAATCCAGAGCTTTGTGAATCAGTATTAACAGTTCCCAATAGAAAAGTAGAATCCATATTATAAAAAAGTACGAGAACTCAAAGTTTCTCGTGCTTTTTTATTGGAAAAACAGTAGAAAGAGAAAAGGATTATCAACATAGATTGATAAATAATAAATAATAATGGTAAAGCTTCATATTCTGCCGTGAAATAACAAGGAGGAATGAACATTGCATCATATTGAAATAAGAAGACCAAAAATAGAAGACCGCGCAGAACTCCACGAGCTTTTTAATGAAGTAATCACAGATACCTTTCATAAAGAGGGTCTATCTGACATGGTGAACGATATACAAATAGAAATTGAAAATAAAGAACAATATTTAAAAAGTGACCTTGATAGCGGTGGGAAACATCGATTCTTTTGGCTCGGAATAGATACGTGCACCAATAAGATTATTGGCTGTATTGAATATGGTCCTGCTAGTGAATTAATTACGGCGTGTACAAAAGGAGAGCTGCAAGGATGGATTGAAATCGGCACAGTTTTTGTTCATCCAAAGTACCAAAGAAAAGGTGTAGGGACACTGCTTTTACATACTATGCTGCTTACGCTTCAAAGCAAAGAAATTAAAAAAATTTGTTTTGACAGCGGATACAAAAATGCTCAGGAAGTATGGAAAAACATATTTGGAATCCCTGATTATTTAATAAAAGATTACTGGAGCAAGGGGTATCATCACATGGTTTGGAAAATATCAGCAGAACGCACGCCAATAGTATTTAAGCTCAGTTATAACGAAGAATAAGGTGTCTCCTAGAAAATAGCCGGTAAAAACGTACCGGCTATTTTCTACTGGTTAAGCTGTTTACATATATTCAATTCTATATTAGTATATTTTATTGAATATAATACCTTGACTGTCATAGTAATATGATTTAAATTATACATAAAGAGGTGATACTTTGGTATATGCAAAAATGTCTTCAGATTTACTTCGGGGACATACAGATACAATGATTTTGAAATTACTTCTCAGCGGCGATAAGTATGGTTATGAAATTAGTAAGCTTATTTATACCTACTCTAAAGAGCAGTATGAATTAAAAGAAGCCACAATGTATTCAAGCTTGAAACGCCTGGAAAAAGACGGTCATATTCTTTCTTACTGGGGAGATGCTGTACAAGGCGGTCGCAGAAAATACTATAAAATTACAGAACAAGGAAAAAGTGTATATAAACAAAACAAAGAAAACTGGGAGCAAGCGAAAAAAATTATTGATTTATTGTTGTAAGAAAGGATGATGTTATAAATGAACGAAAAATTAAAAAATCATGTGCACAACATTTTGGCTCCTTATCAGGATGTAAAAAATGTTCAAGATCTAGAAGAAGAACTATCACAGAACTTGCAGGAAAAATTTACAGATTACAAAAAAGAGGGGCATAATGAAGAACAGGCTTATTATATGACAATCAATTCTATCGGTGATATCACAGAACTGATTCAATCAATGAATGTAGAAACAAAGGAATTAAAGCAAACCGCCCCTATGGATTTTTCAAAGACCGAGCTTACAAAATCTGATTTTCGTTCTGTATCGGTGTATAAAGGGAAATTTAATGCAAGTAATTTGAATGAATCTGATTTTAGCTACGCAGATCTTACAGACAGCATGTTTAAAAGCAGCAATTTAACGAAAGCAATATTTCATCACGTTAATTTGACAGGCGTACAATTTAAATGGGCAAATTTTAAACAGGCCAGTTTTAAAGGCTGTATCTATGACAACACGTACTTTAAGCAATGTAATTTAACAGACATTATATTTGACGAAGAAACATTTAACGGAACAATCTTTGAAGGAACATCATTAAAAAAAGCCTCGTTTCGCAACGCAACTTTGCTAAATGTACAGTTTCGAGGATCAGATTTAAAGAAATCCGATTTTGAAGGTGCAAAAATGGATAAATTGACATATAACTTTTTAAAAAGTGCCAAGATAGATCTTAGTAAAGTTACGGTTATTTAAAGATAAAAAAGACCTCTCTGAAGGTCTTTTTTTATGGATATATAACAATTCTTTTTAAGAGCGAGCAGGATAGTTTATTAGAGAGCTAGAACACATTCATAATACGAACAATTACGGCACCAAGCTGAATATGAGAAGAACATATTCGTATCTTTGAAATAATACAGCTTTTATCACTTATGTGGAGGAGTATGGAAATGTCTATATATGAAATTTGGAATGAAGTGGATCTTTATATGAATGATAAGCTTATACAACCTGACCCTATTCTTGATGAGGTATTGAAGGCAAATCAAGAGGCTGAATTACCTGCCATCGACGTATCGCCTAGTCAAGGAAAGTTTCTGCATTTGTTAGCTTCATTAAAAGGAGCTAAACGCATTTTGGAAATTGGTACTCTTGGAGGGTACAGCACGATTTGGCTAGCCAGAGCTCTTCCGAAAGACGGACAGCTAATTACGCTCGAATTAAGCGCTCAGCATGCAGAAGTAGCAAGAGCTAATTTAAAAAGAGCGGGAGTAAGCCACTTAGTAGAAGTCATTGTCGGCCCCGGGCTTGATACATTAGCTGTATTAAAGGATAAGGGAACAGAGCCGTTTGATCTTATCTTTATTGATGCTGATAAGCCGAATAACCCAAATTACTTAAAGTGGGCTCTAGAATTATCGAAAAGAGGAAGTCTGATTATTTGTGATAATGTTGTTCGTCAAGGCCATGTGGTGAACTCAGAAAGTGAAGATGAAAATGTAAAGGGAATTCGCCAATTTATGAATGCTCTGGCTCAAGAAAAACGAATCAGCGCTACGGCTATACAAACCGTTGGAAGCAAAGGCTATGATGGATTCATTGTAGGGATTGTTGAATGATAGAACTCGTGTTACATATAAAGAGGCTGGGACAAAAGTAATTTTGTTGAAGGAAAATCCGAACGATGAATTCAAATTCTTGATGGAGAATCTCGATTCATTGTTCGGATTTTTTCATGGTGATAGTAAACGTAGATTTCATGCATGTATTTGCTTTTAGCTGTTGATTGGAGGGCAAGGCGAAGACTCCTGCGGGAAAAGCGGAAGGGGTGAGACCCCGCAGGAGCGCATGCGACGAGGAGGCTCAGCGGCCGCCCGCGGAAAGCGAAGTCTTGCACAGAAATCAACAGCGGTGTCACAAGCTGTTCAGATCATGTATCCGATCTGTTCGTCTTTAGAGTGGATTGATGTCGTTATCTTCCAGCCTCTATTTAATTTGCGTCCAACTTATTTGTCATTTGTTTTTCGGTTAAAAAACTAATCAGCTCTCTTACAGCAAATGAACTGTAGCGTTCTTTTAACAGAATAATTCCAAGTTCCCACATCATTTCAGGATCTGCAATAGGTACGGTAGTAATATTGGGATCTTTCACTTTGGCATAAAGCGATTCGGGTAAAATAGCAATACCTAGTTCTGCCGCTGTTAATTCAATAATTAAATCCCATTGAGAACTTTTATACGTGATAGAAGGCACAAAGCCTGATTTTAAAGCATCTTGAATTAACCGGTCGTGCAGCGTAAATTCTTCACTGAACATAATGAATTTTTCATGCTCCAATTCTTTCATCCAGACGGAAGAACGTTTCGCTAAAGGATGGTTTTTATGCGCGTATAAAAGGAATCTCTCCTTAACGAACGGGTATACGTGAAAATTTTTATCATGACCGCTTGTGAGAGGAAGCATAACAATTCCCATATCTACACCAGCCTCTTCCACAAGTGCTTCAATTTTTTTTGCTCCAAATTCAATAAGCTCTAGAGATACTTTAGGGTATTGTTCATTAAATGCTTTTGCAATCTTCGGGAAAAACAAGGTCCCGATGAGCGGAGGGACTCCCATCTTGATTTGCCCTGTTTGCAAGTTCATTAAATCTCCCAACAAGTGAGGCATGTCTTTTAACACCGACAGAGCTTTAGTTGCCTGATGATACACGACTTCTCCTGCATCGGTTAGCTTTAATTCTCTTGTTGAACGATCAAGAAGCTCAAATCCTAGTTCATTTTCTACTTTTTTGACGGCTTTACTTAAAGCCGTTTGTGACAAATGAACTTGCAGCGCTGCCTTTGTAAAATTTTTATGATTCGCTACCTCTATAAAGTATTCTAAGTCTCTGATTTCCATGTGAAACTCCATTTCTGCAAACTGCTTATCCTTTTTCTTTACTCTTTATTTTAACCACTAAATTATTTACTGTAAATGCGCTGATTAAAAAGGTGGAGGATATATCCAATGAATAAAAACAGGGAAAGGAAATGAACTAAAGTTTCTGTCGAAATTGATTTATAAAACGAATAATTTTTTTATAGAGAAACATAGATTTTGCTACTAGCTGATGAGGGATATAAAGATTTTTGCATGTACGTTCGGGCAAAAATGCAAAACTTATCAAAATAACTGAAAGTCCAAAGGCTGCGGCTGTAATCTCTAGCCAAGAAAATATCATATTATTCCTCCTTTTACAAATCTATTAATAGAATATGTAAAAGTTTGTAAGGAGGTTGTGCGATAGACCTATAACGAGCGGCGTAATAAAGCTCCCTCTAAAAATAAAATTACGTCCAAGAACGCAGGGCCTGTGCCAAACGTTCTTGGACGTAATTTTATTTGCGCTCTTCAGCTTGATGCTCTTGTTTGTTTTGCTCAGTGAGACGTTTTTGATGAGCTTTTGTTTCTGCGCTTACGTGATTCGCATCATTCGGTTGATTCTTCTTTGAACCTCCTGCAGCGTTACTCATTAGACGACACCTCCAGTCCGGTTATGAAACATACCTATAGAATGTGCGTATTTACAGATTTTATACACTGCTATCGATATTACTGCACACGAAAAAAGCAAAGGTAGAGTCACTAAGACTGTTCCCTTTGCTTTTTTACTAAGCAACTTTATCGGTGGTGATAATTTTGTTAATCCAGTCTTTTCCTTCTGTAAACCTTGTAACAAGCATCGCTGTTACTGTATTTCCCGTACTGTTTAAAAGCGTAGCTGGGGCGTCAATAATTGTGGAAATGACCGCAATAATGGGCAGAACTTCTGGTGAAAATCCATAAATTGTAATAATTAACATTTCACCAATCATACCGCCTCCAGGGATTGCTCCCATTACGGCTCCAACTAAAAAGGCTACGCCTAAAATGCTCAAAATACTCGTAGCAGACGTCATATCTTTGCCAAACAAACTGAATAAGAAAACAATCTTTAGAATACCACCGATAACAGAACCATCTTTATGCGTGTTTGCTCCTAATGGAATCACCGTTTCAGCAATATCCAGCGGCACACCCATTTTCTTTGTTGCATCTAAATTGACCGGAATAGATGCAGCAGAAGAACAGGTAGCAATAGCGGTGATAGAAGGAGCAGCTGCATTTTTCCAAAACAGCTTAATTCCTGCTTTACCGCCAGCAATCCATGCATATAGCGTAAAGAAACCGAAATAGTAAACGATTGCAATTAATAAATAAAGAATAAATGCTCTAGCGTACCCTTGTAAGATCTTTGGTCCAAGTTCTCCTACTACAGTAGCAAAATAGCATCCTAAACCAATTGGAGCATAGTACATCACAATTTTAACAACCTTCATCGATACTTCTTGACCCGAAGTCAGAAATTTCGCCATAGGCTGTCCTTTTTCACCGGCCATTGTGGTAGCAATACCGAAAATAACGGCAAAGACAATTAATTGTAAAATATGCTCTTTCGAAAATAACTGAACAAAATCAGGTACAGTAAATGTGCTAACAAGCTGATTTAAAAGCGTCATTTTTTCAGCTGTATTTTCACTGTCACTCATCAATTCTTTAATGGCAGAAGTATCTACATTATGTAGCGGGTTGTAAAGTGATGCGCCTAAAAAGCCTAAAACGGCTGAAACAGCAGCAGTGGCGACAAACACAACGGCAATTCCTAGCATAATTTTACCAAGACGTTTCATTTCGTTCATGTTTGCAATCGCCGAAGCCACACTAAAAAAGACAAGGGGAACGATAATCATGAACATCAAATTAAGAAACAAATCACCAAAAGGCTTCACGACTGCCACATCGGGTCCAATAGCATATCCTGCTATCCCGCCAATTAAAATAGCGAGAAGCAGAATAAGCGATGATCTGTACGTTTTAAATACACTTAAAACCATAGCTAGATTTCCTCCAAACACCAATAGCTTCTTTACTACGCAAGAACAGCTATTATTTGCTCATTGCATACGTAGTAACGACTGGCTTTACATCTTTACGCACCAAATCTTCGTATGTTTCTCGCTCTACAGCAAGACGAGCTTCTCCATTTTTTACAAATACAACAGCAGGGCGCGGAATACGGTTGTAATTGCTAGCCATTGAATAGTTGTAGGCACCTGTAGAGGACACTGCTAATAAATCTCCTTGATTAACGCGCGGTAAATCAATATCCCAAATAAGCATATCTCCTGATTCACAGCATTTACCCGCAATTGATACTGTTTCATCTTTTTTATCCGTCACTCTATTAGCCAAGACAGCTTCATGTTTTGCATCGTAAAGAGCAGGACGGATATTATCGGTCATACCGCCGTCAATTCCTACGTATTTTCGTACACCTGGAATCTCCTTCGTTGATCCAATTGTATAAAGCGTTGTACCTGCTTCTCCTACGATGCTTCTTCCAGGCTCAACCCAGACTTCTGGAAGGGTATAATTCTGTTCAGTTAACGTGCGGCTTAGCTTTTCTGTCAGTGCATCTACATAATACTCAACTGGAAGAGGAGAGTCGCTTTCGGTATAACGAATACCAAAACCACCACCTACGTTCAAAACTTTTACTTCAAATTCCATTTTATCACGAATGCTGAATAAGAAATCAGTTAAAATATCAATGGCACGAGAAAAACCATCTACTTCAAAAATTTGCGAACCAATATGACAATGAATGCCTAAAAGATCGTAGTAAGGCTTTTCTAACGCAGAACTTACTGCTTTCATGGCTTGGTCATTGGAAAGACCAAATCCAAACTTGGAGTCTTCCTGTCCGGTCATAATATACTCATGTGTATGGGCTTCAATCCCTGGAGTAACACGCAGAAGAATAGATGCTTTCTGTTTGCGCTCAGCTGCTAAGGCATGCAAAACTTCAAGTTCGGTAAAGTTATCAACAACAAAACAGCCAATATTCGCATCAAGCGCCATTTCCATTTCTTCAATCGTTTTATTATTTCCGTGAAAATGAATGCGTTCAGCTGGATATCCAGCTTCAAGCGCTGTAAATAATTCGCCTCCTGAGACCACATCTAGTGACATATCAAGCTTCGTTAAAAGGCTAGCCATTTCCATACAAAGAAATGCTTTCCCTGCATAGGCGATTTGATATGAAAATCCGCTTCTTCGAAAGGCTGAATGGAAGGCCTTGCATTTCGTTTCAATTAATTCTTGATCGTAGATGTATAGGGGAGTGCCGTATTGTTTTTTCAGTTCGACCGTATCGCACTGCCCAATTTCTAAATGATTGCTGCTGTTAATTTTACTCGTTCCATGTAAGTACATAATCCGTATCCCTCCATTTAAATCATTCAACTATAACTTTGAACTTTGATGGTCAGTAGAAAAACACAAAAAAGACCCATGAAGTGATGTTCACGCGTCTTGGTTTCATAATAATAAAGTATTATTACATTCTAGGCATCAACATCTCTTCAATAGCTCTCCACAAACCAAATGGTTTGTGACAGCTCAGCATTTATTCAATACTGAACCAGTATATGAACACAATGGATGTTTATATACTTCGGCACGAAATCCCTTTTACTTATCTTCACAGACTCCATTAGTCTCCAATAAGTGACTCTTGATTTCATGCACCTCTATTCTCAGAGAGGAAAATTATATTTAAATGTAATTCCTATTATATTTCCTTTTCCTCCGTCTAGTCAATGAAAAGTTAAGGCATAGGAATATCAAAAAAAATAAATAAGAAAGCTATGAAGCTTCCAGATAGAATCCAAGCAGCCAGTGCTGTCTTCTGATGAATGACTAAAAGTGAGAACGTGACAATATTGAAGAGAAAAGAACACAGCAGCGACCATCCATAATGATGAGTGATACTGTGATTAACATAAGCAATGAACTCAATCACAGTAAATAAAAGCGCCCACAAAAGAATCCACCACAGCCGGCCGTTTACATGCAGCGGCAGCCTTCCTAAAAAAACCGGTATAACAAACGGATAAATAATTAAGGTTATTCCAAGGGAAACCATTAGGTGATCGGGTAGAAAAAGATGATCAATACCAACAGGGTGAAATACCCATACGCGGTGATGAAACAGCAGCACTTCATAAAGCAAATTCCCCGTGACCCAAAACAGCAAAGTAGGATAGTATTCTTGATACCTTCGCCACTTGCCAAATAGTAAACCAAGAATGATAAAAAATAATACAAATGAAGATTGCATACGCTCTCCTTAAAATAATGGTTACTTCTTTTTATTTACATATTATAGTGGTTTTATTCTTTCATTTTTTTATTCAGAAACCATAATAAAAAAGCGGTAAGCGCAGCGTTAAATATGCGCGATCACTATTTGTGGTTTGCTTCATCTCACTATAATCTCCGTAAAAGAACTTATTGCGCTTTTGTTTACAATGAAAGGAGCTATATGTCAAAGTCAGCAAGACTCAAAAATAAGCTCAAAATAGCTTCGCCTAGTATGTGACTTCTTTTTTTGCTATGCTAAAATTGCGTACATATAGCATGAGAATACTAGAAGAAAGAAAAGGGTGTTTTGGTATGAAAACATACATCGTAGTTGGAGCTGGGATACTTGGAGCTTCTACAGCATATCATTTAGCAAAAGCAGGAGCAGATGTGACATTGATAGATCGCAAGGATGCTGGTCAAGCTACTGATGCAGCAGCAGGGATTGTTTGTCCATGGCTTTCGCAGCGTCGAAATAAAGCATGGTACCGCTTAGCAAAAGGCGGCGCCAAGTACTATCAAACATTAATTCAGCAATTAGAAGAAGATGGAGAAACGGATACGGGATATAAGCGAGTAGGAGCAATTAGCTTACATACTGAGGAACAAAAGCTTGCAAAAATGGAAGAAAGAGCATATAAGCGTCGGGAAGAAGCTCCTGAAATAGGCGAGATTACACGTTTATCCGCTAAAGAAACACAGGCTTTGTTTCCGGTTCTTTCGGAAGAATACAGTTCAGTTCATATTAGTGGAGCCGCTCGCGTTAACGGGAGAGCTCTTCGAAACGCACTTGTGAATGCAGCGAAGAAAAACGGTGCAAAAATAATAGAAGGAAACGCAGAACTACTTTATGAAAATAATCAAGTAACGGGCGTTGCCGTAAATGGACAAACCCTTCTAGCAAGTACAACAATCGTAACAGCAGGAGCGTGGGCAAATCAATTACTAGAGCCTCTTGGAGTGAAATTTTTAGCAAGCTTTCAAAAAGCGCAAATTGTCCACTTGCATCTCCCTGATTTAGATACAAAAGACTGGCCCGTTGTGATGCCTCCAAGCGACCAATATATTCTTTCATTCGAACAAGGTCAAATTGTCATTGGAGCAACACATGAAAACGACACGGGTTATGACTTGAGAGTAACTGCTGGGGGGCTTCATGAGATTTTTTCAAAGGCCTTATCAATTGCTCCCGGCTTAACAGAAAGCACAGTCTTAGAAACAAGGGTAGGGTTTCGACCATTTACTCCAGGCTTCTTGCCAGTCATTGGGGCTCTTCCGGCTTACGAAGGAATACTCGTAGCGAATGGTCTCGGAGCTTCAGGTTTAACGTCGGGTCCTTACCTTGGTTCAGAGCTTGCTAAATTAGCACTTGAAATGGAAATGGAAATTGATCTTAGCGACTATGATGTAAGAGGAGCTATCGAGTCTTAAGCAAACAGAATGAATGAAAACAAATAGAAGTTCGCAAACTATAACTACTATATGATGAAAGGAAGTAGATTGTTTGCGAAAGATTATGATAAGTGCAGCAGCAGCTTTTTTATTTATGAGCGCGACGCCTGTATTAGCAGAAAACAATCCTCAGCCAGAAACAAAAGACGTGCAGCTGACGTCTCAGCAAAAGCAGGAACTGTCCGTGCTGTACAAAGAAATGCTCGCAAAAAAGAAAGAAATACTTTCAAAATATGTGGAGTACGGCGTGCTAAGCAAAACGGAGAGTCAAAACATTTCTTCACATATGGAAAATCGCTATCAACATATGGAGAAAAATGGTTTTGTGCCGAAGCGACACTGTCATAAAATGCATCATTCAAAGTAATTCATATTCACATAAAAAAGCGCCTTTACAGGCGTTTTTTTTATGTGAATGAATGGAAAATATCCGCTTCTTTATCTAGTAAATTCTAAAATCCTCATGTAAAATTAAGAGAATGAGAACGAGTAGGAAAGATGCTAGTGAGGGGTAGGTAAATATGAACGATGAACGAAAATAAAAAAATAGTCCGATTACATGCAGAAAATCATTCAGCTGAGGCGCTAGGAATCATATTTG
Organism: Priestia sp. 53B2; assembly: GCF_056099005.1. Lineage (NCBI taxonomy): Bacteria > Bacillati > Bacillota > Bacilli > Caryophanales > Bacillaceae > Priestia > Priestia sp. 53B2. The sequence continues at coordinate 515,487 of NZ_JBLZXA010000027.1, forward strand.
CTTACAAACAACAAGATGACCATCTTGTTTACAGTATGTATAAAGGTGAAAGCGTTCATGAGCAAAAAATACCTCTAGAAGAATGGGTCTCGTATGAGCATTTTTTCGAAGCACTAAATAAAAAGAAAAAGCTTATGTACGAGCTTCAAATAAATGATAAACGCTATGTAGTAAACTTAACCCCTTTATCTTACACAGAAAAGCCTGAAATTATGGGACATTGCGTGAATATAACTAGTTATCAGGAGAAAAAAGAACAGATTCAGCCTTTTATTTATCATAACGCAGATGCTGTTGCTGTCGTTGACTTAGAAGGTAAAACGCTTCAAGTGAACCCTGCGTTTGAGAATACATTTGGCTGGACGTTTGAAGAAATTTATCAAAAACCTCTTCCGATTATACCTTCGTTTTTAAAGGAGCCAGTGTGCGAACTTCATAAGACCATTCAATCAGGTGAATCGAAAACGGAATTTGAGACGGTCAGACAGCATAAAGACGGTCATTTAATTAATGTAAGCGTCACACTATTCCGCGTTGAAAATATGAATGATTGGCCGCTATGCATTGCTTTTGTCTATCGAGATATAACATCACGCAAGCAGGCTGAAACGGCTTTAAAAGAAAGCGAAGAACGCTACCGAAGCTTGATTGAGTTATCGCCGGAAGCGATTATCGTTCATAGTGAAGGGAAAATTGATTACATCAACCCTGCAGGAGCCAAAGCGCTAGGATACAAAAGTCCTCAAGACGTATTAGGAGCTTGTGTTTATCAGTTTGTTCACCCTGATTACTATGATGTGGTAAAACAGCGAATTTATCGAATGAAAAAAGAAAATAAATCTGTAGACCTACAGGAAGAAAAGTTTATTCATAAAGACGGTCATACGATTGACGCCGAAACCATTGCCTTTCCTATTCCCTATATGGGAAAGCAGGCCATTCAAGTTTTGTTTCGTGATATTACAGAACGTAAAAAAACTGAAAAATTGCTGCGTGAATCCGCTCAGCTTTCTTTAGTCGGACAGTTAGCGGCTGGTATAGCTCACGAAATTCGAAACCCTCTGACGGCGGTAAAAGGATTTATGCAGTTATTAAAAGAAACGAGCGGTCAGCCTTACTATGTAGAAATGATAAATCATGAGTTAGATAGAATTGAATTAATTACCGATGAGTTCTTGAGTCTTGCAAAGCCTCAGGCGAAAACCTACAAAGACAAACATGTCCAAGATATTTTAGAGAATACTTTAAAGCTAGCTGAGGTGCAGGGGATTACAGAGAAAATTCACGTAAAAAAAGAAATTGACCTTCATCTTCCTCTCGTATTATGCGAAGAAAATCAGTTGAAACAGGTGTTTAGCAATATATTTAAAAATGCAGTCGAATCTATGCCAAGTGGAGGAACCGTAACGATTCAACTAAAAAGATTTAATCAGGAGAACCTTGTTGTCCGGTTTAGCGACGAGGGGTCAGGCATCACGCAGGAAAGAATGCAGCATTTAGGAAAACCTTTTTATAGTACCAAAGAGAAAGGAACGGGGCTTGGACTGATGGTGTGTTATAAGATCATTCGAGAACATAGAGGAGAAATTAACTTTGTAAGTGAACTTGGAAAAGGCACTACCGTAGACATTCTTTTGCCTTTTAAAAAGTAGATTTTACTTTTATAAGCATGAAACCTTTTCTAAAGGGGAATACATGTTAGTGAACGAATAATGAGGTTAAAATAGGAGGGAATAAGATGGAACGCATTGAAACGGGAGAGATTTTTACAATTTTAGATGAAAATGATCAAGAGCAAGATATTGAAGTGCTTGGAAAAATGACGATTGAAGGGCACGATTATATTGCTGTTGCGTTTGTGGAAGAAGTTTTAATTGAAACAGAAGAAGAAATTGATGTTTTCTTTTTGAAAATTGAAGATGATGGTGAATGGTCTTCAATTGAAGATGACGATGAGTTTGAAAAGGTATCAGCCGTATTTGAGGAAATGACATCCGCGTAAAAAGAGAGGTTAAAACCTCTCTTTTTTTATTTTTAAATAATATAATATTTAGAATTTTTCTAAAAATATCTTGCTGAATTATTTCCCTTCATTTATGATGAATATGTAACATACCAACCGGTTAGTAAGTAAATGAAAGCGAGGGACTACCGTGTATTTTTCTTACTCTGACAAAGTAGTGAAGCTGCAAAAAGAATTGACCTCTTTTATGGAAGAGCATATTTACCCAAATGAACGGCTATACGAACAACAGCTGAATGAACAGCCATCTAGATGGTCAGCTGTTCCTCCGATCATGGAAGAGTTAAAAGAAAAAGCAAAGCAAGCTGGATTATGGAACTTATTTTTGCCAAAAAGCGAATACGGAGCGGGTCTAACAAATGTCGAATATGCCCCCCTTTGCGAAATTATGGGCCGTTCTATGATTGGACCAGAAGCTTTTAACTGCGGAGCTCCGGACACCGGCAATATGGAAGTACTGGTTCGATACGGAACGCCCGAACAAAAAGAAAAATGGCTAAAGCCGCTGTTAAATGGAGACATTCGCTCCTGCTTTTCTATGACAGAACCAGATGTAGGTTCTTCTGATGCCACAAACATTCAGTGCAGTATTGTAAGAGAAGGCGATGAATATGTAATCAACGGAAGAAAATGGTGGTCTTCAGGTGCGGGAGATCCGCGCTGCAAAATTGCCATTGTTATGGGAAAAAGCGATTTTACCGCATCTAAATATGAACAACAGTCTATGATTCTAGTTCCATTAAATACTCCAGGAGTTAAAATTGAACGAATGCTGCCAGTCTTTGGATACGATCACGCTCCTCATGGACATGCTGAAATTCATTATGACAATGTGCATGTGCCAGCGTCCAATATGCTTTTAGGCGAAGGAAAAGGGTTTGCTATTGCTCAAGGCAGATTAGGGCCTGGACGTATTCATCACTGCATGCGTCTAATAGGAGCAGCTGAAAGAGCTCTTGGAGAATTATGTAAGCGTGTTCAAAGTCGTTCTACGTTTAATAAGTTGCTTTCCCAGCAAGGGGTTATTCAAGAATGGGTGGCAGAATCGCGTATTGAAATTGAGCAAGCTCGCTTATTAACATTAAAAGCTGCTTATATGATGGACACAGTTGGAAATAAAAAAGCGCGGAAAGAAATTGCTATGATTAAAGTAATGGCTCCTGCTATGGCTTTAAAAGTCATTGATCGCGCTATTCAAGCATTTGGAGCAGCAGGTGTTTCAGAAGACACGCCGCTTGCGGCACTTTGGGCAAATGCCCGCACTCTGCGCCTCGCTGATGGTCCAGATGAAGTGCACAAAGCACAGCTTGCAAGGCTTGAATTAAAATCCTATCAAGAAAAGGAGGCAACATATGCACATAAAGGATTTGTTTGATTTAACTGGGAAAACAGCTATTATTACCGGCGGAGGCAGAGGATTAGGAGAACAAATGACAGAAGGGCTTGCAGAGGCAGGTGCAAATATTGTTCTATGTTCGAGAAAAAAAGAAGCATGTCAGCAAGTGGCCGATCGATTGGCCAACATGGGCGTAAAAACCCTCGCTTTAGCATGCGACATCAGTCAGCCTGAAGATATTAAAAATGTCGTGCATCAAACGATTGAAACATTTGAACGTATTGATATTTTAATTAATAACAGCGGAGCTACGTGGGGCGCTCCGGTTGAAGAAATGCCTCTTGAAGCATGGCAAAAAGTGATGAATATTAATGTTACAGGAACGTTTTTAATGTCCCAAGAAGCTGGAAAAGAAATGATTAAACAAAAAGCTGGCAAGATTATTAACATTGCTTCAATTGCCGGTCTTGGAGGAACAGATCCTCAGTACATGGATACAATCGGATACAACACGAGTAAAGGAGCGGTCATTACGTTTACGAAAGATTTAGCTGTCAAATGGGGACAGCATAATATTCAAGTTAATGCGATTGCGCCGGGATTTTTCCCTACTAAAATGTCAGGTGCGATTATGGAACAAGGCAAAGATTATTTTCTAAGTCAAACCCCTTTAAAACGCTTTGGCTCCGAAGCTGATTTAAAAGGAGCGGCTGTTTTTCTTGCTTCTGCGGCGTCTAATTATATTACGGGAGATATTCTGACAGTAGACGGTGGAGTTCATGCTATGTGAATAAGAAAGGAGTAACTTGATGGAAGACGTTAAAAAATGGTTTACACCTTATCCGGAAGCCTACACTCATGACATTCACATCGAAGATATTTCACTATTTGATATGCTGAAAGAAACAGCCGAACGTTATCCTGCTCACACGGCAACACGCATGTATCAGCATACGTTAACGTACCAGGAGCTGTATCACTCAGTTCGCGTATTTGCAGGAGCACTCCAGAAAAAAGGGATTAAAAAAGGAGATCGTGTAGCAATTATGCTGCCAAACTGTCCGCAATATATAATAAGTTATTTCGGCATTGTAGCAGCGGGCGGCATTGTTACTCAGGTCAACCCTATGCTTGTCGAACAAGAGCTAGAGCATATTTTAAACGATTCCGGGGCCAAAAAAATCATGATACTCGATGATTTTTATACGAGACTTCAAGAGATAAGAAACCGCGTTGATATAGAAGAAGCGATAACTGTCAGCTTGCAAAAACCTTTTGTTCCTACATCACCAGACCTTTCCTTCCTAGATTTTTTAACCATAAAACATGAATTTAATCAGCCGGTCATCCATCCAGCACACGATATTGCTGTTCTTCAGTATACGGGAGGAACGACCGGACCATCTAAAGGTGCGATGCTTACACATACAAACATTTACACAAACGCAGTTCAATCATACGAAATATTTAAGCATGATATTGAATTAGGAAAAGAAAAATGCTTAACCGTTATTCCATTGTTTCACGTATTTGGCATGACTTCCTGTATGCATTTATCAATTCTTTGCGGAAATGAAATATTGCTATTGCCGCGTTTTGATTTAGAAGAAGTACTAAATACAATAAAAAAAGAGCAGCCTAGTATTTTTCCTGGCGTGCCAACTATGTATGTTGCTATTACAAATCATCCGCGGGCAGAAGAATACAACATCGAAAGTATTCGCATCTGCAACAGCGGCAGTGCGCCGATGCCTGTTGAGCTGATGAAAGAGTTCGAACGAAAAACGGGTGCTAAAGTGTTGGAAGGGTACGGCTTATCAGAAGCATCTCCTGTGACGCATTGCAACCTGCCGTTTTGTGAGAGAAAGCCAGGTACAGTCGGACTTGGCGTTCCGCAAACTGCTTATAAAATTGTAGACGTGGCTACCGGAACAAAAGAACTGCCAAGAGGAGAGCTTGGAGAAATAGTAATTAAAGGCCCTCAAGTTATGAAGGGCTATTGGAATCAACCTGAAGAGACGGCTCACGCACTTAGAAACGGCTGGCTGTACACAGGAGATATTGGACAGATAGATGAAGACGGGTATTTATCCATTGTTGATCGTAAAAAAGATATGATTATTGCGAGTGGTTTTAATGTGTACCCTCGAGATATTGAAGAAGTTTTATATGAACACAGCCACATTAAAGAAGCCGTTGTAATTGGTGTGCCGCACCCTTACAGAGGGGAAACAATTAAAGCGATTTTGGTAGTGAAAGAAGGGAAATCTCTTTCCGAAGAAGAGCTTACTTCTTATTGTCGACAGCACCTTGCAGCTTACAAAATTCCGCGAATCTTTGAGTTTCGCGCTGAGCTTCCTAAGACTAATGTAGGGAAAATTTTACGACGGGCACTACGAGAAGAAGTGGTGAAAGAAACGATGTAAATAAGCTGAACATAAACAAACTTTTTCAAAAGCTCCCTCTAAGCCATGGTATAATTTGTGAAAATGAGAAAAGACAGAGAGGGTTTGACGATGAAAGATTTGATGATGGAACGAAGCATTCAGCTTTTTGCTCAAAAAGGTTTCAAAGAAACGTCTATTCAAGATATTGTAAATGAATTAAACGTCACAAAGGGAACGTTTTATTATTATTTTAAAAGCAAACAAGAGCTTTTAATGGATATTCACCTTCAATATATTGAAAGATTAATAGAAAACCAAGAGACGATTCTTGCAGATAAGACAACATCTTATCCAGAAAAGCTGCACAGCATTATTTTTAAACTTGTTCATGATATTGAGAAAGAAGGTCTTCGAGCTAAAGTGTTTTTTCGAGAGATGCGTCATTTAAGTGAAGAACACTTAGAACAAATCATTCCAAAACGCGATCGTTTTAAAGAAAATGTACAAGAGATCATTGAAAAAGGAATGGAAGCAGGGCAGTTCCGTTCAGATTTGCCTTCAGATATCGTGACGCTAGGCATATTAGGAATGACAAATTGGAGCTATTTTTGGTTTCAACCGGATGGAGAAAAATCAGATCGAGAAGTTGCGGCTATTTTTTATAAGATGCTGATGAAAGGTATTGAGTCATAGTAGCTGCTAGGCTAGACAGTGCTCGTAAAAGGCGGGAAAGTATAAGCTCTTTCTCTCCTTTTATATTAAAAGGAGGCTATAACATGAATAGTAAAGATATACAGCGTATTGCTGTTATTGGAGCAGGACAAATGGGACATCAAATCGGTATGCTTTGTGCACTCGGAGGATATGAAACAATTATTCAAGATATGAATGAACAATCACTCATTGATGCAAAAGACAAGCTGGAAGCAATTATAGGCAAGTGGGTTCAGAAAGGAAAAATCTCTTCTGAGGCTAAAGAAGCTGCATTTCGAAGATTGTCTTTTACAAACACATTAAAGGAAGCGGTTTCAAGTGCTGATTTTGTAATTGAAGCTGTGGTAGAAAAGTTAGATGTAAAACAAAGTGTTTTTAAAGAAATGGATGAGTACGCACCAAGTCACGCCATTTTAGCATCGAATAGTTCAACAATTGTTAACTCGCTTATTGCAAGTGCAACAAACCGTCCAGAGCAAATCGTTAATATGCATTTCTTTTTCCCTCCCCTTGTAATGGACTGCGTAGAAGTTGTGATGAGTGAAAAGACAAGTGAAAAAACAGCTCAAACGACAATGGAAGTTTGCAAGCAAATTAATCGCACAGCAGTCCTTCTGAAAAAAGAAATCTCAGGCTTTATTGCTAATCGAATTTTAGGAGCTTTGCAAAAAGAAGCCGTTTTCCTTTATGAAAATGGATACGCAGATTTTGAAGACATTGATACGATTTGCAAAAAGGCGCTCAATCACCCGATCGGTCCTTTTGAATTGATGGATCTCTCGGGAATTGACGTCGGATATTTTGTGATGCAGCAGCGCTATAGCGAAACGGGGGATCCAGAGGACAAGCCAGCTGCGTGTATTAAAGAAAAAGTTCAAAAAGGCGAGCTTGGACGTAAAACAGGAAAAGGTTTTTACACATACCACACACAAGGAGTGAAGTAATGATGAAAAAATTTGTACGTGTTGAAAAAGAGGAGAAAACGGCAATTGTAACCATTGATAACCCGCCTTTAAATGTAATGAGCCAGACTGTTGTGCAGCAGCTTGAAGAAACGTATGAAGAGCTTAGTAAAGATCCTGATGTCATTACAATCATTTTAACAGGAGCGGGCGATCGGGCGTTTATGGCTGGAGCTGATATTAAAGAGTTTCCTCAGTTAATGGGGCAAAGCGGCATTAAAGAAGAGTTTATGAAAACTCATTGTGTTTTGCGAAATATTGAAAATATTGAAAAACCAACCATTGTCGTGTTAAACGGTTTAACGTTTGGAGGAGGATGCGAACTTTCACTAACTGCTGATATCCGGATTGCCGAAGAACATGCTCAAATCGGTCTTCCGGAAGTGAAGCTCGGATTGTTTCCTGGAGGCGGCGGAACTCAGCGTCTTCCACGCGTAATCGGCGTTTCTAAAGCTAAAGAGTGGATGTTTGCCGGCAGTCCTGTTTCTGCAGAAGAAGCGCTTCATGCAGGCTTTGTCAATCACGTCACGCCTAAAGGAAAAGGGCTCGAAAAAGCAAAAGAGCTGGCTAAGAAATTTAACCGTCACTCTCTTCCGTCACTTTCTCGAATTAAGACAGCGGTAAACGAAGGAATGAATCGTACATTATCTGAAGGTCTTGAACTTGAGGCAGAGCTGTTTGAAGAAGTCTTTCAAACAGAAGATATTAAAGAAGGAGTATCAGCATTTATTGAAAAGCGTCCCGCTGTTTTTTCACATAAGTAAAGGAGGCGAAGATCATGTACGAAACACAGGTCAAAGTGCGCTTTTGCGAAACAGACGCACTCGGTCACATTAACAATACGAGCTATTTCATTTATTTAGAAGAGGCTCGCATTGCTTTTTTTGAAGAAATGGGAGCATCCATGCATACAGAAAAGTGGGAGTATATTTTAGCGTCTACTAAATGTGATTTTGTTGCGCAAGGTTATTTTAATCAAGTGCTAATGATTAAAACCTTTGTATCTAATGTCGGCAATAAAAGCTTTACAATCGGTCATGAAATTACCGACAGCAAGACGGGATCGCTGATTGCTAAAGGAGAAGCTGTCATCGTGTACTTTGATTTTGATGCACAAAAAAGCGTTTCTATTCCAGCGGACATTAAGCAGTTTTTGATGAATTATAAAGTAGCTGTTTAACTATAAAAAAGCAGGTGGTAAAAGAATGTCACAAATCATTCCTGTACGAAAAGGAGAGGAATTAACCACGGAAAAACTGCATCAGTTTCTCCGTGGTTCGATTCCTGATTTACCTAAAGAGCCTCTTTTAATCAAGCAATTTGGATCAGGTGCGTCCAATTTAACCTACGCTCTTTCAGTCGGAGAGTGGGAGGCGGTGTTGAGACGCCCTCCCTTTGGGCCAGTTGCGCCAAAAGCGCATGACATGCAAAGAGAATACAAGATTTTATCTGTTTTATCGAAGTCTTTTCCTCTCGCTCCTAGACCGTATGTGTTTTGTGAAGATGAGACGGTGGTCGGGAAACCCTTTTTTTTAATGGAGAGAAAGCACGGTGTTCTCATCGACACAGCGTTTCCAGAAGACGTGAAAGGAACTAACGAACTTTGCCGTTGTATTTCAGAACAAATGGTGGATGTCCTTGCTCAACTTCATGATGTTCCTTATAAAGGCACGCTTCTTGAAAAAATCAGCAAGCCCGAAGGATTTTTAGAACGTCAGGTACACGGCTGGATTCATCGTTATGAAAAATCAAAAACAAGTGACATACCGGAAGTAGAAGCCCTAAAAAAATGGTTGACCACATACATCCCCACTACACAGCATTCGACCATTATTCACTATGATTATAAGCTTAACAATACGTTATTTTCACCGGATGGAAATAAAATTGTAGGATTGTTTGACTGGGAAATGACAACCGTTGGAGACCCGCTTGCTGATTTGGGAGTGGCGCTGAGCTACTGGATGGAAGACAGCGATCCTGAACTTTTGAAAAGAGGACTTGGAAATCCACCTGTTACTGTACAAAAAAGCTTTTATTCCCGTCGAGATTTTGTAGAAGCATACGCTAAAAAAAGCGGACGGGATGTTTCACACATTGACTTTTACCTGAAATTTGCGTACTTCAAGCTTGCTGTCATTTGTCAGCAAATTTATTACCGTTATAAAAAAGGCCAAACAAATGATAAACGGTTTTCACAATTTGGAGATTATGTAAAAACACTAATTATTCATGCTCTGCACATAGAACGAGGACATATATGAAAGGAAAAATTCACGTAATACTCAAAAAAGAAGAGCTTCTTGCCAAAAAGCTAGAAGGAAAAACGGTTGTTATATTTGACGTCTTATTGGCTACGTCAACAATTGCGGCTGCTTTACAGCAAGGAGCAATAGAAGTTATTCCAGTAAAAAACGAAGAAGAAGCGCGTGAAAAAGCAAAAACGTACAAGCCTGATGATATTGCGCTTGTAGGCGAATATAGAGGGAAAACAATTGAAGGCTTTTTTGATCCGAATCCCAGCACGTTAAAGGAGCATGTTCAAAATAAAGCAGTTATTTTGTCTACCACTAATGGAACCGTAGCCATCCATAACGCTGAGAAAGCAAAGCATGTATATGCAGCTTCACTGTTAAACGGAGAAGCGGTTGCGAGTGCTGTTTGTCAGCGAGGTCAAGATGAAACTGTTTTATTGGTTTGTTCAGGTTCATCCGATCGCTTCTGCCTAGAAGATTTGTATGGAGCGGGGTATTTTATAAGCTGTCTTCTGCAACTAAAAACATTTCATTTGACGGATGCTGCAAAAGCCGCACTGCTTTTATATGAGGCTTATGAGCATTCACCTGTTGAAATATTGAAGCGCTCAGCCGTAGGAGAAATGCTCACTCAGTATGGATTTCTAGAAGAAATTGGCTTTGTAAGCCGGAAAAACGTCTATTCCGTAGTTCCTAAGGTAGTGAAAAAAAAGCTAGTAAACGGGGAGGAAACGATATGTCTGAAATGAAAACCGAAGCAAAAGGCGGATCATTTTTACTGAAAAAAACATCTACGCATCACGTTTATACACCCGAAGACTTAACGGATGAGCAGCGTATGATTGCTCAGACAGCAAAACAGTTTATTGAAAAAGAAGTAGACCCTTACCATAATGACATTGAGCAGCAGGATTTTAATAAGGTAGTAGAATTGATGCATAAAGCAGGCGAGCTTGGACTTCTTGCTCACAGTATTCCAGAAACATATGGAGGACTAGGTCTTGATAAAGTAAGCAAAGGACTCGTCGGTGAAATCATTGGCCGGACAAGCGGATATGGAGTCGCTCATTCTAATCATACATGCATTGCAACACTTCCTATTACGTATTTTGGCACCAAGGAGCAAAAAGAAAAATACTTGCCTAAATTGGCAAGCGGCGAATATATTGGGGCCTACTGTTTAACAGAGCCAGAAGCAGGTTCTGATGCTCTTGCAGCCCAAACAAAAGCCGTATTAAATCCTGAAAAAACGCATTATGTATTAAATGGAACGAAGCAGTACATTACCAATGCTGCCTTTTCAGATACGTTCATCACGTATGCAAAAGTAGACGGTGAACATTTTACCGCTTTTATTGTAGAAAAAGGTTTTGAAGGACTCTCTCTCGGGCCAGAAGAAAAGAAAATGGGAATCAAAGGTTCGTCTACTCGTCCAGTTATTTATGAAGATTGCTTAGTACCCGTAGAGAACGTACTTGGACAAGTAGGAAAAGGTCACTTGATTGCGTTGAACGTCTTAAACCTTGGACGTTTTAACTTAGGTTCTGCATGTATGGGAGCAGCGAAATATGCGTTTGAACTTGCTTTAGCTTATACAAAAGAACGCAAGCAGTTTAAAACAGCTATTGCGGAATTTAATGCTTCAAAAGAAAAAATAGCAAAAATGGCGGCTCGTATTTTTGCATCTGAATCTATTCAGTACCGTACAGCTGGTTTACTAGAAGAGGCACTTGGTGGCTTATATGAAAGTGAAAATCATAAGTTAGTAGCTAAACAGCTGGCTGAATTTGCAATGGAATGTTCAGTTTGTAAAGTGTACGGATCTGAAACTCTTGATTTAATTGCCGATGAATCGCTGCAGCTTCATGGCGGCGCAGGGTTTATCCAAGAATATAAAATAGAACAAGTATATCGTGACTCACGCATCAATCGTATTTTTGAAGGTACAAATGAAATCAACCGTCTTTTGCTTCCAACTCAGCTTCTAAAAAAAGCAGACAAAGGAGAAATAGAGCTGAGCAAACAAGTAGAACATGCTGGTAGTAAATTGATGAGCGGTCAGTGGGAAATATCCTCAAATGAACTTCTAGCAAGAGAAAAGCAGGCGGTTATTACCACAAGACATTTATTTCTTGCTTTGTTAGGAACAGCATTCCAAACGTTTAACGCCAATCTAGCACAAGAACAAGAAACGCTGATGAAGCTCGCAGAAATTGCTGTTGGACTATTTGCCATAGAGTCATCTGTGCTGCGCGCTGAAAAAGCCGTGAACAAAAATGGAGAAGAAAAAGAAAAGTTAAAAAGCAAGCTGACAGCAACGGTTGTCAGTGAAACGCTCTTTGAAATTGAAAAGCAGGCTCGACAATTAATAAACGGAATGTTAACGGGTGAAAAACACCGACAGTACCGCACAATTCTTGGAAAATGGATGAATGATTTGCAAAGTGAAGGAGAGTTCACGCGCAATCGAGACATCGCCCGTGAATTTATCGAAAGCTGGCGATATGTTGTATAAGGAGGGATATTATGCGTTTTGAAGGGCAAATAGCTGTTATTACAGGAGCTGGAAGCGGCATTGGAGAAGCGACCGCTCAGAGAATGGCAAAAGAAGGAGCCCGCGTCATTCTTGTCGGGCGAACGAAAGAAAAGCTAGTACAGGCCGCATCATCTATTGAGAGACTCTATGAACGAAAATGCACGGATATTTTCTCAGCTGATGTAACGAAAGAAGAAGACGTCAAAGAACTGGCTGAGTTTATAAAAGAAAAGTACGGACAAATTCATTTATTAATTAATAACGCAGGAGGATCAGTTAATTCAACAATCAAAGAAACAACGCTCGAACAGTGGAAACACGTGCAAGACGTCAATTTAACAAGCGTATTTCTTGTAACAAAACAGTTGATTCCTTTTTTTACTGAAGAGATAGGAGAAAATCGATCTATTGTTAACATCGCTTCTCTTTCAGGACATAAAGCAGGGGCACAAATTCCTCACTACAGCGCTGCTAAAGCTGGTCTAATTAACTTTACAAAAGCAATGGCGTTTGAGTTAGCACCCCACGGAGTCAGAGTAAACTCTGTGTCTCCTGGATTCGTAGAAACACCTTTAACGCAGCCTGGACTTGAAAATGAGCGCTTCACTAAGGCAATCGAAAAAAATACGGCTTTAAAACGTGTAGGTAAACCAGATGAAATTGCAAACGTTATTGCTTTTGCAGCGTCTAAAGAGGCATCTTATATGACGGGAAGTGATTTATTAGTAGACGGCGGGTGGCTTATCTTTTAATGAAAAGTACAGAGGAGAGAATCCGAATTATGAGTGATTTAGTAGTAGAAAAGCAGGGGACTATTTTATCTTTAACGTTAAATCGGCCGGATCGTTTAAATGCATTCAGTGAGGAAATGATTGAAAAGTTAACAGCTGAAATAAAACAGGCACAAAGCGATGAGTCTATTAAAGTGGTTATATTAAATGGAGCAGGGCGCTCGTTTTCTGCCGGAGGCGATGTAAAAACGATGGGCCAAGCATCGGGAACTGATGTTTATGAACATATCGGCCGTTTAAATGAATGTATTTTAGCGATGCAAAATCTAGAGAAGCCAATTATTTCAGCAGTTCATGGATTTGCAGCAGGAGCGGCTTTTAATTTAGCTCTCGCTTCTGACTTTATCATTGCGTCAGAAGAAAGTCGGTTCGTATTAAGCTTTTCTCAAGTTGGATTGATTTCAGACGGAGGAGGCCTTTACTTTCTTACAAAGGTCGTTGGTCCCCATAGAGCGAAGGAACTATTATTTTTAGGAGAGCCTATGGATGCCGACACGGCTTACAAAGCTGGTTTTTTAAACCGTGTAGTACCGTTAAATCAGCTGAAAGACGAGGTCACGTCCTTTGCAAGTCGCTTATCACAAGGACCAACGAAAGCGTATGCGAAAATGAAAAAAATTGTCAACGATTCCTTTCATTTAACGTTAGAACAAGTCCTTGAACAAGAAAGGCTAACGCAAGTTCTTATGGTAGAAACGAAGGATCATCAAGAAGGAATATCTGCGTTTAAAGAAAAAAGAAAGCCACTATTTCAAGGGAAATAAGAGGGGGATATAAGATGAAAGCTATTCAATTCACGCAGTACGGAGGACCCGATGTTCTGCAAGTCATCGATATTGCACGTCCTGTACCTAAAAAGAAAGATGTGCTCATTAAAGTTGCGGCAATTGGCGTTAATTATGCCGATGCTGCGCGGCGTGAAGGAGCATATGTAGTAGAAACACCGCTTCCTTTTATTCCAGGTTCTGAAGTCGCGGGAGAAGTGGTCGAAGTAGGCGAGGACGTAAAAGGGATAAAAGTAGGCACAAAAGTCGTGACGCTGCTAGGATCTAATCGAGCAACAGGCTACGCGGAGTACACGCTGGCAGATTCAAGAGGCCTTATTCCGTTGCCGAAGAATGTGGATTTAACACAAGCAGTTGCTTTGCCTCTTCAAGGACTAACGGCTTATCATATTTTAAAAACAATGGGTCGCCTTGAAAAAGGAGAAACCGTCATCGTTCATGCGGCAGCAGGCGGTGTCGGCACCTTAGCTGTTCAGCTTGCGAAAATTTTTGGAGCTGGAAAAGTTATTGCTACAGCGAGCTCCAAAGAAAAGCTGGAGCTTGCAAAAAATCTCGGAGCTGACGCAGCGATTAACTATACAGAAACAGGCTGGGAAAAACGAATTTTAGAAGTAACGGAAGGAAAAGGAGCCGATATTATTTTAGAAATGGTAGGAGGGCATATATTCTATGAATCTCTTCAATGTCTTGCACCATTTGGACGCCTCGTTTTTTACGGAATGGCTAGCGGAAAACCTGTAAAGTTTAACCCTGCCCGCCTGATGGAAAAAAATCAATCGGTTCTTGGCTTTTTCTTACCTCAAATGATGGCCAAACCAACGCTTTATCAGCAAAGCCTGCACGAGCTATTAAACTACGTGAATTCCGGTCAGTTAAAATTAATGCTGGGCGGCACATTTTCACTTGATGAAGCGGCAGATGTACATCGTCTGCTTCAAGGAAGAAAAACGACCGGAAAGTTAGTGTTAGTTCCTTAACAAAACAGCTTCCGTCTCTAATAGGGATGGGAGCTGTTTTGGTTTAAAAAATTGGCTTTCACCTGCCAAATTTTTAAAAACCGCTTAATAATTTGGCATAAAAATCAATACTTTTTACTAATTTCTTCTATATCTTAACACTGGCATGGAAGTTGCATAATAAGTGTTTGAACATATAAAGGAGGAATTGAATATGGTGAGAAATGGAACTGACCGCGTGAAGCGGGGAATGGCGGAAATGCAAAAAGGCGGCGTTATCATGGACGTTATCAATGCAGAGCAAGCAAAAATTGCAGAAGCAGCAGGCGCTGTTGCCGTTATGGCATTAGAGCGTGTTCCAGCTGATATCCGTGCAGCAGGCGGCGTGTCTCGTATGGCAGACCCAACAATTGTTGAAGAAGTGATGAATGCTGTATCCATTCCAGTTATGGCGAAAGCCCGCATCGGCCATATCGTTGAAGCGCGCGTGCTAGAAGCAATGGGCGTAGACTATATTGACGAAAGTGAAGTACTCACTCCAGCTGATGAGGAATATCACCTTAACAAAAGTACATTTACAGTTCCATTTGTATGCGGATGCCGTGATTTAGGGGAAGCCGCAAGACGAATTGGTGAAGGTGCTTCAATGCTTCGTACAAAAGGCGAACCAGGAACAGGAAACATCGTCGAAGCAGTGCGTCATATGCGCCAAGTAAACGCTCAAGTACGTAAAGTGGTAGGCATGGATGAAGACGAGTTAATGACAGAAGCTAAGCTATTAGGTGCGCCTTATGAACTATTACTGCAAATTAAACGTGAAGGCCGTTTGCCGGTCGTAAACTTTGCAGCAGGCGGTGTAGCAACACCAGCAGACGCAGCCTTAATGATGCAGCTTGGAGCAGACGGTGTGTTTGTTGGATCAGGAATCTTCAAATCAGACAACCCTGAAAAATTCGCGCGTGCAATCGTGGAAGCAACAACACATTATCAAGACTATGAACTGATTGCAAGCTTATCAAAAGGATTAGGAAGTGCAATGAAAGGCATTGAAATTTCATCATTATTACCAGAAAATCGTATGCAAGAACGCGGCTGGTAATAACTTTTAAACTTAGTTAGGAGAATGATCATGGGAAAGTATACGATAGTCGATAAAGAAACGTGTATTGCGTGCGGTGCATGCGGAGCTGCGGCACCTGATATTTATGATTATGATGATGAAGGAATTGCGTTCGTTATACTTGATGATAATCAAGGCACGGTTGAAGTACCCCAAGAGTTAGAAGACGATCTAATAGATGCGTTTGAAGGCTGTCCAACAGAGTCCATCCGTATAGCAGATGAAAAGTTTGATGGAGACTCGAATAAATTTCAATAAAGTGGAATAAATAAAAAAATAGAAAGTTTTTTAAAAGAAAAGAAGGATTTTGTCTAGAAAAGGCGAAATATTAGTTGTGTAAGAACATATCTTTTTAAAAATGAAAGCACTTACATAACTAAAAGCATATGAGTTAATCTCATTTGACCTTTCAGAATTATTATTGTAAAAGTGCGGAGTAATTAAATAGTTTTTAAAAGGAGATTAAGGGGCATGCAAATACTGAATACAGTCATTGTTACAGGATATGCAAAAGCTCCACAGGGAACTTCCATGTATGAAATGTATAAGCATGCGGGAATTGTACTAGAAGTGGATCTGACAGAGCATAAAATTGTAAATGCTGAGTTTACGTTTATTACGGAGCTGACGCAAAATTTTTTCCGGAAGCTGCTTATTGGTTACTGCCTTGCAGATGGAATTGAACCTCTTATTGAACGTATTCAAAATTATTATTTTGCTCCATCTCAACAGGCGATTATCGTAGCGCTTCAGGCTGCAATCCAACGTTACTGGGATAATGTGAATCAAAAAATTACATAGCGTTTGGTTAGAATAAAGTGAGAAGAAAACCTCTTTTCATGGTCTTATTAAAACCAAGCAGACACACACGCTTTACAAAGAGTGGGGACATCCCTGTTTCTTTGGGGATTCATTGTGTCCTGCTTGGTTTTTTTCGCGTAAAGCGCTGTGAAATATAAAAAGAAAAGGAGGAAACAAAATGAACAAAATCATCACGCGCGAAGAAGCAATAGAAAAAATAACAGATGGCGCACGCATTATGGTAGGTGGATTTGGTCTTGTTGGAAGCCCGCTTAGTCTGATTGAAGCGATTGCCAAATCAAACCTTAAAGATTTAGAGATTATTAGTAATAACCTCGGTGAACCTGGAAAAGGATTAGGTGTATTGGTTCAAAAAAAACAAGTAAAAAAAGCCATAGGGTCTTATTTTACTTCCAACCCTGAAGTTGTACACGCTTATCAACAACAAGAACTCCAAGTGGAGCTCATCCCCCAAGGAACAATGTCCGAGGCTATTAGGGCAGGAGGAGCAGGCATCGGAGGATTTTATACGCCTGTGAGCGTAGGGACCCAGCTGGCGGAAGGAAAAGAAGAACGAGTATTAAAAGGAAAGAAATATGTTTTGCAAGAATCGCTGCACGCAGATGTAGCTCTTATAAAAGCTAAAAAAGCAGATCGACTGGGAAATCTTATTTACAGCAAATCAGCAAGAAATTTTAATCCAATGATGGCAACAGCCGCTGATATCGTCATTGCAGAAGTAGAAGAAGTTGTTGAAGTTGGACAGATTTCTCCTGAAGAAATTGTAACTCCTCATTTATACGTTACTTATATCGTAGTGAAAGGAGAAAATTAAGATGAACGTCAAACAATATATTGCTGCGCGTGCTGCAAAAGAGCTTTGTCACGGAGATATAGTGAACCTAGGAATAGGCATTCCTACTCTGGTTGCTAATTATATTTCACCCGATGTTCACGTGTTTTTACATTCAGAAAACGGGATTCTCGGCGTTGGGCCTACTCCTGAAGAAGCCTACGTAGATCCAGAACTTGTGAATGCTGGGAAGCTGCCCGTCACGGTTTTGGAAGGTTCCTCATTTTTTAACAGTGCCGATTCCTTTGCCATGATACGCGGAGGCCATGTGAATGTATCTATTCTTGGAGTGCTTCAAGTAGATGAAGCAGGCCGAATTGCGAACTGGGCTGTTCCTGGGAAAAGCGTTCTTGGCGTAGGAGGAGCAATGGATTTATTAGAAGGCTCAAAAAAAGTGATTGTGACGACTCTTCACACAAATAATCAAGGAGAGTCAAAGCTAGTTGGGAAGTTGACCTATCCTCTCACTTCAGAGCGACGAGTCGATATGATTATTACGGAATTAGCTGTCTTTTCCGTAACGGACCTTGGTCTTGAACTTCTTGAAACAGCTCCGGGTGTTTCGTTAGAGGAAGTAAAACAAAAAACACAGGCTTCTTTTCACGTTTCTAAATTGTTTAGTAAAGACAATGAGGTGACAGCATAATGGCAGTGATTGTAAATGCATTTCGAACTCCTATTGGAAAGTTTGGCGGTTCGCTTACAGATACGCTTCCGGAAGAACTAGTCTCTCTCGTGATGAAAAACAATTTGTCTTCAGCCGGATACACGTCAGAGATTGTCGATGAAATTATCGTCGGACAAACGAAACAAAGCGCTCATGCTCCTAATATAGCAAGAGTAGCTGGACTGAAAGCTCAATTCTCTGAACGTATTCCAGCTTATACCGTGCACCGCCAGTGCGGCTCAGGTATGCAAGCTGTGATGAATGGAGCTATGTCCATTTTATCGGGTCAAGCCGAAGTGGTATTAGCCGGAGGAGTGGAAAGCATGTCTCAAGCACCGCACTATACGGTAGGCACTCGTTTCGGTTTTCACGTTGGTGATTTAACACTCTATGACTCTAATACAGAAAGTCAGCCAAAATCACAGCCTGAAACTTTATACGGAACGTTTACAATGGGACAGACGGCTGAGTGGCTCGCTGAAAAGTATAATATTAGCCGCGCGGAACAAGATGAGTTTGCTCTTTATAGTCAGGAAAAAGCTAGGAGGGCTATAGAACTTGATTTGTTTGAAGAAGAAATTATCCCGGTACCTGTAAAAGAAGGGGAAAAAGGAATGGGGCATTTTGCAACAGATGAATTTCCTCGTCTTACTAGCAAAGAAAAGCTTGGTGCGCTTAAACCTGTTTTTCAAAGGAATGGAACGGTGACAGCCGGCAACTCATCCGGCAGAAACGATGGCGCTTCGATGCTGCTGCTGATGTCGGAAGAAAAAGCTGAGCACCTCGGATTAACACCTACGGCAAAAATTGTGTCATTTGCCGCGGCCGGTGTCTCTCCAAAGGAGATGGGAATTGGCCCTGTTTCTGCTTCACAAATTGCTTTAAATAAAGTCGGTTTACGCTTAGGTGATATGGACTTGATTGAATTAAACGAAGCATTTGCCGCCCAAAGTATTGCTTGCTTAAGAGAATGGAATATCACATCAGAAAAAGTGAATGTAAACGGAGGAGCAATTGCGCTTGGCCATCCTTTAGGCTGCTCCGGGGCAAGAATCATAACAACTCTGTGTCATGAACTCCAAAAGCAAAAAAGACGATACGGTCTCGCAACTATTTGCGTTGCAGGAGGATTAGGAATGGCGATGGTGGTGGAAAGATGGACGAAATAAAAAGAGACTATGTGTTTCATAGAGATTTAACAAAAAAGTATCCAATGATTACGCACGGTGAAGGGAGCTACTTAATAGATGAACAAGGAAAAAAATATTTAGACGGATGCTCCGGGGCCGTGGCGGCAAATTTAGGGCACGGCATTGTAAAAATAGCCGAGGCGATGGCAGAGCAGGCAAAAAAAGCGGCGTTTGTTCATACATTACGTTTTGAAACGAATGTTTTGCATAAACTTGCAGAAAAGATTGGTAAAATGGCGCCGCTTCATTTAAACAAAGTCTATTTTACATCAGGAGGATCAGAAGCAAATGAAAGTGCATTAAAATTAGCAAGGCAATATCACAGAGATGCCGGAAAGATGCAAAAACACATCGTAATCGGAAGATGGCAGTCTTACCACGGAAATACGATAGGGGCACTATCAGCTGGAGGAGATGTAAAAAGACGATATCCTTACACACCCAACCTTTTACATTTTGCGCACGTCTATTCGCCGTATTGTCATCGCTGTCCGTATAATCGCAATCAAGAAGACTGCGTGGCAAATCAAAACTGGAGCTGTATCACCGATATTGAACGCACCATTTTAGAGCTTGGTCCAGAAAATATTTCAGCTTTTATCGCAGAGCCCATCGTAGGAAGTCAGCAAGGAGCTGTTGTACCTCCGCTTGACTATTTCAAAAAAGTACGTGAGCTTTGCAGCCGCTATGACATTCTTTTGATTGTGGATGAAGTTATGACAGGCTTCGGGAGAACGGGAACTGATTTTGCAGTGGAACAATTCGGAATCGAACCAGATATCCTAACGTTTGGTAAAGGAGTTTCAGCTGGGTACGCTCCTTTAGGAGGAATGATTGTCCATGACCGTCTGATTCAAGGTCTGTTAGAAAATAGCAGCGGGAAATTTCTTCATGGCTATACGTACAGTGGACATCCTGTTTCAATAGCGGCAGGTCTTGCTGCTTTGGATATGTATGAAGAAATGAATATCCTTCAAAACGTTGAAACGCAAGGCGCATATTTAATGGAATGTTTAGTAGCGCTGCAGCACAAGCAGCCTTATATTTCAGATATTCGAGGCCGCGGACTTTTAATTGGATTAGAACTAATGAAAGACGCCAATCAACAGATATTTTTCGAGCCAAGTGAAGCAGCCAGCGAAAAGCTCAATGAAATTTGTATGGAGCTTGGAGGCGTGTTTTATCCAGGATCCGGATCTGTAGATGGACATAAAGGAGAACATATCATTATCAGTCCACCTTTAAATATAACGAAATCAGAAGTTGATGAAATAGTGAGAGTGCTAGATCATGCGTTTTCTATTTTTCACCAGCACATAAGAAAGGATGAGTCATATGAAAGTGCAAAATAAAACAGAAGAGCTTCAAATCAAAGGAAAAAAACATTTATCACCCGTGATGACAAGAGTAACAGAGCTTGTTATTGAAAAAGCGCACGGTGCGAAATTTTGGACAGCTGATGGCACGGAATACATTGATTTTGTATCAGGAGTAGCTGTCAATGCAGTGGGACATACGCATGAAAAGATGGTAGAAGCGATAAAAAAACAAGCAGATCACCTGCTTCACCTAGGCTTAAACTACGGCTATTACGAAACAGCAGTTAATTTGGCAGAAAAACTTGCGCAAATTACGCCTGGAAACTTAGACACGGTGTTTTTTTCAAACTCAGGCGCAGAAGCCATTGATGGTGCGCTCAAATTAGCAAAAGCGGCCACTGGCAGACCAGCGATCATTGCTTTTGAAGGTTCTTTTCACGGCCGTACACTAGGAGCTACAGCTATTACGGCTTCAAGCTCAAAATACCGAAGCTACTACGAGCCGATTTTAGGAGAAGTGTATCATGCTCCTTATCCGTATCCAAGTCAGCTTCCTAATATTGATGAGGAAGATGCGGAAGCATATTGCTTAAATCAACTGCAAAAGCTGTTTGAACTGCGAGTGGATCCTTCCCGCGTAGCAGCGATTGTAATTGAGCCAGTCATGGGGGAAGGAGGCTATTACCCTGCTCCTTCTAGCTTTTTACGCGCACTGAGAGACATAGCCAATGATTATGGCATTCTGCTTGTTTTTGATGAAGTGCAAACGGGATTTGGGCGTACTGGAAAAATGTTTGCCGCAGAACATGCTGGAGTCACACCAGATATTTTAGTTTTAGCAAAAGCTCTTTCCGGTGGCATGCCATTAGGAGCCATTGTAGCAAGCCGAGAACTGCATGAGAAATGGCCAACAGCTGGACATGGTTCTACTTTTGGAGGAAATCCAGTATCGTGCGCAGCTGCTTTAGCCAATATTTCAATCATTGAAGAAGAAAAGCTTGTAGAGCGCAGTGAAAAAATAGGCGCTGATATTGTTAAACGCCTTCAGCATTCTATCGGACATTTAGCGGCTGTTAAAGAGGTTAGAGGAATTGGTATGATGATTGGTATTGAATTTCATGTTGAAACAGCAGCTGCTTATGTCCCTGTTATTAAATCAAAAGCGCTGGAAAAAAGACTGCTTATTATGAACTGTGGAGTCAAAGGGCAAACTATTCGTTTAATGCTGCCGCTAAATATTGATAAAGACGTGCTGGATCAAGGGCTGTCTTTACTAGAAGAAGTCATCACAGAAGCAGTTTCAATTAACTAGCTTTTAAAATGAAAAGGAGGGTAACAATATGAGGCAGACTAAAACCGAACTGTTACAAGGAAATTTATATATTAACGGCGAGTGGGTAAGTGAAGAGGAGCAAACCTATTTTGAAAGTATAAACCCTGCAACAAAAGAGCTCGTCGGAACGTGCGCAGCCGCTACGGCTAGTCAAGTCGATGATGCAGTAAAAGCGGCTAGTACAGCCTACAGCCACTGGAAAAATACATCTATTCCTGAACGTGCAGCATTTTTAACAAAAGCAGCTGAGCTTTTTGAAGACAGAAAAGAAGAGCTAGCTCAAGTGATGACAAAAGAGATGGGAAAACCGCTGACAGAATCCATAGGGGAAGTTGGTGTCGTCATTGCAACAGCTCAGTATATGGCGGGAGAAGGAAGACGTTTGTTTGGCGAAATAGTGCCCGCTGGCTTTCCTGACCGAGATATAAAAATGGTTCGCGAACCGCTTGGAGTTGTGGCATGTATTACACCTTGGAACTTTCCTGTTTCTCTCGCTTCTTATAAAATGTTTGCCGCTTTAATCGCTGGCAATACCGTTGTTTGGAAGCCGGCTTCAGAAGTGGCGCTCTCAGCGAAGATTTTTATGGAAGTATTGCACGCTGCGGGGCTTCCAAAAGGAACAATTAACTTGCTTACAGGATCGGGCAGAATCGTTGGACAAAAGCTTGCTACGCACTCTGAAGTGAAAATCATCTCATTTACAGGTTCTACGGAAGTTGGTCAGCAATTAGCAGAAATGAGCAGCAAAACCTTAAAGCGTATTTCTTTAGAGCTAGGAGGAAAAAACGCGGTTATCGTATTAAAAGATGCCGATCTGGATAAAGCAGCAGAAGGAATTGTTAAATCAGCATTTACGACAACGGGGCAGCGCTGTACCGCAGCTAGCAGAGTCATCGTGGAGCGTTCAGTAAAAGAAGAGCTTTTGAAAAAAGTAATAGCTCTTACAGAGGAAATGAAGATTGGAAATGGTCTTGAACAAGGAGTTGTAATAGGACCGCTTGTTAATGAACAGCAGTGTCGTTTAGTAGAAAATTACGTACAAAAAGCGGTAGAAGAAGGCGGGAATATTGCGCTTGGAGGTCATGCTTTATCAGAGTTAGGGGCTTGTTATTACATGCCTACCATTATTGATAACGTCCGTTCGAACCACACGATTGCTCAAGAAGAAATTTTTGGTCCCGTGCTTGCTTTTATTGAAGTAAATGGCTATGAAGAAGCAATGAGCGTCAATAATGGAACGATGTACGGACTTTCCACTTCTATTTATACAAGCAGCTTACATTATGCCAGCCGAGCGGCGAAAGACGCTGTTAGCGGATTAGTCTATATCAATAATGGAACATCTAATGCTGAAATGGGAGTAGCATTCGGAGGAATGAAAATGTCTGGAAACGGCCACAGGGAAGTTTCTCATCATGCATTTGATGTGATGACAGAATGGAAGTCTGTCTACACCAACTATTAATCTCGCACCTTAGCGAAAAGGAGGAGCACATGTCTTCATATCGCATTGGCATTGCCTTTTTTTATCATGAATCTCACAGCTTTAGTCCATTAAAAACAGAAATAGAACAGTTTGTACAAGAAGGATATTTTGTTGGAACGGAAATATATAAAGCATACTCAGGAACCAAAACAGAAGTAGGGGGATTTTTGGATGTATTAAAGCAAGAGAAGCAGGTAGAAATCGTTCCCCTTGTTTGTGCAGCTGCGGTTCCGTCTGGGGTTGTATCTTCGGCGGCTTATTACACAATTGAAAAGCAAATGCTGCATGCGCTTACTCACGCCGGCCCCCTAGATGGCTTGTTAATCGCTTTGCACGGCGCAATGGTAGTAGAGCATCTTTTCGATCCTGAAGCTCATTTGTTAGGTCAAATAAGAAGCTGTATAGGAAATAACGTTCCTATTGCTACTACGCTCGATATGCATGCAAATGTCAGTGAAGATATGCTTACGTACACGCCGCTTCACTTTGGTTTTAAAACATATCCCCATGTTGATATGTACGAACAAGGAGTGAACGCTGCGCGAGCGCTTTTAACACAAGTAAAAGAAAGCGCTGTCTATTATGCATCTTTAAAGAAATTGCCTATGCTTTTGCCGTCGATTAATATGCGAACAGCAGAAGGACCGATGAAAAAAATGATTGATCTTGCCAAGCAAGCCGAGCAAGAAAAAGACGTATACAATGTTTCCATTTTTGGAGGCTTTCCGTATTCTGATATTCCAATTGCCGGAGCAAGCGTGCTCGTAACAGCTTTGAATTCTGAAACAGCAGAAAAAACAGCAAAGAAACTAGCTTCTCAGTTTTGGAGTATAAAAGAAGAGTTTATCATGGATTTGCCTACCGTTGAAGAAGGTCTGCAAACAGCGTCAAAACTATCAAACGAAAAGCCCATTGTGCTCGCTGATATAGCGGACAATCCTTTAAGCTGCGGAAGCGGCGATACAACAGAGCTTTTGGAATACATGCTGAAGCTAAATATGCCGGGAACACTGTTTGGATGTCTTTATGATCCTGACTCTATCAAACACTGCGTGCAGGCGGGAGTAGGAAATTTCGTCTCTCTTTCCTTAGGAGGAAAAGTTTCTCCTGAGTTCGGAAAGCCCGTTGAAGTTGAGGCCAAGGTCGTTGCTTTGTCGGAAGGTGAGTTTTATAATTCAGGACCGTTTAATCAACATTTAAAAGTAAATGTAAAAGGTGCAGCTCACATTCAAGTAGGAGAATTGGACATTTTGCTGATTGGAAGGCCTGTATCAGCCAATGATCCTGAACTTTTTCGCCATATTGGCATTGAGCCAGCGACGAAAAAAATCATTGGTTTAAAAGCTAAAAATCATTTCAGAGCCGCTTTTGAACCGCTTATAGGATCTATCATCTATGTGGATGCTCCAGGCGTAGCGTCAAATCGCTTAACGACCTTTAAGTATCAGCACATTCCAAATCCAATATGGCCGCTGCAAGATGTCAAATATGAAAGTGAAAAAAGGAGGAAAGAGAAATGGATGCACTAAAAGAGCAGTATTATATCGAAGTCCCAGATTCGTTAAGTCCCGCACAGCAAAAAATGATGATTGAACTTGAAAAAGACGCGTTTCCGGGCATGGGAGCCGTGGATGAACAGACGCTTGTACCTTTAGCCCGCTACGGAAAGCTCATTCAATATTTCCAGGAAAATGACGCAAGGCCAATTGCAATTTGCGAGCTGCTTCGAGATTACAAAGATGTCACAAAAGCTTATATCTTTGGGTTCTACGTCCGCTCTGACAAACAAGGAAGCGGAATTGGAAAGCTGTTTTTAGAAGAAATATTTTCGATTCTACAAAAAGATAGTTTTGAAAGCGTTTGTTTGACGGTGAATGTAAAAAACGAAGGCGCTGTTAAGCTGTATAAAAAAATGGGCTTTACGATTAAAGAAACGCGAGCAGGAGAGTTTGGCGAAGGAGAAGATCGCTATTATATGGTACGGTCAATTTCTTAGTAGAACATCTATTCAAAAAATAAACTTTGGAGGGAATATAAAATGAAAAATACATTATATAAAGCAAGCAGACACTGGAAAGAAATTGAGCTTTGGAAAGATGTAACGGACGAGCAGTGGAACGACTGGGTATGGCAGCTGACAAACACGATTAAAACATTGGAAGATTTAAAGAAAGTGATCAATTTAACACCTCAAGAAGAAGAAGGCGTTAAAATTGCAACCAAAACGATTCCGTTAAATATCACTCCTTATTACGCATGGTTAATGGATGAGAACGATCCGAAATGTCCAATCAGAATGCAGTCCGTTCCTATTTCAGAAGAACTGCATAAAACAAGGTATGATTTAGAAGACCCGCTTCATGAAGATGAAGATTCACCGGTTCCTGGCTTAACGCACCGTTATCCCGACCGCGTGCTGTTTTTAGTTACAAATCAATGCTCTATGTACTGCCGCTACTGTACAAGAAGACGTTTTTCAGGACAAATTGGCATGGGCGTTCCAAAAAAACAGCTGGATACAGCTATTAATTACATTGCAGCCAATCCTCAAATCCGTGATGTATTAATTTCAGGAGGAGACGGCCTATTAATCAATGACAATATTTTAGAATATATTTTGAAAAATTTGCGCGATATTCCGCACGTAGAAATTATTCGTATCGGTACAAGAGCACCCGTGGTGTTCCCTCAGCGCATTACAGAAAACCTGTGCAATATCTTAAAGAAATATCATCCGGTTTGGCTAAATACGCACTTTAACACATCAATCGAAATTACAGAAGAATCAAAGCGTGCATGTGAAATGCTTGCGAACGCAGGAGTTCCAGTTGGAAACCAAGCGGTTATTTTAGCCGGAATTAACGACAGCGTGCCAATCATGAAGCAGCTTATGCATGATTTAGTAAAAATCCGCGTTCGTCCTTATTATATTTATCAATGTGATTTATCAGAAGGAATCGGCCATTTCCGTGCGCCGATCAGTAAAGGACTAGAAATTATGGAAGGACTTCGCGGCCATACGTCCGGCTATGCAGTTCCTACGTTTATCGTGGATGCTCCTGGAGGAGGCGGTAAAATTCCGCTGCAGCCAAACTATATTATTTCTCAAAGCTCCAATAAAGTAGTGCTTCGAAACTTTGAAGGTGTTATTACATCTTATCCAGAGCCGCAAAATTACCAAAGTGGAAGCGCAGAAGAATTTTATAAGAAAGTATATCCTGAAGTGTTTGAAAAATTTGAAAGCAACGGTGTTCTTTCAATTATTGATGATACAAAATTCAACTTAACACCGGAAGGTCTAAACCGTCTTGACCGCCGGAAAACGTACGACCAAAATCCAGAGCATAGCTCTTTAAAAGACAAGCGTGAAAAGCGCGATCAATTAAAAGAGAAAAAATTTGAAACGCAAATGAAAAAATACGAAACGGCGGGAGCGAAGGAGGAATAATATTGAAATGTCAATGGTGCGAATCCTATGAAGCGAAAGAGACGGCTGCAACGGTTTATTGGGAGCTTCCTGACGGCACAAAAGCTATAGAAATTAAAGAGACGCCTTCCATTACATGTTCAGAATGCGGAATTACTTATCAAACAGATGAAACGGTTGAACACATTGAAGATCAACTGTTTTTAATCAGCACCTCTGCCTTAGAAAAAAGTGTAACGTACGACCAGCTTATGAATCTGCCTCGTTTATTAAAACGAAACTACTTTGATTTTTCAAAGTAAGCAATGAATGGTCCATCTCCTGCTTTTTGTGGGAGATGGATATTCTTATACGCTTTACGTTAAACATGTTCGCATAGTTCATTTATAAAGGTGGGATAAGTATGGAAGCGGTCGATATAAATCGTAATGAAGAAGAAAAGAAGCAGGACCATAAGCATGTAAAACGCCACTTAAAAGCGCGTCATATGACCATGATTGCCATTGGAGGGTCAATAGGAACTGGCTTATTTCTAGCCACGGGATCATCCATCCAAACTGCTGGACCTGGAGGAGCGCTGATTGCTTACGGGGCCATTGGAATTATGGTTTACTTTCTCATGACTAGTCTTGGAGAAATGGCCACGTTTATGCCGGTATCAGGTTCTTTTTCAACGTATGCCAGTCATTATGTAGACCCAGCTCTCGGCTTTGCGCTCGGCTGGAACTACTGGTTTAACTGGGCTGTTACGCTCGCTGTAGAAATAGCTGCTTCTGCTATTATCATGAAGTTTTGGTTCCCTGATGTGCCAAGTATTATCTGGAGCGCTTTGTTTTTAGGCTTAATTTTTTTACTTAATTTCCTATCTGTAAAAAGCTATGGAGAATCTGAATATTGGTTTGCTCTCGTAAAAGTAGTAACCATCATTGTGTTTATCGGAGTGGGCCTTCTGACGATCTTTGGTATTTTCGGCGGTGAATATATCGGCTTTAAAAACTTTACATTAGAAGAAGCGCCGGTCAACGGCGGATTTCTGTCCGTACTAAGCATTTTCTTTATCGCGGGATTTTCTTTTCAAGGTACAGAGCTAGTCGGCATTGCGGCGGGGGAAAGTGAAAACCCTCAAAAAAATATACCTAAAGCCATTCGCCAAGTCTTTTGGCGCATTCTTCTATTTTATATTGCAGCCATTGCCGTGATCGGACTTATCATTCCTTACACAAGTCCATCTCTTCTAGGAGGAGATGTGGATAATATTGCTGTTAGTCCATTTACGCTTGTTTTTGAAAAAGCAGGAATTGCTGCAGCTGCTTCGGTGATGAATGCTGTTATTCTTACCTCGGTTTTATCAGCCGGAACTTCTGGCTTATATGCTTCTACGCGAATGTTGTGGTCAATGGCAAATGAAGGGCAAGCGCCTAAAGCGCTTCGAAAAATTAATCGTCGAGGAATTCCAGTAAACGCGCTTGTTTTAACCACTATCATTGGCGGTCTTGCCTTTTTAACATCAATTTTTGGCGATCAAATGTATATGTGGCTTTTAAACGCTTCAGGCATGAGCGGATTTATTGCGTGGATTGGTATTGCCATCAGCCACTATCGTTTCCGAAAAGCATATGTTGCTTCAGGACAGGATATAAATGAACTGGCGTATAAAGCAAAATGGTTTCCTCTAGGTCCTGTTCTTGCATTTGGAATGTGTCTCATCGTTATTCTAGGACAGAACTATCAAGCGGTACTTTCTGACAAAATTGATTGGTACGGCTTGACGGTCTCATACATCGGTCTGCCTCTCTTTTTAGCGACGTGGTGGGGGTATAAAATAGCAAAGAAAACCAAGGTTGTATCTTTGCATGAGTGTATCCAAAGAGAAGATAAGAAATAAAAAAGCTATAGCGGCTAACGATAAGTAAAAAAGGTGAACCTTGTTGTCCAGGGTTCACCTTTTCATTTATAGAAATCTATCATAGTAAGCTTTATTTTATAGATATCATAGCATAAAAAGTGATTTTTTTCCAGCCTGGTTTTTATTTTGTTTATTGATAAAATTCAAGAATAGCACTGTAAGCTACGCAATTATAGAAGGTTAAAGTTTTTGTAATTTTAATAAGAAAAGGGGTTTGTGATGAGAATTTCAGAAGGTGTTGAAATGCTACAGTTGACTGCCAGAGCTTTTGACCAAGATATAATATTAAATCCTACGTTAGTTTGGAATAACGATGAAGCTATTCTAATTGATACAGGAATGCCTGGGCAAACCGATCAACTGAAAGAGGCCTTGGGTGAATTGAATATATCTATTGAACAGCTAAAAGTAATTCTTTTAACACATCAAGATCTAGATCATATAGGATGTGCGACTGATATACGAAAAAAATCAAATGAAAATATCATCGTATATGCTCATGAATTTGATAAGCCGTATATTGAAGGGAAACTTCCGCTTATTAAAACGAATGCGAGTCGAATGAGTAACGAAGAACTAGCAGCTATACCTGATGAAATAAAATATTTGTATACAAACCCTCCAAAAGTTGACGTAGATATAGTATTAAAAGGGAGTCGAATGCTCCCATACTGTGAAGGCATTGAACCGATTTTTACCCCTGGACACACACCTGGGCATGTAAGTTTTTATTTAAGAAAATCAAAAACACTGGTTGCTGGAGATGCTTTAGTATTTGCAAATGGACAACTAATGGGACCTGTTAAACAAACGACCTTAAATATGGACCAAGCAGTTCACTCACTGGAAAAATTCTTACACTACGACATTGAGCATGTTATTTGTTACCATGGAGGGTATTTTCAAGGCTGTCCGAAAGAAGCAATTTTAAGGATAAAAGAACACATTGCACAGGGAGAAAGTTAAGGGGAGGGTATGTATAAAATGTTTACACCAACTATCAGTATCCGAAAAATAAATGATAATCTCATTATAAAATGGCAGCTTGCACACTTTAGGATTCCGTTAGAAGACATTCTTGAAGTAACGGAAGATGACACGTACGGGGGTAAAGAAGCAAACGCCCTTCGGATTGGTCCTCCGTACGGAACGACTAACCGCATCTTTATAAAAACGACCAGTAAAAACTATTTGTTATTCACCTCAAACGCACCGGCTATATTAAACGAAATAAATTCATAACGACCATTACTAAATACGAGATATATAGGAGAGAAAAAATTGAAGATTAGCCGTACTTTCGATGCTGGTAAAATTGCCAAGCTTAATCAGTCTGTTCATCAACTGCATGTAGAATTATACCCGCAGCATTTTCAAACATATGACTTTCATCAGATACATGAATTTTTTAAGAAAGTGATAGAAAACGATAGGTTTATCTTTCTTTTAGCAGAAGGCGAGGGGCAGCATGTAGGATTCGCTTGGTTGGAAATAAAGCAGTATTCAGAGACAGTGTTTAAAAAGACTTACAAGTCAATTTACGTTCATCAAATAAATATCACAGAACTCCACAAAAACAAAGGGTTTGGTTCGAGTTTGATGAAAGAAATTTATAGCATTGCTCGTACAAACGACATAAATACAATTGAGTTAGATTATTGGAATGACAATACGATTGCCGAGAGCTTTTACGAAAAAGAAGGATTTGTTACGTATAGAAAAATGGCTTATAAAGAACTTTAAAGAGAGCATTTACTTGCTCTCTTTTTTATATCTAAGAAGCCATTTTCTTCATTTTAATTACTCAATAAAATAAAGTACGCGATTTGAGAACTTAACTCTTGAAAAATTTTTGTTTTACATTTATACTTACATTCTTGTTCGCGTAATGCGACAACTTACTTTATATTCAACTAGGAGGTATACAGATAGTATGGAAAATTTCATTTATCATAATCCCACAAAATTAATCTTCGGAAAAGATCAGCTTCAAGCATTATCAGAAGAACTCCCGAAATACGGAAAAAATATTTTGCTTGTTTACGGCGGAGGAAGCATTAAAAAAAACGGTTTATACGATCAAGTTCTTACGCTGTTAAAAGAGTTAAACGTAAATATACATGAGTTAGCGGGCGTAGAGCCAAATCCTCGACTATCTACGGTACGAAAAGGAATTGAAATTTGCCGAAATGAAAACATTGACTTCATGTTAGCAGTCGGCGGAGGAAGCGTTATTGACTGCACAAAAGCAATCGCTGCCGGAGCTGAGTATGAAGGAGACGTCTGGGATATTATTAACAAGAAAGTAACGGCTACAAAAGCACTGCCGTTTGGAACGGTATTAACATTGGCAGCAACAGGTTCTGAAATGAATCCTGATTCTGTTATTACGAATTGGGAAACAAATGAAAAATACGTTTGGGGAAGCGCCGTTACGCACCCTGTATTTTCTATACTAGATCCTGTGAACACGATGTCTGTTCCTAGAGATCAAACTATCTACGGCATGGTAGACATGATGAGCCATGTGTTCGAACAATATTTCCATAACGTGAAAAACACGCCTTTACAAGATCGTATGTGCTATTCCGTATTACAAACAGTAATTGAAACAGCACCGAAATTACTAGAAGATCTGCAAAGCTACGAGCACCGCGAAACGATTTTATATTCCGGAACAATCGCATTAAACGGAACACTTCAAATGGGCTACTTTGGAGATTGGGCTTCGCATACGATTGAACACGCAGTGTCAGCGGTATATGACATTCCTCATGCGGGCGGTTTAGCAATCCTATTCCCAAATTGGATGCGACACGTTGTAGATCAAGATGTAACTCGTATGAAGCATGTAATGACAAGCATGTTCGATATTGAAACTGCAGGTAAAAGCGACAAAGAAATTGCGTTAGAAGGAATCGATAAACTAAGCGCTTTTTGGTCAAGCCTTGGTGCACCTTCTCGCTTAGCAGATTACGATATCGGAGAAGAGCGACTAGACGAAATTGCTGGAATTGCTGCTCGTGAAATGGAGCACGGAGGTTTCGGTAACTTTAAAAAACTAAATAAAGATGATATTTTAGCTATTTTAAAAGCGTCGCTATAAAGTGAAAGAAAAAAAGAAGGAGACATACGTCTCCTTCTTTTTTATTTTATCTTGTAAATGACTGGAAATTAAGTGAAGTAGGAAGAAAGGTCTTTTTCTCAAATTTCAGTTAACCATTAAAAAAAGCTTTATAATGAAGTACAGAAAGAAAATTTTAAAGAATTTAAGGGAGTGGGGAGATGAAAAAATTTGCGCTAGCTTCGTATGCGCTTTATTTGCTGGGCGGATTAGTCATTACAGCCGTTGGGTCCGTCTTACCGCAATTGTTAACTCATTATCATGTTTCCTATACGATAGGGGGGCAGCTTGTATTATTAGGTTCTTTAGGATTTTTGATAGGAGTTCCGCTATCTTCTTTTCTATTAGGACGCTTCAGAGAAATGAATTTACTTACAATTGCCGCACTGATGATAGCGCTATCACAAATAGGTATGCTTTTATTGCCTCCATTTGAGTGGATTATCGCATTCAATTTTTTAAACGGTATTGGTGTAGCCGCATTGGAGGAACGATTGTGAGTTTAGTGCTGTTTATCGTATTAAAAGAAGCTGTTGCAGGCTATATTTTATTAGGGTTTTTAGGGCTTGCAATGTCAGGTATCTATTCGATTACGATGGTATATGCTAATCATACATTTACCGGATCTGCTCGTATTGTAACAAGTTTAATTACTGGTTTTTCAGGGCTTGGAGGAGCTATTTTTCCTGCACTTATTGGCTTTACTATGGACGCAAGCGGAATTACCTCAACACTTTGGTACATAACAGCTTTTGCATGTTTATATCTTCTGGCGCTTTGCATCATTTTTTTCGTTCAGCGTGATGCAAAACAAAAATCTAATAATCATTTGCAGGCTATGAAATAAATGCT
Source organism: Priestia sp. 53B2 (assembly GCF_056099005.1). NCBI lineage: Bacteria > Bacillati > Bacillota > Bacilli > Caryophanales > Bacillaceae > Priestia > Priestia sp. 53B2. The sequence continues at coordinate 548,310 of NZ_JBLZXA010000027.1, forward strand.
AAGTCGAAAAGAGGCTGGGATAAAATTATTTTAATTGATGGAAGATCTGAACGATGAATCGTTCGGATTTTTTTATGGTTAGGATGAACGTAGATTTCATGTATGGAGGTGCTTCTAGCTGGTGATTGGAGGGCAAGACGAAGACTCCTGTGGGAAAAGCGGAAGCGACGAGGAGGCTCATCGGCCGCCCGCGGAAAGTGAAGTCTGGCACGGAAATCAACCGCGGTGTAATAAGTGATTTATACTAGCTACTTTATCCAATTTGTTCGTCTATTGATTTAGTTAAGTCTCAATCTCTTTTTTTTTATAAAAATTCTCATTAAATTTTTTCTAACAATATCTTTATAATCAAATAGCAAAATTCCTGCTTTTAATTTCGCTTTAGTATTAACCCTATAAACCATTCTTTTCTTTACTTTTTACTAATATATAAAATATTCTATATATTCCTAATGTTATATAAAATTAAATTGACAAATATATGAAGCGGTCATTAGAATTTAGTCATCGAACAGTGAAGAACTGTTTAAAAGTAGGGGGGAAGTAAATGCCGTTACAAAATAAGCATCTAGCAGTTGTGTTACAAAATACATATTTACCGTTTATTTTTGAAGAAGCAGAAGCTCTCGGAATTAAAGTGACGTTTTTTTATAACCAAGAAGAAGTAGAACCTAAGCATCTTAAAAACGTACAAAAGTTCATACCCATTGATTTATTTCACACCCCAGACAAAGCTCTTGAGATTATTAAAACAGAGCATGACAAAAATCCTTTTGACGGCATTATGACATTATATGAGCCTGCATTAGAGTTTGTAGCTCAGCTGACAGAAGAATTAAACTTACCGGGCTTATCACCGTTTGTGATTAGTAACTGTCGCAACAAGCAGAAGATGAGAGAGGTTTTAAAAAATAATGATCTTAACACTCCGTATTTTAAAGAGGTTGAAAATAAGGAGGAATTAAAGAATCTTTCACTGCCTTATCCTGTCGTAGTAAAACCTTCTAACGGATTTTCCAGTCAAGGTGTATCACGAGCGAATAATAAAAAGGAACTGATTGACAGCATAGAAAAAGTGAGACGCGTAAATGAAGAAGACCTAAGTAAATTCACAAAAAATAAAACGGGCATGGTAATTGAGCAATTTATAGACGGACCAGAGTTTGCTATTGAGACGTTTTCTGTAGAAGGAGAAGTTTATGTACTTTCTATAGGTTATAAAGGAAATTCCAAAGGACCTTTCTTTGAAGAAGGTGTTTATATAGCTCCAGCTCAGCTAGAAGAAAACGTTTGGCAATCTATTGCACAAGAAGCAGCTAGAGCAGCAAATGCTTTAGGAATTGAGGATGGACCGGCTCATATTGAATTACGCCTGGATCCAGCGGGAAAACCTTATGTGATTGAAATAGGAGCGCGCATTGGAGGGTCTGGGATTTCTCATTATATCGTAAAGGAAAGTACAGCTATTAACTATATGGAACTAGTTTTTCACTATGTATTAGGATTAAAACCTCCTGCATTAAAAAATGAAAGAAAGCAAAAGAAAGTGGTGGGCAACTACATTATTCCTGTGCAGGGCCATGGGATTTTTAAAGAAATTCGAGGCTTAGAAGACGTGCGTAGAGACACTGAAGTAAAAAGGGTTATTCAATTTATAACTAAAGGGACAGACATTTTACCATATCCGCACTTTTCAGGTTACCCTGGATTTATTTTAACCACTCATGACTCTTATTCCGGCTGTGAGCAGTATTACAGCTATTTAGATAACAAAGTAAAAATCGTTTATAAAAATAAAGTAAACGCATAGGGGGTATCAAAGGCTATGATAGTTGCAGAGTCGTCTAGTAAGAAAAAGAAGCAGCTTCAAAAGATTAGCATTATCCATACCTTAGGGCCTGAAGGAACAAATTGTGAAAAAGCAGGCTATCTGTGGTTCGAACGCCAAAGCATACAAGGTCAGGTGTTTTTACATCAAACGTTGGAAGAAGCTTTAGTTCATGTGAAAGAAACAGAGAGTTCTGCTCTTCTAGGCTGTGCGGTATATCCTTACTTACATGATATTGTGTTTAAAAATTTAACTAGTTTAGAGCTAGTAGATAGCTTTATTATGCCAACGTATAACATGGTGCTTGCCTCAAAAGAAGAGGTGATAACAAACAATAACCTGTTAATTGCTTCACATCCTGCCCCTGTTGATTTAGCTCATTCCATCAGTCCTAATGTTCAGTTAGTAAATAGTAATGCTCAAGCTGCGATTGATTGCTTAGAAGGAAAGGTAGACGCATGTATTACAACGAGTAAAGCTGCTAACGAGCAGGGTTTAACAGTTGTAAAAGATTTTGGAGAAGTGCCGATGTGTTTTACGCTCCACGGAAGAAAATAGGCTTAACTTTAAAAAAGAAATAAGGTGAAACAGTGATTTCTAAATTAACCCGTATTCATGTACATCTTTTGTTTTGTCTATTAGCCGTCATCGGGGGAACGACATGGGCTTTTCAAAAGACTGGATTAAAAGATAGCTTGCCTCTATGGTCAGCAGGTATGAGGTTTTTAATTGCTAGTTTAATAATTGCCCTCTACCTCTTATTCACAAAAAAAATGGCCGTTTCAAAAGAAGTAGTAATCATTTCAGCATTAAACGGAATTTTGTACTTTGCTCTACCGTTTGGTTCTGTTTATTGGGCATCCGTCTATTTGCCAAGCGGGCTTGTTTCCGTTTTAGCTGCCAGCATTTCAGTGTTTGCTCTTTTATTTAATCGCTTATTTAAAGGAACACCAGCTACAAAAGGACAAAAGATAGGTGTAGTCATGTGCTTAATTGGTATGAGCGTTGTATTTGGAAATCAGCTGTTTATACAGGGAAATGTTATTCAAATAGTAGCAATGATTGTCATTTTAATGGCTATGCTAGGTTCTGCTTTTATAACTGTTCAAGTTCAATCTCGCATAAAATCCTTGCCTATTATGACCTTTAATTCTTTTTCGATGCTCAGTGGAGGCGCTTGTTTACTGATTGTTAGTTTATATGTAGAAAATGGAAACCGTACTTTCTCTGGGATTAGTCTTATCTCATTATTATACTTGGCCATTATAGGATCGGTCTTGGGGTTTTCTATTAATATTTATTTATTAAAAAAATGGCATATATCAAAAGCAACGGCGCATTTATTTATTTCACCGGTTATCGCCTTATATGTAGGATTTGTCTTTTTAGGTGAAACATTAAACAAACAGGTCTATATAGGTACAGCGTTTATAATAGCAGGGGTTATATTTATTAACTTGAAAAAACAAATAGAGAAAAACACAAATAACTCTACTCTTAAATCATCTAAAAATATTTCTGCTAAGTAGCTGTTCTAAAAAAGGAGGGTTTTAATCATGTTAACAAAAAATCATACTCAAAGTTTAGTGGAGTTATTAAACGATAAAATAGTACCTGCTCTATATGAGATAAGAAAATATCAGGGCCCAAATGGAGAGGTCAAAAGAAATTACGAAAAAGCTAGAGAGCTCCTATTAAAAGTAGTTGCTGAAACTGAAACAATATATAACTCTTTAAATTTATCTGAAGTGTGGAGTGCATTAAAAAATGACGTATGTGATTGGATTGAAAGAGGACTCGATCAGGCTCCTTATTTTGATCAAACGTTAATTGCTTATAGCCCGCCTGCAAACGGGGAAGCGACGTTCTTTTTAGGACCGATTGTAACACCTAATGGCCCTACAAAAAGAGGGTTTTATTTAGAAGCCTTTATAGCCGTTCGCGATGAACCTGAAATCATGAAATCCATTGAAGCAGACCTTCCTCATCCTAAAAATGGATGTGAATCTTTAAAGCTGCTGGCTGGTACTCGAGGATTTATGGAAGGGAAGTGTATTGTATTTTTTCCTGAGAATGTAAAAACAAAAGAAAAGGTAACAAGTCAAAACTTCGCGATATTTTTCTTTAATAAATTTCACAGCATATACAATGAGGATACATTAAAAAGAGCGTATTCTATCTTTCCTGATTTTAACCTTAAATCTCGCACTATGAATAGACAAGACACCTATCAGGCAAGGGTGATTTGGGGATATCTGCATGATTATTATCATCACTGCGGAAATAAACCTTTTGACCAGCATATACAGGCGAAAATGAATTTTTTTGCAGGCATACTAGAAGAAGTTAAAGTAGATTGCCAGACGGTGCTGACTCTTCATAAAAGAAAATATCCTTTTTGGGAAGAGATAACGGAATTTGTTCTCTTTGAACGACTTTTAAGATACCCTAGTCAGCATAATGCACCCCGAAACTTTGATTCTGGAACAGGATTTTTTCTTTTTAGCTGGTTAGTTAAAAACGGTCGTTCAATTTCCCTAAAAGGAGATCATGCTTCTTTAGATTTAGACATGTGCTTGAAAGAACTAGATCTTTTAGTAAAAGAAATTGAGGAACTTGAAACGATTCAAAGTGACCTTGACTATAAAGAAGAAGCTGAGCGTTATGTTCGAAAATATTTATTGCCTAGTGAGAACGGTGATAAATTTATTATTCCGGACAATTATTTTATTAATCAGCAAAATAAAAAGATTGAAGTTCCATACTTACTATTCGATAACCATAATCTCTAAGGAGAAGGTGCACTGATGACTGCTTTGCATTTAAGTAAAATAGGAAACAAAATGACTAATAAAGTAGGCGTTCGCGCTATTATGCATGATATCCAAGAAGTGCTCAATTCTGATTCCCATCACTATGTGAATTTAAGCGCTGGCAACCCTGCTATACTCCCTGGAGTTTATGAAATGTGGGAAGAAGCTTTAAAAGATATTGTGAACGACAAACAACTAAAGAATTTAATTAGCCAATATGGTTCTAGTTACGGTACGTATGAATTAATTGATTGCATAAGAGAATACTTCTCTACGAATTATCGTATTAAACTGGACAGAGAACAAGTCTTGATCACTTCGGGAAGTCAAAATCTGTTTTTTTTAGCTCTAAATTCATTTTGCGGTACAAATAAAGAAGGAAGAGTAAAAAAAGCATTAATACCTATGCTGCCAGATTACGCTGGGTACAGCGGAGTGGCACTAGAGGAAGGTGTAATAGAAGGAATTCCTCCTATCCTCTCAAAGCTCGATCATCATACGTTTCGTTATGAATTTAACAAACAGGCATTCAAAGATAAAATAGCTCAGGACCCAGATATCGGAGCGGTGGTATTATCAAGACCTAATAACCCAAGCGGCAACATTCTTTCCGAAGAAGCCGTACAGCTTATATCCCAAGTGTGCAAGGACTATCACATTCCATTGCTAATTGATTCAGCCTATGCACCGCCTTTTCCTGCTATTAATTTTATTGAAATGGATCCAATCATACATGATAATATCATTCACTGCATGAGTCTTTCTAAAGCCGGCTTGCCTGGAGAGAGAATAGGGGTTGCTATAGGAAAAAGTGACTTTATAAAAGTGATGGAAGCATTTCAATCAAATATTCTGATTCACTCTTCTAGGCTAGGTCAACGGATGGTGGTTAACACCTTGAAGAGCGGGAAGTTAGCTGAAATTTCAGCTAGCTATATAAGAGCTCATTATAAACAGAAACATGACTATTTAAAAAATCTTTTAACTACCCATATGTCGGATGATATTCCTTGGTATTTGCACAAAGCAGAAGGTTCGTTATTTGGTTGGCTTTGGCTAGAAGGTCTTCCTTTTAGTGATAAAGATTTATACAATAAATTAAAAGCAGCAAACTTGATTGTAGTACCAGGACGGTCATTTTTTCATGGCAGTCAATCTTCTTCTCACAATCAGGAGTGCATTCGCATAAGTCTTACCGCTACAGATGAAGAGGTAAAAAAAGGAATCCATATTCTTTCATCAGTAGTTAAGAAAATATATAGTTCAAATTTCATATTTGAAACAGAGAAAATATAATTTCTACAAAATTTAAAGGTGACAAAAGCCGCCCCGTTTGCTTAGGGCGGCTTTTGTTGTTTATCTCGAGTAACAGGTGCATTAGAGAGAACAAACAGACATTTTTAATTATGTTTCTCTGTTAATTGATTAAAGACCATGTTTTCACTATTTTAAATTAAAGTTTTTTAGATACTTTGATGACGTTTTCTTTTTCTTTTGAGATACCTTTCACAGTGCCTTCTGTTCGCTGGAAACCTTCTCCGCAAAAAATATGGCTTATTTTCTTTGAAAAAGATTGACCTGTTTTTAAAGAGTTAATAAACTCTCGTGCATCATGATGTTTTATATCTTTATACCAAATACCGTCTGGATAGGAAACGACGACGCATTTATCATGGCATCTTCCGTTACATCGAGTGCGAGTAGTGTGTATGTATGGATCTAATTCTTGATTAGCTATTTCATTTCGGATCGCTTGCGTGACTTCTTCGGCTCCAGCTTGATTACAGCTGCTTCCATTACAAATGAAAACGTGATGTTTTGTTTTATCTAAGTTCCATGTAGCCATATTGATCCCTCCTATTAAAAGTAATGATTACGATTTATAATGCGTGCTTCTTCCTTTTGTGGCAAAGAGGGTCCTTTACTTAATTAGAAGTTTACCAGCTTGATTTTTTTACTCCAGGAAGCTGTCCCTTGTGAGCAAGCTCTCTAAATGCAATTCGCGAAAGCTTAAATTTACGTAAATACCCGCGAGGTCTTCCCGTTACTTTACAGCGATTATGCAAGCGAGTAGGCGAAGAATCCCTCGGTAGCTTTCGTAGTTCATCATAATTTCCTTGTTCCTTTAACTGATGCCTTAACTCTGCGTATTTTTCTACAAGTTCTTGTCGTTTCTTTTCTTTTACTATCTTTGATTTTTTAGCCAAATAATCCACTCTTTCTTAAAATATTTCCCTAAATCGTAATCATTACTATTTATATTTTTACATCATAAACTACTAACGAAGTAAATGCAACTAATATTTATAATTCAGGCCGCAGTTTTATGCTGCTAAAAGCTGCCGAAAAAGCATAACAATATCCAATTTCTTTTGTAATTGGATAATTTTTCGTAATGAAAGCCTCTTATATTTCTGCTAGCATATGATCCACGTTAAGAAATAGCAAGGAGGATTTTATTTTTATGATAAAAAAACTAGTGATTGCTATAGCAATGCTTATCCCAAGCTTTGGTGCAGGTTACTCAGCGTTTGCTGCAGCGCCCGCTCATGAACAGCACATTCAAGTAAATAAAAATGATAAGGAACTATTAGCTCGTCTTGTATCAGCTGAAGCCAAAGGAGAGCCGTACGCAGGCAAAGTAGCCGTGGCGACAGTGGTATTAAATAGAGTCGACAGCAGCAAATTCCCGGATACTGTAAAAGGCGTTATTTATCAAAAAGGTCAGTACAGCCCGGTTAGCAACGGTCAAATTAATAAACCTGCAGATAAAGATTCACAAAAAGCTGTAGAAGAAGCAATTAACTTCCAAGGTCAAGGAAAAGGTTCATTATTCTTCTTTAACTCTAATAAAACGGCAGATCAATGGCTGCGCGGAAAACAAGAAACAATTAAAATTGGACAGCATGTATTTGCAAAATAACTAAAAAGCTAATGGTTAGCTATACGCTGCCATTAGCTTTTTTAGTTGTGTACATAACATAAACAGTAGAGTAATATTCACTATTAGAGCATTAGAATGGATTTTAAGAAGAAATAACGTAGCATGAAGTATGCATGAGGAGTTTTTACGTACATGTATATAACAAAATAGTTTCTATGAATTCTCATCCAATATTTACGTGATAAAAAAATAATATGTTAGTATATCATCAATAGTCTCTGTTTTACCCGAAATCACCATTTCGTTTTATAAGCTTTCTTAAGATGTCTCCACGAGCATTTTAGATGGACACGTAGCTTGTGACCGTTTTTTGATATTTTTGTTGCCGGTAGAGGAGTTGAATGAACTGTATATGGGTTCATGAGATTTATCTCGCTTTTCTTCTTTTACCTTTATTGTTACAAAAATTAGTCATAAATCTAGTCATTGATACTACTATGAGTAGGTTGTCAATATTATAATAAAAAACTTTTTGAGCCCAGATATTCCTAAGTAACTTTTCGGGAATTCAAGCATAAAGTAATTCTATAACATTAAAAAATAAAAAAATAACTCTTGACTTTTGTTAAATTTATACACTATAATCGCTTTTAACAACTAATAAACAGTATTTGGCAATGAAAAGGACACGAATTAGATGCTGTTTTCTTCGCAGAGAATAGGGTCACTGGCTGAGAGCCCTTAAGAAATCATCTAATTTACCACCTTAGAGCTATTGCAGGGAACGTGCATAACTGAAACTGCAATCGGTAAAACCGTTATCTTTTTTGAGCGTAAAATACGTGTAGGTATTTTATGGAATTAGGGTGGTACCACGGCCGCATTCGTCCCTTCACTAGGGATGAGTGCGGTTTTTTATGTAGAAAAAATGAATATACAAGCAATGAAAAGGACATGAATCATTTTTAGATTTTCTTTACAGAGAGTAGGGTCACTGGCTGAGAACCCTTAGAAAACGAAATGAATTTACCACCTTGGAGCTGCGGCGGGGAATGTGTATACACTGAAACCGCAACCGGTAAAACCGTTATCTTTTTAAGCGTAAAATACGTATGGGTATTTTACGGAATTAGGGTGGTACCACGGCCGCATTCGTCCCTTTACTAGGGATGAGTGCGGTTTTTTGTTGAATAAAAACATATTGGAGGAATGAACGTGTCAAAACAAATGGAAGCAGAAAAGCGAAATCATCAAAAGTTAGGTCAAGAACTGGAGCTGTTTATGTCGATGGAAGAAGCTCCTGGTATGCCGTTTTTCTTACCTAACGGAATGATTGTTCGAAATGAGTTAGAAAATTACTGGAAACAAAAACATTACAAAGCAGGCTATCAAGAAATAAAAACACCCATCATGATGAAACAGAAACTCTGGGAACAATCAGGGCACTGGGAGCACTATCATGAGAATATGTATTTTTCAAATGTTGACAAACAAAACTATGCGATTAAACCGATGAATTGTCCGGGAGCCATTTTATTGTTTAACAGCAAGCGAAGAAGCTACCGAGAACTTCCGATTCGATACGCAGAGCTTGGATTAGTTCATCGCCACGAGCTTTCTGGCTCTTTAAACGGATTGCTAAGAGTCCGGTCATTCACACAGGACGACGCTCATTTATTCGTAGAACTCAGTCAGATTGAAGCTGAGATTAGCCGCATTCTAGCGTTTATCCATGACTTTTATTCACATTTTGGCTTCGATTACAAAGTGGAGCTATCCACACGGCCTGAAAAATTTATGGGAGATATCGAAACATGGAATCAAGCAGAAAAGTCGCTTCAATCTGTGTTAAGTGAAAAAGGCTTAGACTATCAGGTGAATGAAGGAGACGGAGCTTTTTACGGGCCGAAAATCGATTTTCATATTTTAGATTCCTTAGGTCGCAGCTGGCAGTGCGGAACAATTCAGCTTGATTTCTTAATGCCAGAGAAGTTTGACTGTATGTATATTGGAGAAGACAATAAACCTCATCGTCCCGTAATGATTCACCGCGCTATATACGGTTCCGTTGAACGATTTATGGCCATCTTGATTGAACATTACGAAGGTCAATTTCCTCTTTGGTTAGCTCCTGTTCAACTCAAACTATTGCCTATTGCACTGCCGCATGTGGAATATGCATATAAAGTGAAACACGAGCTGGAGTCACAAGGGTATCGTGTTGAGGTTGATGATCGCATTGAAAAAATAGGTCTGAAAATTCGAGAAGCAGAAATGATGAAAGTTCCTTATATGGCCGTGATAGGAGATAAAGAAGTGGAAAATGAATTGCTTGCCATGCGAAAGCACGGAAAGAAAAATATTGGAACAATAAGTGTTGAAGATTCAGCTGTATACTTGAGTAAAGAAATGAATTCAAACGGAGTTTATTAAAACTATTCACCTTACTAAATAGAAAAATCCGATTTTTTAAGTCGGATAGTGATTCCCTTCATCTTGTCTTACACCAAAATGAAGGGAATATTGAACTAGAAGGGTATAAGATAATATATATCAGCAGTATAACTTTTGCCTTAGACAAACGCCGGTATTTTATAAAAAAATTTATCTTATTCCATTCGAATCGTTTGTGCTGGATGAAGCTGAATTCTCATTAGGTAATTTGCTCACCTTTTGCTGGTCTCGCTTCTTTTTAGAAGGAGAATAAAAAAGAAATTTAAACATAAAGTACACTCCTAAAGCTAACAAAACACAGCCAATAAGTAAGTTAAGCATCTGTTTCCGCCCTTCATATACTTCATTTTTCATCATTATAACACCCGGTAAGATAAAACATTCATCGTTCTGTAAATAATCTCTATGCCAGGAATTTATATCTGAAGATAGTTAGTAAAAAAATTATCTAAAAACTTATAATTTTATTTTTTAGAATATTATTTTCATTCAAACTTATTATGTATAAGCACAATGATAACTGCTTTGTTTAGTTTATAAATCTAAAATATAGTGATGGTAAGAAATCGCTTACAAAAACTCTTGAAATATATATAATGATATTAGTATACTAATAGACAAGTTAGTAATTATTTCTATATAATTACTTCTGTATCTGAAGTAAAAACGCGCAGCCAAATGGGGAAAAATGTCATTTTCAAGTTTTTTAAGGGATGAGTGGCAACAGAGAGGAGAGAGTGCAATGGGAAAACTATTTAAAAAGAAGTCAATCGAGCAATTATTAGAACAAAGTCAAAACAAATCTCTAGTCAAAACATTAGGAGCATTCGATTTGACTCTTCTTGGTATTGGAGCCGTAATAGGAACGGGGGTTTTAGTGTTAACAGGTTTGGTGGCTGCTAATGATGCTGGACCAGCCGTTATTTTTTCTTTTATACTGGCTTCTATTGTATGCGGTTTTGCAGCGCTTTGCTATGCGGAATTTGCTTCAACTATACCTGTATCTGGGAGCGTTTACACTTATACATATGCAACCATCGGCGAAGTGGTAGCACACTTAATGGGATGGACGTTGCTTTCCGTCTATTTATTAACAATGTCAGCAGTAGCAAACGGCTGGTCTTCTTATTTTAACAACTTTTTAGAAGGCTTTGGTTTTTCACTGCCAAAAGAATTAATTACGATCCCTGCAAATGGAGGCCTAGTAAACCTTCCTGCTATTTGTATTACGCTTCTTATTACATGGCTGCTTTCAAGAGGAACAAAAGAAAGTAAAAAAGTGAATAATTTTATGGTGCTTGTTAAATTATTTATTATCCTTCTCTTTATTATTGTAGGGGCTTTTTATGTAAAGCCGTCTAATTGGACTCCTTTTATGCCTTATGGAATTGAAGGTGTTGTGACAGGGGGAGCAGCCGTATTTTTTGCTTTCTTAGGTTTTGATGCCTTATCTACATCAGCAGAGGAAGTAAAGAACCCGCAGCGCAATTTGCCTATTGGCATTATTAGTTCACTGGTGATCTGCACGATTATTTATGTAGCAGTATGCCTTGTTATGACTGGAGTTGTTTCATACAAGGAACTGAATGTCCCAGAAGCAATGGCTTATGTTCTTCATTCAGTAGGGCAAAATGCAGTGGCAGGAGTTATTGCTGCAGGAGCTGTTATTGGAATTATGGCTGTTATTTTCGCCTACATTTATGCAGCAACACGCATTTTATTCTCAATGAGCCGCGACGGCTTGCTGCCAAAAGCATTTGCTAAAACAAATGAGAAAACGGGAGTTCCGACTCTGTCTACTTGGCTAGTAGGGATTATCGGAGCGTTAATTTCAGGATTTATTGATCTAAAAGAACTTGCGAATTTAGCAAATATCGGAGCTCTTTTAACTTTCGGCATGGTGGGCGTCAGCATTATCATCTTACGTAAAACGCATCCAACTTTAAAACGTGGATTTACAATGCCGTTTGTACCAGCTTTACCAATCCTATCCGTATTATCTTGTTTATTTTTAATGATTAACCTTCCTAAAACAACATGGCTGTATTTTAGCATATGGATTGTGCTTGGTATTATTGTGTATATGGGTTACTCTCGTAAACACAGTCGATTAACAAGTAAAGAAATGAAAAAAGCGAGTTAAAAGTAAAAAAAGAGCCTTTCAGCAAAGAAAGGCTCTTTTTTTACTTGTTGTTCGGTTGTTAGACAGTTAGGACGATTGTTCACTATGTTTTTTGCGTGTTTCCACAATAAAAAGACAAGTGCTGATAATAAAAGCCGTTCCTACAAAAATGGCGCCGACCCAAGGAAGTGAAGTAAGTCCCATATGGTTAATAATTACGCCTCCGAAAAAGGCGCCAAAAGCATTTCCTAAGTTAGCAAACGAGTGATTCGAAGTAGAAGCTAAAGCAGGTGCTTCCTGTGCTAAGTTCATAATTTTCACTTGAATACCAGGCATTACAGCAAACGCTGCTGCTCCCCAGAAAAACAGCGTGATAATTGCTGCTGCTGGGCTTTTAACAGTAAACGTAAAAATAGTCAGCACAATACAAAGAAAAGCAAATATACCTACAACCGAAGGCATTAACTTCCAGTCTGCAAGCTTGCCTCCAACAACGTTTCCGAGCGTAACGCCGCATCCATATAATACAAGTATCCATGTAACGCTATGTTCACTTACTCCTGTAACATCTTCAAGAAGCGGTGTAATGTACGTAAAAACAGTAAATAAACTGCCGCATCCTATTGCGCTTAAAAGAAGCATCACAAGAAGCTTTGGTTGAGTAAAAGCAGCAAACTGCTGTTTTAGACCCGTTAATTTTTCTTGACCAAGCTTTGGGATAAACAGAATAATACCAATAAATGCAATAATCCCCATGATCGTAATAGCCCCAAACGAAGCTCTCCAGCCTAAGTGTTGCCCAATGAATGTTCCCACAGGAACCCCGATGATATTTGCAATGGTTAAACCCGCCATCATCGTTGCGACAGCACTTGCACGTTTATGAGGCTGCACGAGCCGTGAAGCAATAACAGCGCCTACTCCAAAGAAAGTACCGTGACATAATGCCGTAACTAAACGAGCTCCCATTAAAATTCCATAGCTAGGTGCAATAATAGCAATCGCATTTCCGAGAATAAATAAAAGCATGAGTAAACAAAGCAGAAGCTTTTGAGGAAGTCGGTGAGTAAAAATGGTTAAAATTGGCGCGCCGATTGCTACTCCTAAAGCATAGCTTGTAATTAGCTGGCCAGCAGTCGAAATGCTAACATGAAGGTCTTCCGCAACGTTAGGCAGTATCCCCATAATAACAAATTCCGTCATTCCAATAGCAAAAGCTCCAAGAGTCAACGAGATGAGAGCAATCGGAAAGGAATCTTTCTTACTGACCTGCTCATTAGCATGCATTGTATTCATGTGTGATCACCCTTTCTGTGTATAAAATTTATATCTCCTTAAAAAGAAGTCAATTACTAATAATACTTAAGTGATGGAGCTTTGACAACCAAAAAAGCTGATGTAAGCGGTATCTTTTAGAATTCCGTTTATCTTTATCATATATGAAGACAGTCAAACATAAATTTATTGACAGAATAAAGTTTAGTCCTATAAACTATTTTTAAAGTTAAATAGTTTATACCTATAAACTAAATAAGCAAAGGAGGGAAAGAAGTGACAAAAAGCAAGTTATATCAAGCTGTAGAACTTTTTGAAGAAGTGCTGTTTGTAGGAACAGAAGTAATTCATAGAGAGATCAGCCATAACCTCTTTGAACATGTCTCTAGGCAGCAGTTTGATTTGTTAAATAGTTTAATGATCAAAGGTCCGTCTTCACCTGGCAGTCTTGCTGTCTTGCAAGGTGTTCATAAAAGTGCCATTTCGAATCGAATCAAAAAATTGCTCGAAAAAGGGCTTGTGGAGTGGGACACTAATGAACTAGAGAGCGATAAACGTTCAAAGCTTATTAAGATTACGGCTGAAGGAGAAAAGGTAATAAATGACGGAAATGCCGCGTGTTTTAGTATCATTGAGAATTTGTTTGATGATGTAGAAGAAGAAAAAATAGATACATTTATTGAAATTCTTACAATGGCAAAAGAAAAGTTAACTATAAAAGGGGAAAGCAAAGAATGAAATTTATTGTGAAATTTAAATGGGTGATTGCGGCCTTTATTTTAGCTTTAACGGTTATATTGATGCTAACGGCACCAAATTTAACAAAGCTCGCAAGTGAAAAAGGACAGTCTCAGCTTCCCGACGATGCCGTTTCATCTAGAGCCAGCCAAATTCTAAAAAATGCCGGAGAAGACAGTAATACCATCAGCATGGTTATTAAGTTAGATAACTCATTAGATAAAGAGAGTGAGAAACAAATACAGAAAATCATTGATAAGACAGAGAAAATTAAAGGTGTAAAAGATGTCACAACGCCTTTAACGGCTGATCAAGATGTTCGTAATCAATTAATGTCTAAAGACAAAAAAACCGTTTTAGTTCCGGTTACTGTCAGTGGATCGGATGAAAAAGTTGAAAAAATAGCGAATCAGATTTATGATAACGTGCCAAAAGACGTTACGGCATATGTAACAGGTGCATCTCTTATTAATCAAGACTTTGCACACAGTTCAGAAGAAGGGTTAAAGAAAACCGAGTTTATTACTATCTTTTTGATTTTAGGTTTGCTTTTACTCGTTTTCCGTTCAGTCGTGACGCCGTTTATTCCTATTTTAATTGTGGGAATCACATACTTAATCAGTCAATCGTTACTAGGGATTTTAGTTAAAAATGTCGATTTTCCAATCTCAACATTCACGCAAACGTTCTTAGTAGCTATTTTGTTTGGAATTGGTACGGATTACTGCATTCTTTTACTTAATCGTTTCCGTGAAGAATTGGCAAACGGACATGATAAAGTAGAAGCCACGATCACGGCTTACCGTACAGCAGGAAGAACGCTATTTATCAGCGGAATTGCCGTATTTATTGGGTTTGCGGCCATCGGATTTGCCAAGTTTGCCATTTTCCAATCGGCTGTCGGCGTAGCAGTGGGGGTAGGTGTACTGCTAGTCATTTTATTTACTCTGCTTCCACTTTTTATGGTTACACTTGGAGAAAAATTATTTTGGCCGTCTAAAAAAGTGGCTTCTCATAGCGATAATAAGCTGTGGGGCTTTTTAGGGAAAAAGGCAGTGGCGCGACCGTTCGTGTTTTTAGTCATTACAGCGATTATTACCGTTCCTTTTATTGTAACGTACGACTCAAAAGTATCGTTTGATTCTACTGCTGAAATAAGCAGCGATTATAAATCTATAAAAGGACTAAACGCTATTAGTGATGCACTGGGAGAAGGAAAAGCGTTTCCTGTCAATATTATTATTAAAGGAGATAAAGAGTTAACAAAGGCGGATGTTATTCCTTATTTAGGAAATATAAGCAAAGCAATTGACAAAGTGGATCATGTGGATTCTGTCATCACTATCACACAGCCTACCGGAGAAAAAATTGATGATTTATATGTTAATTCACAGCTAGGCTCTGTATCAGACGGAATCAAAGATGCTGTTAAAGGAATTGGAGATGTAGAAAAAGGATTAAGTGATGTAGAAAAAGGGCTAAATCAAATAGCTGACCAAACGGGTTCTGCTTCTAAAAAGAAATCTGGGGGATCGCTTGCACCTGCTGCAGACGGATTAGCTCAAATTAATCAACAGCTGCAGCTCATCAGCACTCAGCTTTCTACAACAGGAAATGTGCAGCAAGCGGTTTCTCAGCTCGCTGCAATCAGCAAACAGCTTACTGTCATTCAAACCGGTCTCCAACAAGCAAATGAGAATCTTTCAGCTCAGCAAGGTCAAGTCGGAACGCTATCAGACAGTATCAATCAGTTAGCAAAAGGAGTTAAAAGTGCGAATGACGGACTGACGAAGATCTCAGATGGCTTAACAAAAGCAACGGATATGCTTGATAACATGAGCGACAGCTCAACAGTTAGAGATACGGGTATTTATCTTCCAGCAGAAGTGATGAAAGATAAAGGGTTTAAACAATCCATCGATAACTATTCTTTTGCAGATGGAAAAGGAGTTAAGCTCAGTGTAGTGCTTGATCAAAATCCATATTCTGAAGAAGCCATTTCAACCGTAAAAAATATTGAAAAAGCAGTGGCAAACGAAGTCGTTGAGACGCCGTTTGAACATACAGAAATTGTGTACGGAGGAGTATCGAGCTCGAATGCGGATTTAAAAGATTTATCTACAACGGATCTTTCACGCACAATGGTCATTATGATGATTGGGCTGTTTATTGTGCTGACCATTTTATTCCGTTCAATGATAATGCCTGTATACATGATTGCTTCACTGCTGCTTACGTATTATACAGCAATGGGAATCTCAGAGCTTCTATTCGTGGATATAATGGGGAATGACGGAATCAGCTGGGCTGTGCCATTCTTTAGTTTTGTTATTTTAGTTGCCCTTGGAATTGACTATTCTATTTTCTTGTTAGACCGTTTTAACGAAGAAGTAAAAAGCGGCGTAGCAGAAGGGATGGTTACGTCTATGAGTAAGATGGGATCGGTCATTATCACTGCTGCTATTATCTTAGCTGGAACGTTTGGGGCTATGATGCCATCGGGTGTATTAACACTTGTTCATGTAGCAACGGTTGTTATCATTGGTCTTTTACTTTATGGCCTTGTTATTCTTCCGCTTCTTATGCCAGCGATTGTCGTGACGCTTGGAGAAGGAAACTGGTGGCCGTTTCTTCGAAAAAAAGAAAAATACAAAATAGAAGAATAACTTGTATATGCTAGTTGTATCAAAAATCAGATCCTTGTTAGGAAATAGTGATAAACGCCTGTATAGCGTTAAACATTATATAGGATAGAAATGAAGGATAGATGAGCGTCATAGGCATGCTCTATCTATCCTTTTTGTATTATTGGAAAACGTGAGTATAGTTTAAAAGCACAATCAAGCAGGTGCTGTTATAAATACACCTAGTCGAATAAAAGACCTCCCATCAGGAAAACCTATAGTCAAAAACATGAGGGAGGTTCTTTTATGAAATTTGTAAATTTCTTTGCTAATCAGCGAGACAAACGACGGGAACAAATGCGCGAAGCAGGAACATGTCCAGATTGCTTAGGGAAACGATTTCACCATATTGGACTTTATTTTGTGCATGTTTATGAGTGTCCGAGCTGTCAAGGCAAAGAAGTTATGTAATAAAATCTTCACAAGTAAGGCAAAGGCAGTCTCTATGCTGATTATGATGTGAAACCTTCTTATTTTAGAGAAGGTTTTTATTTTTTTGAAGATAAACGGTTGCTTGTATGTTTTGTGTTAGCAACCTTTACATATTTATTTTCTGTCTAACTAGATTCGATTAGTATAGTTATTAAGTTACTTTAATGTCTCAAGTTAACAATTTAAATAAAAAGGAGGAAAGAATTAAGGATTAAGGAAAAAGAGACTCGTAACTTGCAATAATGTATCTCAAACTTTAAATATAAGGAGCTGAGGTGAGATGACAATGTTACATTTAGATAGAGTATATAAAATATATGATAAAAAAAATATCGCCGTAAATGATTTTAACCTTCAGATTGGAGAGAAAGAGTTTGTTGTATTTGTTGGACCTTCAGGCTGTGGTAAATCTACTACGCTGCGAATGATTGCAGGTCTAGAAACGATTTCAAAAGGTGATTTTTACATTGATGGAGATCATATGAACGAAGTAGCTCCAAAAGATCGTGACATTGCTATGGTCTTTCAAAATTATGCTCTTTACCCTCATATGACTGTTCGAGAAAATATGGCATTTGGTTTGAAGTTAAAAAAAATAAAGAAAGATGAAATTGATAGACGGGTAAATGAAGCAGCCAAAACATTAGGTCTAGAAACATATTTAGATAGAAAGCCAAAAGCTTTATCCGGAGGGCAGCGTCAGCGAGTTGCTTTAGGTCGTGCTATTGTTCGGGAAGCAAAAGTTTTCTTAATGGATGAACCATTATCTAATTTGGATGCGAAGCTGCGAGTACAGATGCGTGCTGAGATTATTAAACTGCATCAAAGGCTGCAAACAACAACAATCTATGTGACACATGATCAAGTGGAAGCTATGACAATGGCTACTCGCCTAGTTGTTATGAAAGACGGGATTATTCAACAGATTGGAACTCCTCAAGATATTTATAGGCATCCTAGGAATGTATTTGTAGGCAGTTTTATTGGATCGCCCGCAATGAATTTTTTTCGGGGGTATCTCCAAGGCACTTATTTTATAATGGGAAAAACTAAAATACAGCTTCCTGATTTTCTAATACACGCTTTACATTCTCAAGGTCATAATGAGAAAGAGGTCATAATGGGTGCGCGTCCTGAACACATTGTATATCATAAAGAGGATAGTAAGAGAGAGTTGAACAATGAGTTTTGCTTCACTACGACACTAGATATGATAGAGGTACTAGGTGCTGAAACAATTTTATATGCTAGTTTAGAAAAGCAAACGTTTGTGGCTCGAGTGCCTCTTTTATGTGAGTTTGAAGCAGGAGACAAAGGCGCTTTTTCGTTGAATTTAACCTACGTGCATTTCTTTGATGGAGAAACAGAAGAGCGCATTTCTACAAATATAGATAAAAAAGTTAAATATTCTGATAAATGTATTGACTAGTTAACGTTTGCGGTTTAATATAACAATATATAACATTACATAATGTTGTATATCATATTTTATTTGAGGAGTGGGGAAAATGAGCAAAACAGTAGTGAATGTAAAAAGTGATGTGCAAGCCGTATTAAACGAATTAAAAAGCAAGCAAATTCGTAATGTGTTTTTCGTCGCATGTGGAGGATCTTCTGCGATCATGTATCCAGCTAAGTATGTACTAGATCGAGAAGCTCAACATATTACATCCGATTTGTATAGCTCGAACGAATTTATCCACCGCAATCCGCAGCAGCTAGGAAAAGACTCCTTAGTTATTTTATGTTCCATGTCAGGAACAACTCCTGAGACTACAGAAGCAGCCAAGTTCGCTAAAAGCAAAGGCGCTTATGCTGTAGCCTTAACAAATGAACCTACTTCACCTTTAGCACACAGCGCAGATATTTTTATTAAGTATGAATGGGGCAATGATATCGATGCTTTTGAAACAAACTTAGGCGTTTTATATCAGCTTGTATTTGGTCTCTTATACGTAGCAGAAAAAAATGATAAATTTGCAAAGTTAGTTACTAGCTTAGAAAATTTACAGTCTGTTTATGAAAAAGCTCTAGAATACGAAGCGAGCAACGCAAGAAAATTTGCTGAATCACATAAGTCTGAACCGGTTATTTATACAATGGCCAGCGGATCGAACTATGGAGCAGCATATTCATTCAGCATCTGTATCTTGATGGAAATGCAGTGGATTCATTCTCACGCTATTCACGCCGGAGAGTATTTCCACGGTCCATTCGAAATTATTGATGAAAACGTACCGTTTATCATCCTAGCTGGACTAGATGAAACAAGACCTTTAGAAGAACGTGCCTTAGCATTCTCTAAACAATATGGAAAGAAATTAACTGTTCTAGATGCAAAAGCATATGATTTCGAAGGAATTGATAAAGATGTGCAAGGGTATATTGCTCCTCTTGTATTAAATCGTGTACTGCGTCAGTATGCCGAAGAATTAGCCGAAGCACGCAATCATCCTTTAAGTAAAAGACGCTACATGTGGAAAGTAGAATATTAATAATCTCCTAATAAAGATAGAAATCTGTATATTTTCCTTACGAGTTATACTATAATGTTATAAAACATTATAGTATAACCTATATATGAAAGCACTTACAATGAGGGGGTTTCTATATGAAAAAGACAAATTTAATTTTAGCCTCACTTTTAAGTTGTTCTTTAATGCTCGGGGGGTGTGCTGGAAAACAAACGTCTTCAGACTCAGACACAGGAAAGACAACATTAACATTCTTTCACAGATGGCCAAAAGAACCTGAAAAAAGCTACTTTGAAGAAGTTGTAAAAGAATTTGAAAAACAGCACCCTGATATTGATATTAAAACAGAAGCGGTCTTAAACGATTCATATAAAGACAAAATTAAAGTTATGACAGGCACTAATACCCCTCCTGATGTGTACTTTTCTTGGAGCGATGAGTTTGCTAGACAATTTGTTAGAGGAAACAAAGCCTTAGATTTAACCTCTTATTATAAGAAGGATTCAGCGTGGTCTTCCAAGCTTGTTCAATCTCAAATTAAACCATATACCGTTAATAAGAAAATTTACGGTGTTCCTGTCACAATGGATGGGAAAATGTTTTTTTACAACAAAGATATCTTCGATAAATTAGGATTAAAAGCGCCTACAAACTGGAACGAGCTACTAAATGTTTTAAGCGTGTTAAAAAAGAAGCATTATACAGCTTTAGAATTTGGAAGCCAGGATACATGGACCATTTCTCACTACGTAGGAACCTTAAATCAGCGCATGGTAAAGCCTGACGTTCTTTCAAAAGACTATAATTCAAAAACTGGGACATTCACGGATAAAGGCTATGTAAAAGCTCTAGAAAAATTAGAGGAATTAGTTCCTTACTTTAATAAAAATACAAATTCGATTGATCATGAATATGCAAGACAACAATTTTCAAATGGAAAAGCAGCTATGTTTTATGCTGAAACCGCTGAAATTAAGCTTTTCGGTCCAACGAAATTTAAGATTGGCATGTTTAATTTTCCTAAATTAGAGGATGGAAAAGGAAATGCTACTAATTTAACTGGATCACCTGAAGGGTTTATGATTTCTTCTAAAACAAAGCATCCAAAAGAAGCGATGGAATTTCTTGAATTTTTAACATCAAAACAAATGGGTGAAAAGCTAGTAAAAGAAGTAGGGAAATACAGTGCAGTAAATGATACAGCTAACAGCAGTAATTCAACACCGGAGCAATTAGAAGCAGTAGATAATATTTTACAAGCCAAAGAGATGGCTCCATGGTTTGATATGGCAATCGATGCTCGAATTGCAGATGCTTATTTAACAGGTGCTCAGCTTATGCTAAATGGTGATAAAACACCTAAAGAAGTAATGAAAGATGTGCAAAAAGCTGCAGCGAGTGTTCGTGCTGAATCTAAAAAGTAAGGAAGTGAAAAAGAGATGTTAAAACGCAATAAGCTAACCCCTTATTTATATCTTCTTCCTGCTTTTGCTTTTTTACTACTTGTGTATATCCCTATTTTTCAGAATATTTGGGATAGTCTTTATGAGTGGAGCACATTTTCACCAGACAAAGTTTTTGTAGGAATAGATAATTATGTGCACTTATTTAAAGACCCTGTTTTTTATCAGGCACTCAAAAATAATATTCTTTATGCGGTCATTTCAATTATTTTTCAAGTAGGAGGCGGTCTAATTGTGGCTGCCGTTTTAGAAGATAAACTTATTCGAAAGTTTTCTCCTTTTTTTCGAACGGTTTATTTTTTACCAGTAGTCGTTTCGATGACCGTTATTGCCTTATTGTTTACTTTTTTTTACAATCCTGAAGTAGGGCTTTTAAATCAAGTGCTCAAAATGATCGGATTAGACTCATTTGCAAAACCTTGGCTAGGAGACAGTAATACGGCTATTTATGCAGTTATTGCTGTATCTCAGTGGCAGTCTATCGGCTATATTGCCATGCTATATATTGTAGCGATACAAAAAATCTCACCTGAATTGTACGAAGCAGCTGAAATAGACGGCGCTAATAAATTTAAAATGTTCTTTCATATTACTGTACCGCAAACAAAAGAAATGACATTTGTTGCTGTTATTTTAACGCTCACTGGTGCTTTTACAGTATTTAATGAACCTTATATTTTAACTGGAGGCGGACCCGGTACATCATCTGAAGTCCTAAGTACGTATTTATACAAAACAGCCTTTTCGAAAGATATGATGGGCTATGCTTCCTCAATTGCTACTGTCATTTTAATTATTACGCTGTTGATTTCTCTTGTTCAAATGAAAGCATTTAAAACAGGAAAGGAAGACGCTTGATGCAGATGCCTAAAACAAATGTCACCTTACCTAATGTTGTCAATACAGCCACTAAAGAAAGAAAAAAGAAGAGGTACACAGGTGTAACGATAGTATATGTCGGGTTGATCGTCTATTTTATCGTCATTGCGTATCCCTTGCTTTGGATGATTATAAGTTCTTTTAAAAGCACGGATGAAATCTTTACTCACAGCTGGTCTATGCCGCATACTTGGCTAATTGAAAATTATGTGACAGCGTGGAAAAGCGGAATATCTTCTTACTTTTTAAACAGTGTGATCGTCACGGGCGCGTCTTGTTTTTTGACGGTCCTGGTCAGTGCGTTAGGAGCTTATGGACTATCACGCTTTGAGTTTCAAGGAAAAGCTTTTGTCCTTATTATATGTCTTGGAGGGCTTATGCTTTCCCCTCAGGTAAGTTTAATTCCTTTGTATAGCATTATTCAAAAACTTGGAATCTATAATACACACTTGGCACTGATTCTGCCTTATGTTGCTTATCGAATTCCTTTAACCATCTTGTTAATTCGAGCTTATTTTCTTTCGATTCCAAAAGAACTGGAGGAAGCAGCTCGGTTAGATGGATGTACAAGCTTGGGGATTTTATTTCGAATTTTCATTCCAATGAGCACGCCCATTTTATTAACAACGACAATTTTGACAGCTTACTACACATGGAATGAATTTATGTTTGCCATTATCTTTATCGACGACGACAGTTTGCGTACAATCCCAGCAGGATTAATGCAATTTAGAGACGCTTTGCAAACAGATTGGGGGGTATTACTAGCTGGACTGACCATTTCAGCAGCACCGATTGTTATGTTGTTTTTATTTATGCAAAAATATTTTATCCGTGGCATTGCTAACGGAAGTGTTAAATAATAGGAGGATAAGCAGATGAAACTAATTGGAGTAGGGGATAATGTAGTAGATTACTATAAAGACCAAGGAAAGATCTATCCAGGCGGCAACGCACTAAATGTGGCCGTATTTTATAATAGATTGAGCAATCATCAGTCTTCCTATATGGGAATCGTGGGGAATGACGAATCGGCAGAGCATGTAGTAAATACTCTGCAGCAAGAAAAGATGGATATTAGCAGAGTAAGAAGAGCTGTAGGAGAGAATGGAATGGCGGTTGTAACACTTGATGAACAAGGTGATCGAATTTTTGTAGGATCAAATAAAGGGGGCGTTCAATCTAGATTAAAACTAATGCTGAATGAATCGGATTTAACCTATATTCGTCAGCACGATCTTCTTCATACGAGCGTTTTTAGTCATTTAGAATCTGACCTTCCACTGTTACATAAAGTCGTTGATATTTCCTTTGATTTTTCTACGAGATACGATGAGGAATATTTACAGCAAGTATGTCCATATATCAGCTATGCATTTTTCTCAGGAAGCAGCCTGCCAGAAGAAGAGTGTATGAATTTAATAAAGCGAGTACACTTGTTAGGAACTAATGTCGTATGCGTGACAAGAGGAGAAGAGGGAGCTTTATTATCAGTCGAAAACCAATTATTTAAACAGCCTATAATTCCTACAAATGTAGTGGATACGCTTGGGGCTGGAGATTCTTTTATAGCTGGTTTTCTTTCTTCTTATCTACCAGAAAAAAACATAGCCAAAGCCCTCCATAATGGAGCATTGGTGGCATCACAAACCTGTCAGAATTACGGAGCATTTGGATATGGAAAAGAATATAATGCAGACTGTGCGATAGTTTTAAAATGAATAAAATAGCGCCTTTGCTTTTAAAGCAAGGCGCTATTTTATTAAGAATTAGAACTGTCTATAGTGAACGTAACGCGATTCGCAGGGTAGTGTAGAAAAGATGAATGAATCGGTCTTTTTTGTGCATCATACGCCACTTTTTCCACTTTAAACAGCGGCTCTCCGACTTCACATTCTAAATGTTTTGCTTCATCCACATTTGCAAATACCATGTTCAATAATTTTTTATTATGAACCGGAGCAATATTGTACTTATTTTTTATAGTATCGTACATTGAAACTGAATTATGGACGTGCTGATCTAAGTGTGGTAACAATTCTAAGGAGTAATGAGAAATTTCTAAGGTAAGAGGCTGGTCGTCATAATACAGGATGCGCTGCAGTTCAAGGACTTCACTTTCTGGAGGAATTGATAACATCTTTGCCACATGAGCTTTTACAGGTTTTATACCAAAAGACAAAATTTTAGTCTGCGGTACTTTCCCTAATTCCGACATATACTCTGTATGCCCATTAACGGCAAACAGCTCTCTCTTAGCTTTTGGATATTGAACAAAGGTTCCTTTTCCTTGCTGACGTATCAGAAGGCCTTCTTCTACTAAATCTAATACGGCTTTTCTTACCGTAATCCGACTTACTCCGTATATATCGCACAAATCCGTTTCAATTGGAAGTTTTTCACCGGGGGTATAAACTCCTTTATTAATATCTTCTGTAATAGCCTGTTTTAACTGCATATATAAAGGCGTAGAGCTATGAGTATTTAGCTTCATCTTTTTCCTCCTCTTTTCTAAATACTTTCTTTTCAATATAATTATATTATAACGTAATGTGATGTTATATTACAATTTGCTTTTATTCCTTTTTATCATGTATGTTTGATACAAAAGAAAGAAAGGTTGGCGAATTCAAAGTTCTATAGCATTCACCTTTCTTTTTCATTAATTGAAAACATGGGTAATGGTTAGACAAGCAATAGAAAATATGCAACAATTTTTATTACCAGCTTCTTCAACATAAGATAAAATATAAAGAAGGTAAGAACTTTATAAAAAGGAGATTCCGCCATGGGTGAAAAAAAGAGTATTGATATAGGTGGTCTTAGCTTTGCTTGGGATTTAGAAAAGGGACAATTTAGCTTTGAAGGAGAAGATGCGATCCTTTTTTGGATTTCTTCCGCGATGAAAACATTGTTTGACACAATCGAAGAAATATCTGGGGAAGAGGCAGCTTCTGTAGTACTGGAAACCACTGGTTTCCGACAAGGATTAGTAGTAGGAGAGTACTTTCAAAATATGAAAGGCGTAACGGTTTTTGAAGCGGCTGAGTTAATTACAAATACATACGCTTCGGCTGGATGGGGAAAAACCACTATCAAATATTTAAATCCTGAAAGTAAAACTCTATCTGCTGAATTAAAAGACAGTTGGGAACATAAAATTAACGTGGCGCAAAAGAAAACAAAGGGAGGAAATTTTCTTCCGGCCCATTATGCAGGGATTTTTACAGGACTATTCGGAACAAACATTTGGTACAAGGTGATTCAACATCAAATAGAAGGGCATGAATGCACCACAGTAGAATACTTCCCTTCCAACATTGATATCACTCAAAATATTCATCAATTAGCGAGAAGAAAAGAAGCGCAGAAAATAGAACATTTGCAAAACATTGTAGCAGAAAAAACAGCAGAGTTAAAAGATCTTATTAAAAAGCTTTCTTCTCCTATTATTCCGGTTTTGGAAGGCATAGTCGTCGTTCCTTTGATTGGCAAATACGACGAGGATCGAACGGAAGATTTGATTGTCAATACATTAAATAACCTCCCAAAACATCAGGCTAATTATCTTGTGCTGGATTTAACCGGATTGGATAAAGAACTTACTGAATATACGGCAAGTCTTATTGAAAAATTAGGTGCAGCAGCGTCCCTGATTGGTACGAAAACAATTTTAGTAGGAATTTCTGCTGACTTAGGCTTAGTTATATCAGAGACCCATATTGATTTATCAAAATATGATTGTTTTCAAACATTGCAGCACGGCATTCATTATGCATTGGCACAAAGCGGACGAAGCATCGTTTAAAAGATATATTTGAAATATAACAAAATGCACTCATTCAGCATCATAACAAATCTCTTTATCAAAGAACGGAAATGTATTGAAGGATTTCATTTTTCAAAAGAGGAATTGACATAACACCAAAAGGTGTTATATTATTTTTATATAAAACCTTTTGGTGTTATTTTTTAAAAAGGAGAATGAAGATAACGATGAATGATAAAAGTGTAGTAGAAGATGTAAAACAGACGATAATATTTAACGCGCCGATTCAAAAAGTTTGGGATAAAGTAGCAACCGCCGAAGGGCTCCAACAATGGTTCATGCCTAATGATTTTCAGCCTCAGGCAGGATATGAATTTCATTTGCAATCGCCTTTTGGACCATCTCCGTGTAAAGTATTAGAAATAGATGCACCAAACTATCTTTCTTTCTCTTGGGATACGGATGGATGGGTCGTTTCGTTTACCTTAAAAGAAATGGGTAATCAAACTGAATTTACGCTTATTCATAGCGGGTGGAAAGAAGCTGAAACACTTCTTGAAAAAGCAAACGAAAAGAGTTCAGTGGTACGAGATAGAATGAGCTACGGGTGGATTAGTCTCGTAAATGAAAAACTTCGAAAGGTTGTTGAAAACTAAATGACTTCATCAGCTGCCAAGCATGATATCTTTCAAGCCATTGCTGATCCTACTCGACGAAAAGTACTTGAGCTGCTTTCTGAAAAAGAATTGCCTATATCAGAAATAACGTCTCATTTTTCAATAAGCCGTACCGCTATTGTCAAGCATCTTCATATACTTTCAGAAGCAGACTTAGTCCATGGACAAAAAATTGGCAGAGAAAAAGTGTATTATCTTCAGCCAGCGCCTTTAAAAGAAGTAAAAGATTGGCTTTCTTACTACGAGCAATTTTGGACGAACAAATTATCTATTCTTCAGCATATAGTTGAAAGAGATGAAGAAAGAAATCAATAGAAAAAGCATAAAAACGTTTTTTATAGGGAATATAGCAAAGCCAGTCGTTAAAAAGACTGGCTGTTTTACATAAAAGCTGGTTTTATTCTAGAAGGACAAATAAAAGAAAGATGCAGAACAACATAGGACATTTCTTGAAATAAAAATATAGACCTTTAGAAGAAAAAAGGGGGAAACAGAGCAATGAACAAGCTTTTATTTTACGGGACGAGCGATGCTCAAGGAGTGCCTCGATTATTATGTGACTGTAAAGTATGTACACAAAAAGATCAATTAAATCAGCGCACAAGGCCTAGTGCACAGTTTACAATGGACGGTAACGTGTTTTTGATTGACGTATCACCTGATTTTAAACATCAATTTCATTTATACAATAACAAAAAAATCCCTTCTACCGTTTTTATTACTCATCCTCACAATGACCATGTGGCTGGTTTAGGAGATTTAGCTGATTTATGCTACTGGAATAATGTAAATACAGAAGTCGTAGGAGCACCTGAAGTCATCAGCGAGTTAACCGAAAGATTTCCTTATCTCGCAAAAAGAAAAGGGCTTACCTTTAAAGGAACGTTAAAATGGGATAGCGGAGAAACAACCATTACGTTTCATAAAGTAAATCACGGATTTAACGGTCATTCCTACGGCATTGTGGTTCATCAAAAACAAGGCGAACGCTGGGCATATGTATCCGATTCTTTTAATGTGACAAAAGAACAGTGGCAGCCCTTTTACCACTTAGATTTACTAATATTTGGTGCATCTTTCTGGAAAGAATATCTTCAAAAAGAAAAAAGATCCGTATATGACGTGACAGAGGCAATGGAGATCAAAGCGAAGCTACAGGCCAAAAACATGGTGTTTACTCATTTATCACATGATATCGATATCCCAAAGCACGCCGAGATGCTCTCAGATGAAAACGTAAGCTTTGCCTATGACGGACGCGAGATTTTGTTACCCTAGATAAGTAATACATAAACGCATAAAAGGTTTAATTTAAGAAAGCAGCGGAGGTAAAGCGCTGCTCCCTTAAATTAAATATGCTCGATAAAGTCGCTCACAACTTTATTAAATCGGTCTCTTTCTTCGAGAAAAGGGCAGTGGCAGCTGTTCTCAAAAACTTCAAGTACAGAACCTGAAACCAGCTTTTGAATATGTCTTCCAGCTGCTACCGGAATGAGCTTTTCTTCTTTTCCAAAGCACAGGAAGGTAGGGATTGTAATAAACGGGAGAAAATCTCGATAGTCCACAATGGATTGATCAAACAAAATAGAACTGGCTATCGACTCAGGCATTTTCGTTACTTCTTTCATAATCCAATGTTTATCTTCTTCAGTTAATTCATCCTTAAACATAAGCGGAATAAAATTTTCTAATGTACTTGTTCGATCAAGCTGAATACCCTGCATAAGCGAAATAAGGGCAGGTAAATCAAATGCACCGATCGGAAAGTCGGGCCATTTAAAGTCTGAAGCCATTTCATCTACAATAATATTCCCTTTTACATTTTCTTCACCAAATTGTTTCAAATATTCCCACACAACAAAAGCACCCATCGACCAGCCTACTAATATGACGTCTTTTAATTGATGAGTGTTTATAAACTCATGCACATCACGAGCATAAGTGGAAATTGTATGGCCGTATGGAGTATGACTTGAATTTCCATGCCCTCTTAAATCTAAAAGAATAGTTTGATACTGTTTTGAAAAAAAAGAAAGCTGGTTATGAAAAAAACGACTGCTCATCCAAACTCCGTGAATGAAAATAATAGGTGTTCCTTCCCCTTGTTGTTCATAGTACAAAGTTGCACCGTCTTTTAATGTATAAAAAGGCATCATTTTCGCCCCCCATCTCAAAGATTTATATCTCATCATGTATGCGCGGGAAAATTCATGTAGAACGTATCGCGTCAATAAAATTTTTATTGAAGAACAAATCCTAGAAGTGAACTCTTTGATATGTTATACTATTACAGGCTTAAATACTGTATGTTTTTGAAACAATCATTCACTGTAATACTTTTTAGATAGAAGCATCCTTATAAAAAGGATGTTGTTTTTGTCGTAATGTACCTTTAAGTAATGAATTGTTACCATCAATTCGGTTCACAATAACCGACCTACATGCATTATATCTTGCAAATATAAACAGATAGGTGGAAGAAGCAACATGACTGAAAGAAAACCATATCAAGTACTACTATATTATTTGTACACTCCAATTGAAAATCCTGAAGAGTTCACAGCTCAACACTTGGCATTTTGTAAAGAGCTTGAATTAAAAGGACGCATTTTAATTGCGGCTGAAGGGATCAATGGAACGGTATCAGGAACAGTTGAACAAACAGATAAATACATGGAAACGATGAAAAATGATCCTCGTTTTGAAGGTATTGTATTTAAAATAGACGAAGCAGATGAACATGCATTCAAAAAAATGCACGTTCGTCACCGCAAAGAATTAGTGACTCTTCGATTAGAAGAAGATGTGAATCCTCTTCGCGTAACGGGTAATTACTTAAGCCCAAAAGAATTTTATCAAGCGATGCAAGATGAGAATACAGTCGTAATTGATGCACGAAACGATTATGAATACGATTTAGGTCATTTCCGAGGAGCTGTTCGTCCGGATATTCGAAACTTCCGTGAGCTTCCTGAATGGATTCGCGACAACAAAGATCAGTTTGAAGATAAAAAAATCTTAACGTACTGCACAGGCGGTATTCGCTGTGAAAAATTCTCCGGATGGCTTCTTGAAGAAGGTTTCGAAGATGTAAGCCAGCTTCACGGAGGTATTGTAACATACGGAAAAGATCCGGAAGTACAAGGTGAACTATGGGACGGTCAGTGCTATGTATTTGATGAGCGCATCAGCGTACCAGTTAACCAAAAAGAGCATGTGATTGTCGGAAAAGACCACTTTACCGGCGAGCCTTGTGAACGCTATGTTAACTGCGCAAACCCAGAATGCAATAAGAAAATCTTAGCTTCTGAAGAAAATGAACACAAATATTTACGCGCTTGTTCACATGAATGCCGAGTGAGCCCTCGTAACCGCTATGTAAAAGAACACGGTTTAACAGAAGAAGAGTTTGCAGCATGTGTTAAAGAGTTAGAAAAAGACCACGTAACTTTATAATAAAAAAAGCAGCACGCTTTGTATAGCGTGCTGCTTTTTTTATGAAAAGATTCTCTTAGAACCTGGTGTTTAAAGAATGTCATACAACGGGTATTTATGAAAAAGGAAAGATATTCCTAGCTTTTTTTATTTGTTTAAAAGAATATTTTTTTGAGAAAGCGATTATAAAAAAATGGTTGTACATAAAAACGAAAAAGGAGCTTAAAAATGGAAGCGAAAATTGAAAAAAAGTACGATGGCCGTTTGCTTGAAGGACCCCTATGGGATGAAGAAAATCAAAAATTAGTACTAGTAGACATCTTAGATAAAAAGCTTCTTACGTACGATCCAAAAACGACAACCTTAGAAGATATTGCTCTTCCTTCAGTCGTTACAAGCGTTTCTAAAACCAATCATTCAAAGTTGATTGTCTCCACCCGTAATCAGCTGCTTTTAGTTGATAAAAACAAAAAAAATCATGAAGAGTATATCCGTTTAGATACTCTTGAAAAAACCATGCGTTTTAATGACGGGAAATGTGATCCATATAATCGCTTTTGGATTGGAACGATGAGTGAAGAAGATGAAGAAGGAAAAGCCCGGCTGTACGTAGTAGATGAAAAAGGTGTAATTAAGAGCGCTAAAGAAGGATTAAGCGTGTCAAACGGGCTAGCTTGGAATCGAACAGGAGACAAATTCTTTTTGGTTGATTCACCGAAAAATAAAATTATGTCTTATTCATTTTCTAAAGAAACAACAAGGCTCGAAGATGAAAAAGTGGTGATTGACCTTTCAGATATGGACGGGTTTCCTGATGGAATGACAATTGATGAGCAAGACCGGTTATGGGTAGCGCTTTGGGGAGGTTCGAAAGTTATTTGTGTAGATCCAGATAAAGGAGAAATTATAGAATCTATTCATCTTCCTGTTTCCAATGTAACCTGCTGTACATTTGGAGGAGACGATTTACAAACCCTATTTATCACCACAGCTAAGGAAGAAGAAAAATACGAAGAAGCTGCCGGCTCTCTTTTTTCATGCCGAGTAGGAGTAAAAGGCGTACCTGCTTATACTTACGTGTATTAAGTTATAGAGTGGTGATGAAAATATGATTACGCCAAAAGGTATCTTTATTAAGCGTAATCACTGCGTGCGTTTTGAGCTTCCACTAATTTTACAATTATGTCTCCTATTTGTCGTCCTAATCTTAGTCCTTGGTCATTATCAACTTTAAAGTGCACACCTGCATATAAGCGGGACTGCGCACTCTCTTCCATCCATTTTTTTAAGGATGTTGTTTCTTTTGGGAAAAAATGACGCAATAAATTTTCTGAGCACCCAGCGATGGTGGCATGGGCGGAAGGGTAAGAAGGAAAGCGTGGCGTTAATAAGACAGGAGGTAAATTCTGTTCATACTGGTTAGGCCTTGCAACATCCCAAAGGTATTTTAAATACCAAGTAATGATAAACGTATCATTTATAGCTGCATGGAAATAGCCTAAAATTCTAGCTGTATGAGGAGACCCAATCCTATACTTCTCACATAAGCTGAAAATAGTGGTTGTAATCTTTGCGCTTAGTTCGCCAGTTCCCCAATATTGTGCAATTCGGATTTGTTCAGGTGTAAGTGCTTTTAACGTTTGTTCTACAAAGGTTAATTCCTTTTGCCAGTCGATAGCATCTGGACTTTTTATTTGCCAATGAATTAATTGGTGAAAAGGGTCCAAAAACGTACTATTCTGTTCTTTAGACATAAAAAACATTGGCCAAGAACCAGGAGTTGCGGAGCCTTTAGGCGGTTTTTTTTCACCGGGATATGGATATTGAGTCCACTGTCTATAATTCCTTTGCACTGCATTCACTCCCTTTAAATTATATGTTTTTATTCTTTATGAGGAAAAGGAATAAAATATGACGATAACGAATTTCCATAAAGAAGCCTTTTAAAGAATATGAACACTTCTATTGGGTAATAATGGGGAAAGGTACAAAAGGAGGAATTGTTTTGGAACAAACATTGTATGAAAAAGTGGGCGGACAAGAAGCTATTGAAAAAGTAGTTGATTATTTTTATTCTGAGCTCGTGTTAAAAGATGAAACGGTCAGTCACTTTTTCGAGCATACAGATATGGATAAACAGCGTCGACATCAAGCCAAGTTTATAAGTTTTGCCTTAGGTGGACCGAATCAATATTCAGGAAAGTCGATGGCCAAAGCACATGCAAATATGAATATTCAACCCGAACATTTTAATGCAATTGCTAAGCATCTTCACGATGCACTTGCTCACTTTCATGTTGAAGAGAATGATATTGACCAAGCATTAAGTAAAGTTGAATCCCTAAGAAATGATATTCAATATAAATAAAGCATAAAAAAGAGAAGGTTATTATAACCTTCTCTTTTTTATGCTAAACCCCGTGGGGGATGATGGAAACATGGAAAGACATCGTAATATGATAAAAATGCAATAGGTAAAAATATTTATTGAAAGTCTGGGAGTGGGAGTATGTCAGCAATTAATGGGAAGCAATACGTAGAGAGGATTAATCAATTAAA
This sequence comes from Priestia sp. 53B2, assembly GCF_056099005.1. Taxonomy (NCBI): domain Bacteria; kingdom Bacillati; phylum Bacillota; class Bacilli; order Caryophanales; family Bacillaceae; genus Priestia; species Priestia sp. 53B2. The sequence continues at coordinate 580,796 of NZ_JBLZXA010000027.1, forward strand.
AGCAAATGTATGGTTTGATGGCAAGCTCGTAACAGGCGATATATCAGAACATCCGGCTTTTAAAGGAGCCATTGACAGTCAAGTCAAGCTAAGCTTTATGATCTTCAGCATGATAAAAAAATCAAAGATATCATGACATACCAATATACGGATTCTAAGTAATTTATTGGTGCATCCTATTTACAGCCTAAAACAAAAGAAGAGTTAAAAAAAAGACGAGAGACGACTCAGCAATGGGTGCAATTAACCCATGGTATGATGGGAAGAAGTCCAGATTATATGAATACCGTATTGATGGCTTTTGCATCCTCTGCAGAACTCCTGAGAGGAACAGAAAATTGCTTTCCTGAAAACATCATTTCTTATTATGAATATGTGAGAGAGCACGATTTATCGCTCACTCATACATTCATCGATCCTCAAGTCAATCGAATCCAATTTTATTACGAGCAAAACGACGAACCGATAGCAGCAAAAATAGTTGATAAAAACAATGAGGGAATCGTTATCCAAGGCGCGAAACTGCTTGCTACACAGGGTAGAATGACGGATGAGCTACTCGTACTGTCTTCAGCGGGCATTCAAGGGAAAGAAAAAGAATTTGCTTTTTCGATTCCAAGTAATACAAAAGGAATTAAATTTATTTGTAGAGAATCATTTGCAGGAAAAGATTCGACGTTTGATTATCCATTAAGTTCTAGATTTGAAGAAATAGATACAATTGTTGTCTTTGACCATGTATTAGTACCGTGGAACCGCGTGTTTTTCTATGAAAATGTAGACGTATCAAATACATTTCTTTCTTCTAGTTCCTTCTCAGCTTTTGCTCTGCATCAAGTAACTTCAAGGAGAATTGTCAAAACAGAGTTTATATTAGAAATTGTACAATCTCTGATTGAAACCATTAACATTACGGACTATCCGCATGTGCGAGAAAAAGCAACAGAGCTTATTATTGCGTTAGAAACGATGAAAGCTCTCGTGATGAAAGCAGAAGAAGAAGCGGAGATTGATCCATGGGGATACATGCGTCCGAATGAAACTACACTTCGTATTGCCGCAAATATATTTTCAAAAACATATCCTACCTTTACAGAGATTATCCAGATTTTAGGTGCAAGCGGACTAATGGCAATACCAACAGAAAATACGTGCCGCTCATTGGTTAAAGAAGATATTACGCGTTATTTGCAAGCTAAATCGAGAGGGGCAGAAGATCGAATTAAGCTTTTTCGACTTGCGTGGGATTTAACTATGAGTCCGTTTGGCACAAGAGAAACACTGTATGAACGTTTTTTCTTTGGAGAGCCTGTACAGTTAACCAGTTATCTGTACTTATCCTACGATAAAGAGCGCTATGTACAGAGAGTCACCGATTTTTTGGAAAGTTAACGGAGAAAACGAATCTCCGCTGGGTATGGTAGTTTAGTTACAAAAACAGCGGAGATGCTTATTGAATAAATTTGAAAAATCTGCAATAATTTTCATGGAATCATTTCTGTGAAAATACTAAGGAATACTATAAAGATAGGATGTTACAATGAAGCAATTAATCTATTTTGGTTTAGAACAAGCAAAATCTTGTGTTTTTCCTGTTATCATTTTTCTTACATTGGCCATGACAAAAATAATTGAAGTACCGTTCATTTCCAGATCTGACCTTATTTTATTAGTCTGTCTAGGAACTCAAGTTTTAATGGTGATGTTTAAACGAGAAACGCTTGATGAAGTAAAAGTCATCGCAATATTTCATTTAATTGGACTAGCGTTGGAACTCTACAAAGTTCATATGGGCTCATGGAGCTATCCGGAAAAAGCTTTTACTAAAGTCTGGGGAGTTCCGCTGTACAGCGGATTTATGTATGCTAGTGTAGCCAGCTACATGTGCCAAGTGTGGAGAAGGCTTGAATTAAAGCTTACGAATTGGCCTTCTACGTGGATCGTCAGTATACTAAGTATGGCTATTTACCTTAATTTGTTCACGCATCATTTTATTTACGACTTCCGCTGGTTTTTAAAACTTTTTACTTTACTTATTTTTTATCGAACTTTTGTATATTTTACGGTTAACAAACGTACATATCGCATGCCTTTAGTATTGTCTTTTGTACTGATTGGCTTTTTCATTTGGATCGCTGAAAATATCGCAACATTTTTCGGGGCATGGCAGTATCCAGATCAACAGCAGCAGTGGACAATGGTTCATATAAGTAAAATTAGCTCTTGGCTTCTTCTTGTGATTGTTAGTTTCTTGATTGTTGCTTTACTAAAGCATTTAAAAGAAAATCAAAGCCAATTTAAACAAAGGGAGAAATCAAAAGAAACAAATGAAACAAATGAAATATATGAAAGATAGAAACATAACTATGTACATACACGCTGTTAATATGAAGTGCAGAATCTTTGGAGGCCTATATGCAAGAATATATTTTTTATCTTCCCTATTTTAAATCAGCGGGGAAGACCGTAGCAGTTACAAATAAAAATGGAGAAAACGTCGGACAGCTTAAGAGAATGCATAAAAATATGTGGACGAGAAGTATTGATTTTTTAACTCGTGATGGACTTCCAGTGTTAGATTCTATCTCTTGGTTTCCTATCTTTTCCTGCGGCTTAAAGGTACATTTACAAGTTCAATGGGAAGGAAGAACGGTGCTTATTGATCACGTGAAAAAACACCGGTGGGTGATAAAAGAAAATGGAAAAACAGTGGGGGATCTATTAGGTAAAGGAATAATTAAAAACGAAGGAGAACAAGAAATTAGATGGGGAAATAACGTCTACATGTTAAGCAGTCATGAAGCCGTAGAGGAAGCTTGTATTTTTAATCAAAAAAGAGAAAAAGTCGCAGAGTTTAAATCAGACCTTTTTCATTTTAAAGAAGGCAAACACTCAATAAGAGTAATAGAAGAACTGCCCGTACCCATTTTTATCGCTTCTTACTATATAACTAATTTTATTATGCCATACATATAATCAGGCGCAGAATGATTCTGCGCCTGATTTTTATATCATGATTTTACAAATATCATTTGTGAATTCAACGGGATCACTAATAGATAAGCCTTCAATTAGAAGAGCTTGGTTATATAATAAATTTATATAAAGGTCTAATTTCCCTTTATCACTTTCAAATGCATCTTTTAAAGAAGCGAATACATCATGATTTACGTTAATTTCTAACACTTTCTCTGCTTTTACATGCTGATTGTCAGGCATAGCACTTAAAATTTTCTCCATTTCAATCGTTACTTCACCATCAGCTGATAAGCAAACGGGATGTGTTTTTAAACGTTTAGAAGCGCGCACATCTCCTACTTTTCCCGCCAAAGCTTTTTTCATATAGTCAAATAGCTCTTTACTCTCTTTTTCCTCAGACTCATTGAGCTGTTCTTCTTCTGTTTCAATCCCTAAGTCACTGCTTGAAACAGATTTAAATTCTTTTTCTTCGTACACCATTAACATTTTAATCGCAAATTCATCGATATCTTCTGTAAAATACAGAATTTCGTACCCTTTATCTGCAACCAATTCTGCTTGAGGAAGCTTTTCAATTCGGTCGTACGATTCGCCTGATGCATAATAGATATACTTTTGATCCTCAGGCATGCGCGATACATACTCATCTAGTGTTACGAGCTTTTTCTCTGTAGAAGAATAGAATAAAAGCAGGTCTTTTAATACGTCTTTGTTGCTGCCAAAGTCACTGTAAACGCCGTACTTCAGCTGGCGGCCAAAAGATTCATAAAACTTCTCGTACTTTTCACGTTTGTTTTTAAGCAAGCTTTTTAATTCATTTTTGATTTTCTTGCCGATGTTTTTGGCAATCAGCTGAAGCTGGCGGTCTTGCTGCAAAATTTCACGTGAAATATTAAGAGATAAATCTTCAGAATCTACCATACCTTTTACAAAGCTAAAGTAATCTGGAAGAAGATCTGCACATTTATTCATAATTAAGACGCCGTTTGAATACAGTTCAAGTCCTTTTTCAAATTCTTTTGAGTAGTAATCAAACGGACTATTTTCTGGAATAAATAAAATGGCATTGTAGCGAATCGTTCCATCCACATTAATATGAAGGTGAGTGAGCGGTTTATCAAATCCGTAGCGCTTTTCTGAATAAAACTGCTCATAGTCTTCTGAAGTCAATTCATTTTTGCTTTTCTTCCAGATCGGTACCATACTGTTGATAACTTGCTCTTCTGTATAATCTTCTAGCTCGTTATCAGAACCTTCTTTAGGACGTTTTTCCGTTATGTCCATTTTAATCGGGTAGCGGATAAAGTCTGAATACTTTTTAATGATCCCTTTTAAACGATACTCTTCTAGATACTCATCATATGTTTCATCTTCTGTATTTTCTTTCATTTTTAAAATGATTTGAGTTCCAACCGTTTCTTTTTCGCAAGGTTCGATTGTATAACCATCAGCACCAGTAGATTCCCATCTATAGGCTTCATCGCTGCCTAATGCTTTACTAATCACCGTTACGACATCTGCCACCATAAACGCTGCGTAAAACCCAACGCCGAATTGGCCAATAATGGTGTGCCCGTTCTTTGTTTCATTTTCGTTTTTAAACGCAAGAGAACCGCTTCTCGCAATTGTGCCCAAGCTGCTTTCAAGCTCTTCTTGCGTCATGCCAATTCCAGTATCCGTAATGGTTAAGGTACGGTTAGTTTTATCTGGTGTTACTTTTATGTAATAGCTTTCTTTGTTAAAACGCAAGGAGTCGTCTGTTAAAGCTTTGTAATAAATTTTATCGATTGCATCGCTTGAATTTGACAGAAGCTCTCTCAAAAATACTTCTTTTTGAGAATAGATGGAATTAATCATCATCTCTAATAATCGCTTTGATTCGGCTTTGAATTCTTTTTTTGACATAAGAAGTTCTCCTTTCCAAATAGGGCTTATAAAACAATTAGCACTTGATTGGATAGAGTGCTAATCACTCTTCTTATTTAACATGTATTAGGGTATTTGTCAATATATTAGGAGATTCACTAAAGAGATTAAAAATTAGACTGAAAAAAGCAAACTTTTAAAAAAAGGTTGAACGTTCTGAAAGAGTTTGCTAGAATATACTTAATTTCAAAGACTATATGTGACTGGCGAAACGCGGATAACCGTGAGGAAGCATATAGTGACGTAGCCGTTCGCCTGGGCAGAGGTAAGGGATTAATACATATCTCTTACCTCTTTCTGTTTAGGGGGAGAGGATATAGAAGTTACCAAACATGTAGGCTAAAAAACCAGACTTTTAAAAAAATTAAAAATGAAGTTCCTTTATCCAAGGGTAAAAACATGTAAAACTACGATGATAATCAGAGGAGAGTACAAAATGAGCACATTAACATTAGAAAAAGTACAAACAATCAAAACATTAAACAACATTGCACAAAAAGGTCTAAATGTTTTTAATCAAGAAGGTTATCAAATTGACAACGACAGCGAAAATCCAGATGCGATTGTCGTGCGTAGCTTTAACATGCACAGCATGGCGTTTGACCAAAATTTAAAAGCTATTGCACGCGCTGGAGCAGGGGTTAATAATATACCGGTGGACGCTTGCACGGAGCAAGGTATCGTTGTATTTAATACGCCAGGAGCTAATGCAAACGCAGTAAAAGAAATGGTTTTAACTACAATTATGGCTTCTTCTCGTAACTTATTTGCTGGAGTTGAATGGACAAAAGGGTTAGATGGCCAAGGTGATCAAATTCCTAAGTTAGTTGAAGCAGGCAAAAAACAGTTTGTTGGAAAAGAAATCAAAGGTAAAACGTTAGGCGTTATTGGTTTAGGTGCAATTGGTGCTCTTGTAGCAAACGATGCGCTTGATTTAGATATGGACGTAATTGGCTTTGATCCATTCATTTCTGTTAATACAGCTTGGAATTTGTCTCGCAACGTACAGCGTGCAATGTCTCTAGAAGAACTATTTGCAGCATCTGACTATATTACGGTTCACGTTCCGTTAACGGACGATACGAAAGGTGTTTTCAATAAAGAAACGTTTAGCATCATGAAACCAGATGTTCATATTTTGAACTTCTCACGCGGTGAGCTTGTAAACGAAGAAGATATGAAAGCTGCTCTTGAAAGTGGAAAAGTTGGTCGATACATTACAGATTTCCCAAATCAAAATGTCTTAAACATGAAAAATGTTGTGCCAATTCCTCATTTAGGCGCATCAACTCAAGAATCAGAAGAAAACTGTGCGGTAATGGCAGCACGTCAAGTGAAAAATTTCTTAGAAACAGGAAACGTTAAAAATTCAGTGAACTTCCCGAATGCATCTCTTCCTTACACTGGGAAAAAACGCGTAGCTGCTTTCCATCACAACGTGCCGAATATGGTAGGACAACTTACGCAAGTATTCTCAAACTACAATTTAAACATCGCAGATATGGTGAACAGAAGCCGCGGTGAATACGCGTATACAATGATCGATATTGACAATCAAGTAAGTGACGAGATTGTGCCTGAGCTAGAAGAAAACATTGGTCAAATTGAAGGAATTATTACAAGTCGTATTATCTAATTTAGTTACCATCATATTTTAGTGTTTCAGCCCTAACTTTTCTAAGTTAGGGCTGTTTTTACATGGTGTTTATCTTCATATCGTTTCCTTCATTCCCATAGCATATAGAAATACCTTTAAAGAGGTGAACGTTTTGTCAGGAGAAATGATAGGAATTTTGATAGGGTCGCTCATCGCGCTGGCAGGAACATTCATTACGTCTGTCGTAGCTATAGCGATGTCGAAAGAGCAATACAAACAAGAGCTTCGCAAAGCATTTATCCAAAAGAAAGTTGATGCCTATACTCATGTGTGTCAAGTTATTCTATCTATAAAAAATGATTTACTGACAATAACCGTTTCTTCAGCCGGATTAAACTGGACGGCTCAATCTATTAACAAACTAGCAGATGTGTGTATTACGGAAGGACTATGGATTGATGAAGAAGACAGCAAAAAGCTGGAGGTTCTGCAGAAGCAGCTTTCAAAGTTTGTATTTGATGAAATAGAACTGTCTAGACATGATATCCTCACAACCTGTTATGAAATTGTTGAATATTGTGAAAAAAAGGTAAGGATTCTTCATTGTATGACTACAAAAGAATAGGTGATTACTACTTTAAGAAGTGATAGTAGAAGTATTAAAAAAGAATCGGAATATAAAATCAAAAAACAATTCGTTTATACACCAGCAGTCGACGAGGGCATTAATAAGGAAAAGGCTAAGAGGAAATTTTATTTTGTAAAAGCGATAGGAAAAGATAGGCTCCGTACCGAGTCTATCTTTTTGTGTTTATATAAAGATTAAAGATATTTATAAATGCATGTGTCCACGCATTTATAGAAAAACCTTATAAGATAATATAGTACAGAAAGGAGATGATTGTATGTCGAATTATGAGTCGAGCAAACCGTATATTAAAGCCGTTAATATACCTAATCCTTTATATCAATCTTTAAAAGGAGACTATTTTGTTGGACAAACTGTGCCTATTCGTGTTGGTGGAAATAGAAATGCTTGGGGAGGGTTAGTTAACCCTTCAGGCTCCGGAGTAGGTTTATTTGTAGATGCTTTTACTATCACTAACTATTCCAACGAACCTTTTACTGCTGAAATTTGGTTTAATTCTATCCCGCCTGGAAAAGGAACAACTTCAGATAATGTGAATCCAGCAAATACTACAATACGTTCAAAGCCAAAAGGGAAAATTAAATTTGCAGAAATGGTAAAAAGCTTTCCTGCTAAGAGGGTAAACGTATTTAACCGTGTTGTTCCGCCGAAAAGTACATTAGTAAGTGATGAAGACGGCAAATTTATCTTTCCAAACAACGGTTCATACGTTATTTTCCTAATTTCTCCGGGAGATAAAGAAATTAAAGCTGAAATTGCATATGGATGGTTTGAGAAAAAGCGTAAGAAGGACTGTTAACTGAATAGGTCTTAGCGATTGTATAAGAAGTGTATGAGCTATTTCACATTTAATACAGTTCTTAACAAACAGTAAGTGTCTATAAAAAGAACTTTGCAGCAGCATACAAAGTTCTTTTTTATAGCTTGCGTTTTTTCGTTCGATTGTGGATATCACCAAAAAAAACAAAGCAAGTAAAAGTATAATTCCAACTACACAAGCGATTTGAATGATATTTAAAAATGTTGCTGACTAAAGGATTAAAGCGATAATACATAAAACTAAGCCACCTATTACCTAGTACAATAGCAAAACACATAACACTATATAAAAAACAAGGCCGTATTTTTTATATAGCATCAGGGAGGAAAGCAAAAAGACGACTGTTATAGAACAAATGCCACATACAGCTGATATACTAATCACTTCTTTGTAGAATGAAATAACCTTTTTGTCCAGGGTATAAGTATGCTTAACATCTCACGTTAATGTCTAAATTCACATTATCTTAAATTTCAATTCATACTGGCTTCATATAAATTAATCATACTGAATGTATTAATGAAAGATATGAGGTGGAATAATGTTAAACAAGCTTCTTAAACTATTTACACAAGAAACCGAGATATCTAAAGATAAAGAAGTAGATCTCCACGAAGAGAACGATTTTTACGAAGTTTGTGATGATCATTTCATTATAGATGAGTATTAGAAACCCTGCAAAATGGTGCAAAATTCAAAGAATTGACTGAGTATATCTGTATAAACAGTAATTGCACAAGGGTCGTAAAAGTATACTTTTACGACCGATTAATATTGATAAATTGCTTTTCACATGAAACAATGTGAAAAAAATGGGTATCCTAGAAGCAAAAGGAGGGAATAGAATGGGCAAAGAACCAAACGATGAAACAAGTGAAGGGCTGAATCAGCTTTTTGAAATCATCAATGCAAAAGGCGACGAGGGCGAACTTAGAGAAATTGTCAGCAGGAGCAGTGAAAAGAATAATCATAAAAATCATGAGGATCAATCGTAAAAAGAAAATAAAAAACCTCTTCATGGAAATCATGAAGAGGTCAGATGAAATAGTATTGCAACCATTCCATCCTGCAGAGTTTTAAAGTATTTTAAACTCTTGATACGACTGGTTTTATGGAACTGATGGGATTCGAACCCACGACCCCTTGTCTGCCAGACAAGTATTCTCCCACTGAACTACAGTCCCGATTATGTAGAGCCTTTATTGCGTGATGACTCTACTACATTTTAATACGTATGCCGCGCATTCGCAATAGTTATTTTCAGTGTTTTCTAATTTCTTCATATAAATATTAACTTCTAAAAAAAGCATTTACTTCTTGTTTATATGTATAAAAAAAACTTGGAATTCGGCTTGGTTCCAATCCTTTTACAGCGTATTTGCTGATGGATTCGTAGTACCATTTCTGCTTTTCGAATCCTCTTTTAAAGCTATTCCAAACCGTATCTCCTTGCTGATCGTAGCTTTCTTTTAAAGACCGTAAATTGTCTAATTTATCTGCTACAATTAAAGATTTCACTTCAAGAGAACCAGTTTTCACAATTTGAATTGTATGCTGTTTACGTTCTTCCCAGCTTTTTGATTTGTTTTCTGTATGAGCTTCAACAATCCCTGCTACCTCTAAACCAAATCTTTGTACAATTTCTTCGAGTGTTACACTTGTATCTTCTACAGCATCATGCAGATAAGCTGCTGCAATTACTTCTTCACTAAAACCCGCTTTTTCTAAAATATTACCTACGTTAATAGGGTGAACAATATAAGGTTTATCGGACAGCTTGCGCATTTGGCCGCTATGAGCGTGTTCTGCATACCTACGTGCTTCTTTTATTAAAGACATCATATTCCTCCACTTTTTATTCAGTATATCTTCATATTATTAGTATGAAGTACATACCTTTAATAATTTTGAAATAACAACGTTTTTTAGTTGTTTTTTTTTATGTTGACCACATTTTGACCACATTTATTAGAAGTTGGTAAACGGCGGGGAAGTAACCAATTGCCGATTAGCTATGTTCTTGCATGTATTCACTGAATTTCTTAGAAGCATTATTTTTCATTTTATTTGTTACGTGAGCATAAATATCTCCAGTCATTTTAATACTAGAGTGTCCTAGACGTTCTTGAACTTCTTTTAGACTTACACCAGCTTCTAATAATAAAGTAGCATGGGTATGACGCAAATCATGAAAACGGAGTTTAGGAACACCCGATTTTTTGATAATACGATTAAAGATTTTGGCCAGTGTTGCAGAGTTTATGGGTTGTCCATTCTTACGGCTAAAAATGAGATTTTCAGCACTATATTGAGGTCCATATAGCAATTTAAGTTCGTTCTGTCTTTTTTTATTTTGCATTAATATATGCAATGTTTCATCATCAAGTTTAATTATACGATTAGAGGACTCTGTTTTGAGAGAGCCATAGGAATAAGTTCCTCTAAGGTAGGTTTGATTCCGTTGAACATGAAGGGTACCATCCGTAAGATCAACATCTTCCCATTTTAACCCTAATACTTCTCCTCGTCTTATTCCAGTATAAACACAAACAAAAAATAATGCGAAGTAGTGTAGATCCTCATCCTTTGCAAATTGTAAAAAACGATGGATTTCCTCTCTTTTCCATACTGTGTACTTACGCTTTCTCTCTTTAGGTAGATCAACTTTGCGTAAGGGATTCTTTAGAATTAAATCCCAATCAATTGCTTTTTCTAGGGAGGTATTCAAGATATTATAAATATATTTGATATATCTCTCTGAAAGTTCTTGATCTAAAAGGTGATTGAAAAATTTTTGACACGCAGTTCCGTTTAAATCCCTTAGTGCTAGGTGACCTAAAATGGGGAGTATACGAAAGTTAATCACATTTTGATAGTGGTCAAAGGTAGTATCTTTAACTTTGCGTTTAGCAGCCATTTCAAGCCATTTAGGTAGATACTGATTTAGAGTCATTTTGTTATCTATAATGTTTAATCCGTTTTCTAATTGTGTTGATAATTCTTTTGCTGCATTTTCTGCTTCTTTTTTAGTAGCAAAGCCTCTTCTTGTTGTTTGTTTACGTTTTCCGGTTAGTGGATCTACACCAGTTTCAATGGTAAAAGACCATGTATAGCCAGATTTTGCTTTCTTAGATGGTACTTTGCGAAAATAAGCCATTTAATTCAAGCCCCCTTAAAAATATTATTTAGAAGTTATATGATTAAACAAACACAGTTAGTTATAACATAAAAACCACCTCCAAGAAGGGAATGTACGTTCGTTTTACTAGCCAAATAAATACTTCCACAAATACATTTAGTTTGTCCATCTAAACATAAGGGAAGTATCTATATGTATACATATAAAGTATCCTGACATAAATCTACATGATCAATCTTTTTAACTTCACTGGTGAAAGAAAAGCCCTATTTAAAGGGCTAAATTTTTACTCGCTGTATGCAGACTCTTTATTTCAGTCCTATTTGAGTTTTATTCATTAGCTTATCACCTTGGAACATGAACGAAGCATTCGCACCAAGATCGCCTTCACCAGTATAGGAAATCATGATAGTGTAAAGACTTGTTCCTTTTTCTCCGGACTCTGAAGCAACTTCGCCTTCTCCACCAACAATTTTAGTAACTTCTTTGTAACTCATATTATTCTGTATCTTGTCGAATTCACTTTTCGTGATTGTAACATCGGAGTTACCACCCAAACCGAATTGTGATTTATTCATTAACTTATTGCCTTGGAACATCATTGAAGAGTTCGCACCAAAAGACCCATCAGCTTCGAATGAATACATTACTGTATATAGAGGGGTTCCTTTTTCCCCAGATTCAGAAAGAAGCTCACCTTCGCTACCGATGATTTTCACAACTTCTTCATACGTCATACCGTCTTTAATCTGTTCAAATTTTTCTTTAGTTAAAACTCCATCATCTGTTGACTCAGTCGTGTCTTCACTTGTTTCTGTTTTACTATTTGTTACTTCAGTAGCATCGTTAGAATCAGTTGCTTCTTCTTTTGTAGGCTGTGTACTTGCTGTTTCAGATGTGTCTTTATTTTCTTCATTTCCGCTTGTAGCAACTGCAATCACGACAATTAAAGCTATAATTCCGATGAAGCCCAAACAGCCAATCTTAAAAATTTTTTTCATACATCTTACTCCCTTATATAAAGTATTTATGTATATAGGCTTAATAGCCTGTAACACCTGAAAATAATACTAGATAATCAAATCTCTCATTATAATAATATACAACTAGTTAATTATCAAAAAAATATAAAAATAAGATATTTTTCCAGTAAAAAAGAATAAAAAAATATATAGGATTAATATCTTGACATTACTGGGAGTAAAGCACGAAATAGACATCCTCTTCTATGAGCTTGCCTTATCTGAATAGACTCAATTCTTTCCTCACAAATGTCAGTAGATACCCCAAAAACTTCACCAGTATACTCAACATCTTTGAAATTTATATAAGAGAGCATGTGATAAGGGATAGCTAAATATTTTATGAAATTTTCAGCTTGATTTTCTTGAAGTTCACGTAGAGGAATTGGCATACCTTTTCTTTGTCTGCCTTCATGCATCAGACCATGACATAATTCATGATGAAAGTTTCTTTTTAGATCACGTCTAGATTCTTTTGATAAAAACAAGACAATAGTTCCATCAATGTTAACGGAATAATTTTTCCCATTCCTAATAACAATTTCAACCCCAAAACATTTGGATATATTGGAGATAGTTAAATCTGCCGGAGTTAATATACCTTTTTTTATGTATTCATTTGAGATCCATTCCTCTAGGTGGGTGGGTACATATTCTAAATCCACTTGCAATACACTCCTTAAAAAATAGCAATAAGAGAAAGTATGTTCTTATTTCGAGTAAAAAAATAGGGCAATTTAGCACAAAGAAGAACACGGACGAATCCCAATCACTTTCTCAATCACTAAAAGCCTTTAAACTCTTATGTATCAAGGGATGTAACAATTATAAAAAAGAAAAATCTCAATCACTTTCTCACACTAATCCCAATCACTTTCTCAATCTATATTAATAACAGCATTTATTAATAACAACAATATAACAAGAAAGAAGAAGCGAGCAAAATACTATTAATACTTTTGATTAAGAATCCTTTTCGCTACGCTTCTTTTTTTTGGCTAATAAGAATTCAGCATATTCTCTGACTTCTTCTTCAATCTCCTCAAAATCTTCTTCAGAAAGACTATCCATATCATAGAACCACATGCCTTGAACTTTTTCTTTCCCTTCAGCATATTCGTGACGTCCCAAGATATAATCTACTGAAACATCATAGAGATTGGCGATTTTAACAAGCATTTCACTATCTGGTTGACGTAAACCATATTCCCAGTTTGCATAAGTAGAAACGGTTTTAATTCCTAGCTTCTTAGCAACTAAAGATTTAGTCCAACCTTTTCGTTCTCTTAAGAACTCTAATCTTTTACCGGTCATATTTTCCATAATTAACACCTATTTTTCATTTTATGTGTAAATTTTAACACGTTGCGAATATAAAAAATAACTTTTTACACAAAAAGAATAAAAAACCATTGACTTACTCACTTTGTGTAAGTTATTATAAACTCAATAGTTACACAAAACGAGTAATTGGGGTTGAGGGAATGAGTCTACAGAAATTAAAAGAAGCTCGATTGGCACAAGGTATTTCGCAAACATTTATGGCAAAAAAGCTTGGTTATAGTTATCCAAGTGGTTATGCAAATATCGAAACTGGTAGGAACAAACTTAGTCTTGCAAATGCTAAAAAAATAGCAGATATCCTTCAAATGGATGTTAACGAACTTTTTTTCGAAAATAAGTTACACGAAATGAGTAATATTTTTCCCTCTCCAGGAGGCGATCTCAAAATATGACCTGGCAAGAGTTAATTCAATATTGGTTCGTAGTGACAACATCTAACATCTTCATTTTGGGTTAAGTATCTACCTGTTACAAGAATCTATTAAATCAGTCAAACGAAAAGGTGGTATTCGCAAATGGGTAATTCAATCAACGTCTCTATCGACATGGCGCCGCTTATGGAACGATTAGAAAATCTTGAAAAACGCTTAGAAAGAGCAAATTCATATAACAGTGCTTGGGAATCATGCCCACCACTAATGTCTGTAAAACAGACAGCTGAGTTCCTAGGAGTTAGTGAAAGCCAAGTCTATGTTTTATCTCGTCGCAAAGGATTCCCGTGTACTAAAGAAATCGGCGGATTAAAAGTAACTACTCACATGCTTAAAATTTGGGTTGAACGCCACACGGAATGGGTTGAAGATAACACTAATTTTTTTAGTGAAAACGCTATGTAATAACGGGTTTCTAGTATAAGGGTAACATGCAAATAAGCCATAAAAATAGGCAAGAAATATGGCTGGAATATTAGAAACTGACAATTGAATATGACAAGGAGAGGTAGCTATGAAAAGAAAAGCAAACCTAGGAGAAATCTTGAAGGAACAAGGGAAAACCCAAATGGAATTTGCAAATGAAGTTGGCTATGATCAATCCACGATTTCTAAATGGGCCACTGGTAGTCGAGCTATCGCCAAGGAAGCAAAACCAATTCTAGCAAGGGGTATCGATAGCTTTAAATACTACATCGGAACTATGAAAGAAACAGCAGGAATTTCATTAACTCCTTATATGAACGGAGATCGAATACACAGGGATATTGCTTCTATGCGAATGCTCGTTGAAAAGGAGCGCAGAGAAGTAGAGGAGTACTGGAACAAAGATTTCTGGCACATTCCAGCTGATCACGCTAATGAGATTGAGTACGAAGAGGTTAGACAGTTCGTAAAGGAGTATTCAGAAAAGCTTGCAGCTGAATTTAATCTACTTGCTGTTGTATGTGAAAGGTACGGTTTCTCTTTAAAACAAATTGATCAGCAATTGGAAATGACCTTGAAATCGAGGGGGCTAGTTAAGTGAGTGTACAAGCTTTAAACATCTATGATCGGGCAAGAAAATTAGAAGAAGCCGGATGGGCGGTTATTGAGTCTATTGATTTGAGTGCAAATATGCAGGAGCTACAGGAAGAAACATTTGACACAGTGCTTGCAGCTAGAGAAGTTCAAAAACAGTTATTAAGTAGAGTAGAAAAGATTGTAGCAGATATGAAAACTAAAGGGTTCGATGTTGATATAGTGAAACGTTACCTCAAAAACAAGGAGGAGACAAGCTATGTATAAGTTACCAATGATGAAAGCAAGTGAAGTTAGTAAGTGGTGTAAAGCATTGAAAGGACATCCGGTTTTGCTTTTAGATATTGAACGTAGAATTCGGCAAAATGTGTGGACAAATAAGAAGACAGTCAGCTAAATGGGTTAGCCAACTGCCTTAAACATAATACAAAATGTGTATCTAAATTATACCACATTACATAAGTGGGCGACAAGCATTGTTCTTGTCGTCATGGTCAGGAAAATCCTTTATCTATCGGTCCTTAACCGTAAAGGCACAACTCATTTTCCTGGTCATGACGATGCGAGCAAATAGCATCAGAAAGTAGGTGAATAACATGCATTTAGAACATCCTGAAATCACTCAAGTAAACCGTACAGGCTATGCAAATATGATAACTCAATCTGAACATGCTGGAGTTGATTATTTCGGAACTGAAATTCTTATTGGTTATGAAATCGTAACGGATGATAACACAGGTGAAGTAGTTTTAAAAGATGATTTAGAAAAGTACTTGGAGGAAGAGTACGGCTTCAAATTTACAACAGCAGAATAAAAAAGCCTGCACGGCCAGGTGCAGACTTTAAATGTTAAAGAATTTTAAGGTACTTACAGTTTATTAAAAAACTTTATAAAAAGCAAATGGATGGTGATATCAATGCAAGCTGAAATCTTAATACCTACATCCAATATGAGTGAAGCTGAATGGTTGGCACATCGACAAAAAGGCATTGGCGGATCAGATGCTGGTGCCATTGCTGGATTAAGTAAATGGAAATCACCAATTGGAGTTTATCTTGATAAAATCGGCGAATCACCTTCTGAAAGTAGTAGCAGCGAAGCAGCCTATTTCGGGCATGTTCTTGAAGATGTCGTGGCACAAGAATTTTCCAAGCGAACAGGTTTAAAAGTTCGAAAACGTCAAGCGATACTGCAACATCCAAAACATAGCTTCATGCTAGCTAATGTAGATCGTTTAATCATTGGCAAAAAGGAAGGACTGGAATGCAAAACAGCTAGTGAATATCTGAAAAATGATTGGGAAGAGGAAGAAATTCCAGCACAATACTTGATTCAGTGCCAGCACTATATGGCTGTCACTGGCTATGAAGCATGGTGGATTGCTGTCTTAATCGGTGGAAATAAATTTGTTCATAAAAAAATAGAGCGTGATGAAGAAATTATTAACTACCTGATTGAGATTGAATCTGATTTTTGGAACAATCACGTGCTTAAGAAAAATCCTCCTGCATTTGATGGTTCGGAAGCTTCAACTAATTTATTGAAAGCAATGTATCCAGAAGGGGATGTTAGCTTAGAGCCTGTTGAATTAGCTCCTGAAGCATCTGACTTAATTTCAAGCTATGAACAAGCAAAAGTAGAAGAAAAAGAAGCTTCTGAACGTCGTAAAGAGGCTGAAAATAAATTGAAATCATTACTTGGAGAACACGAAGTAGCATATGCAAGTGATCGTTTAATCACTTGGAAAACCATTAGTAGCTCACGTGTTAACTCCAAGCTATTAAAAGAAAAATATCCAGAGGTGTACGAAGAAGTAGCTTCAAGTTCATTATCTCGTAGATTTGGAATTAAATAAGGAGGACATAAAGTTGGCAACTAACAATTCAGTCAAAAATCAATTAGCGCAACGAAAAAACAACGTAGCAAAAACGGAGGACACAGGTTTTCAAGGTCAGTTAGCTACAATATTTAAACAACAATTTAAAGCAATTACTTCTATTGCACCAAAGCATGTAACTCCTGAGCGTTTAATACGTATCGGAATGAACGCAGCAAGTCGTAACCCTAAGTTAATGGAATGCTCTCCAGAATCAATTGTAGGAGCTGTAGTTAACTGTTCAGTACTTGGCGTTGAGCCCAATTTATTAGGACATGCTTACATTGTTCCTTTTTTCAATGGATCAACAAAACGTATGGAAGCTCAATTTCAATTAGGTTATCGAGGCCTTATTGATTTAGCTAGGCGTACAGGTGAAATTACAAGCGTATACGCTCATGAAGTATATGAGGGTGACGAGTTTGAATATAGCTATGGTTTAGATAAGGATTTAAAGCATAAGCCTATCGGTGAAGAAGATGAAAGTAAAATTACTCATTTTTACGCAGTGTACAAATTAAAAGATGGAGCGTTTGACTTTATTGTAATGAGCCGTAAGCAGGTAGAAAAGCATAGAGATCGTTTTACAAAAAGCCAAAAGAACGGCAACGTATTTGGTCCTTGGAAAGACCACTTTACTGAAATGGCCAAGAAAACAGTTCTTATCAAGCTTTTAAAAACGGCTCCTATCTCAATTGAACAGCAAGAGACAAGAACAGTTATGGAAGGCTTACAATACGATAATTCTGTTAGCAAGGTCAAAGAGGGACAATTTGGTGATGGATTTATTGATGCTGAATATCAGGTTGAGGAAGATATGGAAAACAACCAATCTCAGCAAGAAGCACCAGAAGGAAAGCCAAGCGCCTTCGACTTTGGAGGAGAGGAAATCGATATTAAAGATGAGGATTTACCGTTTGATAAATGAGAGAAGAACGCATAGCATTCCCTCATTGTTACAAATTTTTAGCCAAGAACAAAGAACAGTACGAAGGTCATATTCAAGGCTTCCTTAATCTATATCATCCGGATCTGAAAATGGTCCGGATTGAAAAGTACTATGTAATCTACGTTAAGAAATAGCACCTAAAGGAGTGAGTACGGGGCGTGAGTCAAGTAACAACGGGGTTTGTCATCCAGCCCCGGCTATCTTTCCAGAACAAACGTGATCAAGTGTTATATAACTTTTTTGTCAGTGAAGCAAATTTTGCATCAAATACTTACTGCGAGCGTGGCCAGTTGAAAATAAGAGTTAAGGATTTAACAGATGTGCTTGGCCATACTGACAATATTCTTAGAGCTTGTATTAAAAGGTTAGTTGATGACGGATTCATCACAAAAAAGCGTTTAAAAGGCAGTGAGGGCTTGCTGATAACAGTTAATAACTACGACGAATATCAAACACTAGCAAGTTATCAAAAAAATAAAAATGAGGTTCCTGAAAACCCAAAGCAACCTACGATGGAAAAGAATAACGTTTTTACTTTTTTTGAGACAACTTTTGGTGGATCTTTATCACCAAAAATGGCACAGAATATCGGCAACTGGGTAGATGATTTTAACGGAAATGAAGATGTTGTAATAGCAGCTATGAAACTAGCTATTAGAAGGAAGAAAGCCTTTTGGGGTTATGTCCAACCTATATTGGTCGATTGGCACAATAAAGGTGTCCGTACCTTAGAAGATGCAAGGAATTTGCAGAACCAATCAAGGAGGGAGAAAGGTGATAAACCTAAAGAAGTCATTGCAAACACTAGCCAAGGAGCGTCCGGAATTTCAGAAGAGACTCAACGACTTGAGAGAATTGCACAAGAAAAAGGACTTGTTACAGGGGAGATACGAGATACTTACGTCGATTTCTGAGGAATGTCCGTATCAAAAATGTGATGGGACAGGCCAATATTTAGTGAGGGATTGGAAAGAAAGCAGGGAATTCATGAATCCTTGTCCTTGCCGATCTGATAACGCTGTGAAGAAGAAGCTGCTAAAAGCTCGTATTCCTGAAGAATTTGTACAAGCTACTATTTCATCCTTTGATATTAGCTTATACAAAAAGCAAAAAGAGAAAGAACGTGCAGCTATTGCTAAACGAGCGTCAGCTAACTTTGTCCAAAACTTTAACCAAATGCAAGGACAAGGAAAAGGATTGTATCTATACAGTGATACAAAAGGGTCAGGTAAAACAAGGCTAATGGCTAGTATTGTAAATGCTTTAACAGCAATCTATGACAAACCTGGTGAACCATTAAGTATATTATTCTCTCCAACAATTGATTTACTTGATGATATTAAAAAGACTTTCAGTGATGACAGCACGGTTAAGACGTCGGATCTGATTGAAACCATTAAAAATGTAGATATTTTGGCTTTAGATGATATTGGGGTTGAAAAAGTAACAAGTTTCGTAGAAGAGAAGTTTTCTGGCATTATGGATTATCGCTTAACAAATAAAAAGGTAACCCTGTTTACATCCAACCTTTCAATTGATGATCTAGATATCAAATACAAAGAAGGTCGTGTGAGTAGCCGTATTGAAAAGATGGCGTTTCCTATCTATATGCCAGATGAAAAGATACGAAGCTATTTAGCTCAGCAGGAAAACGAAGATTTGCAGTCACTTTTATATAGATAAAAGGGGGATTCATAGTGTGTGAATTATGTAATGGGAGAACAAAGGTTGACCTATTATCGGTCAGTATGATGGAGGTTCAACTTTGCTCACACTGCATCCAAGAGGGGGCAGATGACATTAATTATTTCAATATTTCGATGAATTTATTTGAACAACGTATCACAGTTTTTGAACAACAACAAGAAATCTTACATAAACGAGCTGGATAACGGATGAGAGGTACTAAATGGAGCTTAGAAAGCGCGTAGAGGAAAAAAGAAAGAGTTTAATCAATGCTCTTATCCAAAAAAATGTCTATAAAGATTCGAACGAACGGCAGCTTTACGAACTTACTTTAACTGAACTTGAGGATTTATATAGACGCGTATAGGAAAGTGACTTATTTGTGTTAGAGGTAGGAATGAAAATAGATGTGTTCAGTCAATTCATGAGGGGTTAAAAAGCAAGTAGAGAACGTGAAAGAGGATATATTTGAGGCTTTGAAGTCGGTTAAACCAATAAAATAAAAAGATAGCTCTTATTGAATAAAAAAGAGCTATCCATAAAAAAATTATTGTTTTTTGAGATTATTAAAATAATTTTCCATTTCTTGTAAAGATGAAGCTGTTTTGTAATAAAAGGTATTGTCTCCATACTTTAGTTCAAATTCAGGCCAAGGAAGAGACTCATATACTTCACACATTGAATTTCTAGAACCAGCCAATTTAAATTTAGCTCTATCAGGTTGGGTGATAGCTATATAGGCTAGTCCACTTTTACGACTTAAAGTTTGGAAAACAGAATATTTTTCTTGAGTTCCTAAGGTAACTAATTTAGCAGGATAGTAGACAACATCATTACAAGGTGTGGGTAAAGCAATTAAGTCTTTAACTAAAGCAGATGGAGTTAAACCTTTCGTTACTGTTACCATTATCATCACCTCTTCTATATTAGATAGACTAATTATTACTCAAAATGGTGAGTTTTACAAACTAAATAATAATTTGTAAAGATTTTAATAGAAGGGAAGACCATAATGTAACAGCTTAGTAGAAATAAAAAAGACGCTCGATTGGGAGCGTCGTACGGGTAAAAATAAAGTTTACCATAAACGTCAGGAAAGTGGATATTTAATAACAAAAGATGCGGACAAACCTTTGTTATAAGTTTGTAATTGTAATATATATTAAACCTACTACAATATATAAAACCATGAAACTTATAAAACATCCAAATGATCGTTTATTCTTAGTTCGTTTATTCATTATGTTACTCCTTGTACTATGTACTGGGAATTACATTATATATGATTTTATGAAATGATTGCAAAAAAACGAAAAAATATCCTATAGAGAGTATTTTTTCATGGGAAAAGGTATTCTATGAACCTTATGGTGATTGTCCATCGTCTGGAACATAAAAAAGCGCCCAGCTAAGAGCGTCAAATTTTCAAATGGTGAAAAAACGGATGTCTGTAAAAGGTATTAACACTATTTGCAGTTTAGAACATAAAAAAGATGCCCTTTGAAGAGCATCAATCTCATATGAATTCCGATCATCTATTTATGGTCATTCAAGGCATATATAACGCAATTATTATATGTGGCAGTTAGCTAAGTGTATGGGCACACAGCATAAAAATTAAAAAAGACGCTCTGCCAGGAGCGTCCGTGTGATAAAAAAGAACCTTCTAAGAGGTAGTTTCATTATACACTAGGTGAAACAAAAAAAGACCAGGATTTCACCTGATCATACCTAATAATATTATACCATATGGGGGAATTACTGGTGAAATTACAAGAAATTAAAATAAATGTAGATACAATGAAATTTGAAGTTGATATAATGGAGCAAAAAGGAAGTTTCGCCATTGTAGTATGCGATGGTAAAGCGAAATTAACGGAGTTACCCCATCATGGTGAGACAAAAATTATTACTCATCAAGGAAAGGTGAAGCGCGTGAAGTTTGATGAGGGGGAAGAATTTTAGATGTTAGGTGAAATTGTTGAGGTTGATTACCTTAAAGGTCCAAATTACACTAAAGGAATTATTGTATTCTACCAAGGTGGAGAAAATGGCACACGGGTTAAAGCAAAGTATGATAGTACAGAGAGCTATAATGATGTTCATCATATTGAAATGAGTGATATTGAAATATTACAAGAACGATACCCAGATATAATGCCGTATAGAAAAGATTTTATTTCCGTAAAAGAGTGGGGCTTTAAATTAGAAAATGCTTTAAGTGAAATAATGAAACTATACTCTCTAGTTATGGAAATTCCTCAAAGAAATGGGGAAAGTGAGATAGTGAAATATGTTTGGAAGGGCCCTCTATGGGATGCTAACCAATATAAGGAGTAAATGAGTGGATATACTAAAAAATTGATTTAGCAGAGCTCTAGTGATTTAAACGTAGAAGAGAATAATTAGTAAGTTGAGGTTATTAATATGACAAGGTCACTTATACAGAATCAAACATATTCAAGGAAAGAAGTACATTCAATCTTTTCACCTCATACAATTTTCACACCACAAAGTGGGACATGGGGGGATTACAAGGTATTATTAAAGTTCCCAATAGGGTAAAAGATTATGTATTTTTTGTAACATTCGAGCGTAGACAAGGGAGCTTTCAGTTCAAAGAAAATATTAGTGAATCAGGAGTTTTAACATGGCAGTCTCAGCCAAGTCAAACTCTTCAAGAAAGTAGAATTATAGACTTTATTAATCATGATCATACTAGAAATAACATCTATCTTTTCTTGAGAGCAAAAAGGGACTTAGATTATACATACTTAGGGAAAGTAGCTTATCTTTCTCATGATAAAGAAAAAGAAAAGCCAGTTTTCTTTAAGTGGCAAATTATAGATTTTGTCTATACCCCTAAACTGCTGGAAGATATGAAATTACAATTGGCTGCAAGTGAAATAAATATGGATAATGGAGAGCTTCTCCTATAAGAAACGAAAAAACCAAATATTATTGATGAAATTAGAATTAATAACCATAAGCAATTTAATGGAAAAATATTTGACTTTGCAGAGAACGAAAAAAAGAATACTGCAATAGGGGCATCTGGTGAAGAGCTTGTTCTTAATTTTGAAAGAGAATTTTTACTTGCAAATAATAAAAAAGAATTAGCTGAAAAAGTTATGCATGTATCAAAAGTGATTGGTGATGGAACAGGTTTTGACATTCTTTCTTTTGATTTAAATGGAAATAAGAAATTCATTGAAGTTAAAACAACTAAAGGGGGAATAGGTACGCCTTTTTATATTACAGGTAACGAATTAGAATTTGCAAAATTAAATCTTAATCATTACTACGTATATAGGGTTTATAATTTTCAAAAGAAAAATGGGCTTTTCTACAAGCTTAGTACTATCGATCTTTTAGAAATGAAGCGAGAAGCTATGAGTTATAAAATATATCCTCGGAAAGTACAAAAGGATTGAGAAAAGAGTCATCTAAAGTAGCTGGTTGCTTGTAAGTAATAGATAAATTAACCGAATTAGTTCATCATGGCGAGGTGAAAATTATCACTGATCAAGCAAGGAAAGGTAAGGTGCGTGAAGCTTAATGAGGGGGAGGATTTTTGATAGTAGGACCTTTTGAATTTTTAAAATCTAAAGACGTGACAGATATTTTAGACAATATAGTTAATATTTTTACAATTATTGGATTTATTCTAGCTGTTATTACTATAATAATTGCTAATCGGAATTTGAAAGCTGTAATTGAACAACTAAAGGAAATGAAGTTACAAAGGACTCATTCTCAAGAGCCTGATCTTTTTATAGAGCCAATTGAATTATATGTAGATTACAGTAAACCTGAAATTTTATATGATGCTCGTTGGAATCATAGTGCTGGTTCATCATACGGCCAGGGTAATCCAGTGAATATTAGCATTACTAATATAGGTAATGGTGTGGCAAAGTACGTTTCGGTTGAAGTTTTTATGCAAAAAGAATTTTTATATGAGCTAGAAAAATATGATGAGGATAGAATCTTTAATATAATTACTAGTCATACTGAATATGATATGGAGTCCTTTAGTTATAGTTATGGAGAAAAATATAAAAAAAGATCATCAACTTATTTTGATATGGATCAAACAAATCATTTTTCTTTTAATTATATTAGACCAGAACAACTTATTTCTTTTTATTTGAATGAAAATTTCATGCGTATTTTAAACATGACTATATTTTTAGATGTAAAAAAGTTTCTTCAAGAACCTTTAGTTCCCGTTGTTAAAGTTAAAGTTAAGTATTATGATTCTTTTAACAACATATATGTTAAAGATATAGACCTTTATATAGACATTACGAAATTTAACTATAATCAAGAAAGTGAATCTGACTTCGAAGTTAATTTTGTTATAAACAGCCTTAATAGAATTGCTGAAAGGGAAGTTAACGATGATAACTAATTTTAGATAGTTCTACTAGCTAACTGGAGGACATTAATCTTTACACAGACTAACTGTGTTTTGATTGATGTCCTCTTTTTTATTTTATAAGGGAGGAATTACAGTGAAAGTTAAAGTGGAGAAAGATTACTGCAAGCGTTGTGTATGGCAGCAAAACGGTTTATGTATGTTCCAACGTTGTATAAAAGGATATGGATTTGTAGCAGATAAGCCAGTTAAAAAGGGAGCTAAATGATGGGAGCAGAGCAATTAACATTACTTGAGCCAGTGGACGAAAAGCTAGTACGTCAAACGGTTATAAGAGAATTAAAGAACTATAGAGCATTAAAGGTGCAGCTAGCAAATAAAAAAGAGAGAGAGGAAGCAGGCGTGGTCGGCCTGTTCCCTGTCCTTCGAAAAGAAGATAACCTAGCTGAATTGAAAGTAAAGCAAATTGAACGTGCTCTTGAATACTCCTTAGATGAAATTGAACGTGAAATCATCCAAATTAAGTACCTGGAATCAAAACAGACAAAGGATATTAATATCTATATGGATTTAGGGCTAAAAAAAGAAAAGTACTATGAGAAGAAAGGTGCTGCCATTTTAAACATTGCTACCTCGCTAGGCATCATCTAATTCCTCAGAAATTTTTCCGACAAAACCCAGAGAAAAAAGGGTCCATTTTGGGGGCCTTTTTATTTTTCCATGAAAGGTAATATTTTCTTATAAGCCAAGCGCTTATGGGAAACGTACCAGTCCCTTATAACGGGTATACTCGGGTGTATCGAATGACTATGAAGGTTGCCGGCTGAATTTACGGGGGAACAACTGGAGTCTAGCTGTATTGCGTACGATAGCCACGGGGTAGTGAAGTGTGCAAGTCCTTCACGAAGCTACTGTCTGTCGTTCTATGTACAGCAACCGTCGCTACAATCCTGGCCGCCTCCCGGGTGATTGATAAAGTACGGGTTTAATTTGATTAAGCAATTAGCGTAATGGGGTGTTGAAAATTTAGTATAGGAAATAAATATTAGGGAATATTGTGAATAACGATTAGCATTAGTGCTAGTTGAACAAGGTACACACATGGCAAATGTATCATCACTTTTATACTTAAAGAAGCACCCGCCTCCACGGGTGCTTCTTTTGATTCTTTCTTTTTTAACTGAAGAATCCACCTGATGAAAGTTGAGACCAGCTTGAATTATTCATAGGTTTCATAGGTTTCATTTGTCGCATGCTTTTCATAGGTTTCATGGATTTCATGTTCTTCATAGGCTTCATACTTTTCATGGGTTTCATAGGTCCACCCGTAGCATTTTGGTCAAAAAATACACAATAACCGTTATTATCTCTTATCCAGCCGTTGTTATATCTACCGAGATGTGTTCCTGAAAAGGAATACACTGAATCACCATGAAAGTATGCAACAGGTTGACCACTAAACAAATAAATATGTTCATTATATGTGTAGGCAGTTGGTCGGCCTTGTTTATCATAAAAAGTTTGCTCACTCATCTTCTTCACCTCCTTTTTTAACAATATTCGACAATAAAAAAGGTATTTCCTCCTAATTATTGATATAATTAGACAAGGAGGTGATAATGTGGAAAATTATATTGAAAGGTTACACTGGGATAACTTCAAAGATTATAGAAGTTGTGTTCTTTTAATTCAAGAAAATAACATGGGTTTTATAAAAGTGTTAAAGGACATTAAAAGAGAAGATTTGTTAAAAGTGGATACTTATGTTGAGAATAATACTAGCGAGTACGGCCCTAATAGCTTTGTTATACTTCATAAGATTGAGCACAGACTAATCGATGATAGAAACAACCTAATTTTACTTTCTAAGCCAGAGAGAGTAGAGTTTAGAAGATAACTTACTTAGGAGAGTTGCAATTATGATTTTTATGATTACGCTAAGTGGAAAATTGATTCTTCAAAGAGTACAGCTGGACGATGGGAATTATCTCAGCCAGGTAGAAGTCGTAAGTCAGGTGCGTTAGATCCAAGTGGAATTAGCCTGTTGGAAAGACCAGGTGCTATTGATCCGAGCGATTTTTAATAATTAACAGATTAAATGACAAATATCTTCTCTGAAAGAAGGAATAGCGTTGGCAGATTTTATCATTAATAAAGCAGGGGCTAAAATTTATAAAGATATCACTAAACATAAACTTCTATTACTACCTGTATTAGAAAACGATACTGAAAAGGGAATTGTGTATGAAGTATTGTCTGCTGGTATATTAGGTTCGCAGCACACTCCAATTGTTACAGTAAAAGAAAAGAATGGAGAAGCTGTTGCATATCGTTTACCAGATGATCTAAGGGATTGGGTACAGAATGCAATGGGAATGAAGCTCTCAGGATTTGATAGTTTCCCAAGTAAAGTAGAGTTTGGAATTATAGATAACTATACTTATGCAGAAATTTTATAAGAAAAGAAAAGGATGCTGATTCGTCAGTGTCCTTTTTTATTTGGAGGGGAAATTGATGACAATTACTATACCAGAAGGAGCTTTATGGTTTGTTGGTGGGGGAATCAGTTTTATTGGGGTTCTTTTTATACTTGGATGGATATAGGGAAAGAAAAACTTAGGTTGAATTTATAAGTTAACCTATAGAAGTTAACCAAAGTTGAACTAATGGAGGCGGTGGTGATGTAGTGAAACTTACACCTAAACAAAAACAATTTGTTGAAGAGTACTTAATTGATCTAAATGCTACACAGGCTGCTATACGTGCTGGATACAGTGAAAAGACTGCTGAAGCTATTGGACATGAGAACCTAAGGAAACCTAAGATAAAAATGTTTATTGACGAAGCATTAAAGATGCGTGCTCATCGTACTGAAATTAGCGCAGATAAGGTTTTGCAAGAATTAGCAGCTATAGCATTCGCCAATGCAACAGACGTTGTGAGTGTCAAAGATGTAGAATACATCAGCAGTTATAAATGGATGCTTGATGGTGAAGAAGTGGAACGTAATGACTATCCTCCAAGCAGTGAAGAGTATGAGCGTATGGAGCGTGTTCCTGTCATGGGGATTCGTCAAGATGTTTTTATCAAAGAAACAGATGGGCTTACTGCTTTTCAAAAGAAGTCAATCTCAGGGATGAAAGAAACAAAGTACGGTATCGAAATTAAATTTCATGATAAGGTGCGAGCAATTGAACTACTTGGGAAACATTTAGGTCTGTTCACTGATAAGGTGGAACATAGTGGTACCGTTACAAATCACAACATTGATATGTCTGCTCTTGGCATTGAGGAGTTGAAGAAACTTGCTAAACTTGACGAGTGAACAACGAGAAATAATTGCTACAGCTGCTCAACAAGAGTTAGCAAGACGGTCATTAGAAGGCTTTCTTCTTTACGATGGACGTGGAATGTGGAAAACGGCCAAACATCTTAAAATGCTGATATCTGAGCTCGAAAAGGTAGAGCGAAATGTAAAAGAAGGCAAAGGCGATAGGTTGCTAATCTTTATGCCTCCCCGTCATGGTAAAAGTGAGGTTAGTACAAAGAAGTTTCCAGCATGGGTATTAATGAGGAATCCTACATGGGAAATGATTATATCCAGTTATTCAGCTGATCTTGCTTTCGACTTCAGCAAAATAGCCCGTGACACTTTTAAAGAACATGCTCAAACCCTATATGATGTAAATGTCTCAAGAGAAAGTGGAGCTGTTGGTAGATGGGGAATTGAAGGTTACAGAGGAGGACTTGCTGCTGCTGGTGTAGGAGGACCACTGACAGGCCGTGGAGCACACATAGCTATCATTGACGACCCCTTTAAAAACTGGCAAGAAGCCGATTCATTAAAGATTCGTGAAAATGTAGATAGTTGGTACCGTTCAACTTTGCGTACACGTTTAGCGCCAGGTGGGGCGGTTATTTTAATTATGACACGTTGGCATGATGACGACTTGGCTGGCCGTTTAATTAAGGATATGGAGTCAGATGGTGAGAAGTGGCGAGTTCTTTCTTTACCTGCTATTGCAGAGGATGAAGATGACGCATTAGGACGGAAAGTTGGAGCAACATTGTGGCCAGAACGTTTTCCTGAACAAGAGTATCACAACACAAAGAAAGCATTAGGGTCTCGTTTGTGGAATGCAATGTATCAACAACGTCCATCTCCTGCAGGCGGTAACATTTTCAAGCGTCATTGGTGGAAATTTTATGTGCCTACTGAAGAAATAAGAGCTAAATTAAAGCTTCCTAAAGAAGTAGCTGTCCTCCCCAAATTGCTAGATAAACAGGTTCAGTCATGGGATTGTACCTTTAAAGATAGCAGCGCTTCTGACTTTGTTGTTGGGCAAGTATGGGGGAAGCGACAAGCTAACTCTTATCTACTTGATCAAATACGTGATCGTTTAAATCTGCCTGAAACAATGAAGGCTATTCGTAACATGACAGCAAAATGGCCGAATGCTAAAGCAAAATACGTTGAGGATAAGGCGAATGGTCCTGCTGTTATTCAAATGCTACAGGATGAAATAAGTGGTTTAATTCCTGTTAATCCGGAGGGTGGAAAAGAAGTACGTGCCAATGCCGTTTCTCCTGAAGTAGAATCCGGTAACGTATACTTGCCACATCCGTCCTATGCACCTTGGGTTAATGAGCTTATTGATGAAGCAACAGCATTCCCTAATGGAAAGCATGATGATATGGTCGATAGTTTGACGCAAGCATTGGTGAAATTACAGGCATCGAAGGGTAATCCTTTAAATCGCTACAAGAAATTAATGGGGAGGTGAGTAGATGAGTGTAATCGAGCAGGCAAAACAGTTTCGTAATGACTTTATGCAAGCTCCTGGAAAGGGAAATAGCAGGGATGCATTAACCCGACAAACACCGGGACTAAGACGTGTATTAACTAATCAAGATTTAACACGTTTATATGCGGATAATCGTATTATTCAGAATGTCATTGATATTCCCGCAGAAGATATGACACGCAGCTGGTTCACTTTACGAATGAAGGATGAGAAGTTGCAACGCGATATTATGAGTAAGCTTGCTGATCTTAATGCTAAGGAAGCTTTTAAAAAGATGCGTTCATACGAGCGATTACGTGGCGATGGCTTTATCTCTTTAGGTGTTACCCAAAAGAATAAGTTTGAACTAAGTGACCCTATCAGAGAAAAAGAACTAATGCGTATTGATTATATCCATGCATTCAGTGGGATGAAGGTATACGAATTTTTATTGAATGAAGATATGTTCCATCCTAAGTATGGTCAAGTAGAATCATTCCAGTTGAACCGTCGTTCTCGTGTTGGACAAGAAATTGCAGGGCCTACTCAAGATCGTGTACATGCTTCCCGTGTTATTCATGATCAAACAAGAAGGTTAGAAGATGAATACAGAGGGCAACCATTATTGGAGCCACTATATGACATCATCACAGTTCTTGATACGTCTCTTTGGTCAGTTGGTCAGATGTTATATGACTTTACTTTCAAAGTGTATAAATCATCTGATATAGAGAATCTGGGCAAAGAAGAAAAACGTGAATTAAGTACACTGATGGATTTTATGTTTCGAACTGAAGCTCTTGCTCTTATTGGTAAGGATGAGGAGTTAACGAAACAGAGTACTGTTGCCACGGGTATTAAGGATTTACTGGATTATGTGTGGGATATGCTTGCGGGTGCTGCTCGAATGCCTAAGACGGTTATTAAAGGGCAGGAAGCAGGAACAATTGCAGGAGCTCAGTACGATGTCATGAACTATTATTCCCGTATTGCAGCACAGCAAGAGAATGAATTAAAGCCCCATATTGAACGTCTTATTCGTTTGTTATTGCTATGTTCGGATGAATTAGGAGGCACTATCAATCCTGATTCAGTAGAATGGGAGATTAAGTTTAATCCATTATGGAATGTTGATTCAAAAACAGACGCTGAGATTCGCAAATTAACTGCCGAAACAGATAACATTTACATCGTCAATGGCGTTCATACATCTGATGAAGTGAGAGAAGCGCGCTTTGGTCAATTCGGTTTAACGAATGAAACTAAGTACAGTGGTGACGATGCTGATTGGGCACGAATAGCTAAAGAAGTTTACACAGCTTATAAGGAGAATCAGTGATATGGCTAGAGTAATTCCACCTACACGTTTCCCTGACAGCGTAGCAGTTTCATACAGCCGTTCTATTAACAAACTAATATCTGAGTTAGGTAAAGTCACTTTAAACGTCTATGACGAGCAAATAATAGCTCAGATTAAGTTACAAAAGAGTAGAGACGATAACTCATCTTATAAATTGGATGCACCGCTTGATGTCATTCAACGAGCTGTGGATGTAATCAAAGGGTTGTCACTAGGTATTTTTAATTCCAGTGTGGTCCAAGAAACAGCCAGTAAGTTTGTTAACTCTCTGAACTTATTCAATAAGAATAATATTAGCAACCAAGGTAAGGTGAAGGGAATTGACCCCACCGTTAGTGAGCCTTGGTTAGAGTCGTTTATGAAAACATCAATAAGCGAAAATACCAGCTACATTACTAACATTAAAGATGGGTACCTGGCTAATATTGAGAGCATCATTTACCAAGGCGTGAAGAATGGCAGTAGCGCAAAAAAGGTGAGAGATCAGCTGGTTGAACGTGTGGGAATGTCCAGAAAGCGAGCTGAATTTATCGCTGTTGATCAAACAGGGTCTATTCTTGGTCAAATGACTGCAAAACGTCATAAGCAAATGGGTGTATCGAAGTTCAAATGGCTAACATCCAATGACGAAAAGGTACGAAAAACACACAGGGATTTGAGTAATAAAGTTTTCTCTTATACAGATCCACCAAGCGTGGGTTTACCAGGTGAAGATTACCGATGTCGTTGTGTTGCTATTCCAGTATTTGATGATGAATAAATTAAATATTGGTATTATGGGAGTATCTTTTAGTTTATTGGGGGTTAATTGGTACTTATGAAATCGATAGTAATAGAGGTAAAAAGCGAGGATATAGATGTAAAACCTAATATTAACGGTGTTCCTTCTTTTACATGGAATATTAAAATTCCCATTCTTCCTGCCTTTTCAGTTGAATACTTTACTATACAAGCAGGTGGGGTTAACGCAATAACAATGGCAGATATTGAGGAAGATAAAATAATTCTTCCTACTATGCATATGCTCTATCCGGATTGGAAATCTATCCATATTGTTTTACATTATCATGGCATACGTGATTATAGCCTGTTATTCCCTTGGATAGAAAATCAAGAATTAAGAACAAGAATAGGAGAATTTTACGAGGAAGCTGATAAGAACTTTGAACAAGGTGCATGGCTTTCCTTTGCTTTAATGTGTGGAGCAGTATTTGAAGGGATGCTTCATGCCAGGTTAGACCCTAATTCTACTTACTCACAGTTCAATAATCTAATTAATAATGCCTTCTCATCAAGACTTATTGATGAACGTGAACGAAATATAGTGCGGAAAGTAAAAGATGCGAGAAATTTAGTTCATTCAGGGAATTTTAACTATCCATATGTAACAAGAAAGGATGCTATGGATATAATGGCTACTTTAAATGAGTTAATAAAGAAATTTTCAATCTGATATTTTATCCAAAGATCGCAGATGCGATCTTTTTTTATTGAGAGGGGGTGATAATGTGTGAAGC
Organism: Priestia sp. 53B2; assembly: GCF_056099005.1. Lineage (NCBI taxonomy): Bacteria > Bacillati > Bacillota > Bacilli > Caryophanales > Bacillaceae > Priestia > Priestia sp. 53B2. Next base: position 612,277 of record NZ_JBLZXA010000027.1, read on the forward strand.
AAGAGCGTTATGATCGTACATTTATAAAAGACTATAAAGAAACAAATGAAGGGTACCTGACTGTTCGAGCACCTATTACTCGCCCAGGAGTATTCCCATACATGCGACAAGATGGCTCGGTACAACTCGAAGCTAAGCTTCCCGAAGAAATTTTCAGCGACCGTACTATGTTTTCAGCGCATGCAAAGCCTGTAACAGATGATCATCCTAGTGAACCTGTTACTTTACAAAACTATAACACGTATTCCAAGGGATTAACCCACAATGATGCGAGAGTAGAAGATTTTAAACTCTATATCTCATTTACTGTGACAGATGCTGGATTAATTCAAAAGATTAAGGACGGCAAACGTGAAATTAGCCTTGGTTTTTTAGCCGATGTGGTACCAGAAAAGGGTACATACGACGGTAAACAATATGATTTTGTTCAACGAAATACTGAAGTTAATCATGTTGCGATTGTTGATGAAGGGCGTGTGGGTCCAGAAGTGTCCATTCGTGGTGATTCAGCAGCCTATCAAATTGATTCAAGCGAAGGAAAAGGAGATGTTAATATGGCCAAATATACAATTGATGGCAAGGAGTATGAAGTAGATTCAACTGTTAAATCTTTTTTGGATGCACAGCAAGCACGCTTAGATACGGCTAACCTAAAAGCGAAGGACTTTGATACATTACAAGGTCGCTATGATGCACTAGAAGTGAAGTACCAAAATGCTGAGAAAGATTTAAAACAAGCGAAGGAAAACAATTTATCTGCTGATGAGCTAGATGCAAAAGTACAGTCTCGTGTTGAGCTAATCAGTGGTGCAACAATATTCCTTGGGGATTCTTTTGATTTTAAAGGCAAATCAGAGCGTGAAATCAAAGAAGCAGTTATTCAAAAAGCAAAACCTGACTTTAAAGGCGACGGTAAATCAGATGATTATATCGACGCCTTTTTTGATGCAACTTTAGGACGTGCTAAGCAAGAGGGTTTTTCTTCAACTGGTAACAATCATATGTTTACTGGTGATGGTAGTTCATCTAATAAACAGATTGAAGAGATGAAAAACAAACGCCTAAACATGAAATAAAACATCAAAATATGAAAATAGGAGGCTATATAGATGGCTATTACAAGTTATGACAAATATATGCCAGCAGCAGGTGGTAAAGGTAAGCTTGCCAATTATCAAGATTATAGTGCAGATACAAAGGCAGCAGCTGAAGATATTCCTTACGGAGTTGCTGTTCAATTAGGCACAGATGGAGAAACTATTACACGCGTTAAAGCAGGTGGTAAACCTTATGGTGTTTCATTAGCTCAAGAAATTCATGATTGGGTATTGAAAGCTGATGACCAAAAGTATTTAAAATATGATCCTGTTGCTGCAGTTCGTAAAGGTGTTATTTGGGTGCAGGTTGACGAAGATGTAGTGATTGGTGATGGTGTAGCTGTAGATCCTACCACAAGCAATTTCCGACCAGCTGATACAGCAACATCTGGAGTCATTGCATTTCCTTCAGCAGCATTTAAATCAAGTGCTCAAGCAGGTGGCTTAGTACAACTTGAAATCAATTTACCTTAAAAATTAGTAAGAATGAGGAGTGAACAAGAATGTCCCAATATAGAGCAGACGGTGTTATTCGTCCGATTGATTTAGAGTCCATTGATAATAAGATTTATGAAGCAAAGAAAGAGGAGCTAAAAGCTCGTACCATTTTCAATGTGAAGACTGATGTACCTGCTGGTGCGGAAACATACAGCTATGACGTTATTAAACGTTCTGGTGCTGCTAAAGTATTAGCTCCAGGATCAGAAGATATTCCATTAGTGGATGCTGACATGGAGCGCCATACGGAAAAAATCTATTCTGTTGCTGCTGCTTTTCGAGTGTCTGTTCAGGAGTTACGCCAGGCACAAATGGCAGGTCAACCTATCGAAACAACAAAGGCTGATACAGCACGTAAAGCCATTGCTGAAAAAGAAAATCGCATTGTATGGATCGGCGATGCTAAACACAATATTCTTGGTGTGACAAATGCAGAAGGAATCCAAACGATTGCAATTGACCAAAACAAAGCTGGTACTTCAACAAAGTGGGCTGATAAAACAGGTAAAGAAATCGTATCTGATTTACGTAAAGCTCGTTCTGCAGTTAATCGTTTACCAGGACATAATGCAGATACACTTGTTGTTACGCCTGACATGATGGAAGAGCTTGAAAAAGAGTACAACGAATATACAAATCAGACAGTTCTTCAGTACTTACGTAGCCAAAATTGGTTCAGTCGTATTGAGTTTACATCTGATATTGAGGGGCAAGGTCAAGGCGGGACAAATTGTTTCTTAGTATTCGATAGCTCACCAGATGTAGTTGAAGTCCTTATTCCAATGGACATTATGCGTCATCCGGAAGAATACAAGTTTCCTAACTATAAAATCCCGTTAGAAGAGCGTACAGGTGGCGCGATTGTACGTTATCCAATGGCAATTGTACGAGGAGATGGTGCTTGATGTTAGTACAAAACAAAGGTAAATACGTTCGTCATGCTGCTGGTGTTATGTTAGTTCCTGGAGCGAACCAGCTTGCTCCTACTGATTGGAAGAAGTTCAGCGCCCATCCTTTAATAAAAGAGTTAGTGGAGAATGAAGAGATTGTAGCTCATGAATCTGCTAAAACGACTAAGGATTTAAACGCGAACGAAGCAATTGAGTTAGTGAAAGACACGTTCTCACTTTCTTTATTAGAAGAGTGGAAGGCTACAGAGAAGCGTAGTACTGTACTTGCTGCTATCACTGAACAAAGTAACTTAATCGTAAATGGTTCAGGGGAAGAAACAGAATAAGGTAGGTGATTGATTTGAAAACAACACCTGAAATCATTCAAAAGACTGCTGAACATTTAGCTAGTATGTCTCCAGACGTGCTGCAAATCTTTATTGATGACGCCACCCTTGAGGTAGAGGATCTAGATGTGTCAGAGGACAACAAACAGCGCTTAATTCGCTATTATGCCACTCATTTGGCAACTATAAAGGCTCAAACAGTAAAAAGAAAGCAGTTAGATGTTATGGAGACTGAATATAACGTCTCAAATACTGCTGTAGGGCTTGAATCTACACCATATGGGCAAGAGTATTCGAGACTCTTAAAAAAGCTTACAAAGAGAAATAGTATCAATCTAACGGTGATTTAACATGGCTAGACAAAAAGGCTTTGTAAAAATGACCGTTAAAAATGATAATTTCGATAAGTTAATCAAAGCTTTAGAGGATCTTGATAAATACTCAGTAGAAGTTGGTATCTTTGCTTCTGATGATTCGTTCTATGCCATGATTGCAAACGTACATGAATATGGGATAACTATTAAGCCGAAGAAACAATTTCTAACTATCCCTACAAAAGAGACAGATGGTCGTCAAGCTTCTGATATTCCGGGTTTATTTAAGCCAAAAGGTAAAAATGTATTGGCTGTTCAAGATGGTGACAATTTAAAAGTTATGTTCATTCTTGTTAAGAGCGTCACCATTCCGGAACGCTCTTTTGTGCGTTCAACGTTTGATGAAAAGAATGATGAATGGGTGCAGTTTATGGAGCGATTAATCGATAAGGTACTAGCATTTGAAATCGATGCAAAGACTTTATTTGAACGAGTTGGGGCAAAGGCAGCTTCTGATATTCAAGAGAAGATTACTACCTTACGTTCTCCTGGGAATAGTCCTATCACTATGGAGAATAAAGGTTCATCCAATCCTTTAATTGATACTGGTGGCCTTCGTGCTCGTGTAACTTGGAGGGTGGTAGAAAGAAATGCCTGAGATTATTAGTTTTAAAGAAATGGTTGTGGAAAATGGTGTTCCTTTTGTGACAATTGTTGAACAAGAGGGCGGTTATTACAACGATGAAGGAGATTGGGTACCTGGGGGGGATTCTCAGCCTGAAAATAGATTTGGGGTTATTCTTCCTTTATCAGAAGATGACCTTCGATATTCGGAGAGTGGTACTTATAGTGTAAAAGACCGTAAAGTCTATACAATCGAAGCTCTTAATCCAGGACAGAAAATCGAATATAAAGGCATCCCGTACACTGTGCAGAACTTTAAGGACTTCACAGATTATACGGATGTCTTTATTTATTTAGCAAGGTGGGCAGGTCATGAACATAGCAACAATTAAAGAAATGATTGCTCAAATAAAAAAAGATACCGGGCTACAAATTATCAAAGGAAATACAATAAACCCTGCTCCTCCCTTACCATATGGCGTTTATAATATTACGTCACCATACATTAAAGGCAGAGGACAAGGAGCTGTTGTAGAATACATTGAAGGCAATACAGCTTTTCAAAAGCGTATTGAACAGTATAAGTACACTATATCGTTTAGCTTCTATGCTGAAGATATTGAAACCACGATGGAGAAGGCTTTTCAAGTACACCAGTGGTTTTTATTTTTAGGTCAAGAATTCATAGAAGAAAAGAATATAGCTATTGCGATGTTAGGAAACATTGAAGATCGCACTACATTTCTTGTGGAACATTATGAATACAAACACGGTTTTGATGTGCAATTTAGAGCAACGAATGAACAAATTCGTCAACTAAATGAAGTTATTGAAACTATTAACTTAGGAGGTTTATAGAATGCCATTACAAGATGTAACTGTAAGCATCGAGCTAAGAAAGCCATCCGGCTTAATTGGACTTGGCAAGCCACTCATTATAGCTGAAAAAGCAGGAGCGAGCACATTTAAAACATATAGCAGCATCGATACGGTAAAACCGGACTTTGCTGAAACAACAGAGGTGTATAAGAAGGCAGCTGCTATTTTTGCTCAAGATCATCGTCCAGCTACTTTAGCTATTGCCACATATGATCCAGCAGCAACAGATACAGATCCTAAAACAGCTGCAGAAGTTATTGCCAAGTATTATGATCATGATTGGTTCTTTTTGTTAACTGCAGATATTGAGTTAACAGATGAAGTGGCTATTGCTGATTATGTGGAAGGTAAGAAATTCAAAATGTATGTGGTGAAAACAGTTGACTCAGAAAGCCGTAATGCTTTTAAAGCTAAGGATTATGATTATGTCATTAACTTTTACCATCTAACAGCAGGTGAACAGGCCGATGCAGCATTAGTCGGTGAATTAGGAAGTCAAGAGGTTGGTTCCATCACATGGAAATTCAAGTCATTAACAGGTATCACTCCTCTTGATTTAAATGCAGACGAGCTAGCAGCTATTCATGAAGATGGTGCTATTGCATATGTGAAGAAAGCAGGCATCGCTCAAACTAGTGAAGGCATCACAGTGAGTGGTGAATACATTGACGTTATGCATGGTAAGTCATGGGTTAAAACAAACATGGAAAACAACATTCAATCTGCTTTCGCTAACAACAGAAAAGTTTCATTTGATAGTCGAGGTATAGCATTATTTGATAGTGCTGCAACGACTGTTCTTCAACGAGCTTTTGCTCAAGGTATTATTGCGGCAGATGAGGATGATAACCCTATCTATACAGTTACAACAGTACCACGTAGTGAAACATTACCTGCAGATCGCGCAAGTCGTGTTTATAAAGGTCTATCATTTTCGTTTGAATTAGCTGGAGCTATTCACTCGGCTGAAATAAAAGGTGAAATTTTGGTTTAAAGGAGCTGAACAAATATGACACGTACGTACGATCCAAAGTATGCATCTGCAATTGTAGATGGCGTTTTTATGACTGGCTATGATGAAGGATCATTCATCCAAGCTGAAAAAGATGAGGATTTTTTCTCAACGAAAGTTAGTGCTCAAGGGGAAGCTATCATTTCTGAGAGTAATGACACGTTAGGAACTGTTACTCTAACACTTTCTCAAACATCGCCTTCATATCCTTATTTGATGAAAAAGGCAAAGCAGAAGAAGCCGTTCCCTATATGGGTTAACTACAATAACGGTACAACGAAAGAAAAGGCTGGTGGAACTCAGGCTCGTATTGTTAAAACACCTTCTAAAGAGTTTGATACCGAAGCAGGTGGCCGGGAATTCCAGTTTAAAGTATTTGATTATACAGAAGAGTGATTTGATTGAAACGTTCTAAACGTAATTCAAATAACAAAAAAACAAATGAATTGAGGCAGTCCAATAGGGCTGCTTCTTTATATTTACATTACAAAGGAGAGATTTTTAAAATGGCTAAAATCGGTTCTCAAAAAAAGGTAACAGTTGAAGGCGTAGAATACACATTGCAATTCCCAGGACATCGTGAACAAGTAAGAATTCAAGACCGTTCCACAACTGACAGAGGTACTTTTTCAAGTGAAAAAATGGCAGAAGAACTGTTCAAACATGTCATTGTAGATCCAAAAGTAGATTGGGAGTACTTTGATGGTAACGAAGAGAAGGGGATTGAGCCTAAAGATGGATTTAATGAGTTATTTACAGCAGCTTCTACCTTTCTTAGAGACGGAAAGTAAGGGAAAGCCTCAGAGTGTCGTAAGAAAAGAAATAGATGAGAATTGGGATTTTTGGAGGCCTGTTGCAGAAGGGATGATCAGTCTTACAGAGGCTTACCAAATGTCCCCTTATCAGCTTCAACAAGCGAACGAGGCACTTAATAAATTAATTAAACAAAAGAATGATGCTAACAAAGCGAAGTAACTAAAAAATAATTTAAAGAAAGGAGGGAAAACATGAGCATTCGTGATTTGGATGTAAGAATTCAGCCCAGTGTTAATTTAGCTCCTGTTATTGAATTGAACCGTTACATGAATGATACTGTACGTGCTTTTCAACAAACAGATGATGCTACTCGTGAGTGGCGTGACTCTATGAATCGTATGAACCAGCAGATGAATCAAGCTGGACGACAAACTAATCAAACGAATAGAGCGTTTGGTCAATCTAATCAGCAAATGCAGCAAATGGCTCAACATACAAATCGAGCTACGCAAGAAATGCGGCAAATGAGCAACCAAATGAATTCTACCCATCGCTCTACTCAACGAATGATTGATGAATCGCAGGCTCTTAATAATCAGCTAGGTCGCCAAAGTGATGTTATTCGCGCTTTAGCAAGGACTACTGGAACGAGTGCTACTCAGTTGGCTCAAGATTGGCAAGCGATGAGTAATGAAATGCGTAAGTCCATGATTAACAATCACAATGATATGTTGAAATATCGTCAGCAAATCATGAAGACAGAGCATGACATGTACAAGCTTGGTTCTCAAATGGGGAATTACACGGGCAGCACTAACGATTTTATGAATGAGGTTCGTAGACTTGGGAAAGAGCATAAGAAATCAACAGATCAGATGATTAATAACAATGTGGCTATGCGACAAAGTATTATTCAGCAAGTAGCAACCATGTCTGCCATGAGTGGACAGAGTGAAAAGATAGCGAAGAACTATGACCGCATGGGAAATACTTTATTACGCGTCAATAATCCACTTCTTTCTGTAACATCCAACTTGTCACGACTAGCAAGAGAGAGTAGTTCAGCATCTTTAGCTCTTCAAATGCTAGGCCCTAATGCAAGTATGAAAGAGCTTCAAGATATGATTGGCATGATCACCCAAGGTGTTATGCGTATGCAGTCTGTAGCCATGGTTACATCTGTTGCATGGGTTGGATTTACAGCGATTTTAGCGAATGCAGCAAAGGGTCCTGACGTCGAAGAGAACTTAGCTTCTCAAGTCAAAGCTTGGGCAGACTACCGAGACGCTGTAAAGAGTCGAACACAGGAAATTGTAGATACCTGGGGACTTTTCGAGAAGGTTCAGTTAGAAAAGACCAGTCCGCAAAAGCTATTATCTAACCTTCAAGGTCAAGTTAAGGTTATGCAAGATTGGTCTAAAAACCTTAACTCTCTTGCTAGTAAAGGAGTAGATGAAGGCTTTATTGCTAGTCTACGTAAGATGGGACCAGAAGCTGCTTCGCAGATTGTTGCCTTAAATCAAATGTCTCAGCCTCAGCTAAATAAATACGTGGACTTGTGGAGACAGAAGCACCAACTAGCAAGACAAGCAGCTACTACTGAGCTAGAAAAGTTAAAGCAGGAAACTCAGCTAAAGGTCAAAGGGTTACAGGACTCTTTAACTCCTCTCGGGGTATCTCTATATAATTTCAAAAATACCTGGGCTAGTGCAGTTGCACCTTTCGTAGCATTTTGGGGAACAATAGCTGCCAAAATTGTTGATGTTGGTACCATGATTGGTGGATTCGTCAATAAGTTAAATGAAATTAACCCGTGGATCACTAAGTTAGCTGGTATGTTTCTATACTTAGTTGCTACGTTTGCTCTTATTTTAACTCCTCTTGCAGCAGGTATAGGATATATCATGGGCTTAAAAGCAGCATTTGCAGCAGTGTGGGTATTTATTGGTCCATTAGTGGAAGGCCTAGCTGCTATGATGGGGACTGTAGTACTAGTTTCAGCAGCCGTTATAGCTTTTGGTGCAGCACTTTACTTATTATGGACACGTTCTGAAACATTCAGAAATGCGGTTATCAGTGGATGGACTGCCATAAAAAACAAGGCACTTGAAGTTTGGGGATTCTTGTCTCCTTACATTAATCAAGCCATGTCTGCTGTGACTACATTCGTCCACGCAAAGCTAGTTCAATTGCAAGCTTTCTGGGATAACAGCGGTCAGCAAATCTTACAGGCTACTCGAAATGTTTTTGGGTTTATTTCTTCTATTATCCAGGAAGCCTTAACCGTAATAGGTGCCATATTCCGAGCAGTTTTTCCGATCCTAGTTATTTTGGTAAAATCTGTATGGTTTAATATACAAGGTATCATTTCCGGAGCACTTAACGTCATTATGGGATTGGTTAAGGTCTTTTCAGGATTGTTCACTGGTGATTTCCGCAAAATGTGGGAAGGTCTGAAGCAGATATTTGTTGGAGCCATTCAGGTAGTTTGGAATTATGTGAATCTAATGATGTTTGGTCGTATCCTAAGCGCAGGTAAGCTCTTCTTTTCCGGTTTCCGTAGCGTATTTGTTAGTTTGTGGCAAGGGTTAGTTGCACTCTTTAAAGCTAGTGTCACAAATGTGAAAAATACAGTTCAATATGGATTTACGGCTATGAAGTTGCTTGGTCAAAATATTATGACTGGGTTAAAAAATGCGGTAGTTGGCATCTGGACTTCCTTGTATGGTGGGATTAAAGGGATGCTCGGTCGAATAGGTTCATCCATAAAGTCAGCCTGGACTACAGCACGTTCTGAGACAAAGCAACTTTTCGGTATGATCCGTGACGATGTGTCTAATACCTTTGGGAAAATCGTACAAGGTGCTAGAGAATTGCCTGGCAAAATAGGGTCTGGAATCAAGGGTATGGCTGGAAAAGTCACTGGCGGAATCGAAGCTCTTACTTCCAAGGTATTTGGCGGATTTAAGAAAATGATCAATGGTGCCACTGGTGGTCTAAACTGGATTATGAAGAAAATAGGTGCAGATTTCTATATAGATCCTTGGGTGCCTAAGTATGCTACTGGTACAGGATATCATCCTGGTGGACCTGCAATTCTTGGTGATGGTGGCATGAAAGAGTTATATGTCACTCCTAGTGGTGCAATGGGGATGTCACCAGCAACTGATACATTATTGAATTTACCTCAAGGTACTAAAGTGTTTTCTGGTCCTCAAACTCAACAGTTAATGCAATCTGGTATGATACCAGCTTATGATAAAGGAAACTTAGGTAGTTCCTTTAAAAGTGTGGCATCAGACCTGTGGGAAGGAACTAAAAACGTTGCTGGGGCTGCAAAAGATAAGGCTGTTGGAGCAGGAAAAGCTGTTAAGGATACAGCTATTGCTGGTGCTAACAAAGTAAAAGATCTTTCACTTGATGTATGGTCTTATGTTTCTGATCCTTCCAAGTTGCTGAAAAAAGTATTTAGTAGTTTTGTTCCTGAACCACCTGCTATCAGTGAAGTGTTCAATAAAATCTTTCCTGCTTCTCTAACAAAGATTAAAGATAATGCTTTCGGCTTTGTTAAGAAGAAAATGGAAGAGTTCTCTTTCTTAGGTGGAGACGCCTCTGGTACAGGTATTGGTAGTTATTATTTAGGAAGTCCTTTCCGTATTAGTACAAGATTCACACCAAACGGAAACAAGAACGATAAAGTCCATAAGGGTGGAGTTCATCATGGTATCGATTTAGCCGCACCGCAGGGGACGCCCATTAAATCCCTAACAGATGGTATCGTTAAACAAGTCCTTATAGGGTCTAGTACTGCCGGTAATGGCGTTCGTATTCAGAGTGGTTCAGACTTATTATCTTATATCCATATGATGAGTGCTCCTTTTGTTAAACAGGGGCAAAAAGTCAAAGAAGGGCAAGTAATTGGTCGAGTTGGTTCAACTGGATTCTCCACTGGACCACACTTAGACTTGAAAATTAAGCGTAATGGGGCTTATATCAATCCGTTAACCTATTTACAAGGAAAAGCTGGTGATAGTGGTTCTTATGGTGCTGCACCAAAAGGAAATCTTGCACAATGGATTACTGCAGGTATGGCGAGAGCCGGTGTATCTGGCGATGCATGGAAGACAGGCCTAAACTGGATTATCCAAAAAGAATCAAGTGGTAATCCTAGAGCAGTTGGCGCTCCAACATCTGACGGTACAGCAAAAGGTTTAATGCAGTTGAAACACTTTAACTATAAAGGTGATCCATTTAACCCTTCTAATAACATCTATTGGGGTATCAAATACATCCAAGATCGTTATAAGAGTATTGGTGGTGCATTAAGATGGTGGAAAAGCCATAACTGGTATGCAAATGGTACAAATTCTCATACTGGAGGTAATGCTGTTCTTGGTGATGGTGGATTAAATGAGCCTTTCTTGCTTCCAAACGGACAAATGGGGCTTAGTCCAAATCGAGCTACCTTATTCCCTAACCTACCTACTGGAACTAAAGTATGGCCTAGTATTTTAGATTTCTTCAAGAAAACAATTAATAGAGCATCTAATGATCCAGGAGAAAGTTCTGATTCTGTTGCTCCTTCTTTTGCTGTTGGAGATACAGGTTCTAAACAGATTAACATCGAATTTAAGCCTGTCATAACCATTACTGGTGATGGTAAAGAGGGCGAAAAGAGTGTAAGAGAACAAATTGACGAGGCATTAGCAGAACAGTACAAGAAGTTCCAAGAGGTTCTTATCGAAGCAGGTCTAATATAGGAGGGTGAAAATGGCGCGTTTAGGAAATATCAAATTATTAATTGAGAAAGAAGATGATTCTGCTTCAGTTGATGCTACTTCTTATCCAGTAGAACAAGGTATTCCTATGACAGATCATGTTGAACAAAAGCCGGATGAGTTTTCACTCTCCGGTGTTTTAAATGGAGATTCTTATGAATCTGATTATGAATACCTTAAAAAATGTATGAAAAACGGTACGATTCTAACCTATACCGGTCGTAATATTGCTAAAAACGTTATTATTTTGGATCTAAGTGGTTCAGTAGATTCAAATAATGCTAATGGTAAAGATATCTCCATTAAGTTGCGGCAAATTCGGATTGCCTCTACGCCCTGGGTTAAAGTCAAAAATAGTGGCAAGAAAAAGCCTGTGAGTAGTAAACCTACGGGTGCTATTTATCATGTCACTAAGAAAGGAGATACCTACTGGGATATGTGGCAGAAATATGGCACAAGTATTGCACAACTAAGGAAATGGAATGGCTACAAAGATAGAAGAATTCCTATTGGTGTCAAACTAAGAGTGAAATAGATTGAGGTGATGTTATGCGTGATTACATTCCCATTAATAAAAATAGTTTACCTGAGCGATTTGAAATAGAGTTTGCTACAGATACATTTGTGATGGAGGTTAATTACAATCAAACATGCGATTTTTTTACAGTGGATTTGTATAGTGTAGATAATGAAGCCATTATTTTAGGTGAAAAGCTTGTGTTGAACGTACCCCTTTGGCACGATTCTGTTGATCGGCGACTGCCAGCCCCGTCATTAGTGGTTTTAGATGAATCTGATCAAATTAGGCGCATTACCTTTGAAAATTTTATGGTGACAACATTTTTATTTATTGATGACATTGCACCAGATGAAGAATTAAGTGAGGTAAGTGTATGAGTAATGAATTGTTTGGAAGAGTGATTAAGGTCCATATAGAAGGGGACTACAAAGCTGATTTTTCTAGCGATAATTTTCACATTGAGTTTGAAGTTCCTTTTGATGACGATTCGACACCTAATGAGATTATGGTTAAGCTGTATAATCTCTCCAGCACTTCTATTAATCATATAAAGAAGGGAAATACCTTGATATTGCAAGCAGGCTACAAATCAGACTATGGTATTCTTTCACAAGGAAAAATATCAAGAGTTCTGACTAGTCGAGATGGTGTAGATAAAATCACAGCGATCTATATGACAGAAGGACAAGATTATTCAGGTGTAAAGGTAACAGCCTCTACAAGTACAGATAAAAAATCTCTAAAGATTGCGTTCGGTAAAAACACAAAGGCAGATACTATCATTCGCAAGTTAGTGGGTGCATTAGGTATACGTCTTGGAGAAATGAAATTGCCTAAGAATCCAACTTATAAAAGTGGATATACAGTGACAGGAAACATATTAAATAACCTTTTAGAAGTTGTAAAAGATTGTGGTGCAGCTCTTTATTATCGAAGAGGTACATTGGTTATTCGTTCAATTAAAGAAGGTACAGACGAGCGCTTTAATTTAGAGGAGGCAACTGGACTATTAGGTTCCCCTGCCCCTTTTGAAGAAGATGATTTAAAAGGGTACACAGTTAATTGTTTGCTGCAGCATCGTATTTCAACATCTTCTATCATTCAAATTAAAAGTAAAACTGCAAATGGTCAGTATCGTGCTAAAAAAGGAAAGCATACAGCTAGTGGTTCTGACTTCAAAACAGAAGTGCAGGTGATCTAATGGCTAATGATACAAATTTCTTTTTGAACTTTGCTCAAGCAATTAAAGCAAACATTCATGTAGCAGCTCCTGCTAGGGTTACAGCTGTTCATGGATCTACAGCTGATATTAAACCTCTATTTAAAGAAAATGGAGAGGAGCATGCTTTAGTACTAGATGCTCATATCTTGGAGCATGTTGAATATAACAGACCTATAGCAGTGGGTGATATTGTATATGTTAGTTTTGCTGATTATGCATTAGATTACTTAGGAGCTGATCCTTTTGATCCGCAGTTTTCCAGAATGCATAGTATGAATGATGCAGTTATTGTTGGGAGGTTTAAGGTATGATTTCACCGAAGCTTGAAGGCGGTGATTTAGTTGTGCAAGATGGAAATTTAATAATGATATCAGGCGATGAAGAACTTATTCAATCCGTTCAATCCATATTAAGGACACGGAAAGGTGAGTTCTTTTTAGATCCTGAGTATGGCTTATCTTATGACAATTTATTGGGCAAAGGTGCTAGTGAGGCAGAGATACGGGATGACATTATTGAAGCTCTTTCTAAAGATGACCGTATAGGTGCTGTAACGAATATCTCTTTTGTCAAAGAGGGGCGTACCCTTAAAATATCGCTAACTATTCAAAAACAAGATGAAACAGAATTAACCATCGACGAGGTGGAGTTAAATGCTTGATAAAACAGGTTTCAAACGTAAAACATACCAAGATTTAAAAGAAGATTTAGAGTCAAAATTCAAAGAGAAATTTGGTAACGATGTTAACGTTTCTGCTAAGAGTCCATTTGGGATTTTAATTATGATCTTTGCATTCTTTTTAGCTCCTTTATGGGAGTTGGCAGAAATGGCTTATAACAGCGCATATTCCAGTAAAGCCGAAGGTGTTCAACTTGATCGGTTAGCCTCGAATAAAACAATGAGTCGTGATCAAGAATCAGAATCTCATGTAGAACTAACTTTTACAGGTGTACCAAATACAACGATTCAAGAACAGACTCAATTTGCTACAGATAAATTTATTTATTTTTATCTCATAGAAAATGTAACGCTAGATGAGACTGGAAAAGGTAGTGGTGAGGCTGTTTCGGTTGAGAAGGGGATTCATACAAACGTTGCTGCAGAGACTATTACATTACAGGGAGAACCTACAGAAAACATCTATACAGTAACAAACCTTTTGGCTGCTACTGGTGGAAGAGACGTAGAGACAGATATGGAGCTTCGAGATCGGCTTATTAAATCTCCAGCTATTGAAGGAAATACAACGATTAATGCAATTATTGCACGTTTAAACGATACAGCTGGCGTTCGCTCTTCTAGTGTAGTGAGTGTGAATCCTGTTGTTCATGCATATGTACTAGGTGGCAATCGTGAAGATGTGGCTGACACACTTTTTAATTGTGTAGCAGCTGGTATTGATACCATGGGTTCAGAAGAAGTAATTGTCACTGACATTAGTGGTACTGAGCATACTGTAAGATTTGATTATGCTGTTGAAGTCCAAATTAAGATAAAGATTAATGTTCAGTCTAATACGAGCTTTCCCAGTGACGGCATAGCCACTATTAAACAGACGCTCATTCAACATATAGGGGGAAGGGATGCAGCTGATACAGATTGGACGGGGTTAGCATTAGGAGAAAAAATAGTATACTCACAGCTATTTAGTTTCGTTTACGAAACGCCTGGTATAGATGATGTAACGATTCAAATTGCTAAGAATAACGAAGGTTATAAAATGAGCAACTTAACTTTACAAAGTTACGAGATTGCGAGAACAAGTGTAGATTTAATTGAGGTGAGTGTAAGTTGATAAAAGATTGGTTTTCCAAACTCTCCGATGCCTTTGTTAAAAGTGAGAATTCAAATTTAGGAAAAATATTCTCTTTACTGGATGATGAAATCAATCAGCTAAAGGAAACCTTTACACGTATTGAGGAATGGCGTGATTTAAATAATGCACAAGGAAAAAATCTTGATTTGATAGGAAACGATGTAGGGCAAAAACGGGGTAAGACAACCGATGCAGTCTATCGATCTCTTATTAAAAGTAAAATTGCTCGGGACAGATCAGATGGCACATTCAACAAGGTTATTGAGGTATTAGCGCAAACATTAAACTGTGATCCTAACGAATTTCAATTACGTTCAGCTGATGAACCTGCAGCTGTTTATATGACCAATGCCCCAATAGATACGATTTATGCTGCTGGATTGACGCCTTATACCTTTACGAACATTGTACAATCGACTGTTTCGGCAGGTGTACAGGTACAATCTGTACAAATGGATGGCACCTTCGAATTATCTTCGGTAGAAGAATTTACATTGAATCCTAATGGTCCTAATGGATTGTCAAGTATTGATACTCCAACTGAAGGAGGAACGTTAGGGGCATATATTGTTCCAGATAAAGAAACAAGTGTGCCTCTATAGAAAGGAGTGAAACAAGATGGGATTTAATGCTCCACTTCCAGAGTGGAAAAATAGTGGTCAAGAGCCTCCTAGTACGGTAAAAGATCAGGGATGGGGGGCTCTTAATCGTCCACCTGCAGAATGGCTCAATTGGTTTTTTAATAGAACGTATAAATCATTAGAAGAGTTACAGCAAAATGGAGTTTCAGTTGATGAATTCCAAAAAGTAAATACCAATAACTTAAATGGTGAAATTGTAGAGGCAGATGCCTTTGAATACAATGGAGCTAATATGACCTCTATTGTCTCAGGTCAATATCAAAGTACTCGTGCAACGGATTTGTTAAATTACGTTCAACAAATTTCTATGGATAGTGTAGCAATTGTTGTTACCTGGTTTCAAGATACAAAGACGTCAACTACTATTCAACGTCATACAACTAAAACGGTGCCTGATGAGGATGTTTTAGCTATTATTCGTCAAGCGAAGGACAAAGGATTAAAAGTTATGTTAAAGCCTCATGTGGATTGTAATGATGGTACATGGCGTGGAGAAATCAACCCAACCGATACGGCTGCTTGGTTTGCTTCTTATCGGCAATTTATTCTTCATTATGCACAAATGGCTCAAAATGAAAATGTTGAATTGTTTTGTATCGGTACAGAATTAAAAAATATGACGAAGGTAGTTTATCAATCTAATTGGACAACCGTTATTCAAGCTATTCGTTCTGCTTATCAAAATAAACTTACGTATGCGGCCACGGCAATGAGTAGTAAAGATCAAGAAGAGTACTTAGTCGTTCCTTTTTGGGGGCTTTTAGATTATGCAGGGTTAGATGTATATTTCAAGCTTACTCTTCCAGGTACTACTCCTAGCATTTCTACAGTAGGATCTGCATGGACAAAAAGTTCAGAGGGGCAGGACTATATTCGAAAATTAACTACTTGGCAAAAATCACATGGGAAACCGGTCTTGTTTACAGAGATTGGTTGTACGATTTTTAAAGGCGCCACTCAAGATCCAGCCAATTACAATATTAGCTCTACCGTTGATTATAATGAGCAAGCGTTATATGTTGATGCTATCTTTCGGATATGGACTAGCCAAGTGAGTTGGTTAAAAGGATTCTTTTGGTGGCGACTAGCATTTAGTACAACTGACGCTTTTAGATTTGAAAATCTACCCTCTGCACAAGTATTTGCAGATTGGATTACACATACAAAGGGGGTAAGCTAGGTGGCAGTTTATAATAAAGAAGTTCTGTTTGTAAACGGACGTCAGGTGCTCAATACAGAACATCTTGATGATAAAGATGCACATCCGTTTTATACAAAAACAGAAGGTTTTCATACAGTAGAATCTAAGCCTGAAACACAGTATTATTGGGCGAAAATAGGTGTTGTTCATCTGACGCAACAATATAAATATGCAATCGCTCGATCGGTATTTATGTCCGGAAATAGTGGATATACAACCTCGCAAAGAGGTCATTTATTTTTACGTGTAAAACAACAGGGAGCAATGGGAACCTCTCCTATCATCCAATTAAGGATTAAGGATTATGCCAACATTTCTCCAGATCAAATCAAAGCGGTGACTATCCAAAATGATGCAGAAGCAACACGAGTGGAATTTTATATGAAAATTAACAATGCCTTTGACCAGATTTTCTTTAACCCTTATCACGTTGTATCAAATGAGACGGGTGCGTACTATGCGTGGTATTCTGATCAACCACTCATTCCTACTCTCCCAAGTGGCGCTTTAACAGATGCGCTAGAAGATATCACGTTTGTCAGAGTCAAAAGGCAAGGGGCACAGCAAGTAGCCTCTGGAACAAATAAGGTGATTTTTAACAACAGACTTAATGACTTCAGAGAAGAGTACGATACAAACACCTATAAATTTATAGCTAAACAGTCGGGTGTATATAATGTGCGAGCACATGTTAGATTAACCACTCCTTCTAACCAAGAACGCTCCTTGATGCTTTATGTAAATGGAGCTCCAGAGGCACGAATAGGTGCAGGATCTGGAGCTTTTCTAGGAGGAGGAGTAGTTCCTGTTAAATTAAATGCCTATGATCAAGTAGAAATTTATATCATTTCACCTGACGCTGTGACGATCGAAGAAAATACAACTGATACGTATATGACTATAACCAAATCGTGAAAGGAGAATGTATATGGCTTTACAAGGACCTATTGAGTTGTCGGGAGTTGGTCTTACAATCCAAGATGCATATCATTCCATTGAATCCTACACATTAAGTGGAAATAATAACGAGACGTCTTTACTTGAGTGTACGGTCTTTATTTATACCAATCAAACATCGAAAGAAGAGGGAATGAACCCTTTAGCAACAAGAAAGCATCAGTTCTTTATTGAAAATGAAGGTATTTTGTTATCTCAAATTATTAACAAGGCCTATGAATTGGTAAAATCCTTACCCGAATATGAGGGTTGTATTTTAGTGTAACTCAAACGCTTAGGGCGTTATTTTTTAGGGATAAAAAAAGGGTTTATGAGAGTAGAAAGAGAAATATATAACAAATGATAACGCTTTCATAAAACAATTCTTAAAAATGGGGGAATAACATGATTATTGAACAAGGTAATGTGTTTAAGGGTTTACTATGGGGAATCCTACTCGGCATTCCTCTTTGGATTTCGTTATTCGGATGGTTGCAGATTTTATTAAAATAAATTCAACGATAAACGATGCTGATGCATCGTTATTTTTTATGTCTAAACAGAGAGACAAGAGGGCTTAGGCTCTTTTTATTTTATAAAAGGTGGGGGGATAATAATGGATCCTATGTTAAATACAATTGCTCAACAAGGCCCGTATGCGGCGTTGTTTATTTGGCTTTTCTTTAAAACAATTAAAGAATCAAAAGAACGTGAAGATAGACTCATGAGTCATGTGGAGCGCACTACTGATACGTTACAGCAAATTGAGCAAAGCGTATCTGGTATGCAAGAAGAAATTAAAGATATTCGTGAACAAATAGAAGAAAAATAAGTCACTCTTCGTTGAGTGGCTTTTTTATATAACTAAAATCCGAAAGGAAGATGAAAATGTACGTATTTGAAAAGTTACCACAATTAGTTGATAAACGGGGTAAATTAGTTCATAAAGGATCTTATAGCAAGCGTAAGAACGGTGTAAAATCCATTACTACACGTGTATGGCACCACTCATTGACTAAGTTATCAGCTGGTGGATCTAAAATTGAATCATTTGCTGACTTTCATGTACGAACAAACGGCTGGCCAGAAATTGCATACCATCTAATCATTGATCCTAAGCATGTTATGGGTGGAAAAGCGACTATTTATTATTGCGTGGACATTTCTAAGAAAAGCTATCACGTTGGAAATAGCAACAGCATTGGACTTGGTATCTGTGTTATCGGGGATTATCGTGCGGATAAGCTTAGTGAGGCAACTATTCGTTCTATTATTGACTTGCATAAAGCTTTAATAGCTGATGGAATTGGTAAGTATGACAAAGCGCATAGCGAAATGCCCGGGTATAGCTGGAAAGCATGCTGCGTATTTGATTACAATAAGGCATTTAAAGATGTACTATCTGATATGTTTCCAGAAGCTAAACAACCTGATCCAGTACCTGGCTTATATACAATTCAAGAAGGAGATACATTCTGGTCTATTGCTTTAAAAGATGGAAAGGAAGGTATTACTGTAGAGGATTTAATTGCGGCTAATCCAGATGTAAAACCATCTCAATTAAAAATCGGTCAAACAATTAAATTCGGTACCGCAAAGAATACTTATACACCAACTCCAGAAACGCCTAAAAAAAATCAGTCAGAATATAAATATCCTCTTCCTTCAGGGGTGCTTAAGGTAGGTTCAACGGATAAGAGCGCAATCAAACAGCTTCAGGAGGCTTTAAATGCTGTGTATTTTAAGTGTGGTGCAGCAGATGGAATCTATGGAGCTAAGACAACAGATGCTGTAACACGTTTCCAGAAAGTTTACTTACCATATGAAGTGGATGGAACATACGGTCCTAATACAAAAGGTAAACTACAAGCTGTATTGAAATCTAAAGGTTACTAACTTATGTTCATTGTTAAGTGAAAATATCTAAAAAAGGGTCTTGCAGTTAGATGCTGAGGACCCTTTTTTAAAAAAATATATTCCCTCCTGGAATTGATTTTAAATTAGTTATTTAAAGCCGAAAAGACTCTTTGAAACTTTGCCCATATGTCGATAAGTGGTGCTTTCACCACCTATAAGTGTTAAAGGTCTCTCTATATATGGAAAGATAAAAGAGAGTGCCTCATCTGTAATAAGTACAACTTGGTTATTATCTGACCAAAGGCCTTTAACTTTGACTAAGCCCGGTTCCATAACTTCTACATCCAAAAGAGTTAAAATACCTTTTTCAAGAGAATAACCTATGCTAAGCATTTTAGGTAAAGCCCATAATGGTATAAAATCTAAAAAGTTTGATGTTGTGATTTTGATTCTTCCAGGTCTTCTTGTATACTCTATTTTCTCATCTAATTTATACTTTACATGATTCTCCACTACTTTGATTGTTTCCTCATTTTTTAAATCTCTGATACTCAAATTCATTAAAAAAATATCTCCATCTACCAACTTAAACCCTAATTTATTACTATTGGATAATTCGAATACAGTTACACCCGATGGGCCTGTGACATTAATAGTTCCTAATAATAATTTAGAATCTAAATCAGGTTCAATGAATAGTTGATCTCTATTATTTTTTGTTCTTTTTATATTTTTCCACCGATAGACGGTTGCATCATCAATTTTTAGAACCCCGTAATGTACTTCATCATGACACGCTGGACATATAGCTATCATATGTTTTTCATCATGGGTTTTATAAATTGCCCACTCTTGAATGTGATGAATATGAACCCGATAATTAGTACATCCTGGATTTGCACATTTCATTCCAGCCTCTTTAATTAATCGCTCTTTCATGTCCTTTTTTACTGGAGGTCTATTTGCCAAGTGTATCTCCACCTTTTTAGTTTTTCTTTGAGCCATCTTCTTTATCAAATTCGTATAAATCATCCACTTTTCTATTTAGCACCTTTGCTAACATAAATAATTTATCAGCACCTGGATAATTATTAACTGCAATCCAATTAGATAATTGAGTTGGTGAAACACCTACTTTTTTAGCTACATGTTTTTTTAGATATCCTTCCTCTTCAATAATTTTGTCGGTTTTACAAATTAACTTCATTTTCATCGCCTATGTCATAAATTCGCTTTATAGTGAACAAGCTCCTTCCAATAAACTTCAATAACAATCAAAAAATATTTAAAGGACAAATTCTGATATTTAATACTGCGCCCTCCTATTTATCAAAGAGTTGAGTGGCGGTTATCGTGACGTTCTATATGACGTAGATATGCAGAACCAACGCTATTCTAAAAATTTCAACTATGATAGTTATAGGTATTTTTAGTTGTCGTTAAGTCAGGGAGTATCTACTATGTAGATGCTTTGGAAATGTGTATGCTTTTTTAAATAGTTTCAGGGGAGTTTATTTAGCGGATAAATAAATGATAATAAAAAATGAAAGATTACGAGAAATTCATTTCTTTTCGAGGCGAAAAGTACTTAGAGCCCTAAACTAGTGAATTTGCGAAGGTGATTAAAAAGAAAACTAGAAGCATCTAAACGAGGTTATATGATAAGAGCTCAGTAGTAAAATATTCTGGTATTTCATCATACTACAAGCCTTATACATAAAAGAGAGTACATAAATTCAGTACAAGGAATTTATGTACGACAACGAACTAAAATAGTAATTCAACCTTTCAGGCATATAAGCGTAAGTGTTTTATAGCAACAAGTAATTTGAAATATATCTTTTGACTCTCAATTGGAACGTAATTGTTATTTAATTATATCTTAGGTATTGGATGGATTTATATGTAAAATAAATCGTAAGACCTAGTGAACTTTCCTCGTTTATCAACTATACTGATTTATGTAAAAAATTCATATATTTCTAATTATATAATTAAATGTAAAATAATAACAATAAAATACAGGCAAACTAATCGAAAGACTCAGATGTAAAACCAAAGGTCTAAGGTCAAATGACTATGACAGCTTGTTTACCTGGTAAAAGGAGAATTTAAAGTGAGAGAGTTTTTTAAAAAAATCTTCAAGTGTAAGGCTAAGAATCAGCATAAAATAGAAATTTCTTCTGGGAGATGTATTAGATGCGGAAAAGAAATTGGTAGGTGATAAGTTCCTGCATGAATGTACGAAGTGTGGTATGAAGAATAGTATTTGTTATCTAAACCCTTTTTATTATATGATGTTGAATGTGTATTTTAATGAAGGAAGGATCGTATATGAATCTTAAAGTAAGAGTTCAGAAGTCAGGAAAGATTCAATTATCGGATGAATTTATTACTTTATTAAACCCTAGTAAGAATAACCCAAGTATAGAGTTCTTTATACATAATGCAGATATTGTGGTAAGAAAGTTTGATTCTTTAGGAACTGTTAACGGATTGGAACCTATTAGACGACATATACATCAAAATGGATATGTTGTTATTCCAAAACAAATAAGAGGGAAATTATCATTAAAAGAAAATGACTATTTAGAAATACATAAGCGAAGAGATACTATTGTAATGAAAAAAATTGTTATTAAAACCAATGTTATTAAGAGATGTTTAGTGACTGGTGAAGAATCAGAAGATAATCTTGAGTTTTTGAATGGGAAATTAATATTAAGCAAACAAGGCCTTGGAAAATTAATTTCAGAGATAGAATCAAAATTTTTATATGAAAACAAAAAGAAGAGTTGTTAGTATAGTTAGCCCTTGTATTAAAAGCAGCGTGGACGGCGGTAGGTTTCTGCGTGAATGTACCAACTGTGGTATGAAAAAGAATATTTAATAATTTCCTCTTACTCCCTGTTATTTATTTAGATAACCTCTACACAATATAATTAAGGGGTGAATCTTTATGACAGATAACAATGTTGGTTTTGGAGTTAGTGGAAATGCAGATACTAGACAAAAAACTAATATTTCTAGTGAAGCTACTATGATAAATAAGGTAAAACAAGATAACTTCGAAAAGCTTAACCATCAATTAAATTCAGTATCCGATGATGCATTTAGAGCAGATCGTGATGAAGACTAAATACGTAAATATTGTCTTATGTAAATGTGCGAATTGCGGATTAAAAAAATATATAATAAAAAATCCCTCTTAAGTGGAGAAGGATAAACATAGATGAAACCTCCTTATAATCCAAGGAGGTTTATCTTTTCTAGAACATAGTAATTGACTTACTACGCATCATCCTTTTAATTTAACGATTGTTAGGAAATACTCTTCGAACGGTTTCAGTAAACTCTTCAAATAGACCATCTCTTGACGCGTCTTCATTAATCCGGTTTCCGTATCCTTCCATACGATTCACAAAATCAGGATCGGATGACACATATACATTTCGAATATCCCGATCTGTAGCTTTAACTTGATCTGAAATCTTCTTTTTTAAACGATCGGTCACTTCTCCGTTTGCTCCATTCTTTAAAACAACAGCCACGTATGCATTTCGGTTTGTAACAATCACATTCGCAGTGTCTACTTCGTCTAATTTAGCAATACGATCTGCAGCCTTATCAGCTACTTCTAATCGTGTTTGATTATTGTCATTATTATTATCATCCCCATTAGGATCATATCCAACATTTAGTGGCCCATTGTTGTTACGAGCATTCTGTGCTCTTTGTTCCGAAGGTTCTTCAGTTGGATCGGGCTCAGCTTCATCCTTTTTATCATTCCAATTTCTATCGAGTTGGTCCCCAACATTTAGTGGTCTATTGTTATTACGATTGTTCTCTGCCTTTTGTTCCGAAGGTTCTTCAGTTGGATCAGGCTCAGCTTCATCCTTTTTATCATTACAACCAAAAAGGAATCCTACAGATAAAATGGTTGATAGGAGACCAAATAAATATTTTCTTTTCTTCATCTTGTCTTCACTCCTTGTAATATTCGTATATCTTTTAAAATCCGCATTATTTTCAAGAATAATTACAGGGAATAATATGAAAATGAAAAGGGGTAGTATCATTTTCCAGTATATATAAGTAAAGTCGTCAAAAAATAAAGGCGTTGGAAGAGTATGTTCTTTCAAACAAATATAAAAGAGGTATTCGCATAATGAACAATTTACGCTGGTTAACTTCCTTATTTAATTTCGGTCGCAATAATAGAGGGATATTTGGGAAGAGACGGAATAACAGAAGCGGGATGTTTTCGTTATTGGGGCTTGGGATTGGGGCTGTTGCCACTTATGGGATAACAAGAGGGCGTGGAACTAAGATGACACCAGCAGCCGTACAAACAATGACGAGTAGAAGCCAAATGAAAAACGGCATATCTAACCAATAAAAGATAAGCATACTTTCTCTACGATATATAAGTTGAAGACTAACGATAACTTTAATTATGGTAACAACAGATTTAATGTACACATATATTAATGGTTCACAATGCTGTTTGCAAAAAATAAGAGCCCCTGGATTTAACAAAAATCCAAGGGCTTTTCAATATTACTTAAACCTCTTGTTTTCTAATACGCTCACTTTTGCGTTCGTTGATTTTCCTATTTGTTTCGTGTGCTTAACCAGTCGAATGATAGTATTAAACCTAATTTATGTGATGTTTTCTTAAACTAAGCTCCTCTTGATTCTATGGGGGACAAAATTTCCGTGAATAACCGACCTCTTTTTTGGGAGAAAATAAAGGCTGTAATTTAAAAAGGAGGTTATAATTTATGTCATTCATATGGATGCTAATTGTTGGAGGCATTATTGGTTGGTTAGCAGGTTTAATTACAGGACGCAATATTCCAGGAGGTATTATTGGAAATATTATTGCGGGTTTTATTGGAGCATGGTTAGGTGGACTTATCTTTGGAGAATGGGGACCAGACATTGGAGGATTTGCTATTATACCTGCTATTATTGGTTCCATTATTTTAGTGTTAATTGTAAGTTTTATTATGAGAAGAATACGTCCTGGCAATCGTATCCATGCATAATGAATAAGAAAAAACAATAAAAGAGAAGCTTCTTATATTTATAAGGGGCTTCTCTTTTTATGAGGAAGTAAATATTTAAAATATACGTAAGAAAAGTATTAGTTGATTGACAAAAACGAGTATTACTTATGTGTTTATTCAGCTACTATCACTATTAATAAAAGCATTGCTACAGGTGAGCGTTTCTTAATACAGCTATAATAATGAATTCCCATTTATAGTTAGGAGAGCTTTGTATTATGGGTTTTGTTGTTGGTTGGTCGTTGTATTACTTCCTTGATTCCCCATGCTACCCATATTGCTCATATTAGACAATTGAGGAAGAGACATCATATTTTGAAGTTGTCCACCACGTCCTGTCATCATACTATAAGCAGCTGCTCCGATACCAACAGAAGCTATAATCGGTAAGATTTGAATGTTGTTTTTCATGACATGTTCACCTCCTTATTTAAATGGATTGAATACAGCTATATATTTTGTATTTGAACATTTTCTAATCAATAAAATATTTTCCTTTTTAGAATGATTTTGTATGAGTGAAAAATGATGCCATTTTAAATGCCGACATTTACGTTTATATGATGGCTGGCTTGCTGCCAATGTTAACAAAAGCTATAATACAGATGCTAATCGTATAAAAAAAGTGGCCAATAAAAATTGACCACTGACCACATAAATGACCACAAATTATTTATTAATCATTGCATACCAGTATAAAATAACTAGTTTTTTTAAGGTCATTAAACATCAAACACTTATGATTTAATACACATCATAAGCATGTGAAATATAAGATTTATCTTATTAGTATAAACGAATATAGCTCTTCTCACTTTATAAAATTGCACAAATTCATTTCTTATAATAAGGGAAGGCTACCAAAATCCCTTCTTATTGTAGTTTTTTTATAAAGCCTAAAATCTATTTAATAGGCCTGTATCAGTTGCCATTTCCTTTTTTATTCATAGTTTGTATGAAGGAGTGATAGCAATGCAAAACCGTAATAATCAAAATATTAAGGTCATTGATGTTTCTCATCA
Source organism: Priestia sp. 53B2 (assembly GCF_056099005.1). NCBI lineage: Bacteria > Bacillati > Bacillota > Bacilli > Caryophanales > Bacillaceae > Priestia > Priestia sp. 53B2. The sequence goes on from NZ_JBLZXA010000027.1 coordinate 637,760, forward strand.
CAACGGAACAATTGATTGGACAAAAGTGGCGTCGGATGGTGTAAAAGGCGCATATATTAAATTAACAGAAGGTACAACCTTCTTAGATAAAAATTCGTATGATAATTATATAGGAGCAAAAAATGCAGGTCTACGTGTAGGCTTTTATCACTTTGCTCATGCTGATAATGATCCCATTGCAGAAGTTAATTTCTTTTTAAAAAAATTAGGCAGCATGAAGGTTGATTTGCCTCATTGCTTAGATTTGGAAGAAAATAAAGGGAAAACAAAAGCGCAGGTCACAGCCTTTGCAGTTAGATGGATGGAGTACATTGAAAGGAAAACAAGTATTACGCCTATTCTTTACACGGGGTATAGTTTTATTAAATCCAATTTTACAAACGCTGTGGCAAGATATCCGCTATGGGTAGCTCGTTACAGTGGAAGTAACCGTTCTAAAGGATTCGTTAACCCAGGTGATACGGAGATTTGGGATAGATGGTCTATGTTTCAATATACAGATCAAGGAAAAGTGAACGGGATTAAAGGCAATGTTGATATCAATGAAATGGATTTGAATTTCTTTAATAGTATTAATACGGGCATTACGATGGTGGGAAATAACAAGTCATCAGCACAATTACAGCAAGGTGATAGCGGACTAGCTGTAAAAGAACTGCAGCAAAACTTAATTAGGTTAGGATTTGAGCTTTCTCAGCAAGGAACCGATGGTCAATATGGCAGTGAAACTGTTGCAGCTGTTAAAGCTTTTCAAGAAAAGTATGGATTAACGTTAACTGGAAAAGCTGATGAGAAAACATTAGCTAAAATGATGGAATTGCTTAAGGGTGTAAGCAATTCTGTCGAAGAATCATTACCAAAGGTTACTTCACTCGGAGATAAGTATTCTTTTCAAGTAAAAGCGAAGAAGGATATTGGAGTCTACAAATATGCCAATGTAACAGAGAATTTCAGAACTATAAAAAAAGGCACGGTATTTAGCGTATATGGCTATACGAATGCAGCATGGGCTGTTCCAGGCGGATTTGTGCAAATGAAAGACGTAGAACCTATCCTAGTTACAATTAAAACAGGCGGATTAAGTAAAGACATGGAAACAGAGTTTCGGGCTTTCTTAAAAAACGAAGGAATTGACAGTGAATTAAACGTACATGCAATAGGTAATCCGTCAGCTGAAATTACCGCAGCTGGACTGGATTTTGTGAAAGTTAAGCAGTTTTTAGATAAAAAAGGCTGGTACTACAAGCAATAAAACCCGGCTCTTCGGAGCAGGGTTTTATTTTGGAATTTTATAAAAAAGAATAGCAGACATTAATTAAGTAATTAAAATATGTTCTAAATAACAAATTAGGTTGTAACAAAAAAGTTTCTATGTATAGTTCACCTCTAACAGTCATATTTTTAGTCAACGGCTCATGGAGGGTGAATGAATATGAAAAATACGCAGATTCGAATTGAAACACTAGCCTATCACTATGAAAGCATTATGGTGAATGATGAAGTAGAGCGTGCGATAAAAAGTATTGAAGTGACGTATCGAGCATATAAACATAACCACGTTTTAAACGGACATGTAGTACTTTCAGGAGAAGAGATTTACGATCTTCAGCAGCTGACTCACGCAGTGGCTGGGAAAATAAAAGCAGAATTAGAAACTACATAAAAAAGCGCCTTTCTTTAAATCTTAAACCAAGATTAAAGAAAGGCGCTTTTTTATTAATTATTAATTAAACTGCAAAAAGAAGAAATTAAAATATGTTCTAAATAAAATATATAAATAAAAAACGTAGTCTCTAAGAGAATCTCTTAAAACATATACATTATCTTTGCATTGTGAACTTTGTCTCTTTTACCACTACTTTTCTTTTACTATGTGTAAGCAACACGCCGCATAACGTAATGATGCTTCCAACAATGGAAGCTGCACTCGGGATATCTTTTAAAAGCAGCCACGCTAAGAAAAAGGACAGCGCAGGAGTTAAGTAAAGAGAAATGGCAGCCTCAGCAGAACCTATACGCGATGTCAGATAAGCGAGTACCATATAGGGAATAACGGTTGGAAATAATCCTAAATATATCACGCTTATTGCTGATCTGACAGAGATATGTGCAAGTTCCGTTTCTAACCCAGGTAAAAAAACAAGCATAGAAATTGTAGCTCCCCAAATACTGTGCGTCACAAAAGAAAGGAAACCATACTTTTCCAATAATTTTTTTTGACATACTATATAGACGCTTTCTGCAAGGGCAGCTAGCAGAATCAGTAAGATTCCATTAACTGAGTGTACAAAATTCTCTTTGCTGAAGGTTAAAAGTGCAATACCCGCAAAGCTTACTGCAGATCCAATCCATTTTCTTTTTCCGAACTCCTCCTGAAAAAGAAAAATAGCTAAAAGCGAAGAAAAAATAGGAGTAGTCGAGACCAGTAAACTCGCAATACCCGCACTCACCGTTTTTTCTCCAATGTTTAATGCCGTGTGATATACGGTAAAACCTAAAAAACCGAGCGCTAAAAGAAGTGGAATATCTTTTATGTCAGGCAAGGGCATGCGTGTGGCTATTGCAATAACTAACAGCACTACAGAAGCAATACTTAACCGAACAAAAGCGAGGTGCTGAGGAGAAAACGATTCCAGCCCTATTTGAATAACTGGAAATGCTGAAGCCCATAAGCTAATCATCAGTATATGTAAGAACACCAGACTAAACGTTAATTTCATGCCTATTCATCTCCATTTTTCATTTTGAATCCAACCAGTATCTATTGTGGTTCCCATGTTAATAAACATTTGATAAAATGTCTTCAACCAGTTTAAAAGCAATTAACCCAACCACTTTAAAAACAGGAGTAAATGTATGAATCAAGAGAACAGTTCGAGTTATCCAAAATACAAGCAAATCATTGATTTTATGAAAGAGAAAATTGCCCGTGGAGAATGGCCGATTGGAAGTAAAATTCCTAGTCAGCGAAAGCTTGCAGCTATGTTCGATGTTAACCGAAGTACGGTCATCACGGCATTAGAGGAATTAACAGCGGACGGTTTAATTGAAGGTAAGATGGGAAAGGGAACAATCGTTATAAATAATACCTGGACACTTTTAGCTACGACTCCGCCCGATTGGAATGTTCATGTGAAATCAGGTATGCATCGTCCGAGTCAAGCAATGGTACAAGATATTAATGAATCTGAATTTAACTCAAACCTTATTCAATTAAGCAAAGGAGAGCTTTCGCCTGACATATTTCCTAAAAACAAAATGAAATACGCCGTAGAAAAAGTAGCAGAAAATATGGAGGTTTTGGGATACGAAGAACCAAAGGGGTATTTTCCTTTACGAAAAGAGTTAAGTGCGTATATGAAAACAATGGGGATTGAATCTTCTCCAGGTTCTATTTTAATTGTTTCCGGCGCTCTTCAAGCTCTTCAGCTTATTTCAATTGGACTGCTGCAAAAGAACTCTTCGGTTTTGCTAGAAAAACCTTCTTATCTATACTCCTTACATGTATTTCAATCAGCCGGAATGAAACTTAAAGGTCTTTCTATGGATGAGGAAGGAATAAAAGTAACAGCTATAAAACGCGCCGACCCTCAAGAAGGGCAAGCTATTTTATATACAAATCCATGTTTCCATAATCCAACAGGAACATTAATGTCTCAAAAAAGACGTTATGATTTGTTGAAAGAATGTGAGGAACATCAGCTTCCTATTATTGAAGATGATTTATACCGCGAATTATGGCTAAATAAACAGCCTCCGCTGCCATTAAAGGCTTTAGATAAAAATGGACATGTGTTATATGTTAGCAGTCTTTCTAAAACATTAAGCCCAGGATTGCGTATTGGATGGATAGTCGGCCCAGAACCAGTCATTGAGCGTTTGGCGGATATTAAAATGCAAACGGATTATGGATCTAGCTCATTGTCTCAAAGAGTGGCAGCAGAATGGTTTGAAAATGGCTTATATCAACAGCATATGGAAACTGTACGAACGGAATTGCGAACAAGAAGAAAAGTTATGCTGAATGCTTTAGAAACATATGCAGGAGATATAGCAACATGGGCGAATCCTGAAGGAGGCTTTTTTATATGGGTGCATATTCAACCTTCTATTTCAATGAAATCTTTATACTCTCGTGCTTTAAAAAGAGGAATATTGCTTAATTCTGGAAGTATTTATGCACAAGAAACCGGCAGTTATCTTCGGCTTTCTTACGCCTATGCCTCTTTACCAGATATCGATAGAAGCATTAAAATTCTTGCTGAACTTATTCGGGAATTGCAAGTATAGTAAAAGGAATAGCGGATTGCCGGCTATTCCTTTTTATTTGTATCGAACTCTTCTTCCTATAAAAAACTCCAAGTAACAACTGACCATATATTACCGTCTATAAATACATATTATTTTTTATGATAAAAATAAGTTAAGAAGACTTTTAATTTTCTTTCTGTACGTTTTACATGTAAATCGTAAATGGTTTTCACTACGTAATCATTATCAAACATTTCCAACACCTCAATTATTGTTAAGTTTCCTGTTTGTTATAGTTTATGAAATAATCAAATGCATATCATCCGCCATCAGCTGTAACTTTACGGTTCATCTTTTACAACTAAAGGCTGAAACGTACGCTCGTGATTGAACGCACGAATAACAGGATATGCAAAAAAATGAAAAGTGTGCACGTTTTGTTTTAAAAAAGCTATATCTCTAAAAAAAGAAAATTGTCACACACATTTATGAATATGTATCTACTAAGTAAGAAGACTTTTTTAGTTGGTGGGATTGAAGGTGAAAAAGATGGATGAATTATTTAAAGATCTTGATGTGTACAGAACGCAAGAAGAAATGAAGCAGTATTTTGAACATACGCAGCAAATGATTCATCAAAACAGAGAATATATAAAATTAGCTCGACTTAAAAAAGGGCGTTTCAAAAAGTTTTTTGAAGAGTTTTATCCGCTTTATTGCTTCAGCCAATCTTCTTATTGTCCGAGGAATTCAAAATTGAAGCTTATTATTGGAAGTCAAGGATACGACGGATTAATTCTTCAGCCGGATGGTACTGAAAAACGAATTGAAATTACTTCCTACAAAGATGGGAAACTGGAATTTGAAGATGCACAGAGGGTCAATTCAGGAAATTTTGCTCTACCCCGTATCCAGACGGAAGGTTCTGTAGAAGAGTATATAGAAAAAGTACTAGAAAACATCCAAAAAAAGAGCAAAAAAGATTACAGTGGAGCATCCATTCTATTTGTTGTACACACGTTTCATTATTTTGAAGCCTATGGAAAAAGTTCAGCTGCCTTTATTCGTACCTTAAAAAAAGAAATGAAGAATACTGATTTTCGAGCGGATGAAATTTATTTATTGGAATTAAATCAGCCGGAAAGTGAAAGTGTTAAGCAAAACATTCATTTCATTAAATAAGAAGACACGCTGTAAATGTTGAGGCGTGTCTTCTTTTCTGATAATAGAACTTTCTTAATACAAGTGGATAATTTTGAAAATTACAACAATTAAGTGCTATAATTCGAGTATGAATATGCATTCGGAGGAGGAAAACCAATGGATTTAGCTTATAGAGAGAAAGCGTACGAATATGCCAAAAGATTCGAATCTAGCTATGACGATTATGATGAACGGTATAAGGTGCACAATAATCCGACGGTGTGGCGATTTATGCCGCTGTCTGATTTTCAAGATTTACTGGAAACCAATGCGCTTTTTTTCGCAAAACCTGATGCATTTTCGGACCCCCTTGAAGGATGCTCTTCAATGTGGAACATAGAAGAGTTAAGGAAAAAAGGCGAACGCCATAACCGTACCTCTAGAACCTATATAAGAAAAATCCACGAATTTTCCGCTGTTTCATCCTGGCATATCAATGATTACGAAGCCGCTGGAATGTGGGACCTATATTTAAGGGGGAATGATGGCGTAGCTATTAAAACCACCTATGAAAATTTATTGTGCAGTATTAAAGATTTACGCTATAAAATCTTCTCTGGCAAAGTGCAGTACATAGACTTTCAAAAAGAAATGATCAGCCACTCTGTATATGACACATTATTTTACAAGCGCAAATCCTATCAGCATGAAAATGAATTGAGGCTTGTTATTGTAGCAAGTCGTATACACGCTTGGAAGCTGCAAAAGCTATTCGAAATTCAAGGTATTTCCGCAAATCAATGGCAAAAACGAATGGATATCCTTGAAAAAAGATCGTATGATTTTTCTCACGAGCATGGTAACCTCCTTACATGTAATTTACATCAGCTTATCAATGAAATTTACGTATCCCCAAGAAGCGCTCAAAGCTGTGTAGATGAAGTAAAAGCCCTTGCTAAAAAACACGGACTCGCTTATAAAAAGGTCACTCAGTCCGACTTGTATAGGGACTATATTTATTAAATGTTTATGTTATTTGAAAACAGGTAAATCAGTAGTAACAGATGTTTTCAAGGAGGAATACTGTCATGCCTTACAATTCATTAAAAGAGCTGCCGGATGGAGTAAGAGATAATCTTCCTCATCACGCTCAGGAAATTTATAAAGAAGCATTCAATTCCGCAAGTGATGAATACAAAGAAGAAGCTACCGCTCACAAAGTTGCTTGGAACGCGGTGAAAACGAAGTACAAAAAAGATGATAATGACAACTGGGTGAAAAAATAGTGACAAAAGAGCCTAACCATAATGGATTTATTATTTTTTGAAAAAATCTCTTAATTAGGTTTCAGTTATTTTTTCGAGGGTATACATTCTATGTAAGGTCAATACAAGAAAGGAGAGACTGTACACATGCATTGTTTTACAGCCACTTCAAGAAACGTATTGAGCACCTTAGAAGGAAGATTTGTTTTAATTACAAAAGGCACATTGGTAAACAATCGTTATACTAAATGCTAGGCTGTCTAATTCAGACAGAATACTCGACTATTCAAACATAACATTCAGTATAAAAAAGAAGATGCGTGCTAAGCGCATCTTCTTTTTTTGTTGACTCTATTTTCCCTCCCTTTTTGTACTTCGTCTTATTTTTACGCATAAAGTAATAAAAAGGAGGGGGTTATGCTGTTTGATTATGAACAGGAGTTAACGATTCACCGAAAAGATGCTACTCAAAAGACTGCAGCGACTAATGCTGAGACTTATAAAAACATAGACTGGGAACAAGTGAAATTAGAACAAAATCTTGCGGATTACCAAGCTCTTGTACGCGTACCTTTTCCTCTGATTTCCAAAAAGAATCAGCTGTATCCTGTTTGGGATTTAAGAAAGTACGCTTTTTTATTTGAACAATCTACACCTGCTACTGTCCACCCTAAACTGTGGGAACAAGGAAAATTAAATGTACAAGCCGGCTTATATCAAGTAACTGAAAATATCTTTCAAGTGAGAGGCTTTGATATGGCTAATATTACATTTGTTAAAGGGAAAACGGGATGGATTGTTATTGATTGCTTGACGTCAAGAGAAACAGCAGAAGAAGCGCTTAAACTAGTAAACCAGCACTGCGGGAAGCATCCTGTTAGAGCCGTTATCTTTTCACATTCACATATAGACCATTACGGTGGAGTTTTAGGGGTATTACCTGACTCAACACAAAATAAAACTAGTAAAGTTTATGCTCCTGCTGGGTTTATGGATGCGGTTATCGATGAAAACGTCACGGCAGCAACAGCAATGACACGAAGAAGTCAATATATGTACGGTATTCAACTGCGGCGCGATGAAAAAGGCCTAATTGACAACGGTATCGGAAAAGAAATTTCATTTGGAACAATCACGCTTATTAAAGGAATAGAAGAAATTCGTCCTTCTGAACATCATTCTTATATAAGTAAGAAAATTGACGGCGTTTCATTTCAGTTTCAGCTTACGCCAGGAACGGAAGCGCCTGCTGAAATGAACATCTATATTCCTAGTGAAAAGTCTCTGTGTATTGCAGAAAATTGTACGGCCACTCAGCACAACCTCTATACGCTCAGAGGAGCAAAAGTAAGAGACGCAGCAGCATGGGCAAGATACCTGCAGCAAGCAATCGATTTATTTGGCCAAGAACTAACAACTGTATTTGGGGTACATAATTGGCCAAGGTTCGGAAACGAGTCGTGTATTACCTATATCGAAAATCAACGAGATGTTTATCAATATATTTATGATCAAACATTAAGGCTCATGAATCAAGGATATACCATTGATCACGTCGACCGAATGATGAAGCTGCCAGAAATCCTATCTCACGAGTGGTATACCAACGGTTTTTATGGAACGGTTAACCACAACGCAAAAGCAGTTTATCAGCGCTATATGGGCTGGTATAACAGCAATCCTGTAGATTTAAATAAACTGTTTCCTGAAGAGTCAGCTAAGAAGTATGTAGAGTATATGGGGGGAGCGGACAACATTGTCAAAAAAGCGCAGCGCTGTTTTCAACAAGGCGACTATCAATGGGTAGCTGAAGTGACCAAACAAGTTATTTACGCTGATCCTCACCATGTAAAGGCAAAACTTTTATGTGCAGACGCGCTTGAACAACTAGGGTATACAGCTGAGTCTGGCCCTTGGCGAAATGAGTATTTAACAGGAGCTAAAGAGCTTCGTTTAGGTAATATACCGCTGCCTGCCAACATTATCACAAAAGAAGTATGGGATACACTTCCTTTAAAAAATATTTTAGAACTATTTAGCATTCGCGTAGATGGATTAAAGGCAGGTGCATGTAACTATCGTATATTGTTTGTGATACCCGATCGTAATGAAGTAGCTCTCACAGAACTTAAGCATGGAATCTTTAGGTATCTTGGAGATACGCGAAAGAAAGCTGAGGTGACGGTAACGATGTGGCAAGATACCTTATATCGACTCACAACTACAAATGATCACTCTTATAGCTCGGTCATATTTGTTCAAGGAGATAAATCGAAATGGGATTTCTTTTTGTCTTGTCAGGATTCTATCGATCCAAACTTTAATATTGTGACACCTGTTTCTAAAAAATAGAGTTCCTGATTACAGATCAGAAAGCACATCGTTGACTTTCTGTTCAAAGCAACTGTCGCATGTAAAGATTTCTTTTTCTTGAAAAGATGTTAGCCTTTCTCCGCAGATGGAACAGCATTCTATACAGTGATTGTTTCGTTCTTGTTCTCTTCTTTCATGTAACATAGCACTTTCCTCCTTTGCAGTATCAATAGTTTGTCTTATTTCTTTAAGTATATACTAATATCAGCCTATGCAGGGAATATAAGGCTTGTTAATGTAGATTATTTATAATGTAAAAGCGTTGTAAAGCAGCGGAAATTGGCACAGGAATTGCATGTTAAATCGTTGAGAAAATTCAATGATTAAATATGGGGTGAACAGAATGTCCATTACAAAAACAGCTAGTGAATTAAAAAAAGAACAGCAGCAAGAGCAGGAATCACTTAATTTATTTTTATCTACTCAAACGGTTATTCAAGAAGCGCTTCAAAAGCTAGGCTATGGTGAAGAAGTATATCATTTATTGAAAGAACCGCTGCGCATGATGACGGTTCGCATTCCGGTTAAAATGGATAACGGATCGGTAAAAGTCTTCACCGGCTACCGCTCTCAACATAATGATGCTGTCGGGCCTACTAAAGGAGGCGTACGCTTTCATCCTGAAGTAAATGAAGAAGAAGTGAAGGCATTATCCATTTGGATGAGCTTAAAATGCGGGATTGTCGACCTTCCGTACGGCGGCGGTAAAGGCGGAATTGTATGTGACCCAAGAAACATGTCTTTTGGTGAACTAGAACGACTCAGCCGCGGCTATGTAAGAGCCATCAGTCAAATAGTTGGGCCTACTAAAGATATTCCTGCACCGGATGTCTATACAAACTCTCAAATTATGGCGTGGATGATGGATGAATATAGCCGACTGCGTGAGTTCGATTCTCCTGGTTTTATTACCGGAAAACCTATCGTACTCGGAGGATCTCAAGGACGCGAAACTGCAACGGCTAAAGGAGTAACCATTTGTATAGAAGAATCTGTTAAAAAGAAAAACCTTAACTTGCAAGAAGCGCGAATTATTATTCAAGGCTTCGGAAATGCCGGCAGTTTTCTCGCTAAGTTCATGCATGATGCAGGAGCAAAAGTAATTGGTATTTCAGATGCATACGGAGCTCTTTATGATCCGCTTGGTCTTGATATTGATTACCTGCTTGATCGACGCGACAGTTTTGGTACCGTAACGAATTTATTTACCAATGTGATGACAAACGAAGAACTATTAGAAAAAGAATGTGATATTTTAGTGCCCGCAGCCATTTCGAATCAAATTACGGTTCGCAACGCTCATCGCATTAAAGCTTCTATTGTAGTAGAAGCAGCGAACGGACCGACTACGCTTGAAGCCACGCGCATTTTAGATGAAAAAGACGTGCTTTTAGTGCCAGATATTTTAGCGAGTGCTGGAGGCGTGACGGTTTCATACTTCGAATGGGTGCAAAATAATCAAGGCTACTACTGGTCTGAAGAAGAAGTAGCTTACAAATTACGCAAGGTAATGGTAGATTCCTTTGAAACGATCTATCAAATCGCTCAGGAAAATGACGTAGATATGAGACTCGCCGCTTACATGGCCGGAATCAAAAAATCAGCTGAAGCTTCTCGTTTCCGCGGCTGGGTATAAGATAAAAAAACGATTTGGACTTTATGTTCCAAATCTTTTTTTTTGCCGGAACTGCCAAATAATTAAAAGAAAACCTGCTAAAAAAAACAAACACGCTTAAAAAATTGGCATATTTATTTATCGCGACCCGAATGAGGGCAAAACAATTGACAGTGAGAATGATTTTCAATTATTCTATGTATAAGATATATACATACCTATACTAATAAATTGAATGTAGAAAAGGAGACAAAAAGCATGAGCGTATTAGATATTATTAAAGCCAGAAGAACGATTGGGGCTATGCAAGACAAAGACGTATCAGAAGAGGCTATCAACCTTATGTTAGAAGCTGGCACGTGGGCTCCTAACCATAAAAAGACAGAGCCATGGAAATTCCGAGTGATTACAGGGGATTCACGCGTTCGTTTAGGAGACGAAATGGAACGTATTATGAAACAAAAAACTGCTCACTTAAGTGAAGAAGAAGCGTTGAAAAAAACAACAAAAGCTAAAAAAGGCCCGCTTCGTGCTCCTGTCATTATTGCTGTAGCAGTCAGTCCTTCAGGAAAAGTTCCTGAAATTGAAGAAATCTCTGCCGTAGCGGCAGGCATACAAAATATGCTATTAGTAGCGGAAGAACAAGGTTTAGCTACAATTTGGAGAACCGGTGAAATTGTCTATCAGACAGAACTGAATGACTTTTTATCTCTAGAAGACGGTGATAAGCTCCTAGGCTTAATTTACGTCGGACATCCTAATAAAGAAGCTACATCAAAACGTATTCCATACCAAGATAAAACGATTTGGTATCGTTAAAAGTTCTTCCTGTGTTTCTATAAATAAAAGGCAGCAGCTCATAAGTTAAGCTGCTGCCTTTTTTTATTGTTTTTGAAAAGTGGCAAAAGGAAACTTAACGCGAACATCAAATGATTATTTTATAATAAAAGAACAAAAGATTAAGATACCTTAGATATTTTTCTCTTCCTTCTTTATATTGTATAGCTCCTTAATATAGGGAACGGAATCAAATTCCAATTCTATCTCAATGTGTCCAGGTGAATAACCTCTGTCTAGAAGTGAAGTTTGATTGATCATGTATAAATCTGCCCTTTACTGGCTGTATGCTTTGCGTTGACTGCTTTTTAAAATATAATGTATAGTAAAAATATACTGTATATTTCAAAGTGGTTCCAATGAGATTTTTGATTGAGTATAAGGATTTTAAAACGAAAGAAGAAAATAACTTTTCCTTGCAATTATTAGATACTTTTTTAAATGAACATTTAATAGGAGAGTTCCATGGAAGCACATTTGAGTGCATTTTGATCCGTTTTATAAACAATCCTACCTCTAAGAAGAAGTACAAATTACGTGTTCTCTATGAAAATTAACATTAAAGATATGTTCATTTAGCTTTTTATGTTAGAAATAAAATTTACAAACAGGAACACAATAGTAGTAAAGATGTCCGTTCTTATTTCCAATTTTGTATAAATATCTTATACCCTGAAAACAAAACAAGCTGCGCATTTAAAATGCCAGCTTGTTTTGTTTGGCTTCGTATTCTTTAAAAACGATTAATATCGTCACCTAGTATATCTCCATACTGTGCTCTTGTTCTTCGAAATGTCTTACAATCCGTTCTTTTACTGCAGTAAATTCTTCATTTTCTTTAACTAAGTAGAGCTTTAATATAAGCTGCTTAGAATACCCTTTGAATAGTCTGATGAACGTTTAAACGATCTCGATAAGAGAAAGTTGACCATTTAATAGTCAAGACAGAGGTGAAGAACTAGAGTAGAAAAGCTTTAAAAAAGTATTATTAATCGCTTAAATTGTAGTTATAGCTATATTATTACGTTTTATTAGTTAATTTATTATTGTAATTTCAAGTAAAAAAATCACTTGTGGGAGAAAAAACTAAATAACACTATTCAGTATGAATATTGCTCTTTGCAAGCAGCAATTCTATAGACCACAAGTTGGGGTTTCGTTATTGTTATAAGACCATAAACCACAATTATGGATTAAACCTTATATAGGCTAGAATCCCAGCTTAATTCCTTCCTTTTAGGCGTATGTGAGGTAAAATATCTTTTGCATCTAGTGTTTAGAATCTTCAATAGTGTTATTTAAAACTCTTAGTTTAATAAGGTATTTTACAAAATAACCCATAATATTCTATTTTTTGTACTATAATGATAAATTAATAGGTTTTATAGAGGATATAAAGCCTATAATCTTATAATGAAACGGGGAAATGATATGAAAAGAGTAACGCGAGTAGCAATAGCCGGAGTAATTACATTAGGTGGTTTAGGAATAGGATCCGTCGCAAATTTCCCATTGGTTCCAAATGGGCATATTCAAGAAGCTGATGCCGCTTCATCATACGGTGTATCAGTTAACTCAACTAAGACAAATTGGACAAAAGAAGAACCAATCATTATGAAGTTTATTAACCATAATTCATTTGAGGTACGACTTGTTGGTCAATTGCAGCATTTAGAGAATGGTAAATGGGTGAACGTGCAATCTGCATCCCAATGGTATGCAGTCTCTGGAGAGAAATTTGGAACGAGTTTTAAAGTTGATACTAATGGCACATACCGTTATAAGCTTGCTGTATATCACATAACCAAACCGCTAACAAATTATGATGGAACTTTCGCTGGAAACCTTTATAGCAGCAACTTTGACGTGAAATGATCAAGTTTTTTGATACAGTTATAAATAAAAAGGACTTGATTAGACATCAAGACCTTTTTTGCTTATGTGCTTATTCAGTAGCATTAATAGTCTGTCTTAAATTATCGGCGCTATAATACTCTTTGCCATTGAACGTATGTAAAGTTAACTGTTTCTCAAACTGATCAAGAAAGTCCTGAACATCGTTTTTTCTAATCTTCACGATTTTAAATAAATGAAGATACACAAAATCTTTTTTTATCAATATCCTGTTAGAGAAAGTGATTGATATCATTTTCTGTAAAGGAGAGAACGTCTATGATTAAAGTTAACCAACAAATTGTGAAAATAAGTGATCTAAATAATAGTTCGTTAACGAAAGAAAAAGCAGACATTTTAAAACAGATGGATGCCTATAGGGAAGTGTATGAGTATGCTACATTTGACCAGCTTGATTTTGATGTATCTGTTAAATTACAAATTATTGAATCGTCTGTGTTGCTGCGCAAAAGCGGCGCCAGGTTTGCTACATTTGCACGTTCCAGGTGTAACGAAAAGTATTGGAAACGAACCGATGATGGAGGATTTCAGCTATTGCCTACAGTTTCTCCGAATAAAGCCATTGATGATATTTTTTACAACGGGCACGAATATGCGTTTGAATGCGCGATGGCTGTTATCATCATCTTTTATAAAGCCGTATTAAACAATATTGGAAAAGAAAACTTTAACCGGCTTTTTGCTGATCTTTACTTACACGATTGGCAATACGATGAAGATCTTGAGCTTCATGGTTATAAAGGGTCTGACTACTTGCCAGGAGACTGTGCATATTTTAAAAATCCTGATTATAACTCTGATACTCCTCAGTGGAAAGGTGAAAACACCATTGTATTAGATGAGACTCTATATTTTGGTCATGGAATTGGAATTACGACGAAGGAAAGAATTATTGAAGTGTTAAATTTAAAGCGAAAAGACGACGCAAAGCGATCGGCTTACCTGTCAGATGAAATTGTGAGGCTTCACACCTCTCATCTGAGTTATTTTGCCGTTAGATACGAACCTGTTGTTTGGTACGATAGAAACAGCGCTATTATTTCCACTATTGGGTCGATTACGTATGTAGCTTGATTGATCAAAGTTTGATACTTTGGTCTTTTTTTATAAAAAGGAAAGAATTACATGAAGGTAAGTTTGAGAATTCAAAAGGATTTTATGTATAAAAGAAGAATCCATTTAATACACAGGTCTTAAAACTAAAAGGAAAGGAGGAGATTCCCATTAAAAATCGTGATAAAAGACGCAAGAGAAAACGCGGCGCATTAAAAGATTATCTGAAAAACAAGCTTGGTCAGCTAAAACCGAAGCCAAACAAAGGACCTGTCTCAAATTTGAAGTCTTCTGCTTAAAACATCCCCCTAGTTTTTATATAGGGGGATGTTTCTTTTGAATTTTCTTTTATTTTAACGTTTAAATGTTATGAGTGGCATTTAAGGATTAATTTGTGCACAATAGACATTAAATAGTTTATCTAATACGACAACGTAAGGAGAGATTAGACGATGGAAAACATGATTTTAAAACATATGGACGTTGTAAGAGGGATTACGATCAGTATCCTTGAAAAAACAACAGAAGAGGCAGCGGACCTCACACCAAAAGGATTCAATAACAATATCCGCTGGAATCTTGGACATATTGCCTTTATTCAAGAAAAGCTTGTGTTTGGCTTAGCTGGTGAACCGATGCAAACGCCAGAGAGTTATGAAAGCTTTTTTGGCGCAGGAACAAAACCTGCCGATTGGACGGAGGCTGCCCCTTCTCTTGAAGAAATTGCGAATGTGTTGAAAGATCAAGCACATCGTATTAAAGAGTTCATGCCCGGGCAGTTTGATAAGCAGTTAATCACACCTTTTACAAATAAAGCGGGTATCAACTTTACAACAGTTGGCGAAACGTTTTTATTCAGCTTCTATCACGAAGCGATGCATGTAGAAACGATTAAGCAAATTGGGAAAGCTGCAGCTGCACAATAAGAAAATAAAAAAGAATAAATCACATATTCTTTATAACTATTTTACATAGCGCCTATGCATATACTGATCTATACAGCGCATAAGATGTAACATGAGCTGCTTTTCCTAATGCAGTTCGCAAGGAGGTGACAACGTGAAATTTCTTTCAGGTTTAACGACTCTTCTTGTGATTTTAGGCGGTTTAAATTGGTTAGCTGTAGCATTAGGCGTGAATGTAGTAGAAGAGCTATTTGGCTCTTGGGATTGGTTAGTAACAACGATTTATTGGTTAGTTGGCCTGTCTGCTCTTTATCAAATTTTTGATAAGTTTTTCGGAACGGGAGCGAGTGTCAAAAGCAAAGCGCTATAATAAATATTATTTTTTATTATCTCTTTAGGGAGTTTGAATGTATATTCAAACTCCCTTTTTCATGGATAAAAGACGTGACAACTTTACAAAATACGGTAAAATAAGGTAATAACCAGAAAATAGGAGGAATGAGATGGAGCTTTGGGGTGTAGTACCTATCTTAGTGTTTGGAGTTCTTTATATAGGAATCATTGCTGGTATTATAGCTGTTATCGTTATAGTGTTAAAGCGAATGAAAGAGAGAAATCAATATTTACGTGAAATACGGGATGAACTGAGAAATCAAAACAGAGCAACTATAGCAGAAAATAAAGAATAGAAGAGGGTTTAATAGATGAAGAAAAGTGTACTTCCTATATTTTTTATCGTAAATCTTTTTTTTATTTACTGTTTATTATTTAATCAAGGATACATCTTTCAGCTAAAGAATCTACCTTACATATGGGCTATTTATTTACTTCTTGGCACCTGTTTAGCTTTTTATTCTTGGCACCTGTTTAGCTTTTTATTATATGCTGCGATACAAACAAAAAAAGACGGACAGGTGTTGCTTTCAATCGGCATTTTAACTACAAGCATTAGTTCACTTGGCTGTTTAGGTTTCTTTTATCACGCGATGGGCGGATAAGAAAGAGCACCACAAGCAGGGACTTCAGTGAAAGTCTCTGCTTTTTATATGTATATCTATTGTATAATAGAAAAAAAGAAATGAATGCAGGAGGGGAACTATGCGAATTGTTTCGCTTTGTCCAAGCAATACAGAACTAATAGCATATTTAAGATGTGAACATTTGCTTGTAGCACTAGATGATTATTCCGATTGGCCGCAGTCTATTGGAGGTCTGCCGCGTTTAGGTCCTGATTTATCGATTAATATGGATGCGGTGGAAGAAGCTAAACCAGATTTAGTTCTAGCATCACTAAGCGTTCCAGGAATGGAGCGAAACATTGAAGAACTAAAAAAACGAAAGCTTCCTTACGTCGTGTATAACCCTAATTCACTAGAGGATATTCGTCAAAATCTACAGGATTTAGGTCAGCGATTAAACATTGAAACAAAAGCAGCTGAACTGTTAAAGCGTTATGATCAGTTTCTTTCTACATATAAAGGGATTGCAAATCAAATTGACGAAAAAGCCACTGTATACTGGGAATGGTGGCCAAAACCTGTCTTTACTCCTGGCAAAGCAAACTGGCTGACTGAAATTAGTGAGTTAGCGGGAGGAGAAAATATATTTGCTGATCATAAAGAAGCAAATGTACAGAGTGATTGGGAAGAAGTGCTCAAACGCAATCCACTTCATGTGTGTTTGGCTTGGGTGGGCGTACAGACAAACAAAGTGAATCCAAAGATTTTACACAAGAGACCGAACTGGTCTGACATGTCTGCCATAAAAGAACATCGCGTATATGTACTAGAAGAATGGCTGTATTGTCGTCCTTCACCTAGGTTGCTGTTAGGGTTAAAAAAACTCGCGCCGCTCCTTCATCCAGATACGTTTCCTGCATTTGACGGCAAGGACCCCTTATTATAAGAAAAAGGAGCGATACATATGAAAGATATAAAACAAATAAAACATACCATTCAACACCGCTATCCTTTTTTACTTGTTGATCGCATCTTAGAGCAAGAAGAAGGAAAGCTTGCGATAGGGATTAAACAAGTAACAGCAAATGAACCTTTTTTCCAAGGCCACTTCCCCGACTATATGGTAATGCCAGGGGTACTTATCGTCGAAGCTCTTGCTCAGCTCGGTGGATTTGCCATGGCTGCGGATGACCAACAAAAAGGAAGACTTGCTTTTTTAGCAGGAATAGACGAATGTCGTTTTAGGCGTCAAGTAAGGCCAGGAGATACACTACGTTTAGAATTTGAGGTTCTCAAGCAGCGCGGAAAGATTGTAAGAGGAAAAGGAAAAGCATTTGTAGACAGCGAGTTAGCTTGTGAAGCAGTCATTACCTTTGCTCTTGATATATAATACAAACCAGGATAAAGCGTATTGAAGGAAACCGCCTTATGCCATAAGGCGGTTTTTTGTAAACACCTTAGTTAAATTTCCTTTTGATGAAAGAAGAAACAGGGTATAGAAGAAAAAAGGGAGAGGGGAGAATGCGGTGAGAACATTAACGGAAGTTGTTGTATTACTCACACTATTGGGTACGTATATAGGCATCTCACTACTTGTCTACAAACGGAAAAGAACGAATCCGTTTTTCTACAGCATTTACTTTTATTTAGCTACCAGCGTCATTTTGATTTGCTTGGTTATCTTTTGGCTTCAGCTTCGTTTCGGACTCACTGATAAGCAAGTAGGAGGATTGCTTATCAGTGTGGTTGCATTCTTTTTACTTATTTATGGGTTGTTAAAAACAAAACAAAAAGACAGGTAGCCGGTGCTATCTGTTTTATTTATATTCATGTTATATATTTTTATCAATTGTAGTGTCAATTGAATGGAACTCTTCATATACTAAAGATAACAGCTTTCTTTTGCAGGCTAGTTGACATCGTAGCTTATAACTCGCTATTCTTTTGATAATTCATTTTGTGAAAGGAAGTGGACGTATGGATGCATCCCGTATTATAGCTAAGTTAGAAAATCGGATACCGACAATTCTTGGAATGGATCAGTTTTCTCGCTTCGGTATTCTTGTTCCGCTTATTGAAAAACAAGGGGAACTACATGTTTTATTTGAGGTAAGAGCGCTCGATTTACGAAGACAGCCCGGAGAAATTTGTTTTCCAGGAGGGCGTGTTGAGAAGACGGATGCAGACGAAAAAGAAACGGCTATCCGTGAAACCTCTGAGGAGTTAGGGGTTACGCCTGAATCTATTCAGCAAGTACAAGCTTTAGATTATATTGTTTCTCAATTCGGAACGATTATTTATCCTTATGTAGGTTTTATTGATGAGTCGCTTGAACTTCGACCGAATCCTTCGGAAGTAGCAGAAGTATTTACCGTGCCTCTTTCTTTTTTTCAGCGTACGAAACCTGATATACACAATATTCATTTCAGAGTAGAACCCGAACATAATTTTCCTTATGACGCGATTATTGGTGGTGAAAATTATAATTGGCAAACAAGAGAGATGGAAGAACATTTTTATTACTACGAAGATTGGGTTATATGGGGACTGACAGCAAAAGTGATTTATCATTTAGTACATGTGTTAAATAACAAATAAAAAAGCAGCGAATATGGATTCGCTGCTTTTTTATATTAAATAGATTGAATAGCCTCTGTGATAGGCGTATCACCTGAAACTAAATCAAAAGAACGTCCGAATGTATGATCTTCACTTAATGTTTCCACTACAACACGCGCTACATCTTCGCGAGGAATTGATCCGCGCTCTTTGTTCTCTCCAGCATCTACACGTCCTGTCCCTGGTTCGTTTAACAATCCGCCTGGTCGAACAATTGTATATGTTAATCCGCTTGCTTCTAAGATTTTATCTGCGTAATGTTTGGCTACATAGTAAGGAATTAATGAAGTATTCCAGTTTTCACGGTGATGTGCTTGAAGTGCGCTTACCATCACAAATCGTTTAATACCTAAATCTTCTGCAGCTTCCATCGCTTTTACCGCACCGTCTAAATCAATTAAAAGTGTCTTATCATGGCCTGTATTTCCGCCTGATCCTGCGCTAAAGATAACGGCGTCACAGCCTTTCATCACTTCCTTAATTTCATGAACAGTACCTTCTAAGCTGGCAAAAGCCGTTTCGATACCTCTTGCTTCAAGTTCTTTTGCTTGTTCTTCTTTACGTACCATCGCACGTACAGTGTGCACATCACTTTCATTCAAAATGTTTACAATATGTTTGCCTACTTGACCATTCGCACCAATTACAAGAACTTTCATGTCTAAATTTGCTCCTTTCAAATCCAAATACTTATATATTATTGTTTCATATTCACCGTTTTCATTCAATAAATGAGCTCAAAATCCGGTGAATAAGGGGAAAGTAAGAAAATATATTAAAAAAATGAAAAACAAGAAATAAAAACTAATTTACAAACAAAAAAAGGAAAAAAATAGTTCGTTAAACCCAGTGTCTGAACTATTTAAATTTTGTAAAATTTTCTCAAACCCTTGGTAATACAACACTTCTTAAAAATAGTATCTCTTTTAACATTTTCCGATAAAACCTATATAAACACATTTTAATAATTTTAAACTTTTACTTCGGAAAAATTTTTTGTTATTATGTTTTAGTCATTAAAATATTCAAGAACGAAATATTTAGTCCGAGCGGACAAAGGAGAGGATAAAATGAACACATTACAATACTTAGTCGCAGAACGTGCAGAGATTTCTCCTCAACATGAAGCACTAGTTGAACATAATGAGCGTTATACATTTAATGAATTTTATAAAAAAATAAATCAATTGTCTCATTACTTCTTAGAGAAAGGAATTCAAAAAGGAGATCGTATTGGTATTTTAGCTCATACAAGCATTGCTTACCCAGTCGTTACAATGGGGATTTTACAAGTGGGAGCAGTCGTTGTTCCATTAAGTAAGAGCATGACACCTTATGAACTTGATAGCATTATTACGAGCGGACAGTTAAAAGCGATTATTCACCACAATGAATTTACGTCTGTATTAGAAAAAGCGGAACAAACGGATGGACTTAGCTTTACGTTAAAAATTGAGGATGCAAAAGAATTTACAACTCAATTCTCAGCGTATAACACAAACACACCAGAAGCACTTCCTGAAGTACTTCCTGAAGATCTAGCATTGATGATGTTCACATCAGGTACAACAGGTAAATCAAAAGGATGTATGATTGCACACGGCTCGGTAAGTGCCTTTTTAAATTCTGGCGGACAGGAAGAACGTGCAAATATTGATAAAAGCATGCGCTATTTGTTTGTTCATCCATTCTTCCACATGAGTTCGATGAGCATTTTATTTATGTGTATTAACACAGGAAACACAATGGTATGTTCTGAAGAAACAGATCCAGCTAAAGTAATTGAGGTCATTGAAAAAGAAAACATTAAAATGCTGTTTGCACTACCACCGGCATTAAAATACATCGTAGAAGAGCTTGAAAAAGGAGAGCACTATGATTTCCCTCTAAAACTTGCTGTGTCAGGCGGAACAAAAGTATCTGAGTCTTTAATCGAACAATATGATCGTAACGGAATGATTTTAGCTCAAGGGTACGGAAGCACAGAAGCTTGGATTATCAGTTCATGGCATCCTCAAATGGGATGGAAGAAAGTAAGCTCTGCTGGAAAACCTGCTCCACATGTAGAAGTGAAAATTGTAGATCCGGATACACGTCAAGAAGTACCAACTGGAGAAAAAGGTGAAGTACTTGTACGAAGCCCTTATCTTTTCAAAGGCTACTGGCAAAACGAAGAAGCAACAAACGCTGTCTTACAAGATGGCTGGTTAGCGATGGGCGATGCAGGTCGATTAGATGAAGACGGATTTCTTTATATTGAAGGACGCTATAAAGATGTAATTGTATATGGAGGAGACAACATCTACCCAGATCAAGTAGAAGAAGTTCTCCTAGCAGCAGATGGCGTGTTAGAAGCGACAGTTGTCGGCATGCCTGATGATGTGTACGGCGAAGTTCCATATGCATTTGTTGTGAAACAAGAAGCATCTGCTTTAACTGAAGAGGACGTAGTGAACTTCTGTAAAGAACGACTAGCACCATATAAAGTGCCAACGGTTGTATTTGTTCCTTCACTTCCTAAAAACAGCGTAGGAAAAGTGTTGAAAAACGAAGTGAAAAAACAAGCGTTAGCATATGCATAAAAAAAGCGGCTATAAAAGCCGCTTTTTTTTATGTTTCTTGCTGTAATTTTTGAGATATTTTTTTCATAATGTGAAAGTATTGATTTCTTTCTTCTTCTGATAAGTGTGAAAGTAAATCTGACCAAAAATCGACACGAGTGGCTTGTAATACTTCGACAACTTTTTCGCCTTTTTCGGTTAATTCTACCCATACGCTTCGGCGGTTTTGCTTTTTATATATACGATTTACAAGCTCATCATCTTCTAATTGATTTAATACAATGGTAATAGCACCAGGGGAGAGCCCAAGTACTTTTGTGATATCGCTAACAATGCAGCTGTTTTTATCGTGAATGGTCTTTAAAATTGCTTCTTTTGTTGAAGTTAAGTGGTAGGGAAGCAAATCATATTTCTCACCGATTACGGTGTTTTTATATTTTAAAAGAGCTTCTTTTACATGATCTATACTTTCTAGCTGATGACTAATCTCTTCTTTGCTATAACGTTCAGTCAAGCGTAAATCCTCCTCATAAAACAAATTCCATTTTTACCATTATACCATGTATGATGTCCATAGAAAAATGAACAACACCGCGAAAATTGTCAGAAAAATTTAAAAATAATTACCATAATTCGTTAAAAAATTCTTATTTTCGTGCTATTATATATAAGAATAGTAATAATAGGAAACGCATACAACATTTGTTTTCTATTGAGTTCATAAGAAAAATGGGGTCTATGAACATCATTCCGCTTTACCTCATGTGTTGAATAAAGAAAAAAATATAAAAAATGGTGATTATTCACTTTGACATATCGTCTTTTTAACGATGTTTGTATAAAATGAATGTATACATATTTTTATAGAAAAAACATATTGAGGTAAAGCCGAGATATGGGGGGATTCAATTACATGAAGAAAGTCTTAGGGGCGCTTTTGCTTGGCGCGACAATTGTGAGTGCGTTTATTGCATACAGCATGTATACAAACCATTCTGCAAAGCAAACAGCTGCGATAGAACAAAAACAAGCAGCTAAAAAACCGGAAAAAAAGGCTGAGAAAAAGAAAAAATCAGTCCTTAAAGTCGAAGACCTGACGTATCAGTTAAAGGATTCCCGTACAGGACAAGTAATGAAAGAATTCAAGCCGGTGCATTACCAGGATAAAGACGTATACAATCAAGAAATTAAACAATTAGCGTCTGAGCTTGCAAAAGGGATTGATACGCCTATGCAAAATATAAAAATGGACGCAAATGGAGCGTTGACTGGCGGATCCAAACAAATCATTTTAAAGGAAGCAGAGCTTGTTAAAAACCTGCAGAATTTAAATACGAAACAATTGGATGTGAAGGTTCCGATTTACGAAACCGCTCCAAATGTAACGGCAGCATCCGCTCAAGGAATTGCTGATGTATCATTAGCTTCGTATTCTACGCGGTTTCGTCCAAGTGATACAAGTAGAAATAGAAATGTTCAGCTATCAGCAGAAGCGATTAATAACGTTGTATTAGGACCAGGAGATTCTTTTTCCTACAATCAAACAGTTGGAGAACGTACAGCAGAAAGAGGCTATCAGCCTGCTCCTGAAATTATCAACAAACAATTAGTTATGGGAATTGGGGGAGGAATTTGTCAAACATCTTCTACGTTATTTAATGCCGTTGACGGGGCTGGTCTACAAGTGACAGCTAGGTCTCATCATTCAAAACATGTAGGTTATGTGCCTGCTGGAAGAGATGCAACCGTATCATGGGGAGGTCCTGATTTCAAATTCACAAACAACAAAGATTATCCTGTTATTATTAAAGCATATGCAAATGTAAATACCGGTGTTTTAACAGTAGATGTTCGTACTTCACAGCGTTCTATCTAATAAAAAAAGACGTATCCTAACAGATACGTCTTTTTTTCATTTATTATTCTTTTTGTTGCTCGCGTTCACGAAGTTCCACACGTCGAATTTTACCTGAATTAGTTTTTGGCAATTCATTAATAAATTCAATTACGCGAGGATACTTGTAAGGTGCAGTTAGAGCCTTTACGTGATTTTGCAGCTCTTTAACAAACCCTGCATCTGTTGTTTTTACATGATCAACAAGAACAACATATGCTTTTACAACATGGCCGCGATCAGCATCTGGGCTAGCTACAACGGCACATTCTTTCACCGCTGGATGCTTAATTAACGCATCTTCAACTTCAAACGGCCCAATTGTATAGCCAGAACTGATAATAATATCATCTCCGCGTCCTTGGAACCAGTAATAGTTCTCTTCATCTTTAGAAGCGCGGTCACCTGTTAAATAATAGTTTCCTTTATACGTTTTCTCAGTGCGCTCCATGTCTTTATAGTAGTGCTTGAAAAGAGAAGGGAGGTCTTTACGAACGGCAATGTCTCCAACTTCTCCAGGCTCACAAGGTTCGCCGTCTTCATTAATGATTTCTACAAATCCTTCAAGCATCGGTTTACCCATTGAACCAATCTTTGTTTTTACACCTTTTAATGTACCGATTAAAAGAGTATTCTCCGTTTGACCGTATCCATCACGCACTTGGATATTAAAATATTTTTTAAACACATTAATAACTTCTTCATTTAGCGGTTCACCGGCAGATACAGCGCTATGAAGGTGAGATAGGTCAAAACGTTCAAGCTCATCAATTTTAGCCATAAAGCGGTATTCTGTTGGCGTGCAGCACAGTACGTTTACTTTTTCATCCTGTAAAATTTCTAAAAACTTTTTAGGTTCAAAACGTCCGTTGTAGATAATACCCGTTGCACCTTGACCGAGTACAGATAAAAACGGACTCCAAATCCATTTCTGCCAACCAGGACCTGCTGTTGCCCAGACCGTATCGCCTTTTTTAATATCTAACCATTCAGCAGCAGCGATACGAAGGTGAGCATAAGCCCATCCATGAGTATGAACAACGCCTTTTGGCTGACCTGTTGTACCTGATGTATAAGGAAGGAATGCTGTATCATCCTTAGTTGTTTTAGCTGCTTGGAACTGTTCTGATGCATCCGCCGTAAGTGATTCTAAGCGCGTCCATGACGTAACATCAGCACCAAACGTAATTTTATGTTGTAGAGAAGTAGGGAAGTTTTCAATCTTATCGATCTCATTGCAGAAAGGATGGTAAGAAATAATCGCTTTTGCTTCAGCGTGATGTAAACGATATTGGATATCTTTTGCGCGTAATAGTTCTGAAGAAGGAATTACAATAATACCTGCTTTCAAGCATGCTAAGTAAATAGCGTACGATTCAATAAGGCGAGGCGCAATAACCAAAACGTGATCGCCTTTTGTTAATCCTAGCTCCGTTAACCCGTTTGCCACTTTATTTGCTTGTGCTAACAGCTGGTTATATGTAATTTCTTCACGTGCACCGTCAGCGTCCTGCCACTTTAACGCAAGCTGATCGGATGCATGTTTTTCGATTTCCTCTGTTAAGTTGTAATGTTCACTTGGAACTAAATCTTTTAGTTGAATCATAAAAACGACTCCTTATATTATAGATATCAATGATTTTTTATCATTACTATTATTATATTACTAACTATTAGTACTTGCTACTAATTTGTTTTGGGTTTTAGTAAAAAAGCAAAAAAAGACCCGCTTGTCTCCTTAAGACAGCGGGTATAACGTATGTCATTTAAATAAGCTCCATTTTGTATGAATAGGTACTAACTCTTCTTCAGACTCGTCCTCTTCGTATAAACCACGTTCTTTTAAATATTCCACAAAATATAAGTCTGCTTCCTTACGTTCATCATAAGGCTTGATTGATAAAACAAATCCTGCTTTATGCTGATCTTCATTTTCAACGCCTGAGAGATACGCTTTTACATTATGTTGCAAGAAAAGCTCTTTAGCGGGAATAATTAAGTCTTTGACGAACTTTGACAGCAATTCTAATTCAAAGTCGAAGGTGAACTTAGCAATTTTTTCTAGATCTGCAAATACCACGCCGATAAAACTCGTATTATGTATTTCGTAGTCTTTCGTTTTTTCATCCCACTCAATATGCCCGATTTCCTTTAAGTAATTAATAAAATACCCAATGCCTTCATTGCGGCCAAAAGGCTGTTTAGAAAGGACTAAGCCAATCTTCTTGTACTTAGGAAGATAGATGCATGAGATAGCAGCTTCAACTTTATGCTGTTGAAATAAGTGCGTTGCCCCTTGAAGCAAGGCATCTAAAACATGATGGGTAATTTTCATTTGTTTACGAGGGAAGTGATATTCGTTACGTGCTAATTCATCTGTATCAGCAAACGTTGCTCCAATAAAGCCTGTATTGGATAGGGTAGGAGGGAGCTTCTTTCTTTTTCTTTTTCGTACCGTCATTCAAAAACACTCCTTGTGATCATCAATACGATAAAAATAAAACGAACATACGTTCTTATTTAATGATACAAAAAAAGTGTCGAAAAGTAAAGAGAAGTTAATGGAGAATTTGAAATTTTATAATAAAAGTGACTGAGGTTTGTAAAACGTAGCGGTTAGTATAAGTTAAAGAGGAGAGGGAGAGCAAAAAATAAAAGGCTGCAGATGAAAAGCATCCACAGCCTTTTATATATTCATTAACGAGCTTCTGTTAAAGCTACCATATCTTCATCATCTAAATCGATATCTACGTGACAATCCATTGTATGAATTGTTTTATCTTCATGATTTCCATAATAAATTGTAATGTTCATGAGTATCGCTCCTTTAAAACTGGATAATGACATCCAATTTATACCGTCATCTATTTGTTTAATATTATACCCGATGAAAAAGGAAACTACAACTAAAATCACTAAAAAGCTGATAAGAAAGGGGTTTTCAGTAATTTTAACAAGGAATCAGATAGAATAAAAATACTATTTTATGTATTTTATTACAGAAAATACGAGGTTTTGACTTTTGTTAATGAATAAAAATCCATTTAATGCAAACATATGTACTAAATGAAAGATATACATTCTATAGCAAATAAATCCTTAAAAAATTAAACATAAACAGATTTTATCAATTTGCAAAGAGTTCATTGAGAATACGATGAGAAAAAATAAATGAGTATAAAATCTAAATCCTACAAGTAAACTCATTCATTTTTCAAAATCTATAAATATAAATCGAACTGATCAAACCCAAAAACAATCTGGTGAAATCAATATGCATTCTATAAAATCATATCCATATTTGTTCAATTAGAACAAATCTTGTTGATAATTAGTTTAGTGAGTTGAATCATATAAAGGCAAACCCTATCTCATTTTTTTAAATTCTGTCTCACTATCATAAGTATACTTTTATAATGAGACAGAATTTTCGTTTTATCTATTGGTTCCTAGAATATATATTATGTAAACTAGAAAAAGAAATAAAACCATTGAGGTCTCCCTTGCTCTTAGATCCTTGGAATACATATCACCTATCGCTTTGTCTTGGTTATTCGTTTGCTTTAAGGCTTTATCAAGACTTCCTATAAGAAAATAATCGCTCACTTGATTTGGATGACCTTACATCTTCAAGTGTACGTCGTTTTGTACAGAATTAAGTAATTAACATCGAATTAAGCTTAGAACGTTACAACGCCGTATATCAAGCTACTTAGTCAATATCGTTTAAAAGAAAATTATATGAAGTCAGACTTCACTGCTGACATCCAAGCGCCAAAATCAGACAAAAAGCTTCCTGTTTATATATCCCTCGAAGAGCTTCAAAAACTTTTCCGCTACCTAGAAACTGATAAGCATCCCCTAGCCTTTTGAAATAATTAATTGTTATTTTTATCGTTTGGAATTTATTGGTTCTTTCTCTTTCACCGCTATTCCCTTATAATAACCTGTTAGAGAGAGGAGCATAGAATATGGCAGATGTAAAACAATTTATCTTTTTTGATTTTGAAATGCTGTGTTCAAACAAAGGAATGCCGTTTGAAGATATGGAAGCAATTCGGCTCGGCGCGGTGAAGTACAATATCGAGACAGAAAACATTGAGTTTTTTGACCGTTATATTCAACCTACAAAACGTGTGTCCTTAAGCCGCTTTTGCACAGAGTTAACCGGTATTAAAGATACTGATTTAGTCGGTGCAAGTAATTTTAAAAATGTTTTTGAAGACTTTTTAACCTGGATTGGCGGAATTAAAAAATCCCGTTTTTTCTCTTGGTCTACCAGCGATTTATCTCGTTTAAAAATAGATGCAGAAAAGCACGAAATCTCTCTTGCTACTATAAAGAAAATAGAACAGCGTTATGTTGATTTTCAAGCAATTTTTACAAAGCGTGTTTCTAAAAATAACGTATCAGTAGAAAATGGGTTAGCTTTATATAATTTGCAGTTTGAGGGTAAAAAGCACAATCCGATGTATGATGCGTATAACACTCTTCGTATTTACCTAAGCTTTCTGCACGAGCCAGTGCAGTCTGATTTCATTATGATAAAGCAATTTGTTCTGGAAGAAGTACCGCAGAACATTAAAGAAATGAATGCAGTGCTTAGAAAGGCAATACAAAAAGACCTCCACATATTTGCGGAAGAGTTAAATGAAATGTATAAAATGAAAGATGCGGTAAAAATTATAAAGAGAACTCAAAGAATCGTTAAAAAATACGAAAATATTCTTATCAATCGCTCTGGTTTGTTTTCGGAGGAAAATAGTTTTTATGTCGGTCTGTTAGTGGATTTTTATCATAATTTGCTGCTTTGTTATAATGAACATCTCGAATATTCATCGAAAATTATCATTTTAGATGAGAGCACTCTATACCCTTTAAACCAGCTTTCTTTAAAGAGAGGATGAAAATCCGTTCTCTTTGGTACATAATTTAGCTCTTTCCTTATCCCCTTGTTCCCGTTCATTCCATAAACTCTCAATAAGGGAATCATCATTATAATCTTCCCTTATTAATAATAAAGTTTTAGGCCTCAATTAGGTCTAAATAAGTTTACTTACTACGAAATTATGTATTTTACACTAAATAAAAAAGCAGACACAATTGGTCTGCTTATATTATTATTAGATTGATTTACCACTCAATGCATCGCAGATAATCTAAACAGTTTATCAATTTTAATGTTTCACAACAGTTACATACGTAACTTTACTTACATTATTCGAAGCATCTTTAGCAGTTACGTTTAATTTAGTTCCTTTTTTCTGTACAGGGATACTAACAGAGAATAATCCCTTTGAATTTGCTTTTGCATACCCAATTCGATTCTTTCCTATATTAATAGTTACGGTAGAGTTAGTTTCTGCTTTTCCTGTCACAACCTTATCATTATCATCTACTTTATTAACTGCTGGCTTGTTTGGTGGAGTAACGTCAGCCTTTACAACTGTTATATAGGTAAGTTTACTTACATTTCCCGCACTATCTTTAGCAGTTACATTCAACGTAGTGCCTGCTTTTTGAACTGGAATACTAACAGAGAATGATCCATTTGAACTTGCCTTTGCGTACCCAATCCGTTTTTTACCTACATTAACAGTTACAGTTGAACCTGCTTCCGCTTTACCAGTTATAACTTTATCGTTATTGTCTACTTTATTAACAGTAGGTTTATTGGGCGCAACAGTATCTTTGTCAGCTTCAAATTGAGTAGAGATTCCATATATAGCATCATAATCATTTCCGTTTAGATCTAAAACAGGTATGTAATACGTGCCCGCTTTATTAACTTTATATCCTTGCACTTCCACTCCATCATCATATTCAGAACCTAAATATTCTAAATAACCATGGTCTTGATATTCATATTCAGTTGCTAAAAATAGTAAATCGATATTGGAAGTAGTGTCTGTTCCGCCCGCTACTAGTAAAGTCCCTTTTCCAGATACGTTCACCTTATAAAAATCTATATCAAGAGTATCGTCGAATTGCCCAAATGTTACTCTCTCGTTTAGTAGTATATCTGCTATTTTGAAATCATCATTAGGCTCACTTTCATACATTGGCTGACCACTACTGCCCTTAATACTTGCACTTGATGTATTAAATTTTTTCGTAGAAAAACCTTTAGGTATTTCTAATGAAATTAAAGTCTGTTCTTTAATTTCCCTTAGAGCATGGGGATTAATAACATTATGATTTAACGGTTTATCAGACTTCAGTCGGCTTTCAATTATTTTCTTTGAAGACTCATAGTTATTCTCAGCTGCTTGAGTTGTGCTTACTGACAATGAGGAAACTAGTAAACTTACAGATAATAATGAGATGATACCCTTTTTCTTCATCTAATCTCTCCTTTAACCACATGTAATTACTTTATAACTACGACTATGATACTACTTAACTTTTAACATAACCATATAATTCTATATTCAAATTCCGACAAAAAAAGACAGCCATTTTTAATGGGGCTGTCATCCTCTAGATCTTTTACTATTTTTATATCCGTGAAGGAAAAGATGTTTAGTTTTATAATGTACTTTCTCTTTACGAAAGTGAAATGAACTATAAAATGAAGCATAGATAAACCATATATCGGTTGTATTTAAAAGTATCAGTATCTACATTTTTTGTTCTTTTGAAAGATAGAGCAAAAAACTTTTCTATACTTTAGTTACTACGTTTTAATTTCAAAAAAGTTCCATTTTATTGCGATTTATAGCCAACAGAAATTAAAACCTCAAAAGTATAATAGCTGCTTTTGAGGTTATGTGTCGCTCTTTTTATGTTTAATAAACAGCTTATTTTATTAGTAACCGTCTACCGTAACATCAGTAATTGACCCATCGCTAGGACTTACTTGATACCATCCTTGTGTAGCTGTATGTCCTTCTCCTGTTTCTTCATTATCCACAACGCTTTCATAAACATGGATAATATAGTTTCCTGAATCGTCAACGTGATCGTATTCTACAAGAAGAGGTGAATCTTCAGATATGTCTTGTTGCTCACGAACTAGCTGGATAGCTTGCTCTTCGGAAACTGTTTGTTCGGCTGGTACCTCTTCCTCAAGGGCTTCTGTATCTTCTTCTTGCTCTGGTTCTGATTCTGTTTGCGCCTCATCTTCTAAAGAAGCTTCAGCATCAGCTTCTTCCTCATCCGCTTTTGCTTGAGCTTCCTCTTCCTCCTGCTGTTTCTTCTCTTCTTCTGCTAAACGTTCTTCCTCCGCTTTACGATCTGCTTCTGCCTGAGCTTCAGCTTCAGCATCAGCTTTGGCCTGTGCCTCTTCTTCTTTTTGTCGGTCTTCTTCTAGCTGCGCATAGTAATCATCTAATTCTTTTTCCATTTGCTGCTGTTCGAGTTCTGATAATTGCTTTTGTTGTTCTTGTATTTGATTTTGAAGCAAAGCAATTTGTTCTTCTGAAGCATTATCAACAAAATTGATATTTTCTACATAATCACCACTCGCGTCAAAGTTAACTTCCATCATACAAAAAACATTTTGCTCTTGATTAATGCTATAGTAAATATACTGATTGTCACCTACTTGGATATACTGATAACCATTCATTACATTTAATAAGTAATCGCGATCCGCTTCTTTAGAATTAACTGCTTTTTTAATTGTTGATGCTTTTGTTTGTAATGTATTCGGCGATGATTCTTTTACAGCCGTTTTGTTATCATTTTCTTTCGTATGAACCGCTGTTGATTTCTCTGTAGCCTCTTCTCTTTGCGATACATTTTCACTGGACTCATCGCTACAGGCTGTCAGCAATATAGCTAATAATGGAATACCAAAAGCAACTTTCAACATTTTCATAGACTATTATCCCCTTTTTTTATCTTTTTTTAGGTTTTACATAATTCTAAAGAACTATAAAACCTTAGGGGTTATTATACCAAAATTAAGAAAATATAAGAATATTTTCTTGTGTTGTTTATGGAATTTTTTGAAAAAATTATCCTTTTATGCATAAAAAAACACAAAGCCATGTACCTTTTTCAGAACACGGCTTTGTGTTTTCGTAACAGATGTTAATGATGAAATCCATTGTCGTATTTCGTGTCTTTAAGAACAGGTCTATCCAACGAGTTAAGAAATTCAACGGCTTGTTTGAAATTAACCATAAATAAATGAGCAAGGTCCCTTGAAAATCCATTTCTAACGACAATGCGCATGATCGTTATTTCTTCCATGTCTGCTGGGAGTGGATAAGCAGGCACTTGCCATCCATACGTGCGTAATTGTCTAGACAAGTCATAAAGAGTCCAGTTTGGCGTGTATCCTTCTTTTAGTTTCCAAGCAAGAACCGGGATATCTGAACCATCAGCAAGAATTTCGAATGCTTCCATTTCTCCAATTTCTTTGCTGAGAAACAGCGCGTTTTCTTGTGAGGTTTTTTGCACAGCATAATAGCCGTCTTTACCTAAACGCAAGAAATTGTAGTACTGCAAAAGAACTTGTGCTCCTGGTCTAGAAAAGTTGAGCGCAAAAGTTGGCATGTTGCCTCCTAAATAAGAAACGCGGAAAATAAGATCTTCAGGCAAGTCCTCTTTTTCTCTCCAAATTACCCACCCTAAACCAGGGTAAACTAAACCGTACTTGTGTCCCGACACGTTAATGGACTTTACTCGCGGCAAGCGGAAATCCCAGATAAGGTCTGGTTGAAGAAATGGAGCGATAAAACCTCCAGAAGCAGCATCTACATGAATAGGAATATCTAATCCTGTTTTTTCCTGTAACTCATCTAAAGCTTTTGCGATAGCAGCAATTGGTTCGTAAACTCCTGTATACGTGACTCCAAGAATCGGTACGACGCCAATTGTATTTTCGTCAACAGCATTAATGACGCCTTCTGCATCTAAATAAGGATGATCTGGATTAATATTCACATAACGAGGCTCTACATCCCAATAGTTTGCGAACTTCTCCCACACCACTTGAACCGATGAACTAAATACAATATTCGGGCGGTCCGTTGATAGCCCTTTACTTTTACGCAGTTTCTGCCAGCGTCTTTTTAACGCCAGTCCACCAAGCATACATGCTTCAGATGAGCCTGTAGTAGAAACGCCCATCGTTGTATCAGGATTAGGTGAGTTCCACAAATCCGCTAAAATACGTACACATCTCTCTTCAATAGCCGCTGTCTGCGGATACTCATCTTTATCGATCATATTCTTATCAAAAGATTCGCCGTATAAACGCTTTGCATCAGGCTCCATCCACGTAGTGACAAACGTAGCTAAATTCAAGCGGGCATTCCCGTCTAAAGCAATTTCGTCATGAATGATTTGATAAGCTGTTTCTGGAAGCATACCTTGATCACCGATACGAAGCCTTGGAATCGTCACTTCTCCTTGTCGAGAAAAAAGCGGATTAACAGCAAATTCATCAGGTAAATTTTTTTGTTCACGATGCGGGTGCCATTGAGGCATAAAGTATCATCTCCTTATGTATAGTGCACTTTGAATATCTAACAAATTGCTTTACGTTCACCTGGTTTTATAACAAGCAGGTCTCCTTTACACATTATGAGCTTTGAAGACTATTTTCATTCTGTTCATTGCAAGCAGCACGCAAGGATGAACTTTATTTAGTAACACTCATGAAAAAAGGGATGAAAATGATCTTGTCACAACTCAACTGGCGTAAAATATGGTAATATATTCTAAAGGAGGTTTTTAAATGGAGAAACAAGGGATTATCTTGCAAGACAAGTTTTTCGAGTTAGGTGAATCTCCTATTTATAATGAATCACAAGACGTTATTGGAAATGTCGCATATAAGTTATCTATTGCTAATAAATTTGAGATTTAAAAAAACGAAGAGATCGTATTTACAGGTAAATCTAAAATGTTTGCCCTTATGCCAGAGCTGATCATTTCAGATCACTATGGAAATGAAGTTGGCATGATTCAGCGAAAATTCACTTTTTTTAAAAAGAAGTATCTTTATATCAGAAACGATGGCGATACATATGAAATTACGGGGAATATAACAGAAGCAAATTCGACGTTTTGCGTTCCGGCGTTTCTATCATTCAAGTCCGCACACTCTCTTCTTTTCTGTCGTTACGTCCCCACACGTTTGCTTTAGAATTTCTTGAACCTGATCTTAATAAGTGGGAAGGAATTGCGGTTGTACAAGGCGTAAGGATGATGGTGAAAGACGAAAACAGCAGTACAGCTACTGCTCCGGCTCAATAGTGGTTATAGAAAGTTATATGATATAAAAAAACGAACAAACTTCAATATAAAGTTTGTTCGTTTTTTAAAATTAAGGGCCAAATACTAATGTACCGATGACGTGGTAGCCAATTGGTACAAGAAACAAGATGATATTTAAAATAATAGCCCATAGACAGAGCTTGTCTTTTTTTATAAAGAAACCAATAATTGCAGGAACAATCATGAGCGGAACTAAAAAGATAGGTGCGATAATAGGCAGTCCTTGAAGCTTTTCAGCCACAATAAGTCCTGTAAAAAAGTTAAGGATCAATAAAGTATTAATAATGACATATAAAAGTGAAATTCCTCCAAGAATCCCACCTATTATCCCACTTTTAGTTGTTTTAACAGTAGCATCCACGTTTTTATCACCTCTTTTTTAGAGATATAAGTAAAGTAAACTATACTATAATGTGGTTTTTATTGTAAAGATATGAAGAGAATAACTAATGAAAGCCTATTACGAAAAAGCACTGTAGCAGTCGCTACAGTGCTTTTTATAAACAGTGCATTTTTTCCTCTGCTTCTTTCCAAGGAACCGCATAGCCCTGTCCTTTTGAGCAAAAGACGGACGATGAGCTGTATTCGGGATCTGCCTCTTTATTGTAGTGGATTCGTTCAATCACTTCTTCTTCATTATGACAGCGTTCATACCCTCCGAATAATAGAGACATCGCTCCTTTTCCATGCGTAAAAGATGCTAGCGTCGAACCGTAGTTCATAAAAGTAGCAACAGGAACTTTTCCTGTAATAATCGCTTTATTCTCGGTTGTTTGAGGAGCATCAAAGCGGCCATGTGCACTTTGAACATCAGCTAATACCCTCCCCATTTGATCAATATCTACTTTAATTTTGAAATCATAATATGGTTCTAACACAATATTTTCTGCTTTTTCTAATCCTTGTCGCAGTGCACGGTACGTTGCTTCTCTAAAATCTCCTCCGCTTGTATGCTTGTTGTGAGCTCGTCCGGTACACAACGTCACTTTTATATCAGTAATAGGCGAACCTGTCAGCAAACCATGATGCGGCTTTTCAAATACATGCTGACGGACTAGATTTTGATACCCCACGGATAAATCGTCGGTGTGACAAGCATTTTCAAAAGTAATTCCGCTGTTTCGTTCCGCTGCTTCTATTTTCAAATGAACTTCTGCATAGTGTTTCAACGGTTCAAAATGCCCGTAGCCCATCACTGTATTTTGAATGGATTCTTTGTACAAAATTTCTGGTTCTTCAAACTGTACGTTTATATTAAAACGTTCTTTTATCAGTTTTTCGAGAACTTCAAGCTGAATTGATCCCATTACATGAATATGAAGTTCTTGAGTCCTTTCTTCCCACGTCACATGTAAAGAAGGGTCTTCAGCATCTAATAATCGAAAAAGTTTAATTCCTTCTTTTGGATGAACAGAAGGCTCAAAAACAACTTTTGATTTTAACGTAGGCAAAAGTTCGTAGGATCGGCTTTCTTTTAACGTTCCAATACCGTCTCCAATCGATGCCGAAGACAATCCTGTAACTGCAAAAAGTTCGCCAGCTGAACCTTCATTAACGTTTTTAAATGTGCTTCCGTTATAAGCGCGAATTTGAGTAATTTTTTCTTCGTATAGCTCTCCGTTTTTTTCATAAGCCACTTCATCACGCACTTGCAGTGTCCCGCTAAGAGCTTTGATAAACGTGATGCGCATGCCGTTTTCATCGTGCCGAATTTTATATACACGACTTGAAAATGCTTCTTCCTTCGAGTAGCGCGTTTCTGTTAACAAATCGAGCTTCTCTAAAAAACTTTCAATGCCGATATCTTGTAAAGCTGAGCCACAAGCACACGGGAAAAGCTGATTGGTTTGAATAAGCTTTTGCATAGCCGCTCTCCAATCAGCTTGATCATTCTTGCCTTCCATAAATGCATCTAAAAGCTCTTCATCTTTTTCAGCTATAAATTCAATAAGTTCCTCACTTAACGAGCCACCTATAAGCTCTGACGTTATGTCATAAACATCAGGGGTTAAGTTATGTTTAATATCGTTTATAACACGTTCAGGATCTGCTCCTACACGATCGATTTTATTGATGAAAAAGAATACGGGCACACGATGTTTTTGAAGCAGCTGCCAAACGGTTTCTGTATGGCCTTCGACTCCTTCTACTGCACTTAAGATAACAATCGCATAGTCCATCACTTGAATAGAACGTTCCATTTCAGGTGAAAAATCGACGTGGCCCGGCGTATCAATTAAATAATAAGTAGAACCGTTATATGAAAAAGTTCCTTGATCGGCAAACACCGTAATTCCTCGTTCTTTTTCAATTGTATGGGTATCAAGAAAAGAGTCTTTGTGGTCGACTCTTCCTCGCTGTTTAATACTTTTTGTATGATAAAGAAGCTGTTCGGAAAACGTAGTCTTTCCTGCATCCACATGCGCTGCAATACCAATCGTTTTGTTAGATTGTTTCATTGTTAAATACCACCTTACTGCTGTATGTATCGCTGTTACTTTCTATTTTATAATATTCGTAAGAAAAAGTGGACGACAAAGACCTAGAGCTGCTCACATCAAAAAAGAATGCGTGATTAAACATCGCATTCCTTTTTTGTACGGCGTTTGGTATCTTTTTTGCCTTTTACTATAAAAATAGCTGCTATAAGGCACCCAATTCCAGCTAAATGCATGATGTTATTACCTATCGAGCCGAGCCTGTTACTAGTCAACCCAACTAAAATGCTGCCAAATATAATCAATAAAACAGCAACCATGAACTTCAATTTCTTCACTCTCCGTTAGTAAGTTATTAAATATGATTTGCATACGGATCATATAAACCAGTGATTAATAATAGACCTGCTGATAAAATCAATGTTCCTGCGATTAGCAAACTGTTGCTACATACCTTTTTTCTCTTTTTGTGTAAAAACATTCCTGATATAAGAAATAGTAGTGCGACAGATAGTAGAATCAATCCTATACCAATATTCAATATTTCTTTATCTCCCTTGCGAATGTATTCCTTACCATATAGTTAACCATAATATTATTATGAAAATAAAAAAACGAATTTGAACGTTTACCCAACCTTAATTGATTTATATGTTATCATACATAAATTGTTAAAAATACATTTTTCACCTTTCACTATCAAAAAAGCAGCCTCTTTACTAAGAGACTGCTTTTTCTTAATGACAACTGATAAAACCGCTTAAGAAGCTTTTTTAAATTGTTCTTTTTGTTTCTGTTGATAAGAAGAAAAATAAATAAGACCTACAAATACAGCTCCACCTATCATATTTCCAATAAAGGTAGGGACAATATTTGTCATAAAATCAAACCAAGTAAAGTGACCTGCAAAAATAGCAGCGGGAATAATAAACATATTGGCTACAACGTGCTGAAAGCCAATCGCAACAAATGCCATAATCGGAAACCAAATACCAAGAATTTTCCCCGTAACATCTTCAGCACCGTATGAAAGCCAAATAGCTAAACATACAAGCCAGTTGCAGCCCACAGCGGAAATAAGCGTTTTAAAAAACGATTCATCAATTTTAGCTTGAGCAATTGCTACCGTTTTATCTAAAAAAGGCCCTGTTTCTGTTAAACCTACAATATGTCCAAAGAAATATGCAATAAATGCGGCACCTAAAAAGTTAGCAAGCGTGACCCAAAACCAGTTATGAAGCAAGTGACGAAGTGAAATTTTTCTTGCATACAGGGCAATGGAAACAGACATCATATTCCCTGTAATAAGCTCCGCTCCCCCAAGTACGACCAGCATAAGACCTACAGGAAAGACGGCCCCTCCTAAAAGATTCGATAAACTTCCCCATTCAGCTGGTAAATTACCAATTAAGCGCACATCTAGTAAAAAACCAAGCGCAATAAACGCGCCACCTAAAAATCCAAGCATGAGAATGGAACAAAGGGATAGCTTCGTTTTTGAAATCCCTGCTTCTAAAGCGATGTTTAACATTTTATCCGGCTTGTGAAATGCCATAAAACTCCTCCTTAATTAAAAAAGGCAGCATTCAAAAACACCTTTTACACAAGGTTTTTGAATGCTGCCTAATAATCCTGCACTTTCTTTACAGTATATCAGTCATCATTATCTATAATAAAACCAAATAAAAAACAAGCAGATCCTACTTCTCTTTCATTTAATTAAATTATGTATTTTACGTTGTTCTACTGAATATTGGTTTCAAACACAAACACAGCGATATCTTCTTCTACTTTGATATCAGAAAATAAGTACTTCAGCTTAGCTCCTAACAAGTCTTCAAGTCCCTCTGGAGGAGATGAAGCATAAAGGTTTTGAATAAGCTTCGTTCTTGCCATATGTATCGTCTCTTTACCTTCGGTTGTTCTCGCGATAAATTGTTCAGCTGGCCTTAAGTTGCCGTACAAAGTTGAAATAGCCATATTTTGAACAAATACAGTATGAATTCGTTCTGGACCTTTTCCAAAAAGTTTTTTGCGCAGCTTTCGGATAATATCATTAAAATTATGTATTTTCTTAGACACTGGTGTATGCCTCCGCTTATCTCGAGTATGTCTATCCTGCTCATTCAAGTTTTCAACTAAGAATAAGTTACATTATACATGACGACGTTTACATTGTATACAATGTATCTGTTTTACCATCGTTAATTCAAACAATCAAACGATTACGAAATGATAAAAAAAATCCTTCACTTATTAAAGTGAAGGATTACCTTTATATCTCTACTTAAAGGTTACAAATGGATTCTCAGTTATCAAAGAAATAACTAAGAACTTTGACAAGATAGCATGTCAAAATAGTCAAGTGGTATGTTTGTACCAGTAGTTAATGCTATCACGTTAAAGTCATGGAATCCAATTAGTTTACTTTCATAATACTTTATTTAATTTAAATATTCTTTTTTGATAGGAAATCCTTAATCTTCATCACGATCTGCTCTAAATTCATCATCAGATAATGAATTTAGTTGGTGGCTAAGCTTTTCGTAGTTATCTTGTTTCTGATTTTGTTGTACATCATTAGATATAGGAGCTTCACTAGAAACAGTAGATTTTTTTCTAGTCTCTTCGCCTCCGCTAACTCCAAACCCAACATTGTTATCTGTCATCGGATTCACCTCTTTAACTGTTATTATGGAGAATTGCTCTAAAAAAATAACAGGAAACAAAAGGAATTCCCACTTAGCTAATAGCGGTCCAAGCTTCCTTACTTACACCAAATCGTATTTAAATAAGGAAATGACCTGCTTTAACCCCATAGGCAATACCAACAAAAAAACTTGCTATACCTAGTGTTTGACTTTTACATACATACTTTATAGTTAAGCCTGGAATCAGACCCCATATAATGATGAAAATAGCGAACGATACTATAATAGAAGACCATGCATCTTGCCCTGATATACTTATACCTTGCATAAACGTTTCTCCTTTCAGTACTTATATCGGGAGAACATAAATTTTTTATAGTATCTTATAATACGAACTAAAAAATTCAAGTGACCTGTCCATATATGCTTTTACAGCGAATGGTGGCGTTCAAGCTCGATTGTTTTTGGTTTTTGCCATATTAATACCCCTGCCGCTACATACATAAACGAAGTGATGTAAAAAAGGCTGCCGATTGTAAGGAAATCAATGATATACCCTGTTGCAATCACGGCTAAAGCTGCCCATATAGAGGTCCATAAATGATAGTGTCCTACTTGTTTTCCCGTATGTACACGATCTGTCTGCCTAGATAACGCTATTTTTTCTGCTGTTTTTTGAAGAGCTCCAAGTAGCCCCATTATAACTTGAATGATATACACCTGCGTAATAGTTGATAGAACGGGAATCACAAGCATAACAACTGCCATCCCAAACGTATATAAAATGAGCAAGCGCTTTTCTCCTACTCTGTCACTCCATGAACCGATTAAAGGGTGACTTAAAGCTGCGGTTAAAGCGAAAATTCCGTAAGCTAAGCCAAATTGTGAATAACTATCGCCAAGATTTCGAAGCAGTAAAAGATAAAAAGGAAAAGCAATACTGCTTGCGGTAATCATCAGACTTTGAGAATGTAAGAGTTGTTTGTACGTCATTTTCCATACTCCTTATAAAATAAATTAACGAACGTTTCGTTTGGGTCGTATTTTCTTTTTAAATTTAAAAAGGCGGTTGTATGAGGGTAAGCCTCTTCTAATTGCTTCTTGCTTGGGTAGCCGTAATAAGGCAAGTAATAGCTTCCCTGATGCTGCAGCGTCACATCCACCATTTTTCGGACAACTCTTTGTGTATCAGAGATGCCTTTATTGTCTTTTTTCTGGTTAATAAGTAAAACGAGAGCAAACATATCGTCTTTTGCATAAGACATGACTGCTTTATTGTCTTTTTCTACATAGCGAACAGTGATGTTCAGTAAATTTAATTTCTCTGTTGCTAACACTTCGCGTAAATCATCGATGTAAGAAGCAAATTCATCAACCGGAACAAAGTATTCCTGTAAAACTTCCGTCCGGCTAGCACTTTCGTATTCCATAAAATCACTTTCAGAACGCATAACATTATTTCTTGTTTCAAGCCGTCCATTTTGTTTTAAGAAATAAGCCTTTTGTGTTTCCCATAGCATATCTTTTCCCCAGTCACTGTACCGAGACAGTCCTAGCATAAATTTAGGAAGTGCCACTATTTTTTCTGTCTTGAGCGGTTCGTTTGCAGTAGAAGTATTTTGAGAAGATAAACGGTAGTTTGTGACGTACATATCTGTTAGCAATTGATTAGGAGAAACAGAAATACGCGCCATATGCATACGAACGTCAGGGTTATCCTGTACGTAGTTTTTAAAATACGCTGTATACTGTCTATAATCTAAGCGAATAATTTCATCTTC
Source organism: Priestia sp. 53B2 (assembly GCF_056099005.1). Lineage (NCBI taxonomy): Bacteria > Bacillati > Bacillota > Bacilli > Caryophanales > Bacillaceae > Priestia > Priestia sp. 53B2. The sequence continues at coordinate 678,252 of NZ_JBLZXA010000027.1, forward strand.
ATACCATTCATCGTCCGTCAAACGAAGCGTCACATCTAAAATGACCCCAAATAACCCGTATCCTCCGTTTACTAAAGAAAACAGCTCAGGGTGTTTCGTCCGGCTAATTTCGATAATAGATCCGTCCGCCTGCAGGAGACGCATAGATTTGACCGTATCCATTAAAGAACCGTATCGAATATCTCTGCCGTGTACGTTCACGCTAATAGAACCTCCAACGGTAAAAATATTTTGTGACTGCATAACCTGAAGAGCAAGACCGTCTTTATGTATATATTGCTGAATGTCATTCCATGTTGTCCCGCTTTGAACCGTAATTTCTTTTTGATGGGGCTTGTAATCTATAATTTTATTGTACTGCTTCATATCAAGTAAAATAGCGTTCGGATAGTACGTCTGCCCTCCTTGGCTGTGCTGCATTCCTGAAATAGCTATTTTTTCATGATGCTGTGAAGCGTTTTTCACCCAATCTTTCAGCTGTTTTTCAGTGGTTCCATGCTTTATTTCTTTGACTTTTGTAGGAAGAAGCTGCGCAACATCCTCCGTTACAGGACGGCTTTGCTGCTGTTTATAAATATGATAGGAGGCACATGAACCTACTAGATAAAAAGATAAAAAAGTTCCTAACAACACGTTTTTCTTCATCACAAACTGTACGCTCCTTTCTTTATTTCTGTGAAATTATACCATATAAAAAAAGTGAAATAACACTAATATAGTGTAATTTTATACTATATTATACCTTATTTTGAGAAAATATATGAAAAAAGCTTGTAATTTAATGTATGTTAACCTTATTGAAACAAAAAAAGAAAAGACCTAGTGTCTTTTCTTTTTTTGTTTCTTTATTTTTCAGCTTCGTATGCAACCAAAGCTACTCTTTTTCCTAACGTTTGTTGAAACTGCTCTTCTAGCTGTTTAAGCTTCGCATGCATATCATCGTTAATTGAAGCTGGCTCAAAGGTCATTTTTGTTTGCTCCATCATACTTTCACCTCTTTCATGTGTGTATGTTCTACTTTTTCCAATATAAAAGAGGTCTATGACGATTTGACGAAAGTTTACAAATTAAATTTGCTAATGAGCACTGTTAATTGTTCTGCCATTTGAGACAGAGATTGTGCGGAAACAGCAATTTCCTCCATTGAAGCCAGCTGTTCTTCAGTTGATGCAGCAACTTCTTCAGATGTAGCTGCATTTCCTTTAGCAAGGATCGCCATTTCACCTGCTGTACGAGCCACTTCTTCAACCGCTGCTGAAATTTGCTGAGCAGTCGCAGCAACTTCCTCTACTTGCGGAGTCGTTTCATTCATTCTGCTTAGAATTTGTTCGAATTTTTGAATAGCCGTTTGTGAAATTGTTCGTCCTTCTTCAACTTTGTTTGTCACTTGCTCCATTGTATGTACAGATTCCTGGGTATCTTGTTGAATAGCTTGAATAAGCTCAGAAATTTGAGACGCGGACACTTGTGATTGTTCTGCCAGCTTTCTCACTTCCTCTGCTACAACGGAAAACCCTTTTCCATGTTCTCCAGCTCGTGCCGCTTCAATTGCAGCATTTAAGGCTAGTAAATTTGTTTGAGCAGCAATGCCGCTGATTACTTCTAAAATGGTTCCAACTTCTTGGGAACGTTGAAACAAAGTACGAATCGTTGTATTAGATAGCTCGACGGATTGAGAAATGGATTCCATTTGTTCGACCATTTCTCTCACGGCTTTTCCGCCTTCTACAGCTTCAGACGTTGTGTGATTTGATAGCTGAGAAACAATTTCTGTACGCTTGGCAATGCTAGAAACTCCTTGGACAATCTCATCTAAAGAAGCTGCATTTTCGTCAATAACAGCCGTTTGTTTTTCCGCACTAGAAGCCACTTCTTGTATTGCAACCGATACTTGTTCAGTCGCAGCGCTCGTTTGCTGTGAGCTGGCCGTTAACTCTTCCGAAGAAGCAGCCACTTGCTCTGCACTCATTTCAACATTTTGAATTAATGTGCGAAGATTGTTTTGCATCTGACTAAAAGCATACCCTAACTCGCCGATTTCATCCTTTGAATTGACGGTAATCGCTGTTGTCAGATTTCCTTCGCTAACGCTCAGAGCCTGATTCTTAAGCTGTTTGAGCGGTTTAATAATTGATTGCAACACCACAAAAATGGTAAGACTCCCGATTATCAGACAAGCTACAATAATAAATAGTGTTTTGTAAAAGATAGGCTGTGCTGCTTCATTCACTTCTGATGAATACATAGTGCATGCAACTTTCCAGCTTGTTGTTTTATTTGTCGTAAAGACCATCTTTTTTTCATCCCCGTTAAAGGTATATTCAAAAGACCCGGAGCTCTTTGCATAAAGCTTGTCAAAAAGAGAATCTGTCGCTTTTGTACCTGCTTTTTCCGTAGGGTGAACAATATATTTTCTTTCTCCATCCAAAAGAAATGGATATCCTTTTTCTCCGATTTTTACTTTGCTGACAGCTTTATTGATGCGGCTTATATCTAAATTTAAAGCAATAACCCCTGTGCCATCCGCCGTTGTTTTCGCTACAGTAATAACGGTCTGACCTGTAGAGGCTGATGGATAAGGTTCAGTGACAACTGTTTTTCCTTTGTTTTGCATGGCTAGCTTGTACCAATCTCGTTTTCTGGGATCATAGCCTGCTTGTATCACTTTTTTAGGCGATTGAATAAACTTCCCCTGCTGATTTCCTGTAAAAATGCTGACGGCTTCTGGATGAAGCGAAGCATATAAGTTAAAATCTTTGCTTAAAGTAGCCATATCTTTTTCATTGTAGCGTTCGTTGTTTACTACTGATGCAAAAAACTCTACATCATGAATTTTTGGTCCAATGGTATCGTCAATCACTGAATTAATGGACTGTACATTTTGCTGTGCTGTGTTAATAATTTGGTTTTCAATTTCATGTTTCGCCGTTATGTAAGCTGATACACCTATCGTAACAGATGGCACTAATAAGATCGCTGCAAATGCTAGCACCAGCTTTGTCTTAAAGTTATTAAGGGACCTTTTTTTTCTTACTCTCTCCATGCTATGTAGCCTCTCTCTCCGTAGTTAAAAGTGATCGTGCACTTTCTTTCTATCGGCAAGACTTCATATTCCTTTAGTCATCGAGTGTATACATAATTAACAATGGGTGTGAAAAGATAAGAGTACGATAAAAAAAGTAGGTGATTTTAATGGAAGAGAGTAAAAACAGCAAGTCTTTTTCAATGTTTGAAACAGAAAAGGTTCAGCGCGGAGAAGAAAAAGATATTTTTAATATCTATAAAGAAGGAGTAAAAATTGCAGAAGTAAGAGGAACGGATCCTCAAACTCAGCAGGTTATTCCGATGCATGACTTAAATGATTACGAAGAAAATAAGCTTCACGAATATATTGCTCATTTAGACCATACAACGTAAAAATGCTAAAACAAGAGCCCTCTCTTGTTTTAGTCTTTAGAATCATAAAAAACATGTTCAAAATACAGCGTGTTTTTTTGTATGTACAGCAGTCCAAACGAAAATTGCTTTTCACGCCGCTTGTCAGTAGCGGAACCTGGATTAAACAACGTAATATCACCAATTTGTTTATGAATAGGAATGTGAGAATGACCAAAAATTACTGCGTCGACTTGTTCATGTTCAAATGCCAAAAGTGCACGTTTTTCAGTCGTTTTTCCTTTGCCATGACCGTGGGTTACGCCAATCGTAACGTCGTCAAACGGAAGAAGTAATGAAGATGGAAGTACTTGCTGAAGCTCTTCACTGTCTACATTTCCAATCACGCCGTGTACAGGAGCAAAATCACACAGCTTATTGTATACATCTATCGTTTGAAAATCCCCAGTATGAATAATAGCATAAGCTTTTTTCAATTCGGCTAGGAGCCTTTTTGGAAAGTGTTTCGCTCTCTTTGGAATATGAGTGTCACCTAAAATAACAATCTTCATTCATGATACGCTCCTTTTTCGTTCATTTATGTAGTGTAGCGTATTACGTTGGAATGAAGCAACTCTATATGGAGCGTCAGGCAAAAAATTTCTCTTTTTCGTTTAAGTTTGCGAAAATACTTTACATACTAAGTTACAGAATGGAGTTTTCGAAATGGAAGTAAAAATTAATCGAAACGCAGCAAAAGTGTTAAAAAATGCATTGGCTAGCCCAGAAGGTCAAGGGAAAATGATTCGTGTATATGTAACTATAGATCACGGTGATCACGCACATTATGATTGGAAATTTGATACGCCGACTGAACATGATGAAATCGTAAAAACAGATAAAGATATCGATATTGTTTTAGATAAACGCGAGAAATTTTTAGAAGGCGTATGGATTCAATATTTCCATGTTCCAGAGCCTGAATTTGTAATTAGCAGCCTTCACCACGCGCATCACCATCATTAATACAAAAAGCACACCTTTTTTATAGGTGTGCTTTTTTGTTTATTGATAAGAACAAGAGGTAAAATTTTGTTGAAGCAATAAAAATGAGCTATAGTGGAATTACGGATGAAAGAAAAGAGGTTAGCGTATGAAAGTAAGTGTGTTAGTAAGGTCTATTTTAGTTGTTATTTTATATAATTTATTCGTTCTGTACATCGGATGGAACGCTTGGGTGTGGCTTCACACAATGTTTGAAGTGGAAAACAAATGGATTCTTACGGTGATCGTTGTGTTTTTTGCTTATTCCTTTATTATCAGTCGTGCGTTTCAACAAGTGAGCATATTTAAAATTGTGGGATCGTACTGGTTAGGATTTATTCAATATTCGGTGCTTTTGCTTCCTATAAGTAATATAGCCGTATATATTCTTACTCTTCTAGGCGCTTCGCTTTCTACAGCTATCGATTCAATCGGATTTTTCATAATTGCCGCTTTTTTATTCATTTTTGCTTACGGTACGTATAATGCTTACAGTCCTGTGGTAAGAAAATACACGATTTCGCTTGCTAAAAAGACGAATCGTAAAAACCTTCGCATTGCTGTAGCATCTGATATGCACTTTGGCACATTGTCGGGCAAAAAACATTTGCAGCGGTTAATCACTCATGTACAAAAGATACAGCCGGATCTTATTTTACTCCCCGGAGATATTATTGACGACGATCCCCAAGTATTCTTTAAAAAAGAAATGGATTATATGATGAAGCAGCTCAAAGCGTCCTTAGGCACATATGGGATTTTGGGAAACCATGAGTATTACGGCGGGAAGATCCCTCAGTTTGTGGAAAGAATGAAAGAAATGAACATTCCTATTTTAATGGATGAAGTGTTAAACATAGATGATAGCTTGTATTTAATAGGCAGAAAAGACAAGACGGACAAAAATCGAGACAGCTTTTTCGATTTAGCGAGTGAAACGGATCGTTCTCTTCCTGTCATTGCAATGGATCATCAGCCGCTTTCTTTAAAAGAAGCGGAACAAGCAGGAGTGGATTTGCTGCTATGCGGCCATACTCACAGAGGGCAAATGGCACCTAATCATTTGATCACCAAGCGGTTATTTGAAATTGATTGGGGCTACAAGCAAACTAATCAACTGCATACCATTGTCTCTTCAGGATTTGGCTTTTGGGGTCCTCCGCTTCGAATCGGGAGCCGATCAGAAATTATTCAAATTGATATTTCGTTTACAAAATAGAGAAAGCCCTAGGGCTTTCTCTATTTTAATGTACGCAGCAACGTCGGAAGCTCTGAATAAATGGCGACTACTTCATCTACTTTCATTCGAACGAGCCCGCTTGAAGACGGGGCAACAAAGTCCATTATTCCTGATACCATCGATTTCTCTTGTTTACCCCACTTTACTTGCTTGCGTCCGCTGTACTGCTGATAGACACCTTTTCCAACAAAGCAAACGATTTTAGGCGTATATGTAGCTATTTTTTTCTTTAAGATTTCTCTGCCTTCTGCATATTCTTCTTTTGTAATCTCATCAGCTGCCTTTGTAGGACGCTCTACAATATTTGTTAAACCGTATCCTAGCTGGAGCAGCGAGTGATCTTCCTCCGGATGATATTTACGATCTGTCAAACCTGCTTTATGAAGAATCGTCCAGAAACGATTGGTTGGATTAGCAAAATGATGACCCGTTTCACCGGAACGGATGCTTGGATTAAAACCGACAAATAAAATATCTAAGTTGGGTTGTATATGATCAAAAATAGAATTCATAGTCATACGCTCCTTACAATGTAAAAAGAAAACACCCAAATTGGATGTTTTCTTTTTACTATACCCTATTAAATACGAACTACGCGTCCGTTGAATTTTTGTTTCCAGTAGCCGCTGCTCATGTTTGCAATTGCAACACCTGTTGAGCTTTGAGCACCGATGAACTTGCCGCCTCCTACATAAATACCAACGTGGCCGTCTTTTTTATATGTATCGAAGAAAACAAGATCGCCAGGCTGCATTTGACTAGAAGACACTTGTGTTCCAGCATGCTTTAACGTCTCTGTACTTACAGATCCAAGAGGTCCAAGGTTAACGCCTACCTGAGCATATGCCCAGTGTACAAATGATGAGCAGTCGAATAAACCGTGGTTAATATCAGACTGGCTGCGTCCTCCGCCAAATACGTAAGCAGAGTTTCCAATCCAGCGGTTTCCTACTGTTACAACATTGCTAGCTTTTGGAGCCGGAGCGCTTGTAGGTGCCACGTCATTGCTGCTTGCTTTTGGTGCTTCTGCCTTAGCAGAAGATGAATCGGCTTGTTCAGCTGGCGCAGCCGCTGCTTTTTGAGCTTGCTCAGCTGCTTTCTTAGCTGCCTCTTTAGCCGCTTGTTCAGCTGCTTTTCTTGCTGCTTCTTCTGCAGCTTTTTGATCTTTAATATCTTGTTCAAGCGTAGACTGTTCATTCGCAAGAGAGCTGTCTTTTGATTGTAGAGAAGCTTTTAGTTCTTCATTTTTTGCTTCTTTATCTTTTAGTTCTTTTGCCAACGCATCTTTTTGGTTCTTTTGAGCTGCTAGCTGAACAGTCATTTCATCTAGTTCTGCCTTCATGTCTTCTAAGCTAGCTAGCTTAGACTTAACATCAGCTTGTTTTGTTTTTAATTCATCTTGCATATTTTTAGTTTCTTGTAAAATACCACGGTCTGCATCTACAATAGTCGAAACAGCTAGCGCACGGTCTACAAAATCACCAAAACTTGAAGAACCAAGTAAAACTTGTAAATACTCTACGTTACCGCCGCTTTCTTGCAGGGAACGTGCACGATCTTTTAAAATATCGTTTCGCTTTTCAAGTTTTTCTTGAAGCAGCTTAATTTCTTTTTCAAGCTGCTCTACTTGTTTAGACGTTTCTTTAATATCTGCTTCTGTTTTTTCGGCTTTTTTATTGTTTTCTTCTTCTGCTAATGTTAATCGCTCAAGCTGTGCTTTCATTTGATCTTGTTCTGCTTGAAGGCGTGTTAATTCATCAGAAGCTGCTTTGATGTTAGATTGCACATCTTGACGCTGATTTTGAATTTGAGATTTTTGCGATTCCATATCCTGAATGGTAGAGGCATATGCTGGAGTCGATAAAACTCCTCCCAGGCCTAATAAAACCGTTGTGTTAAGTAAAAGCATTTTCTTTTTCAATATGAATTCCTCCGCTTTCTCGCTCTGTTAAACTAGTAATTTCTAATTATGTATCAATATGTATAAAAGTCTGACAATTTATGTAAAGTTAACTGTATTTGTCGATAAATAGCTAAATATGCTAATGAAAATCTACGAAAATTATACCACGATAAACGTTGAAAAAAAGAATAACAATATTACAATTGTATTTCAGTAGTGTAACAATTAACGCTTGTGTATACATTCATCTTTCACCTGCAAAAGTATCCCTTTATATCCCTGTTAAAATAAATAATCTACCGGGCTTTACACAGCACTGTTTTTAACATGATAAGATAGGCTATCAAGATTTTTCAAGCTGGTTGGATATAAGTTATTGCTAAAGAGAACGTAACAATTTTTTAACATCTACGTCTGTTTTTTTACCTTTTTCTACTATTTTTACAATATTTGAAAATGATTTTCTGAAATAGTAACAAATCTATGTTTATCTGTCCTTTGCACGTGTTTAAAAAGAGAGTGATAGGTAATTATCAAACAATATTCGACAACGCTTGGATGAAGTCATACAAAAGACCTTCTCACTGTGGGGCGAGAAGGTCTTTTGTTAATCACGCTGCTGATAATAATGTTCTAAAGCTACAATTGCACTTCCCATTCTTTCTTGATCAGGAATAACAATACGATCTACTCCTTCTTCTTTTAAAGCAGCAGCGGTTACTTTTCCTACGGATACAGCTACTACAGAGCTTTTAAAGAGTTCTCGAATGTGATCAGCTTGTCCGTGTTCTCTTGCAAATGAAAATAAAAATCGGGCCTGCGGAGCGCTTGTGAAATTAACAGCATCGATTTTTCCACTTATTAATTCGTTTATAAGCTGTTCCATGACTTCTGCTTTTGGCGGAATATGCTGATACGGTAAAATCTCTTTAAATTGGGCTTTTTGATTCGATAGAAAATCAATCAATTTTGGTGCAGGATCTCCGTGAAGCTGAAGCGCTACATGCTTTCCTTCAAAAGAAAATGAATGAAGTGCCCTGACTAGTCCCGCTGTACTTCCATCATCATCTCGAACAGTTGGAGTAACACCGAGCTTTTTTAACATATTTACAGTTTTATACCCGCGTGCAGCAATATGAGCTGCTTGTAAAGAAGAAAGAAATTCATCCGCCAGTCCTAGCTTATCTGCTGTTTTATACAAAATTTCCGTCCCGACGCCTGTCGTAAAAATAAACCATTCATAATTTCCTTTTACCAGTTCTTTAATATCTGCTTCTAAATGTGTGTCATCTAAAAAGATGGTTCCTTGTGCAGGTCGTACAAGCGGGGTCCCGCCAAGGTTTTCAACAATTTTACTAATTTCTTCTACCTTCCGCTGACCTACCAGTGCGACTGTTTTACCTTCTAATCGTTTCAATGTTCTACCTCCACTTTTTCTATGTATGCTACTTCATTGATCCTTGATAGCCGAGCTTTTCAGAAATCACACTCGCCGCTTCTGTTACTTTTTGAATAATGAACGGCAGTCTGTCTCCTTGAAATCTCGCTTCAATTCCCGCTACGCTAATGCCTGCAATCACTTCATTTTGATGATTTACAATCGGCGCGCTCACGGATGTTGTAAAGTTTTCTAATTCAGATGTGCTAATGGTATACCCTTTTTCTTTAGCTTCTTTTAATACATTTCTTAGCTTTTTTTGATCTGTAATGGTTCCAATACCTATTGGAGCTAGCTCCGTTTGAGTAATATATTCCTCTTGTTCTTTTTCGGGTAAATGCGCCAAGATAATGCGTGAACAAGCTCCTGCATAAAGAGGTGAACGCCTTCCAATTGATGTATAAAGACGCACTGGATGAAGCGTATCTACTTTTTCAATATACATAGCTTCATTCCCGTCTCGTACAATTAAATTAACCGCTTCTTCTACTTCGTCTCGGAGCGTTTCCATTACAGGCTTTGCGATATTTCTAATATCTAAGCGATTAGCCACTAGCTGACCAAATTGCAAGAATAAAAGTCCTAGCGAATAGTATCCTTGCTCGTCTTTTGTTAAAAATCCCATCTCTTCAAGTGAACCAACCATCCGGTGCAAAGAAGTTTTCGGAACGCCTGAATATTCCATCATTTCTGTGAAAGTCAGTTTAGGGTACTTGATAAAAAGCGTGAGAATCTGCATGGATTTAACGACTGTTTTGTTGTTAGCTTGCATAAAACCTTCTCCCTTATTTGTCCGAATACATGTATTCGATAGACGTATAGCTTACTAGTTAGTGATATGTTCTTTTTATTATACATGAAGAAAAAAAGGAAAGCACTCTCTTATAAGAGCACTTTCCTTTCTTACACCATTTCTAGTTCTTTAATGGAAATAAGATTACTTTCTAAGAATTTGGTTGTGAAATCCCCTTCCTTAAACGAAGGATGATTTAGTAATTCTAAATGAAAAGGAATGGTTGTATGAATACCTATAATGATAAATTCTTCGAGCGCGCGTTTCATTCGTTGAATTGCTTCATGTCGATCTTTCCCCGTTACAATTAATTTCGCCACCATTGAATCATAAAATGGGGAAATTTCATAGCCTGGGTAAACGGCGCTGTCTACACGAACCCCGTAGCCGCCAGGAGGTAAATACATCTCGACTTTTCCAGGAGAAGGCATAAAGTTTTTAGCCGGATTTTCTGCATTGATCCGGCATTCAATTGCCCATCCCTTTAACTGAACATCCTGCTGAGCAAATGATAGCGGGTAGCCTGCTGCTACTGAAATTTGTTCTTTAATTAAGTCAATGTTTGTTACAAGTTCTGTAACAGGATGTTCAACTTGAATCCGCGTGTTCATTTCCATAAAGTAAAAATGCCCGTGCTTATCTAATAGAAACTCAACTGTTCCGACACCTGTATAATCGACTGCTTTAGCTGCCGAGACCGCCGCTTTGCCCATTTTCGCACGAAGGTTTTCATCTACCGCAGGAGACGGAGCTTCTTCTACCAACTTTTGATGACGGCGTTGAATCGAACAATCTCGTTCACCTAAATGAACCACACTCCCTTCTTCATCAGCAATAATTTGAATTTCGATGTGTTTTGGCTCTTCTAGGTACTTTTCAAGATATACGCCGCCGTTTCCAAAGGCTGTTTCTGCTTCATGCTGAGCTTGACGAATTGCTTTTTCTAGCTCTTCTTCGCTATGAGCTAGACGCATTCCTTTTCCGCCACCGCCCGCTGTGGCTTTTACGATGATTGGATAGCCTATTTCTCGTGCTACTGGCATAGCGGTGCTGCTATCTTCAATCAGTCCTTCCGTGCCAGGTACAATAGGCACGCCGGCTTGTTTCATTGTATCTCTTGCTACAGCTTTTGCTCCCATTTTACGGATGGCTTCCGCTTTTGGACCAATAAAGGTAATATCACAGGATTCACACATCTCAGCAAAATCAGCATTTTCAGCTAAAAATCCATAGCCGGGATGAATAGCGTCTGCCTTGGTTACTTGCGCTACGGTAAGCAAATTACGAATGTTTAAATAGCTTTCTTTAGAAGACGTTTTGCCAATACAAAATGACTCATCTGCTAGCTTCACGTGAAGTGCATCTTTGTCTACTTCTGAATAAACCGCCACGGTTGCAATACCCATCTCTTTACAAGCCCGAATGATACGAACTGCAATCTCGCCGCGGTTTGCGATTAAGATCTTTTTAAACATAATGACTCCTCCTGACAGTATGTATACTTTAGTGTGATTTTACGGTAAATAAAGGCTGTCCAAACTCAACAACATCCCCATCTTTCACAAGAATTTCAAGCACTTCTCCTTCTATTCCCGCATCGACTTCATTAAACAGCTTCATCGCTTCAATCACACATACAACATCTTTACGGTCAACTGTTTGTCCTATTTGAACAAAGGGATCGGCGTCTGCTTCTGGCTTGGCGTAAAAGGTTCCGACCATTGGTGATAAAATTTGCTTTTCATTGTTTTCTGCTACGTTTACAGACATAGAATCTTGAGGCGCTTGCTCGGTGGCAGCGGCTTTTGCTTGTACTTCTTCAGTTTTCACTTCTGTAACAGCTGGGTCCTCTAAAGGAATTCCTGCTTTATCAATGACAACTTTTGTTCCTTCATGTTCAATATGGAGCTTTTGAATACCAGATTCATTCATTAATAAAACAACTTCTTGCAATTCACGTACGTTTATCATTTCTTGTCACTCCCGTTTTGTGTTATTTAGTTGACGCAAGGTTAATAGCAATCTTCAATTCTTGAAGCATCTGTTCTTTTTCTAAATAGATTTTTTCTGCTTCATGAAGCGAAATGTGAGAAAAGTAAATGGATTCTCCAGGCTTTACTTGAGCTAAAAGCGGTAAATCCGCTGTGATGACTTGAGCAATTTTAGGGTATCCCCCCGTGGTTTGACGGTCTGCTAACAGGATGATGGGATTTCCATCCGGCGGGACTTGAACAGAACCTTGTGAAACGGCTTCAGACAATAACTCTTTTTTTTCTTGAAGCTGAAGAGAAGGTCCATCCATTCGATAGCCCATTCGATCTGATTGATTCGATACTTTAAAAGGCTCTTTCATAAAATGACTTTTACTTTCAGCTGTAAATAAATCAAATTGGCTGCCGTTAATAACACGGACACCTGGTTTCTTTGTAAAATGAACAAATTCTTTATAATTTACGGACCATGAAGAAGTGTATACTCCGTTTATCAGTTCATTTGAAAGAAAAGCAGGCTTTGAAACAGCAGGAATAGATAGAGGTAAAACATCGTCTGTTTGTAATGCTCTTCCTTTGTAGCCCCCAATTTCACCTCTTAAATACGTACTTTTACTATTTAACACTTCATCAATAGCAAACCCTCCTGCTACAGATAGATAGGAACGACATCCTGTTTTGCAAGGACCAAATGACAAAGTGCTTCCTTTTGGAATAAATAAAGGTTTCCACATAGGTACTGGCTTTCCGTTGACCGAAGGAGTTAAATCTCCCCCTGTGATCGCTACTAAACAATCACTTTCTATTTCAAGGGTAGGCCCCATTAGCGTAACTTCAAGTCCCGCTTCATTTTCATCGTTACCAACTAATAAATTAGCAATTCGAAGGGAATAAGAATCCATTGCACCGCTTACAATCACACCGTGCTGCTGAAACCCTCTTCTTCCTAAATCTTGAATGCTCGTTAATAACCCGGCTTTACTGACTCGCATACTCATTTCTTCCCCTCCTTTGCCTGCATTTCTTGATACTCTTCTTTAGAGATAGGCTCGAATTTTATAATATCTCCAGCCTGCAGCAAACTTGGGGGATTTTGTTCCGGTAAAAACAGTTTAATAGGCGTTTGACCAATTAACTGCCATCCTCCGGGAGTGGAAATAGGATACACTCCTGTTTGCATTCCCGCAATACCAACCGAACCGGCAGGAATAGAGGTGCGAGGAGACGGTCGGCGAGGCGTAGCAATTCTTTCAGATAATCCTCCTAGAAATGGAAATCCAGGAGCAAACCCAATCATGTACGCTAAGTATTCACCTTCAGAATGAATACTAATTACCTCTTCAGTTGTTAAGTTATGGTGACGAGCGACATATTCAAGGTCAGGTCCATACTCGCCTCCGTAGCAAACTGGAATGGAAACCGTGCGATGGTCTAATTCTTTTTCTGTCTGTTCGTTTTCTAGTTTACTTTGAACGATAGAAGACACTACTTCAAAAGGAGAAACAAATTCCTTCTTCTGCTTTTTTCCCACGGCTGCTACAACTTCAAGAGGATTATAGAAAATTGTAAGATTTGTAAATGCCGGCACGCATTCAACAAATCCAGGGAAAGGATTTAATTCTATCGAATCTTTACACGTTTTAATTTGTTTATGAATGTCGTACTGAATGCTATCTCCAAACGTTATAACAAGCGCTGAGTCGCCAAGCGGAGAAATAACAGCTGACGCTTTTGTTACGGTTTGATTCATATCTACACCTCTTTCTTTTATAAAACACCTAGTTTTTCATCTCGAATATCTGTGATAAACATATGCCCCGGAGCATGTGTAATCATAATAGAAGGTTTTGTTTCCATTGCTACTGCTTGAGGAGTTACACCACAAGCCCAAAATACGGGCACTTCCCCTTCCTTAATCGAAACAGCATCACCAAAATCCGGAGAGTGCAGGTCTTCAATGCCTATCGCAGCGGGATCTCCAATGTGAACAGGCCCCCCGTGCACAGCTGGAAAACGTGAAGTTACTTGGGCTGCCCGCACTACGTCTTGCTGAGGAATTGGACGCATACTAACTACCGTCGAGCCGCGAAATATTCCTGCTTCAGTGCACGAAATATTTGTTTTATACATAGGAACATTACAATTTTCTTCAATGTGACGAACAGGTATGTCGTTGTTTAAAAGCGCGTGTTCAAATGTAAAGCTGCAGCCGATAAGGAAAGCTACCATATCTTCTGTCCAATAGTCTGTGATATCGGTTACTTCTTTTACTAGTTCCCCATTTTCATAGATTCGATACTTTGGAATGTCTGTGCGAATATCTCCCAACGGAGCTGCAAATTTTGGCACCGGAGATCCAACGTCTGTTACATCTAAAAGAGGACACGATTTAGGGTTACGCTGACAGAACAATAGAAAGTCAAAAGCTTGTTTCTTTGGTAAAATAGCTAAATTAGCTTGAGCATAGCCGTTTGCCATGCCTGCTGTTGGTTGAATAAGCTGATTGTTACGGATTTGCTGACGAAGTTCAGCTGGAGTTAGTTGTGAAAGGGTTGTCATACTTCTATCTCCCATCATTGCCCGCACGCAACTTACGTGCGGGCACCTTGTTTTATTTAAATAATTGAGGAAGTTGATCCATTAACGTATAGCCGCCCATTAAAGCCATTACAATAACGACAAGTACACCAGAAATGGTAAGCCAGAAAGGATGTTTATACTCGCCAACGATGCTTTTTTTGTACGCAGCAACCAGTAACGTCCCAAGAGCGATCGGCAGAATTAATCCATTAATTGCTCCAACTAAAAGAAGAACTTTTACAGGTTTTCCAATTAAGACGAACGACAGAGTTGAAATAATAATAAATCCAATAATAATCCAGTTTGAGTTTTTATTAAGTTTTTCACTAAACGTTTGAATAAACGAAACGGATGTATAAGCAGCTCCTACCACAGACGTAATAGCGGCAGACCACATGACAATACCAAAGATTTTATAACCGACGTTTCCTGCTGCGAGCTGAAACACGGATGCCGGAGGATTGGATGGGTCAATTTGTAAACCTTTAGACACAACGCCAAGTACAGCTAAAAACAAAGCGATTCGCATAACAGAAGTGATAAGAATTCCTGTTACAGAACTTTTTGTTACTTGAGGTAAAGAATCGATACCTTTTACGCCGGCATCTAAAAGACGATGTCCGCCAGCAAAGGTAATGTAACCACCGACTGTTCCTCCAACAAGCGTAACGATCGCAATAATGTCGATTTTGTCAGGTGTAAAAGATTTCACTACAGCTTCTCCAACGGGAGGTGAAGTGGTAGCAGCTACGTATAGCATCAGCCCAATCATGACAAAACCTGCAATTTGCGTGAAGCGATCCATTGCTTTTCCAGCTTCTTTTACAACGAAGATTAGCACGGCAATAACTGCACTAATTGCAGCTCCGGCTGTTGGAGAAATACCCGTAATCGCATTTAATCCAAGCCCGGCACCGGCAATATTTCCAATATTAAAAGCAAGTCCTCCAATAACAATTAAAATAGCGAGCACGTATCCTAATCCGGGAAATACCATGTTGGCAATTTCTTGTCCACGTTTTTCAGAAACGGCAATAATTCTCCATACGTTGGTTTGAGCAAAAATATCAAGAATAATTGAAATTAAAATAACGAATCCGAAGCTTGCGGCTAAATTTTGTGTAAATACGGTAGTTTGAGTTAAAAAGCCTGGCCCAATAGCCGATGTGGCCATTAAAAAAGCCGCTCCAAGCATTAATGTCCAGTTTACTTTAGGCGCAGCCGAAAGCTTTTGCTGAGGTGTTGATTTTTTAATTGGCTCCAATATCATCTTCCTCCTGATTGTATGTAGTTTTTATTTTGAAATAGCCTTAACTACCACTTCTGATGCTCGTAAAGAACGGTTGACATGACGGGCAAATTCAAGTGCGTGAGCTCCGTCTCCATGGATGCAAATCGTATCTGCCTGCAATTCTACATCCTTACCTTGCTGAGATTTTACCTTCCCTTCTTTCACCATTGTAATAACTTGAGAAACAGCTTCGTTGTCATTTTCAATTAAAGCATTTGGTTCTGTGCGAGCAGTGAGAGAACCGTCTAACTGATAGGTACGGTCTGCAAATACTTCGTTAGCTGTTTTCAAACCAATTCTGTTACCTGCTTGAATCAGCTCACTTCCAGATAACCCAAACAAAATCAGCTCAGGATTTACGTTGTAAACAGCTTTTGCTATTGCTTCAGACAACGCTTTGTTTTTAGCAGCCATGTTATATAGTGCACCGTGAGGTTTTACATGCTGCATCGATAACCCTTCTGCTTGCAAAAAACCGTTTAATGCCCCAATTTGATAGACCACGATATCGTAGGCTTCCTGAGGCGAAATATTCATGTTTCTGCGTCCAAAACCGATAAGGTCCTGCAAACCAGGATGAGCACCAATTTGCACTTTTTTTTCAGCGGCCAATTTCACCGTTTTTCTCATGACGCTCGGATCCCCTGCATGAAATCCACATGCTACGTTCACAGACGTCACGTGCTCTAAAATTGCTTCATCATTGCCAATGTGATAAGCACCAAAGCTTTCCCCTAAATCACAGTTTAAATCTACTTTACTCAATGCATTCTTCCCCCTTAACCCCTTTAATGTAAGCGTAATCATTTGCAGATAGTAAATAAAATTCAAGCTTTATTATCTGCACCAATACTTTAAGTTCCGTTTTTCGGAACTAGAGTACCGTTTTTCAGTTATATTTGGATTTTAGCACGAGATGATGAATTGAACAACAACATTGTCAGAATATTTGACATAGTCATTATTTTTATTTGGATAATAATCCCTTATTTTATTGCTAGCTTCTATCTATAGCCTTAATATAACGCATCCGCTCAATGTCATTAGACGCAGTAAACAAACAGGTTGTCAGAAAAATTACTAGTTCAAAATAATCAAAATGAAATTTTCGTTGTAATCGTTTTCAAATAGGTGCTATATTTCAATTATAGTCAATTTATGCAAACGATTGCAAAAAAAGGGGATGAAACGATGAAAGGAAAAAAATGGACAGCTTTAGCTCTAACACTGCCGCTGGCTGCTAGCTTATCAACAGGCGTTCACGCCGAAACCGTACATAAAGGTAAAGCTCCAACAGCAGATAAAAACGGTGTCTTTTATGAGGTGTATGTAAACTCTTTTTACGATGCAAATAAAGATGGACATGGTGATTTAAAAGGTCTGACACAAAAGTTGGATTATTTAAATGACGGAAATTCTCGTACAAAGAATGATCTTCAAGTAAACGGGATTTGGATGATGCCGGTCAACCCTTCTCCTAGCTATCATAAATATGATGTAACGGATTATTATAACATTGATCCGCAGTACGGAAATCTGCAAGATTTTCGCAAACTGATGAAAGAAGCAGATAAACGAGACGTAAAAGTTATTATGGATCTCGTTGTGAATCATACGAGCAGTGAACACCCTTGGTTTCAAGCTACGTTAAAAGATAAAAACAGCAAGTACAGAGATTATTATATTTGGGCTGATAAAAATACCGATTTGAATGAAAAAGGATCTTGGGGACAGCAAGTATGGCATAAAGCTTCAAACGGAGAGTATTTTTACGGAACGTTCTGGGAAGGAATGCCTGACTTAAATTACGATAACCCTGAAGTAAGAAAAGAAATGATTAACGTTGGAAAGTTTTGGCTAAAGCAAGGCGTTGATGGCTTCCGCTTAGATGCTGCCCTTCATATCTTCAAAGGTCAAACACCTGAAGGCGCTAAGAAAAATCTCCTGTGGTGGAATGAGTTTAGAGATGCGATGAAAGAAGAAAACTCTAACGTATATCTAACGGGTGAAGTATGGGATCAGCCGGAAGTAGTAGCTCCTTATTATCAATCGCTTGATTCTTTATTTAACTTTGATTTAGCAGGAAAAATTGTCAGCTCTGTAAAAGCGGGAAATGATCAAGGAATCGCCACTGCAGCAGCCGCAACTGATGAGCTGTTCAAATCATACAATCCAAATAAAATTGACGGCATTTTCTTAACCAACCATGACCAAAATCGCGTCATGAGTGAGCTGAGCGGCGATGTAAATAAAGCAAAATCAGCTGCTTCTATCTTACTTACGCTTCCTGGAAATCCGTATATTTATTACGGTGAAGAAATTGGCATGACCGGTGAAAAACCTGATGAGTTAATCCGTGAACCGTTCCGCTGGTACGAAAGCAACGGCCTTGGACAAACCAGTTGGGAAACACCTGTATACAATAAAGGCGGAAACGGTGTGTCAGTAGAAGCACAAACCAAACAAAAGGATTCTTTGTTAAATCATTACCGTGAAATGATTCGCGTACGCCAGCAGCACGAAGAATTAGTAAAAGGAACGCTTCAATCTATTTCAGTAGACAGTAAAGAAGTTGTTGCTTACACTCGCACGTATGAAAGCAAATCGATTAGCGTGTATCATAATATTTCAAATCAACCGGTAAAAGTATCTGTAGCAGCGAAAGGTAAATTGATTTTCGCTAGTGAAAAAGGTGCTGAAAAAGTCAAAAATCAGCTTGTGATCCCGGCGAATGCGACGGTTTTAGTAAAATAATATAAAAACACCTTTGAGTGATTACCAGGCAATCACTCAAAGGTGTTTTTTACCCATAAGGAATAAAAAAGCGCCACAGTTTTTTATTTCTTCTATGCTACAACTGTCGTACTCGCGCGGCCGCCCTCTTTTAAAAATAGTTACATGATTTATATAAGTTGTAAAAAATACAGCATTTATCGTTAGCGAGTGTAAATAGTGAAACTTTAATAATATATATATTGTGTTAAATTTTTCTTCCTTTCTGTCTTACAACGTATAAATAGTAAAAAAGTGTACAATTACTTTCTTAAATAATCAATTTAGTTAACATAGAACACCTTATTGGTAGTTTATGTTATCAATCAACAAAAAGAGACAGCTTAATGTTCAATGTCTTTCTAGTTGTTTTATTTTCATTTATAACTTCCTTTTTTAGACTGAACAGTCCAATATATGCATGAAAGGCTATTCAGTCTAAAAAACTAAACTTTATTCATTTAATCATTATCTCTGCTTCCAGAAATGAGCGTGTATAGTCGCAAATTCAATCAATGAACGCGGCTTTCTACCGGTTATACGCCCTACAGTGTCGGCAATACGATTCTCGGCACCTTTTTGAATTGCTTTATCTAACCCTACCATAAATTCAGCATATTCCTTGGTCATTCCAACTTCGACCATTCTATCTTTTAAAGTAGAAGTGGAAATAGGAACATGATAGATAGATTCTCTTATTACAGACCCAATAATGTTTGCTGCTTCAGTATAACTTAATGCCTCTGGACCTGTAATAAGATGATTAGTATTGTGAGGAATCTCGTCAATGAGTGCATTTACTCCAACTTCAGCGATATCATCTGCATCTACAAAACCAACTTTTCCATCTTCTGTAGCCGTAACAATTTCTTTATTTTCTTTAATAGTATAGCCGTGTTGAATACCAATGAAATTTTGCATAAAGTAGGATGGTTGTAACACAGCCCACTCTGGAGCTTTTTCTCTTACAGCTTGATGGATCTTTCCAAATACAGGACCTCCTTCATTAATCAACGAAGAGCTTAGCAAAACAATCCTTTTTACACCCTTTTTTAAGGCTAGTTCTATAAACGGTAAGACGATAGGAGATGGATCCATTACACCTACAGGTGCTACAAGGTACAATTTCTTTATATTTTCTAGTGCAATGTTATGTGTTGCCTCATCATACCAATCAAAATACACGTGGTCTACTTCAGTTCCCAAAGTATTTTTGCGACTTGCTATCCGAGGTTTATAACCACGTTCTATTAGTTTTTTTGCAATGCGACTTCCAGTTGTACCTGTTCCACCTGTTATTAGTATTTGGTTTTGTATGTTCATGTAAATCTCTCCTTTTTTCTTATAATACAAATATTTTTTTACTGGTTAAGAGTATGTGAATTGTTCAGAAAATCGGTCATATTTCCTCCGAAAGATTCTATTGCTACTAAGGGATTCCAATAATCTTTGTAGTGACTAATTTTTCCGTTATTTATTTCAATTACACTAATATATGTTTGCTTGTAAGATAATCCAGTATGAACAACCTGGCCTTCACATTTAAACTCAGCAATTAAGATATTTGAGTTTAAAGTGTAATGAATTTGAGGGATAGTAAACCTAAATAAATTAATTTTTTCAGGGAAATCTTTTATATACTCATAGATATTTGCTTTACCCTCTATTTTCTCTGGGGAGTTTGGAAGGGAAAAAGGAAATTCAAAGACAGCATGTTCATCCCATAGAGAAATCCATTTATCCATATCTTTTTCCAACATAAATGTTAAAAACTGCTCAAGAATTTGTTCACCTTCTCTCCTATCGGTATTGGTTACATTTGAATTATTAGTCATAATAGACACCTCGTTTATAATTTTATTTGAAATTTTTGTACTACATTTGCCACTATTTCGGACTGAACAGTCTGGAATGTGTAAAAAAATATTCTTTTATAGGCAAAGTTCCATCATTTCCTTGCCTATAAAATTTACTAAGTTTAAAAAGTTTCTTACTTAATCAATAATTGAGAGACTAATCTGAATCACATCTTGAAGCGATTTAAGATCTGGCGTTAATTTAGCTACAAAAGTAAGAGACAATCTCGTTTGATTTAAATAACGAGCAAGGCTTAAAAGATCTTTGTGATGGTCTTTTAATTCATCTTGATTTTTAGCACGCACAAGCGCTTGATAAAAAGCTGTTTCAAGTTCCTGGTTTTTCTTATGAAAATACCGGGCAATTTCTTCGTTATGTGGTATCTGTTCAACTGCACTGTTAATGATATAACACATTTTTGCTCGTTTAGGATCTTGAAGAGCATTTATACCTTCTTGAAATATTTGATGAATGGCTTCCTTTACAGAAGGAGAATTATTAAGGTGTTTAATCACGAGCGTATTTTTTTCATCAACATAATGTTTAACAGCTAAGTAAAAAAGATCTTTCTTTGTGCCATAGGTATCATATAAACTTTGGCGTGCGATTCCTAAATGTTTAAGTAAGTCTTGAAGGGATGTACCTTCAAATCCTTTTTCTCCAAAGATCTCCATCGCTTTATGGAGGACTAGTACTGTATCAAATTCTTTATTTCTTCCCAAGTTATTTCCACCTCTTGGATAAAATAATAACCTTTCCGGACTGAATAGTCAAGAATTAAAATACAATTATTTTCCTGCGCTTTTTTGCGATAGGATTTAAGTTTTTTCTAGTTTTAGCTTAACAATATATAAAAATAAAGTTAACATAAAACATATTATTAGAGATAAAAAATCTATATTCTGAAAGACATATCTAGGGAAGATAAGAAAGTCGTAATACATTATATAAACTTTGTAAATAAATTGTATTAGACAAAAATCCAATTTTAATAAATAAAATTAGATTTTTAGAGCAAACTACGCAAGACGCCGTGAGGCATCTACGGACTTTCTTATTCGAATTTTACACAGAAAACTTCCTTAACGCATTGGGGGAGTTTTTCTGTTTTTACGCTGTATGTGATATACAGAGCTAGTTTAGTCGGGTAGGCAGGCACTCTCACGAGCGCCCGCCCCCCTAAGAACCGCACGTGACAGATTTCCCGTCATACGGCTCAAGCCTTCTTTTTATCCGAACAACTTATTTAATACATGGTACA
>NZ_JBLZXA010000028.1:0-15785 GCF_056099005.1 Priestia sp. 53B2
TTCCGCATTTCCGCATGCAACCCACGAGCCCGTTACCAGGCCCGCAGTTTTGGACGGGGATAGTTTTTGCGTCTAAACCAGTGGCGTAAGCCACACTATATAAAAGCGACTTCTTGTCGCACCATAATCAGAATTCTAGGAAACATAAATAAGAAAAGCAATTGGAATAAAAACCAATTGCCTCATTGCTGCTATTTAAATTAATTGCTTCAACGATCATAGAATTACTCTTCATTCGTCTTATAGTAATCTCCTATTTTATCAATACGATTGGTCCATATTCCTCCTGAATAACCATCTGGAAGTCTTTTTACATCCTGAATAGAATCAAAACCAGTTGAAAACTCGCTTCCATTTCCTCCTACGATAATTATTCGAGTATTTACATCATCCATTCGATTTAAAAAACGACTTGGCCATCCCCATAGAAAAGGACCAATCTTTTCTGGTATATGTAATTCTGTATTTTTACATGCCTTTGGTACGTACCCCGTCCAACCTGTTGCTATATATGGGATAAGACAATCTTTCATAGTCGCTTTGGACATAACCTTTAGGTTGGGCATTTTCTTTTTTAATGAATCAATCGGTTCGTCTCCGCCATAAACCGTTATATTTTTTAAACGCTTCTTGGAAAATTGTGATAAATACTTAGCTAATTGTCTTCCTTCTTTCGGATCGTTACTTTTCACATGAATAAGAAATGCTTGGTGAGGAAAATGCTCCATTACTTCACTCAGAGAAGGCATGAGGTTGACTCCCTTACCACGAAAAGGATATGTTTTCCCTCCATCAGCTGTATATCCGTATCCAATATCTAATTTTTTTAATTCAGCCATTGTATAATCCCTTGTCACGCCTTTTCCATTTGTTCGACAATCTACTGTCCAATCATGAAATACTGCAAATTGATTGTCTTTTGTAATGTGAACATCAAGTTCAACCATATCAGCTCCATCCTCAAAAGCAGCTTCCATAGACGGAATGGTATTTTCTAAAAAATTATGTTCAGGCTTGTAAATTCTTTCGGCTGTACACGTGTCATTTTGAATATCTCTCATTGTAAATGTTTGAGCAACACCTCTATGAGCAAGTAAAAAAGGTTGACTCTCTCTTTTCTGAGCTAGTAAAGAACTATTATTTAAATAAATAAAAGCTATTACAATCAAAAAAACAAACCATGTAGTTTTACGCTTAAACACTTTCTTTAAAAGCTTCATAATATCCTCCGATTAGTCATAACATTTGATCTGTTGTCAATTCCGAATCATATAGAAAGTAATTATCATTTTCAATAGACGTAAGGTGATAACTTCATAATAATTTCAAGATAATTACAACTGAAAATAATTTGAGCCACTAATTTACAAACTAGTTATGAATGTTTCATGCATCCTTAATTAATACAATGTAAATTCTCGGTAATCTAAATTAATTATCTTTTGCATACTTTAGTTTCAAACTCACTTCTACATGTATTTTAGTTAGTAAAAAACAATAATTAATCTTTCATAATACGAAAGTCAACAATATTTCCATATCGATCTGATTCAATGTGACAGCAACCTTCTAATAGGTATTTTAACTTTTTCCGTCCACGTTGCACCCTTGACTTAGCTCCTGAATAAGAAATACCTAACTTTTCGCTTAATTCCTTTTGGGACAATCCTTGAAACTCATAAAGTTCGAGAGCTTCAAGATATTTTTGTGGCAACCTTTGCATAGTGGATTGGATACATGCAGATGCTTCCCTAGAAAAATTTTCATCATGGGTTTCGTTACATAGTTGAACATAATCAGATAGTTTCTCAGTTGATTTTTCTTTACGATAAAAATCGATAGTGGTATTTCGAGCAATCTGATAAATCCAACTATACATTTTTTGTTCATCCTTTAAATCAATAAAATGAGAATTTATTTTTATAAACACTTCTTGTAAAATATCGTCCACCTTAGAATGATCATGGACTCTTTTTGCAATAAATCTTTTTAGTGGGTGATGAAATTCATTCCACACGTCCTCTATATTCATCTAAGACATACCTCCTATCAAAACTTTCAATTCATTTTGCATCTTTTTTTATTTTATCTCGTCACCTATAGTGTAACAAAAATAATGGAGGAGGAATTCATTTTGGAATATACCTTTTTAGGAAGAACAGGTTTACGTGTTAGTCGATTATGTTTAGGTACGATGAATTTTGGGGTTGATACAGATGAAAAAACTGCTTTTCGTATCATGGATGAAGCACTCGATGCTGGTATTAACTTTTTTGATACTGCCAATATCTACGGATGGGGAACGAATGCAGGATTGACAGAAACGTTGATTGGCCGATGGTTTGCACAGGGAGGACAACGCAGGGAAAGAGTCGTTCTAGCAACAAAGGTGTATGAACCGATATCAAATCCAGTAGATGGACCGAATGATGTTAGAGGGTTATCTCTTTATAAAATTAGACGCCACCTTGAAAGTTCGTTGCAACGGTTACAAACGGATCATGTAGAGCTATATCAGATGCATCATGTTGATCGTCGAACACCGTGGGAAGAAGTATGGGAAGCCTTTGAAACTCAAGTTCGATCCGGTAAAGTAGATTATATTGGGTCTAGCAACTTTGCAGGTTGGCATTTGGTAAAGGCACAAGCTGTAGCCAATGAAAGAAATTTCATGGGACTGGTATGTGAACAACATAAGTACAGTTTACTCGAACGAACTCCCGAAATGGAAGTTTTACCTGCAGCACAAGACCTGGGGCTAGGCGTTGTAGCATGGAGTCCATTAGCAGGAGGACTTCTTGGAGGCAATGCCCTCAAAGCTAATGGAGGAATCCGGACATCTAAGCAAACGGATCGAATTGAGAAACATAAATCTCAGCTCAATAGATTTTCCAGTCTATGTACAGAATTAGGGGAAAAAGAGGCAAATGTTGCACTCGCTTGGACGCTTTCAAATCCGGTCATGACTGCACCCATCATTGGGCCAAGAACAGTGGAACAACTTCAAAATGTCTTACGTGCAGTTGAAATCAGTCTAGATGAAAACGTACTTCAGGAGTTAGATGACATCTTTCCAGGTCCGGGTGGAGAAACACCTGAAATATACGCATGGTAAAACAAGAATATTTTATCAGCAATCAAAAAACAAAGTAGAGACCATACAATAATCAGTTATAAATGAAAACTCGTTGAGAGAAAACAGCTGCCTTCCATGGAGGTAGTTGTTTTCTTTTTTACGATGTATACGAGATACAAAGTTAGTTACCATAATCAACGTTATCGGTAGAAAAAGTACTTGAATTAATTCAAGTACTTTACAAATAGAACCTTATCTTGATTAGTTTTATTTCCACGTTCAATTTCAAAACCCATTTTAGTATGATAAGCAATTGAAGCTCTATTTACAGGAGAAGTCACACAGCGAACAGTATTACGGCCATTTTGTTTAATTACATCGAAAAATTGATTATATAATTGTTTTCCAATACCTTTCCCCCTGTACTCCGGATGGATTCCAACAAAGTGAATATATGCTTCATTCAAATAAGATTGAGATAAGAATCCAATTAAAAAACCTATGATTTTACCTTCTTCTTCAACAATAAAGCTAGTATTTTTAAAATGATCAAAAAAAAGCTTTGGCAACAAGTCAGACATTTGTCTTCCATTCCACCAATCGTTAATTAACGGAGATATTACATAATAATCTGATCCTTTCACTAAACGAACTGTCATTGTGATCTCTCCCTAATTTATTTATGGATTTACTTAAATTGATGCTATCACAGGAAGAAAATATTATGTTGTTCTTTCTCTTTTCTTGCTAATGAATGCTAATATGAAAAGTGAATAAAATATACAGAATCAGTTTACATAATACCAGTTTTTCTAGGTAGTCTTATATAATTGACACTCTCTCCCTCTGGCTTAAAAACAATTGTATAATTGGAATATATTATCATAAGAGAGGTGTTTTTATGAAGAATAGACCAATTTTATCTGTATTCATCACAACAGTTCTAATTGGACTTTCACTTTTAATTAATGATTTTTTTAATAGTGAGAAGGCTTCATATTTGGAAGGGATTTTTTCCGTTGGTTCAGTACTTTTTATTATAGGTTTAGGAGCCGTATTATATATTTTATTAGTACCGAGCTATGCTTTAATTGAAAATAAATTCAGATCCTCAAAATTCTTTTTAAAGCTCTTACTTTATATACTCATTGCTATAACACTTTCTCCCATTGTTACATTGATCGTAGAACACAAACTATATTTAGATAAACATATTACATCAATTTTAATCAGTTCCTTTATTGTATTTTCACTTTTAAATTATAAAAAACAAGTTAATTCTTGATGAATACCGTATGCATAGCTAGTTTACATAAACACTCTTTCCAGTACACATCACAAAAAAGAACCCTTGTTGCAGAACGGTTCTGCCAAGGATCCTTTTTCCGGAGTATGCAGCTTATTATACAACCTTGATTTATCAACATTTGGCCTCGGGCTGAGTGACAAATAGATGAATAAAAAGCGCACCTTTTATTCATATGCTGTAACTTGTCTGAAATGTCCCTGTTATAAAAATATGTTAGGATTTATTTATCAGCATATTCTATAAAATGTTTCAGAAAAAATCTACCTCACTCCATCCAATGCTTGTAAAATGAGGTAGATTTTTTGTTCGTTTATTGGGAAAGTAATACACCTTTTCAAAATTGAATAGAAATAATATAATTGTTTAATTTTATTTAGCTCAATTAACTAAAAAATTTCCCAATTTAATCCACGAAAGAACACTAGTATAATTAAGGGATACAAAGAGAAAGGATGATTTCTTGAAAAATAAAATAAATCAGTTGTTTAAAGATCAAAAGAATGTTCATGTACTGTATTCCTATAATGAAATGAAAAATTACATTAACCAAGTTGTAGATTACATAAAAGACGGAATTTACGCTGGAGACTACATTATTCTTATTGAAAATGATCGTATTTATCCCCTCATAAAAAAACAACTGGAAACGCTATTAACAAAAGATCAAATGAAACTGGTACACCGTATAAATAACTTTGATTTTTATTATTCAAGTGGGAGTTATCATCCTCCCTCAATCGAGAATTACTTTAATAAAATGATACAACCTTATGTAGAAAATAAAATCTCTTTTAGATCATGGGCACATGTAGAGTGGACCACTATGAAAGATCCTTTACATCTAATAGAGGATTTTGAAAAAATAGTGGATGAGGCTGTAAATCAGCTATCGTTTCCATTAATCTGCGCGTACAAAGGTGAGCGAATGCCAGAATATCTGAAAACGATTTTGTTGGAAACACATCCATATATCCTAGTAGAAGATGATTTCATCGTCTCCGAACAATATCGACCAACTAAATGATGTAAAATAATATAAAAAACGCTTAAAGAATTCTTTAAGCGTTTTTTTACTTGCTTTCTTACAGATCAAGAATACATTAACACTTGTATAATTTAAGTCACTCTAAAAGAGTGCCTTTTTAGAAAGGTTTTAGGTTTCCAAATCCAAATAATAGGTTAATATTTACTTATAAAGCTATTGAAGGGTGTAGAAATGGAGGGGAGTAAGTTGCCTAACAGAGAGTATCAATACTATTTTATAAAGTTAGGTAAGTTATATTATGTAAATGATTGGTGTAAGGACGTAAAAAAGAAAGAGATAACCAGTTATGAATTTACACATGATGAATTGGTTGCATTTCCCTTTGACAAAGAGTCTATTGCGAAACAAATGGCAGAAGAATGTGGAGGCCATATTGTAGTCCGAAACGCTACGTTTAATGATTATGTAAGACAAGGACAAAGATGGAGTAATTATATAAGTTGCAAAAAGAAAAACTCATGGAAGATCTATACCTTTAAGTAAATGATAAAGTACTTCCGTTATAAACCCTTTAGTCTTTAAAAAGATTTAACCTTGAGTTTAGTGTACTAAATACTTAAGCAGAAATACCAATAGGCGACCTATTCCTTCTGCTCAGAGGGATAAAGTCACCTACACGATTTTTCCATTCATTATTATTTATCCTTTCTCTTTCTCCTATTTATAAATTTATTGGTTTACATGTTTCTGTTCTAACTGATTTACTACACCCTCCTGACATTCATTGATAAATAAATAAGTAAGGTATGAATGTAAATCAAATCGTTCTTCATTAATAAACGTAGAGAAAACCTGTTTATATTCGCTCAATAGTTTGACCTCCTTTATGCAAGTTCTTATTTTCATTATTGCTCAACTAGCAATCTCTTATACATACAAATTAGCAAAATATTTTATATGATAAGCTATTTTCATCTTGTACTGGTCTCTCCTATGCCATATACAATGATAGCCATGCTTGCCATCCAACCTAATTTTCATTATAAATGTAATCGCTTGCAAAGTAAATTAAAATAATTGAATATTCTGTTTTTTATAGCGATATTAGGGAAAGTATGGAAATTTTTTATAAATAGCTAAAAAAAATTAAATAATTAGAAAGAGATTTTATATGTTAAAGTATTGGACCAAAATCAAATTAGCTGTCCGCAAAAGTATAACTTTACGGACAAGATATTTTAGGTATTTTGTATTAAAATATACTTTCTTTGAATGCTACAGACCCATAAGAACGTACGTTTGAATTCCTTGAGTAAGCTATGATATATTTCTTGTCTATACACCACTATACATAGTAGAGAATGAGGTAAGTAGATATGAAAAAAAGCTGAATTAACAAAACAAGATACAAAAAAAGCTATTGATGGACTATTTGCAACGATTTCTGCCACATTGGCAGATGAAGAGAAAATTCAAATTGCTGGATTTGGTACATTTGAAGTACGTGAACGTGGAGAGCGTACAGGACGTAATCCACAAACCGGTGAACAAATGGTCATTCCAGCTACAAAGGCTCCAGCCTTTAAGCCAGGTAAAGAATTTAAAGAAGCTGTAAAATAAAAAAAGACCTACATGAACTCTCCAGAACCTTGCTGTGGAGAGTTCGCATAGATCCAATTAAAAAAGATGAGTCGAAGACACTCTACCATACGGAAACACTTATAAATTACGCTTTAATGCCAAATTTAAATTCAATCTCATGCTTCAAAATCTCTACTCCTCGTGGGCTTAATACAATCCCTTTTGCATATTCCCTGTTTTGTGAGGTCACTTCACCGGTAATCATGCATTCATTTTGGGCTTTGTATTTCTGAAGAATAATGTGATTGCCATCCACAAATATTTCTACAGGATCTTTTTCTTTGATAGTAAGAACCTTCCGTAACTCCACAGGAATTACAATACGACCCAACTCGTCTACCTTTCGCACAATACCCGTTGTTTTCATATTTTTCCCAACCTCCAAAGATAAAATAAAGGACATGAATTCTAGATATTCCTTTTACAGAATTAAATTTTTGCTGCATCAATTGTTTATTCTTATACAAAAACAAAGGGATTTTGTTGTCTCTTCTTTTTTGAGAAAGTAATTTAGCACGAGAATAAATAGTTGCACAAATTACTTAATACTATCCCCTTACATTTCTTTTACTGTCTCTTTTAAATTGTTCTTTCACATACGTACACGTACGCTCATGATCACGGGAAAAGAAGTGATCCTTTTTATGGTACACTTTTACTCCACAAGATGGACACGCAAAGAAGCCAATTGTTAGCTCACCCGGCACCTCATGTGCATAAAACTCACCAGTTGCTGTAAACATCACTACACGATTCGCTTTTTCGATTTTGGCTCTCATTTCAATTCCCCCTTACCCATATTATTCATATACTTCTATAATAAGGTCTATATGGTAAGAACACAAAAAATAAGCAGTATCCCGTGTTTTGACACGAGATGCTGCTTTTAGTGTTGTTTCCACATAGACTGTATGTACCATTTTCATTCAAGTCTAACCAACGTTTTCTTAATAGATTGCAAGGAGTGTCTCAAAGAATGTGGACTATCTTGCTATTGCTATAAAAAATCTAAGAATCCCTGTTTACTTTATGGAATTTCCATCTATACTTTTTTAATTTTATTAAAGTCTTTAATTATATAAAATAATGTTTTTTTAGCATTTTAAAAATTAAAGTCATTTTGCATAAACAACAATAATAATATGAAATATGATATATTTTTATTGTAAAACAATAAATTATATGTTAAATTCGTATTTGAAATTTAATAAATGAGGTGCTTTACTATGAAACAAACTTCAACAATATTTTTAAAGATAGCTCTTCTTTTTATGGGAGCTCCAGTTCTTGCTTTAGGCATATACGGATTATTTTATTTAGCTAACAATACAGCAAATGCAGATTACTCCTACATACTATATCCTGCTGTAAGCATTATGTATCTTTCAGTTATTCCTTATTTTCTTACGTTGTATCAGGCTTTTCGACTTCTTATCTATATTGACCAGAACAAAGCGTTTTCTAACATTTCTGTAACAGCATTAAAGAAAATAAAATATTGTGCAATTGTGATCAGTGGCTTGTATGTGATAATGATGCCATTTGTTTTTTTGGCAGCAGATAAAGACGATGCTCCAGGCCTTATAATAGTGGGAATGGTTCCTATCTTTGCTTCATTAGTCATTGCAGTATTTGCTGCGGTCCTTAAAAGACTTTTACAGCAAGCGATTGATATAAAATTAGAGAACGATTACACAGTTTGAGGTGGATAAAGTGGCAATTATAATTAATATTGACGTCATGTTGGCTAAAAGAAAAATGAGTGTGACGGAACTTTCGGAGAAGGTAGGAATAACGATGGCCAATCTTTCTATCTTAAAAAATGGCAAGGCAAAAGCTGTTAGGTTTTCAACTTTAGAAGCTATTTGCAAAGCCTTAGAGTGTCAACCTGGTGATATTTTAGAATACAAAGATGAAGAAGATACTTGAAACAGTCACAAATGAAGCAAGAGAAAGAACTTTAACGAGATTGGTTAAGGAAATTAGTTAATTAAAGACACATACATATCGAACAGAGGAGAAATCCAATGAGTTTTACTGGTCTAATTATGCTCTTTGTTTTATTTCTTATATTGATTTTTATAGTAGTTCGAGTAGTTTATCGTCGTAGAAATACTCAAAACAAACCATCATTATGGGGAATCGGAGTACTTTTACTACAATTACTACTAATCATATTATTTTTCACTGAAATTACAGCAAAATTTAATGAACTATTTTTTGATATCCTTTGGTGGATCATAGTTGTATCTGGCCTCATTATTGGAATATGTAAATTTAAAAGGAATGTAATCCTTTCTATATTCAATATTCTCATCAGTCTTATATTAGCAATTTTTATGCTTCTATTATTGTTTATAACATCTATGTAATCATTAAAAATTGTTGGTTATTTAAATACTTTATTGGCCTTAAATAAAAATTCAAAGTAAAAGAGCAGCATCTCATGTTTTATTATCATGGAATGCTGCCCAGATACTAATTGTTTTTCATCTTGTAGCCTTTGAACTGATACCCATATACTTTTGTTAAATCAACAAAGCTCTTATAAGAATACGTGATAACAACCGGTGTACCAACTTGAACTTTATCATAAAGCTTTTCAATATTTGCATTGTGCATTCTCACGCAACCTTGGCTCACGTACTTTCCAATGCTGCTTTCATTGTTATTGCCATGAATGCCGTATGTATAACCATACGTACCGTTTGCATTTAGTCCTAACCAACGTTTTCCTAATGGGTTGCGAGGATCGCCCCAGGAATATGTCCTGTATAGTAAGGGCGGTTTTTAATCTTGTTTACCACTTTAAAAAATCCAACAGGTGTTTTATCCCATGTTTTACCCGTTGCTACTGGATCAACGATTTCAATGTAACCATTGTGAAAATACGCAAACTTGTTGTAGTACTTGTTAATAATAATCAAATCTTGATTCGCTGCTTTGCTTGCTGCTTCTGTTTTCCCCTGATTTACTCCATATAATGCGACCATTAGTAATGTAAGAACGGTCATTGATTTAATAAAAATGTTCTTCATAAAAACTCTCCTCTTTTTTATATTTTTATAGGAAACGAAAAAAGCACCTTCCAATTACGAAAGATGCTTTTTCGTCACAATCATTTATAAATAAAAGCCTAGTTAATCGACGATTTTGACATGCAGAGAAACGCTCTCTGACGAAATTAACTTTTGTTTTGCGTATAAGTACTCATTCGATGCAAATTTCAGCGTCTTAAAAATATACATAAAAAAGAACCCCACTCAATCAGTTAGAAGGAAGATTGAAGTAGGGTAAGTGTGATTGAATCTCTTTGAGAGAGAACAATACCATTACACTGTTATTATGTGATGAATCTAATGAGTTATGCATAAAAATTATCCCTTCCCCAATCAGTTAAGACTCGTATATGAACTCATAACATCGACTCCTTTTTAGAGAAAGAAAAAACAGACCCTCCTATAATGAAGGTCTACTCTCACTTACTTCCTTATTAATTTTCTCTGTATGACGACAAGAAGGGAACGAGGAACAGCCAAAAAAGCGAGTACCATTCCCATCTCGTACGACTAGATCCTGCCCACATTTCGGACACTTACGAGGTTCTGGTGTGATATTTTCAAAGATTTCCCGTGCCTTAAAAACGGGATTGACTTCATTAATAAACTTTTGAAGATCTGCCCGATCCAATAAAGTCACATCACATGCAGCTGCAAGCTCTTTCGCTTGTTTCGTAAAATAACTATTGGTCACAACCCACGCTTGATTCGCTTTATAATACGCTTTTGCCCCATACACTTCTTGTACAGCTGAAATACTGACCCGATTTTTAATTCCATATCGTTTAGCTTGAATGACAATCTTTTCTTTGCCTTTCATCACTAAATCAGCTCCAAAGTCTCCAGACTTTTTGGTTACTTGGGGTTTATATCCTAGCTGTTGGAAAAGGGCCTGCAAGTAAATTTCAAACTGATAACCATCCATTTTATCAATATAGGGCATACCCGAGTGGGCTAATTCTTTCCTATACTTCCGTTCACGAAGGACACGGTAAGCATATTGAGAAAGTTTCACTAAAATCATGATAAGAAAGAGGTAAAATACACCTTGAAACACTTTATCCATTCATTGAAAGCTCCTGTTCAGTTTGTTTATTCCGGAGACGTGATGCCACAGGTTGAATGCTTTTTCCATTCTTCTTCAATTCGTCGTTCCAGTCTTTCGCTCCCTTTGGAATATCTGCTCTTATTAAATAAGCATTAACGATTTGGTTCATTTTGTCAATAAATTCTTTTCCTCCTTGGTCATTGTCGACAGCTAACACCATTTCTTTAATACCTAAGCCTTCTTTTCGAGCTTCGATATAAGACTGAGCCACGGTTTTAGGCTTTAAACCATTCATACTAATAAGGCGTGTATTCTGCAATTGTTTTTCTTATATACTCCAATAAGAAAGCAAATCAATTGGACTTTCAAAAAAATGAATCTTATTTGGGCGACCAACATCAACTGAAAAGCCTGTATGTGGGTTATCGTTCGGTAAGACTTGTTTAAAGGAACCACGCTTATTACTTATCGAAGTTGTGCCTTGCCGATCCGCCCCAATTACCTTTCCTTTACCTCCATGTTCACGCCATTTAAACACTACATTGTTCCGTTTGTCCTGGGCGATCAAATCTTTTTGAAGAAGCCAGTCAACTAACCGAGAATCTATTTTACGTTCTTTTATGAGATAATCTTTTATTTTGCTTTGATCCTTTACTTCTAACTCTTTAGGATAGCGAAAAGGCTCTTTTGATGGTGAAACCGACGGTTGTTTATGCGACTGAGAAAGCTCTTTATAATCGCCTTTGTTGATATCTAATACGGCTCTAATACGGCTTGTGGAAACGACATCCCATAATACATTCGAGCAAAACTGATCGCTCCATATCCTGTTTCATTCCGGCTGTTCCAAGCGTACATATTTCCTTTGATGAGTAAGCTATCATGTTCCGTATGACGATAATATTTTCCTTCTTTTATAAAGGTTTCGCCTTTGGCTTCCAGATACGACAACAAATCAACATCTCGCGCTTTCATGATTTTCCCCTCATTGACGTGTTTTCGTTCTCCCACCTAATCCCTCCTTTACTCCACGATATGAAAAAGGAGAGCTTTTCAGCCCTCCCATTCTATCTAAACCTTTGCTTTTTTTAACGTTCCATTTCTTGTGTCTGGTCCCGTTTTTTTGAAGAAAATGCTCCATTATTCCGTACAAAAAACTTTGTAAATCCATTCTGAGATTTCTCTTCTTTTTTCTATTTGTCATGATCCTTTTTCTCTGTGTCTAAAGCCTTTTCAAGCTTCGTTAATTTCTCACGTTGAGAATCAGTCAAATTCAGCTCTTTTAATTCCTGCAGCACTTCTTTTTTCAATTTGTACACCTTGTCAAAGGAATGCTTTTGTTCAAATTCCTTCATTTTGGCCACACGCTGCTCTTTCTCTTGAGGTGTTTCTTGCTTGAGCTGCTTTTCAATAGGAGCTTTTTCTGCTTCAGCTTCCTTTTTCGCTTCTTTAGAAGAATCTTTTTCATCTGATATGCCTAATTGAGATAACAAGCTTTGCTTAAACAGCTGCTTAAACAGCTGCTTATACTGTGTTTCTTCACTAGGCTGCTGCATAGCTTCTAGTACTTCTTGTTTGTAGCCTTCTTGATACCGGTCCTTCTCTTGTGCCTGTTTTCGTGCTTGAAACTGATGAGAAAGCTCATTTTCCATGCCTTTTAATTGGTCATGAGTAAATGTATTTTCCTTTAAAGCACTGGATTTCAACATGACATAATCGTTTTCTGCGTTCACCCGAACTAACATACTATCAATATCTTGAGGTTTTTCTTTTTCATGCGCCTGTAAAAACGTAAGATAGCTTGTTTCAAGCTGCGTTTCTCGATCTTTGTCTAATACAGGATTTACATCATGACTGTTCAAAAAATCAACGGTTGCTTCACTTTTATAGGCTTGTTTTTGGCCTTTTTCATCCGTAGAAACAAGTAAAACCTGCGGTTTTTCCTCTCCTAGAGCTGATTGTGTTAAGTAAACAGCACCAGAAGGAATGTCTTGCAGCTGTTTCTCACTGATGTTCGCCCAATCTGCCTCGATTTTTTCATTTTGTGGGTGCTTCATAAACTTCTTTAATTCTCGTTTATCTGTAATAAGTGTTTTAAATTGGTCATTTGAAAGAGACGTTACTTTTTTCATCATTATTCCCCCAAGTAATTAGTATTTAGATAATAAATAAATTCCAAGTTGCATGAGAAAAAGCAGAGGAATAAACTACCTCTGCTTTTTTACATTTAATTTTATTAAGTTAAATTTAGATGCTGGATAAAGTTTGTTACTTTCAAAAGAGGAACCTTTAACTAACTCCCTTATTCCTTACTTGAAGCAACTGATCCAACTTCCTTGTCAGGTAGAGCAATTATGTCTGTATGTTTAGGGATATGACCTAATAAACGTAACATGGCTACAATTTGTCCCTTATGGTGGAACTCATGTGTAATTGTATGCATGAGCAATTGTCGAGGAGTCTTTCTTATACGATTAACCTCTGGTCTCCAAGCAAGTTCCCCTTCAATAATGTCATCGAAATTATCGCTAAATTGTTGGAATACAGCATCCACATATGCATCTGCTTGTTCAAAATAAAGTTGAATATCACTTATCTGCATATTACTAATTACTTCTTTAGGTAAAAGAGGCGATTTTGTTTGTAAGAGAACAAAAGAACCCAGCCAAGCATGATAGCAACCTGCAATATGAATCAAAGAATCTCTTATACTCTGAGAACCAAATCCTAGTTCTTTTGTAAAATCATCTCCATTTAACTCTTTACATTGTGTTAATAAGATTTGACGTGTTTGCTTTACCCATTCATACTCTTGTTTCTCCATACTCTCTACTCCTTTATTTGAATATTCCCACTTATATTATAATTTTAATTGTACAACAAATGAGAACAGCCAACATTAATAAAAAAGAGAGCTCTTTACGCTCCCTTACCTTTCGTTAGCTCCTCAACTTCTTTACGCTTATCTTCAATGGACTTTTTGGCATACGCTTTACTCATCTTCTCCCTCCTCTTCTTGATAAGAGATCCCCTTAAGCTCTTCTAATTCTTGTTCATACCACGGTTCTTCTAAATCCACAAAAAGCTTCTGTGTTTTGATATTCATTGGCACCAACATATTCTCTTGATGTACGACATATTGATGAAACTCCTTCGCTTCTTCTGGACTTAAATTCACCTCTACTTCTTGATCTCGATACTGCACAATGGCATGATCCTCTCCCACAGCTTTAATCGAAGCTAACACTAAATCTTTGTTAAAAAACATAATTATTAATTCCTCCTTTTAGTATTCAAATCTCTTTTTATATGAAACAATCAATGAGATTGTTGTTTCCCTCTTGATTCTTCCCAATCAATCCGTTTTTGACGTTGATTCGCAATTCGTTTCTCAACTGTTTCTCTCGCTACTCTTGTACTATCCATCTCCTGCATACTTGTGGTCATCAACCCTTTAAATCTATGATGGAAAAAAAGTCCATTCATATATTCAATTAAAATTTGTGTATTTTTATCAGCTGCGTTCGCTCCTAGTTTTGTTTTTGTCATCTCACCTTTTAATATTTGAATCTCTTCTCGTAAAGTTTGAAACTCATTTTTTAGGGACTCATGGAGATGATGACTAACTACTTCCGTAATATACTTTAATGACCATTCATTGTTTTTAGCTGCTTCATGTTCTTTACAAATTTGTGCAATGGCATCACCCGTGTAGCGTAATCCATGCTCCTCTTTAAATGATTCAATATACGCTTTTGACTCATCTTCAATGGCTAACTTCATTCGTTGCTTCTCCATCCATTAATAGCCCCTTTCATAGTCGTTTTGTTGGTTACGATCACGTTTTGTTTCACGTTGCATTCGTTCATAATGCTGTTGGTTTTTCCAACTTTCATATTCACTTTTAAATGCTTTTTCTATTTTGCGAAGTGAAAAATGTACAGGTACATGCTGCTTATATCTCACTGTTTGATTTCCAGATTGCTTTCTATCCAACAGACGTTTTACGTCTTGCTGCTTTCGATCATAAGCTTTCATTTCTTGCAAAAATGCATTTCCCATTCGCTTATATAAATCATCTATTTTCGTTTGCTTATAATTTTCGTAGCGTCCTTTATCCCTCGTCCCCTCCCCATATGCTTTCTTTAATTCTTTTACTTCTTTATCTAAGTTCTTTATTAATTGCTGATACTCTTTTTGATGATATTTTTTGATGTATTTTTCACTCAATGTATCAATATAAGGTTTCAATGGTTTAATGGTATTGTAGCTATACTGCCATTGCCTTTTATCTTGTGGAAGATGATTATAGACCATTAAAAACAAGGGTTTTAATTCTCGATTGCGCCATGCAAAAGAAGAATCCTGTTTCTTTTGGCCAACCATTTCTTTACGGATTAAGTGATTAATTCTATTCTGATTTTCTCCTCGATCCATAATTTGATTAACAACCGTTGACTTCATTACATCCAATGTTTTTGACTTTCTTTTTCCCCGACTACGTGTAGGATCTGGTTCAACTGTTGCAATGTGAATATGTAATAGTGATAGGTAAACTTTTGAGATTATCTCCGGTTTTTCCCCCACCTCGCACCGTGCATGCAACTTTCATCGCACACGGCGCTCCATCTATTGTTTCTTATTGAAGTTTTTCTAAGTTACACACC
>NZ_JBLZXA010000029.1:0-58758 GCF_056099005.1 Priestia sp. 53B2
GGCGCTTAGATGAGCCGTTGACGATTGAAAAAGGGTCAAAGATCTTAAAAGATGGATACCGTCGTTATGTTGTGGCCAAAACGGTGAAAATGGATCAAGTTCCTGTTGTCTATGAATATCAAAAGTAGATAGCTATTTCCGAGTTCAGTTTCTTCACTCTTATTAAGCTTTTCAAAAAAGACATCATAGTTGCGCAGCTTGGGAATCGAGTCTATTAACTGCAATCAGTAAGAGGCACCCAATTGAACGGTTTTTGGGTAGCAGTAAAGATTTTAGTGAACACCCTTATGCGAATATGGTATAAGTTGCTGCGAAGCCTCTCTGGAGGAGCAGGGATGTAATTTTCATAGTGAGAACATGCCTATATCTAAATCAATTCCTATTGCAAAGCTGGCATGGAGAAATTATTTATAATTAAACTTTCATTACAATAAAATCAATCTTATTCTTAATTTTCTGGATTAGGAAGAATCATATGAACGTGATCTAGTTACTTTAAGGATTGCTGATAATCTTAGGAGATTTTTAGAAAAGTTAACGTCTAGGAAACAATAAAAGGTTTTATATTACTATTCTATAAATAATAATATTTGTAACTAAATTCCTTGGTTGATTACATTTAGAGCCAATAAAATGATGACTTTTACATATTTTAAAATAATTGCTATATTGATACAATGAAAGAGACTTTTCAAGTCAATAACCCTAAGGATTAACTTCGTTAATCCCCTGTTTCCAATTTTGGCTTATTTGCTAAAGGGCTCGCATTCTATAATGCGGGCCTTTTAATTTAATAAATCCCTAATTTCATAGCATACCTATAACAAAGACCGCCCATTATGTATTAGTGTATAAGGCGGTCTTAACTGTATTCATGCTATATGTTTATGACAAAAATATCGACATTATTCTAAATTATCTCATGAGTTTTTATTACAACTTATACTGATGTCTTAATAAATGATATGATAGGGAGCTTGTACAAAATTCCCTTTTCTTAAAAAAATTTATTTTTATTTATTAGTTTATAAAAGGGGATTTTTGTACAAGATTAAATTAAAAGGGTTAAAGGAGGGGTAGTTTTGGTTGAACAATGGTTCGGATTAGGAAAAAAGCGTAGTAAGTTTGGAAAATGGCTTGATAGACATGGAGTATCGCAATCTGTTCTCGCTGACAGAACAAAACTAAGTACCTCAACCATCAGCCACCTAAGTACAAATAAGGATCGTGTACCTAATTTGAAAACTGCAAGTAAGATTATTAAAGAATTAAGAAGACTAGATCCTAATATTAAGAGTGAAGATTTTTGGGATATTTAATAAACGCATTAATTTTGACAGGCATTTTTATAGGATTCCAATTTCCTAGATTATATTTTAAAAATGTATATTCATATTCAGTTCTAGGTTCATTATAACGCTTATAGGCTACTTGTGTAATTTAGAAAGGATTTAAGTGTGTAGGACAACAGAAGAAAAAATAGCTGCTTGCTCTCCAGGTTGTTACTGGAACGTCTTCCAATCCTCTAAAAAGAAAAACTCCTTATAAAGCCCAATCTGAGCTCTAAACACTAATTACGTTGGATTCTAACCCAAAAGGGTGATTCTATGGAGATATAAAAAAAGATATGGTTCCACCTCTCCTTTTCATCCAATTGGCTTATATTTGTCAATGACATTCTTTGGAGCATCACGCGAAAACAATTGTTTATAGACATCTAAATATAAAAAGAAATGGAATGTTTTTTAAACATTCTTTTTGATTTTGTAATCTAGAAAACAATAGATTGTCAGAATTTTCGTTCGTGTTTTTTCTGCTTATTAATTTCCTCCGTTATTATATCTAATTTCTTTTTAATATTATCCAATTGTTCATCAGATTCAATTAAATTTTTCAATCTTAATTTTTTCTATTTGTAAATATTTCAAATATCGAATTAATTACCTTTATAGCTAAACTTAAATTACAGGGATTTATATATGCAGGATATTTAATTAGGAATCATGAATATATGAACCTAAAAGCATAATGAAAGTAGGTGACTTTTATTTATGTTAGTAGGTGAAATGCTTAATAAAATTATAAATAAAGAAATAACAATTAATGAATTAGCTACAATATACAGCGTTACTAATCAAACAATCCAAAGAAAGATTAAAAAATTAGGTTATGAATGGGACAGGAAAAAGTCTAGTTATAAATATATAGGAAAATCACCTCAACCTTTAGACACTGATTTTAGTACATTATTTTGGGGAAAACAGGCTAGTAATTATAAGCACAGTCAGGTTAAGAATAAAGACAAGAAGAAAGTCAGTTACAGCAAGGGCACTAGTGACATACTAGATGTCTTATTGGTAAGAACGAAAGCGCCATCTAAAAGAGTATATCAAGGCTTTTACTTCGATAAAGACGTATTAAGTATTATAAATAGTGTTCCTAAAGATTATAAATCTGAACTAGTAAATGAAGCGTTAAGAAAGGTATTCAAGGAGAAAGGGTTACTCTAACCAGCCATTATCTATCATAACCTTTACACCATCTTCTGCATATTTAGCAATTTTCGCAGACAAGCGAACATAATGGTTTATGTTGATGTATTATATACGAAGTTAGTTTCATAATGTGCATTATCAGTACTGTAGTAAAACAACCCTAGAGTTATATCTCTAGGGTTATCTAAGTAATCATTGCTAAGATAGAATAAAACTTGTTTCCTTTTTCAATACGATTGTATTTTCATAAACTGATCTGCATTTCCACAAGTAGAGAAAACTTCTCTATTGCTTCTACAGTCGGTTCTGTTCTAGATATTCTTTTAAAGTTTGCTGTAATGTTCCTTTTGCTTCTGCCTTGTCCTCAAAAGAGATTCCTGAGTGAATCATTGTTCGCACCAAGTCAGCACGTAAACCTGTAAGGATGGCTTTACTTCCCATCATTGAAATACCAGTTAATATTTTTTGAAAATGGTCAATAACATGTATCTCTATGTTGGCAATTCCAGACAGGTCTATAATTAATGTTTGAATCTTTAAATTTGAGATGCCCATCAATACTTTCTCCTCAATCGTTTGGATGCGATTGAGGTCAATCATGCCGATCAACGGCAGTACAGCTACAGATTGGCTAAGTGGTATAATGGGGACCGATAGATTTTCAACTAAGTCCCTTTGGGAGGCAATTAATTCATCTTTATACTTGGAATAACTAATGAGAAAAGTGTTAAGAAATTGATCAATCCTATCATTAATTCGCTTCTCTAAGGCATAAAATTCTTCACGGCCATTAAAATGGTTATTTATTCGATCATATTGATAGAGAAAATGCCATAACGTTCGCCTAATAGCCTGTACCCATTCTAGTTTGAAAGCAAGAGTTAAGGCATGCTCTGCCCAGGCTACTCCTTCTTGTTGAGCGAAAGCAACGAGTTGTTCTTCTTTTTGTTCTACAACATATAGAGATAACTTTTGAGCATTTTTCAAAAGATCAATATTTCCAGTTTCTAAAATATAGTTAATTTTAGAG
This sequence comes from Priestia sp. 53B2, assembly GCF_056099005.1. Taxonomy (NCBI): domain Bacteria; kingdom Bacillati; phylum Bacillota; class Bacilli; order Caryophanales; family Bacillaceae; genus Priestia; species Priestia sp. 53B2. Next base: position 3,526 of record NZ_JBLZXA010000029.1, read on the forward strand.
GCTACGTTAACCGCCTCAGATAAGAGTTTATCCTGGAAATTCTGTTTGTTGTCTCTAATAAAATCGGTCATTTTCTCTCTCTGATTATAAATAGTTTCCATTTTGAATACACCCCTTATTTGTTCATTGATTATCGTATCCTTAGTTAGTATCCCTAAATGAATGATTATCAATTTTCATTTTCAGTCTTTGTATATAAACGAACGTCTTCCTTCTTTGTACTAACAACAATTAGATATGCTTTTAGATAAAAACCAACAGAGCTTTTATAATGAATCTTTAAATCTGGATATATCCATGGTCTTACTCACTTTTTTAACATGATAAGAGGTTAATTAAGGTCATGTTCGCTAGCTGATATCCATTTAGATAGTTCATTAAAAATGTCCTGAACTTGTTCTTTATTTAACGTGTTAACATTCTCCCATGCACTAGAAATATAAGTCTCTAGATAGTTTGGATAGGAAATGGATTCAGTAAGGAGGGCTTTATAAAACAAAGGATTACCGCCTTTATCTACTTCACCCTTATATCTATAATTTTCAAACGTCCAACCCTCTTTTGTTTTTTTAAACTGATAAAGGTCCTTAAGTCGCCCCTGAGGGCTATAAATTCGCATTTTGAATCTAGATGCACTACTCAACTTCTGATACCTCCTACCTCCTCAAAATATCAATTTTAAATAAGGATTTTTATATTTTCACCCCTAAAACATGTATTTGATATCCATCTTTTATTCCATATATCTATAGTTTCTGCCTATGTTGCGTCTGTCATATAACATCTAATCCCCATACAAAATTACATTCTTTTGTTTTTTTACAAATTTATTTCATTTTTGAAATCTTTATGTCAATTATTAGAGGTAATAACTTATAAATATACCCTATGTTAAAATAGATTAAACTTTAATTTGCAACATTTTTTTAATAGTGAGAAGGGGGCTCAGTGATAGATGACAATAATTAAAATCAAAGAGATGTTAGAAACTTTATTACAGTATAAAGATAGTGAAATTATTCATACCATTCATAGTGTACATAATACCTTCTCCCTTAGCTATTCTAAAGAGCTAAAGACCTTTCAATTGAGGAATGTTAAAACGGGTGAGATTGAACGTTTTACAGATTTAGATACTGCATCTATAGCTTTGTATAAAATAATAAGTACTCGGGAAAAAGAAGTCACTGAGTAATAAACTACTTTTAAGGTTTAGATAATGAATTTTTTAGAAAAAGAGCCTGCATCATTTAGAAATAGGCTCTTTTTGATTTGAATATATAAATTCCTTTATTTCTACAATTGAAAGACCTAATTGATAAGCTTCTTTCATAAGACTAATCCATTCCTGGTCAAGCTTATTCTCTTCTTCTAGCACACGCTTCCTCCAACTTTCCTCATTCAGATTAATTAGATTTTAATATTCAACAACAATACATTAGAAATTGATACTATTTATTCACCATATTTCTTCTCATTTCCTGCAATATAAGTCTTTTTATATAATTAATTAAGATTAAGTGTAGAAAAAAGTAAATTTAAGGAATTGTTATTGAGGATTTGAGCAAACTAAACAAGGTGCAATACAGCACCATCTAATGACTACTGTTAATTCAACATACAGAAAAAGACCATCTCTTTTGACTGGGAAGAGATGGTCTTTTTTTTGTATGTAGTATGAACTCTTAATTATCATAATCACACCTCTCAAAATTAAAAAAGAGCCGTTTATTATAATACGGCTCCTTTTACTAATTTGTATACTTTTGATGGTTTCTTCTCCTATTAATAAGTTATTTATTATATGTCGTATCGGTATGTCTATAATTATCAGTGTTAAGAACATGTTTATCTAGATACTTATGGAAGAACCATTCACCGGCGGCTATAATAATTGTTGATACTATAGAGCCCTGAATAATCGTGCTGTTATTTTCAGAAAAGGATGCGACCATTATCCAGATTACTAAAAAAGTTAAAATAAGATCAGAAATTGTAGCGATAATGTTTCGTTTTTTGTAGTCTGAGTCATCAGCAGCATTTCGATATACTAGCAAATCGCCAAGAGCGTAAGCAACAACTGTGAGGACCAAACTAATCAGCATGCTGTCACTAAAATCATAATTATAAATGCCTGTTAATATGATACCTAAGACTACAGCGCTCATTACAAATTTTATAACAAGAGCTTTTAGATGTTTCATCTTATCTTTCTCCTTCCTTTCATTAGCTTGTTAGGGTTATATACCCAATTAAAAGGAGAATAACCTCTTTTGGATTGAAGAAAGCATCGTCTATAATAAGACTAATTTTTAGATGGCATAATATAATATCCTACGTCACCTAAATCAATATAATGTTCATTATTGCTGCTTACAAAAAAGCCCTTTCAACAAGGGCTTTTTGAAGCATTTTATATAATGGATTTTTAAAGTGTTACGTACCATTATCAACTAGAATCTTTTTATTAATTGGGCTACTTTCCTTTTAAAGCCTTTCTATTTGGCGCCTGAGGCGGTTTTTCTAGCCAATGGCGGTTGACCATAATATTAAATCCCTTTTCAGCATACATTAATATTTCTCCAATTACTTTACTATAATAAGTAGCTAAATCCAGCCTCATAGATAAAGATAAAGCATGTCCAATAAGTGTCACATCAATGGAATTTAAAAAATGAAAAAGCGCAACGATCAGCTTGTCGGAAAAAGGAGAAACAGTTGAAGTCGTTACTTCCATTTAAGATGCCGTAAGGCATTCTTCCTTTGATAAGATAAGTGTAACAGAAAAAACTACTGAACAGCATGGTCAGTAGTTTTTCTGTTTTAGCTAAATAAGTGCTGCACTATTTTCAATACATTAATTATTATAGATGATTAATCCTATCTTCGTAATTTTCGGCAAAGTGGGGTCTATGCAAAAAAGTGAGCAATTATTAACACTCTAAGAAAATAAAAACAGCCCTCGTAAATGAATTCAAGGGCCTCTTACTAATTTATTTAGATAATACTTGCTTATGAGTTAAATCATGATGTAAGGCTGTATTAGGAACCTCAGGATTAGGAATCTGTCCTTTTGCTACAGGTTCCTTAAGATATACATATTCTCCACTTCCATCAGGTGCGCTTCCAGTAGCCCATGGTCCTGCTTCAGATTCAGTTCCTTCTGAAAGATTCCAGAATTCATATGCTTCGGGTTGGGATTCTTTTTCAGCTTCAGGAGGGAAGGATGCTGGAACAACTACCCCATTTTTCTCTTCTAGTTCTTTTATGGCTTCCATCCACTGATATTGATGATAACGATCACGTGCTAGCATCTTTCGGAAAGTGGCACGTACACCTTCATCTTTTGTCATGTGATAAAGCCTAGCTACTTGAAGTCTCCCTTGGCTTTCTGCATGTAAATTGGAACGCATATCTGCTAATAAATTTCCACTAGCAACAATATATGATCCGTTCCAAGGCACCCCATTTGAATTAGTAGGTAAACCGCCAAGTCCACTGACTAATAAGTGTTGGGGATTGATTCCACCCATAATAGCTGCTGTGGCAGGATCTTTGGCAGCTTCTGCTTGATCCTCTGGAGAAGCACCGTCTAATAATTGACTGATAAGTGAACAGAGCATTTCTACATGTCCAATTTCTTCTGTTCCAATGTCCATTAACATATCTTTATATTTTTCTTCTCCACGACAGTTAAACCCTTGAAAGAGATACTGCATCATCACCGTCATCTCTCCAAATTGTCCACCTAATACCTCTTGGATTTGACGAGCAAGCATAGGGTCAGGACGATCTACTTTTACTTCAAATTGTAATTCTTTTTGGTGACGAAACATATTAACTCCTCCTTTAGGTTCTTTATATTGTTTAGTTTTTTCTCTTTTTTCCAGTACCCTGTTCTCATATGAGTTAATCGTTTGGTCTTCATTTCTTGTGCTTCTAGTAAGAAAATAGATAATAAAACCTATTAAAGCTAATAAAATCGTGAGAAAGATACTTGGGGGGAAATATAATGTATCTATCTTGAAGGGCAAGGTTTAGAAAAAGAAGACTACTGTATAGGGAGCAATAGTCTTTCTTTATTTTCAAGTTATGTATCATATACACCTCTAGCTAAACTAATGTACTTTTAAAGATACAGATTGAGGAGAGAATCAAAGCGATTTGTCGCAAGTTCAAGCTAAATAATACAAGGGCACTCCCTCCTGGAAAGGAAGCACCCCATATCAATTAAAACTAGGATAATATCTCCTAAAGGCACCTTAGCCGTTAAGTAGGGGGACGATACAATTCGATGCTAGTCATTTAAAAAGTTTATAAGTATTAAAAAAAAGACATAATATAAAAAACCTTATTTTAATAGAGGGAGGAAATATTAAAATGATTAGTATTAAAAAAGATGCGAACACTTTTTATATAGGAGAGCAGGGGAAAAAAGATGCAGAAATACATTATGTTCCAACTGAAAAGGATAAAATTATAGTGGATCACACATTTGTTTCAGAAAGTCTGCGAGGTCAAGGAGTTGGAGAGGCATTAGTTAAAGAAATAGTCGAATTTGCTCGGGAAGAGGGAAAAAAGATTATCCCATCGTGCTCTTTTGTAAAGAATAAAATTGAGCATAATGAAGATTATCATGACGTTTTAGCAAGATGATTATGTCCCTATTAAGTCGACAGTAGTAAAAAGTCCTCTCCTTCAGCTTTCATGATAGTAGTTGGTAGTAAGATGAATAAGAATCCTGTATATATAATGTATTTCCGGTTTATATAAAACATCTTACAGTGATAAAGATTATATACATTTTTTCGAATGTAAATACCTTATTCGGTAGAGATAAGTATCTTATAAGGTATTTATCCTTCATGTATTAAGTCCTTGAAGTCTATTTCGGGGGCTTTTTTGTTAAACCTTTATCATCATATATTAGATACATGAATAATTTTCTTCTCTTTATATAAACTAACGACGTTACATAATCTAGTACAAGTAGGAGGAATTTTACAGAATGGAAAATCAACCAGGTCAAACACATCAAAATATGCATACGGGAAATGTCCCTCCCCAAATGAACCACGGAGGACATGAGGTGTTTGATGTACAAGAAGTATTAACAGGAGCAATAGATACATTAAACACGTACACATTATTAAGCCCACACGTAAAAGATTCAGAACTAAAGGATATCTTGAATCGCCAATTTCAATTTATTCAACAGGAATATAACACAACACTAGAATGCTTCAAAACAGGTCAAGATCCTTCAACACCTACACAGAGCTATAAAATGAAACAAGGCAATGATTTTGTATATGGACTTAAGCCTTCTCAGCCTAAGAAACCATTACAATCTGCGTCAGAAATCACAGATGAGTGTATTTCTAGTCTCATGCTGGGTGCTGTAAAAGCATCAGCACCTATGAAAACGATGGCGGCTCTTGAAACAACGAATCCCGTTGTACGCCGTGTATTAGCTGATTCTGTTCCAAATTGCATTGAGATGGCTTATGAGATTTCTCTCTATCAAAACAAACATCATTATTACCAAGTACCTCAGCTTGCTCAACAAGATATGCAGCAAATGGTCAATGCATTTGCACCTGCTCAAGGTCAACCACAAATGCCAAATAATAATACCACTCATTAATATTAAAAGAGATAGCTTTGGCAGATTACTCGAGGGGTTATAAAAATTCCATCCTTTAGCTCAATATATGTAGGAAAAACTCCTGATTGGTCCCAGGAGTTTTTTTGCCTTACAGGTATACTTTTTAAATATTTCGAACAAACTTTAAAATATACTTCAACAGTATAAATCAGAAAGAGCTATCTTGTATTCGCCAGGGCAGTTCTTTTTGATTTTTTATCAATGGGGATGTAAGGAAGGTGAAAGGAGATCTTGTTATGATCAATACAGAGGAGTATTTATTATTTGAACGAGAGCTACATCGTTTAGAGAAAGAGTATGATAAATATAGCATTGATGATATAAGATTGAACCTCAGGGAAGATATCATTCTTCTAAAGAAAGCAATTTATTTGCTATCAATAAAACATTTACAAGATTAAATCAAAAAGTATACATAAATTACTTATATTTGTACAAAACATTAAAAAATACATCCCATATATACTTGGTCAGAGGAATATCCGTTTATAACGATGTTTTATTAGGGCTTATACTTGTGATAACAGGAAAGTTCTATGATAGAGGGCATTTCTTTCACTTCCTTTTTAAAAGATATCTCATCAATTAGGAAACAAAAGAAGAAGAGTCTTTTCCTATTCAGAAAGGGACGCTAATTTTAAAGATCACATGTGTGTCCATTAACTTTATCATACTACTTATTGGAAATTTAATGTATATTATATAACTGATAGAGCAGACTATTCTAGAAGTGAAGTTCATTCACTACCTACCTTCTTAAATAGAAAACCCTACTGATGAGGTGCAGTAGGGTTTTCTACGGATAAAATTATAAGATAATTAAAATAAACCCACTATACGCTAAATAGTGAGTTTATTTCCTTCTTACCTTTGAATGTTGAGTCCCTAGGGAAGAAGTTTTTTTAAGCCTTAATTAAAATGTATGAACGTCTTAGACTCTAAAGAACTACTTTCATATACAGTTTTTTTGTTGTTTCTTCGTATAGCTTTTCATTTCATGGGCATATTAATCTAGAGGTCAATATATGATTTCAAAACAACTTCTAATTACGCACTATTTGAGGGGAAAACTACTGATTAGGCACCAGTAGTTTTTTTCTATTTTGAATAAGTATTACTAAAAAGAGCACATCCTAACTACGTTCTAAATAGCCAGCATTTTTTTCTCATTTTAAAAGTTTAATTCTAAAAGAGGACTAGCTTTTCCGAACTCTAGATTATATAAAAATCATTATTTTCAGGAACTAGTATTTATAATACAAGATGAATTTGTGCAAACTACTTATGATGCTATAAGGCATTAAATAAATACACCTCGTATAAAACCAGTGAAAGAACCATCCTTTCAACTGGTTTTATATGTTGATATAGGTTATAAAAGGAATACATGTGCAGCTTCTTATAATAAGCAGTAAAATTAAATTTGAAGTTTTATAAATGAACGAAAAAAAAATGCTATTGAGATCCCCAGTAACATTTTTTTTTATTATGTATAGTTATTAATCAAGTTAAGCAAACTACTCAAGACGCCGTGAGGCTTCAGTCCTTTGCTTAAATAAATGTATCAGAAAAAGACTATCTCTTTTTGACTGGGAAGAGATAGTCCTTTTCTGTTTTTAGACTATATACGCCATAGGCTCCTAGTTACCATAATGTACTTTATCGAAAATAAAGAAGGTGTCCCTATTTGTTAAGACATAGCTTTTTATTCTATAAAAAGCTAATCATTAACAATCCGTTTGTTTAGACTTATGAAGTGGGGGAGGAACTAACCAGCCCTTTTCTTTATTAAGTCGTAAAAACTTTCCACCAAGAGCTACTTTTTGCATGTGAATTTGTGCAAACATGGCCGCAATATCTTCACGAATAGATTGGCCGATCAATTGGCTACAAGCAACTAGACTAGCAGCGATATCCATTGAAATAGCCGCAGCGACTTCGGGATCTTGAACACGTGCTCCAACTGGAATATCATCTAAACATGCTTCTGGACGTTCAGGTGGAGTAGGCGGTAAAGCCACACCGTTCTCTTTTAATAGCTTTTCTACACCTTTCATTTCCTGTTGGCATTGTTCAATCGTTTCTTGTACTAATTTATGTAGATCCTTGTCTCCTACATGATTTAAAAATGTTTGATAACCAGCCACTAATCCTTTTGAGACAGAAAGAAATGACCATGTTCCAAACACCTCTCCATAATGCATTGGCTCATCTGTAGGATTTCCACTTAAAATACCCATTGTTATCCTCCTTATGATATTCATGATAATGTGCTACCTTTTTTTGCTATGCACATACTTAACATTTCCATACCTTGTTTTCTTATTCTTCTAGGTATAAAAAAAGGTACTGTATCGGTGAATACAACGATCTTTTTTAAGCATACTATTCGAGATGCATAGCCGAGCGTCAACCACGATACCCTTGTTATAGAGAGAACTGCCTTCTTAGGCAGTTTTTTTGATTTATCTATGCCTATATATATTAGTAAGATAGAAAAAACTAACTTAGATTCTGTAGTCATTTGCTAAGGGAATAAATAGAGAAATAAGTGGAAAGATAGATAACGTTATACACTCTATAAACGAAAGGGAATGGCTATGTATTACTATAAAGAAGAACTAATTAACATCATTAAGCCAGATAAACCAGATCCAGCAGCCGCAAAAGTCCTACAAGAAATTCTAGGAGGACATTTTGGAGAAATGCGTACGATGATGCAATTCTTTTTCCAAAGTTCTAATTTTAGAGGAAAAGAGAAGCAATTTCGTGATTTACTAAGAGGCATATTCCTAGAAGAAATTAGCCATGTAGAACTCGTGCAAAATACCATTAATCAGTTATTAAACGGATCAGGTGAAGAGATGCCAGGGAATGCAGGCTCTGATCAAGCACCATTAGATGAAGCAGTTAAACATGCGAATCCTCATCACTTTATTATGGGGGCTCAGAGCTCTCTACCTGTAGATGCAGGAGGGAATCCATGGAATGGCTCTTGGGTATACAGCCATGGAAACTTAATTAGTGATTTACTAGACAACTTAGTACTCGAGTCAACGGGTGTGCTTCAGAAGACAAGAATTTATGAAATGAGTTCCAATCAAACCTTCCGTGAAACGCTTGCGTTTCTAATTGTTCGAGATAATGCTCATCAAAATGCATTTGCTAAAGCATTAGAAACATTAGGCGTGAATTGGGGCAAACTTTTCCCTGTTCCTAATTATGACATTAATAAATATCCAGAATGTCGTAAATATGTCGAGATGGGTTATCACAACATGCAGTTTAACTTTAGATTAGACCCGACACGAATTGGTGAAATAATTCAGGGTGAATCTCCAAGTCGCAACAAAGGCACATTATCGGTAGCGCCGCCACCAAAAGGCTTCCCTGTCCCTGAATTACCAGAAATGCCGAATGAACATAGCCCAGGTTTACGAGATATGGATTTTTGAGTATTCGTAAATGAAGAAGAAAAAAGCCCTTGGTACGGCCATACCAAGGGCTTTTCACTCGATTATTTAAATAGATGAAAGTAAGTTATATCTTACTGAATCCCCAGGCTAAAAAAGAAAAGAAGCTTGTTCCCTTACAAAATAAATTATTTACTCTCTCTATGTAGGTGTTTTTCGTTTTTTCCTAAATAAAAGGAAGAATGGTTTTCCATTCCTCCTTCAGCCATCACGTTATAAAGTTGTCTTAGAAACGTCCACCACCAAGTTGTTGCTCAGCCATTTGTACAAGACGCTTAGTGATTTCGCCACCTACTGATCCGTTTGCACGTGAAGTCGTATCAGCACCAAGGTTTACACCAAATTCGCTCGCGATTTCGTATTTTAATTGGTCGATTGCTTGTTCAGCACCACGTACTAATAATTCGTTGTTGTTGCTGCTTTTGTTGTTTGCCATGTTGTGTCACCTCCTTGTTTTTCTTAAGTTTCCTATTATACAAGGAGTACATACATGGTAATTAATGGATGGATAAATCCTCATCCATTGATCATACTAAAGGATAGAAACAAATTACGCTGTAAAAAGTGGAATTACATGTTTCATTTCCTTGTTATAAAATCTATACACTTGCCATGTGTAGGAAAAAGAATGACACCTTGTTTGTCATTCTTTTTTCTGTTGGTAGGTATATTTTTAAATAAATGAATTAAACTATTTGAGATCCAAGGGATCAATTTCGTTGTAAGTTCATAACTAAATTCTCCTTAAAGTAGAACAAAAAGACTGTCTCTTTTAGAGACAGTCTTTTTGTTCGATAAACAACGGAAAAGTTACCTGCCAAAGACAGGTAACTAAAGCCATAAAGAGTATTAAATTTAAATGTGCGCTTTCAAATTAACGAGAAGTACCTGATTGTCCTGAGAAACCACCAGCTAATTGTTGTTGAGCTGTAGCTACAAGACGTTTTGTGATTTCCCCACCTACTGAACCGTTTGCACGTGCAGTCGCTTCAGCACCAAGGTTTACACCAAACTCACTCGCGATCTCATATTTCATTTGATCGATTGCTTGTTCAGATCCGCGTACTAATAGTTGGTTACGACTTCCACTGTTGTTTGACATATCATTTCACCTCCTCCATGTGTATACTTCTAGCGTGTGCTTTTGTCTTGATTACATGCAAGGGAAGTATTGGCTGGATAAAAGGTACTTATCTCGTAATAATAAAGAACGTGATGGATTAATCTCTTAACGCAAACTAACTGGGATAGTGATATTTCCTTCACTTCCTTGTAAAAATAACATTTGCCATGTGAAAAGAGGATTACAATAGCTATTGTAATCCTCTCTTTATGAAAAGTTTATTGGCTTATATTATCTCTAAAAAAGAATTATTATCTTTAGTAGTTAACGAAAATGAGTAGTCCGTTTGGCTATTAATCCTAATTATGAGTGGTTATAAAAACAAATACAGACGGGGAAAGTAACAGCGAAGGTTTCTAATGGAGGTGACAGAAAATGAATAACGAAGAAAGAGACTTCGTGACAATTGAAGATGAAAACGGTATTGAAAAACAATATGCAGTTGAGGCTCTATTTGATATGAAAGAACAGACTTACGCTTTGTTACAATCGAATGGAGAAACTTTATTGATGCGTGTTGAAGAAGACGATAACGATGAACAATATTTAGTGGGCTTAACTAATCCGCAAGAGCGTGAGTCTATTCTAGATGCTTATCAAATCGCCGTAGAAGCAGCACCTGCAGAAAAGAAATCCCATTAATTATATAGGCTGGACTGAATTTTTAAGGAACACTCTTTTTTTAAGTTTGTTTCTTTTTTTGATAATTATAGAACAAATAATAAGTGATAAAATGAGTGAATTATTCATGACACCTTGAGGTATCGATCCTTAAAATAAGAGCGTACATCTCAAGAAAGAAAAAAACTCCCTTACTCGCATAAGGAAGTTTTTTCTGTTTTTGGACTGTATATACTATGCATGTTTAGTTAACATAATCACTCTTTCCAGAAGGTAACAAAAAAACAAACCCTTAGTCTAAGAGGGATCTTTCACTTTTTTCAATTTATCGTTTATGCAAGGTTTTATATATTGTGGATAGGATAGGCTTTCTGTTAATTTAGTCCATGAAAACAATGTATCAAAGAAAATAGTATGAGGAGATTCTTATGGATATGAAGAATAGGTTTTTGAGCATAGATAAGGAATAGTTTTATACAGGAGCGTAGAGTCATGACTTACGAACAGTACTGGAAAAACATACATGCAATCAGTGACAAGATGAATTCTTCATTTATTTCTTATTGAGTTGAATATTCAGATTGGGGAACATGGCAATTTTGGGTATTACTTGCTTCGCTAGTCTTACCTCTCGTATAAATAGGTATTTAATTGGAAGGATGCTGTTGTAGGCTTAATAGAAAAAGGTATGTAGTATAAAAAATAACGAAGAAGCACATGCTATAAATGGTCGGCTACTTTGCTTGCTGACGAATCGTTTCTCCTTTCAACTTTAGAATTCTAAAAACACTCTCGTGTGAGGGTGTTTTTAATTTTTATCAGATATAGTCTTAGATAGAAAACACAATAATGAATATCAAAGGAGATTGACTATATCTTTTGACTAATGGCTCATGACCTTTGTGTATAGTATGCATTTCATAAAAAACACCCCAGAGAGGGGTGTTTTTTATTTATATACTCCACAATAAATTAACTTCTGAGGTTTCTTATAGCTAGATAAAATAATCTTTCTAAAATTGAGATAGTGACTAATCAAAACTAACTGACTCTTCATAGTAGTATGCAGAGTAACTTTTATTAAATTAATATTTGTTTTAGTCAATTACTCCATTTTCCTCTTTCTATTTTACATCATTGTTATGTTACACGTTGAATTTTTTAAACCATTTCATTCAATTACCTCTTCCGGTAGATTAATTTATCGTTTGTAGACTTAAACATTTATTTATTTTACAAATAATGATAATTGGTTGTATAATTTGAACTATAATATTACATGAAAGAGAAGGGGTAAGGTATATGTTAACAAGACATGAATCCCTTTTATTTAATAGAGAACTTGTATTTTTAATGCAACAATTCTCAAGTTGTAGTGACCTCACCATTAAAAAAGGTATATATGCCCAAATTAATCTTTTACTTCAGGTTTTAGATAAAAAATATTAAGCTTTTTCGTTTCTAATGTAATGTGAACACTTATAGTAGGTTGATTTTAATCCCTGTAGAAGAAGAATGTATTCTTGTTTTTTCTTGTTTTTTTTGCTTCTGAGAACCCCTGTATTTCTCCATGAGCTCATGAATACTTGCTACTTGGATAATTCGAAGATGATTGGAAGACACAGCGTATCGAATAGCCGTAATTAAGATAACAGAAGGAAATATAGCTGTTTGATTCCCTGGCTGCCAGTACAACGTTTTCCACTCATCTGAAAAGAAAAACTCCTCATAAAGGTTAATCTTCGCTTGCATTTTCTGTTCGGAATACTGATTTCTCTGAATTTCAATCCAAAACGGAGATCCTTTAAAAATACAAAACAGATCCGGTTCAATGCCCCCTTTTCGTCCGGTGGGCTTATCTTCGACAATGACATTCTTAGGCACACTATACGTACACATTTGCTTATAGACATCTAGAATCGAAAGGAAATGTAGTATTTTTTGAGAGTTCTTTTTGATTTTGGCATCCACGGGCAAATATACCGTCGGAGAATACTGCTGTGTGCGTTCAATGAGACCTAAACGATACAAACGTACCATCACACTATTACACGCATTAACAGGCGATTTCAGCTGTTTAAAGAACAGTTCCACTAATGAGTCTCGATCTACAGCCCGAAACTGATTGATAAACCCAATGATGTCTTTATCACGCTGAGATAGTCGAAAGCTCATCGCTGTTCCTCCTTCTCTAATAACCCAAAGATCGACTGTGGCACGACCTCTAATTGCGGTTCAGCGTCTTTCATACTTGTTTTATAAGGGGAAAGCATTTCCTTACAAGCCTCTTCATCTAAGAAATAGGCTTGAAACTCTTTCACGTCATCAATCTTAATTTTCATACGACCCCTGGCAGCTGCATCAATTTCTTCTGCTCCGAGTACTCCGGCTACTTTCGCATTCGTCGCATCAGCTTGCCTTCCAGAAATCCGCACCCTTAAATTGGCTTTTAACGCAGAGTTTAATAAATCAGCATCCGGACGTTGCATGGCAATAATCGTATGAACACCTAGTGCACGGCCTTGGCTGGCAAACTGTTGAATCATCTCTACAAGATCTGTTTCTCTCTTCACGATGGACATTTCATCAATTACCACAACGATACGAGGGAGCTTAAAAGGAAGTCTGCTGATGTGAGTCACACCGTGCTCTAATAGTAAGTCGCCTCGTCGATACATTTCAGCCCGAAGTAAGGCAAAAGGTTTTCTCATATCTTTCGCTTCAAAACAAAGCGCATCAACGTGATCAATTCCATGAAATAACCCTAAATCGGCTCGTTTAAGGTCTACTAACACTAAGCGCAAGTCTTCAGGTGAGGCATACTTTACCCATGTTGTGAGGATGACACGCATTAAGCTGCTTTTTCCAGCTCCAATTTCACCCGATATCAGTAAGGTTTCTAAATCCGCAAAATCCCATGAAACAGGGTTTCCATAGATATCTTGACCAATACATACGGGAAGCTCCATTTTCTCAATATGAGGATGAATGATCTCATAACTATAATTGAGCATCTTAGGTAAGCTTTTGTGATGAACGGTGATGCTAAAATTCTTTAGGCTACCATTTATCTCAATGTTGCTGCCTAATACTTGCCGTAATGCCCACCTTTTTTTCGTTAAAAGCTCCGGGTCGATCCCATTTAGTAAGGAAAAGGCATACCGCGTATAGGTGTAATGATGATCGATTTGATGAATTTTTGGAAACAGATAGGAAGTACGGTCTCCATGTTTCACCACCCGATAAATCTCTGCTGTACGAAACGCTTTAATTAATTGGCCACGTAATTTGAGCTTCTCAAACATCAGCATTCCTCCTCAAAACATAAATGTCGCAAAAAAGTAAATCAAGGCGCTATAGAAGGTAACAGGCAATATAAAGCGCATGACCTTTGAAAACTGATCAACTAAATCAATGACACCCCATCGCTCTAATATTCGCTCAATGATAGCAATCCCTAAGACGATGCCTCCTATAGTAAGAATGGTGGGGTCAAGCATGGCTAGTGGACTAAACGGAACAAAGGAACAAGCCCTGAAGGGACGAGGTTTTGTTGAAGATTTAGAGGATGGTTTATGGAAGAAGTTTTGAAAAGTATTATAATGCGTTTTTCTCATGTTGATACCTTCTTTCACTCTTTTAATTTTTTTGCTTTTGACGTACCTGTTTTTTCAGCTCAATGCATCCGGTCGCCCCCTTCGCCTCTTCGGCTCAGCTCCCTTACAGATTCCATAAGGGGCTTCACTAGGCGTATAAAGCTTGTATTAACGAGGTAGCGATACTGAACTAGCTACTAAGTAGATAACGAAGTTAAGATTCTTTAGATACTATGTAGCTACTGCAGTAAGCTTGCCTGTCCAATCGAAAAATAAAAAAGAACCCTTACTGCAGTAGGTAAGGGGTAGCTGATTATGTAAGAAGTAAGGGGTTTTTATATGCTGGGGGTTGTCCTAATAGCTTATTCTTCTTATGAAATGGACGAGACATTTGATGTTGTCCAAGAGAACAAAAATAAAGGGCAAGCAAAACTCCATGATCTTATGACATAAAGAGAAAAAATTTATAGAGGAAAAAAATAACAGGATTAATGAGTTTTAGCCGGGGGTAAAGTCAACTAACTATTTCAAAAGGAGAGAGAGATTTATGGAAATTCTATGGATGCTAATTGTAGGTGGAATTATCGGTTGGCTTGCCGGTTTAATTACAGGACGTAACGTTCCTGGAGGCATTATTGGTAATATTATTGCTGGTTTTATTGGGTCTTGGTTAGGTGGTCTGATCCTGGGAAGTTGGGGACCAGTTATTGGTGGTTTTGCCATTATTCCAGCCATTATTGGAGCAATCATTCTAGTGTTAATTGTAAGCTTTGTTCTAAGAAAGATGGGACAAAAAAACAATCATGGTCATCATGTAAAATAAACCGAAAAAAATTAAATTGGAGTGATTAAAAATGAGAGAAGAAAGTAAGCCTGTGTTAGATGATTTTGTTGAAGATGATCAATTCGAATTAGAATCTTACCTTACTTATTTGTTCGATCAAATTAATCATGATAGCGAAGTTCTGTCAGAACTTTAATGAGAAACCAGATATTTCATTACAAAGAAAAAGATAAAAAAATAATAAATCAGAATATAACATAAACGACCTTAGTAACTTTGGTTACGATACATAGGGTCGTTTATTGTTATGGAGAATGTTAAAAAATAAAATGAAGATTTTCTTCAAAGCTCAAAGATTATTAATTACTTTCACTACTGCTTTAGTAAAAAACGATTGGTCCTATACTTTGATTAAAGTCCTTTCGAAGTGCCAAACGAAGGATTATACATACGATCACAAAGGCACATTCTTTGTTGGGAAAATCTGTTCACTGTTAACAAGAATTTATCTACCTTAATAAGCGAACTATTTAGTAAATCATTTCATAATAAAGGGGATGGAAGTGTGTTTGGATTCAGTGATATGCCTAAGTTCTTGTTTTCTTTCTTACTTGTATTACCACTTGTATCTCTGGTTCACCAATTAGGACATTCTATCATGGCAATTTTTTTCGGAGGGAGAGTGGATTTTACTATTGGAAAAGGAAAAACCATTTTTAAATGGAGAAAAATTAAAATAAAATCAGTCTACTTTTTAGATTCTTTTTGTGTATATGAAAAACTAAAATACGATAATCGATTTACCCATGCTTGTGTCTATGCTGGAGGTGCCATTGCTAATTTAGCTTCTATTTTCCTTATAAATGGTTTAGTTATGGCTGACATCCTTTCAGCAAGTCTCTTTTCTTACCAGTTTGTCTATTTTTCTGTTTATTATATTGTCTTCTCGCTATTGCCTATTAAATATACGGAAACAAATTCAAGCGATGGACGTGCTATTTATGATGCATTGAGATATGGAGAAATAACATGTAACCCTGATTAATAAAGTTGGAATAATGATGTGAAACGATGGGTTTGCAAGCTACATGGGATTCCTTTTTACGTAATAAATTAGATGATAAAAATACAATTATTTTAAATAATATGGTTAATTCAGCAATTAGTGTTGATGTTGATAAATAATTGATATCAAAAAACCTTCTACTCCTGTCAGGTAGAAGGTCATTTGTGTGATTGAAATGTCATTGTATACCCTGCGAGAAAGGTAACACATTTATTCATTACCAATAAAATCATACTTTAAACAGATTACATAGGGAAACCTTCTATCCTATAGATAGAAGGCAAGATAGAAACATACTATAAGCAAAGGTAGATGACTTAGATAACTTTAAATTTATTTTTATACCCAGAAGGAAAGAACTTAAACAAATAAAAACCCTTCTACTCATAGAGGGTAGAAGGTCACATGGATCACATACTGTTAAAAAAAGTTAGTTGATTATAGATTTTAACCCAAAAAATAAAATTCAAACATCTTACATAAAAAAATATCAATATGTAAAATACATTGTATTTCTTCTGATGCTAGAGGTTGGGCTATTGGCCTTTATTTTTCATGAGATAGTCGAAAAAACAAAGAATATCCCATCAACTGAATACATTAAGTTAGAGTCACCATTGAAAGACGTTTGTATAAGGCATTGGTTATGAATAGTTATTCTGTACGAACACAAATAAAATGTGAACCATATCGGATTGGTCTTGTCATAGGTAGGCTTACGATTGAAAGCGATGGAAAAGAGTATCATTCTTTAGGAGCGCTAAAAGCACATGATTGAAAGAAAGATGCTTATTCGAGGAAACGAGGATATAAAGTAATGCGCATCAGTGGTAGCAGCATTGTAAATTGTGTACCTTAAGTTCTAAAGAGAGTTAAAAAAACATTAAATAAAAAAAGAGAAGGTGAGAATATGTGTGGAAGATTTTCTTTAGCAACAGATATATATAGGATTCAAGAGCAGTTTAACTTTGAATTTAATGATGAAGTCACAATTAATCCAAGGTTTAATGTAGCTCCCTCCCAACAAATTCTAACAATAGGATTTAATGGGGGAAAAAGAATTGGAATAACGATGAAATGGGGACTAGTACCTTCGTGGTCTAAGGATAGTAAAATTGGATATAAGATGATAAATGCACGAGCCGAAGGTATTGACCAAAAGCCAAGTTTTATGACACCTTTTAAACGCAAGAGATGTTTAATTGTAAGCGATGGATTTTATGAATGGAAAAAAGAAGGAAAAAACAAGCAGCCTTTTCGATTTGTGATGGAAGATGGCAGGCCATTCGCATTTGCTGGCCTTTGGGATGAATGGGATAAAAATTGTGAGCCCCTTTATTCGTGCACAATTATAACCACAACCCCAAATGAAATCACGCAAGAAGTTCATAATAGAATGCCTGTAATTCTTGAAGAAGATGCATATGATGTATGGATGGACTCTAAAATGAATGATACAGAGTATCTTAAATCACTGCTCATTCCTTTTCCTGCGAAAAAGATGAAATCATATCCTGTATCTACAATTGTTAATTCACCGAAAAATGACGTTGCGGAGTGTTTATCTCCGGTTAACAGTTTATAAAGTAACACAGTCCAATTCTCAATATTGTGTACAATGTTGTTGATCTATAGTCCCTGGACTTCTAGGGATGGAACCATTATATAAAGCCATGCAGATCGGTGGCAGCAGCGTAAATTGTACACCTCAAGTTTTAAAATACACCTTTGCACTAAGTATAATCTCTCAGCCTATGCTAGTCGCAAACCTAGTGCTAATTCATTTGTACTATCCACTAATATAAAACTTGAATTTTTAAGGAGAGAGATAATGGGTACATTATTTAATCAAACACCACGAAAAGATTATTTTGATAATGATGCTGTTAAATTTCTTGATACAGTAAAAACTCTTGCAAGAGATCATGGCCTGACAGTTGAAGAAACCTGTCGTATTTTAGAACTATCTATGAAAATTGATGATTATGATCGCAAAGATGAGCAATTAGCCGGATTGGGACGATTAATAAAGGATTTAATTGATGAAATTTCTATGCTAAGAGAAAAGTTATAACATGATAAATTAGAAAAAACACCTAGAGAGTAAGGTGTTTTTTCTAATTAAAGAGGGTTGAACACAGTTAAACTAAAAAAGTGAAAGTCAAATTATTTTAGGTAAAAACGAACATCAATTAGCTCACTAACCTTATTATCAAGACCTTATCCGGAAATTCAGCATAGTCATACACTTTATCAAGATCGATTTCTTGCTGCTGTTTCCCTTTCATATTGATCACTCTTTTTCGATTAACCCTTGTTAGGCTATTACAAGAATTGAAGGTGAAATTATCTTACCAAACCTAAGGTCTGATTTTGTTTTTATCCCTCATGTTCATCATTGATATCATCATTTTATTTAATTTCTTGACTTAAACTAGGACCAAGTTATCTTCTTAAATTAGGATAATAAAATCATAAATTTATAAAAAATAAAATTTAGTTGTTTTTTTTTTACATAAAACCTAGTAAACTTATAAAATATATAAGGTATATAGGAGGGTCTGAATTGAAGGAATTGTTTATAAATAGCGACAAACAGCGCGACTGGTTAAATCGTCTAGAAAATATCAAGAGAAACATCGTTGAGAATTCAGAAGGTACGGATAAGTTAGCAAAATTTCCGGTAGAAAGCTTCCAACTATTAAAAGATATAGGTTATACAAAAATCACTCTTCCTACCAACTATGGGGGGGAGGGATTATCAGTTTACGATATGTTGTTGCTTCAAGAAACACTAGCTAGCTATGATGAAAATACTTCCTTAGCAATGGGCTGGACATTAGGAGTTATCGGTGATCTTTATGCAAATAAATTATGGTCGGATGACTTACTTGAAGAATTTGCGGAATATTTAGTCGATGGAACTATTGTGAATCGACTTGTTAGCGAGGCGGCAACTGGAAGTCCGACTCGTGGAGGAAGACCAGGTACAAATGCTAGGCGTACAACAAACGGTTGGATTATTAATGGTCGCAAATCCTTTTCTACAGCCTCACCTGTCTTAGACTATTTTTTGACGTCTGCTTGGATTGAAGAACAGCAGCAAGTAGGTTTTTTCCTAATAAATCGTAATACTCCGGGAATCTCTATCGATGAAACTTGGGATGTTATTGCAATGCGAGGAACTGGTAGCCACGACGTTGTTTTTGAAGAAGTTTTGGTAGAAGAAAAGTATTTAGTGGAGATTACCCAGCGTCCAAGTGGCGGGTTGATTAATGGATGGCAGCTACATATTCCTGCTACTTACCTAGGAATTGCTCAAGCAGCAAGAGATTACGCTGTAAACTTTGCAACTCATTATCAACCTAATAGTTTACAAGCGCCAATTAGTACACTCCCTCATATTCAACATTTAATCGGAGAAATTGAATTATATTTGCAAAAATCTCGTTTTGTACTTTATGGCGTAGCAGAAAGTTTTGATGATCCGAATCGTAGGGAGCTACTAACAAATGAAATAGCAATTGCAAAATATACTGTTACAAATAATGCACTTACAATTGTTGATAAAGCAATGCGAATTGTTGGAGCAAAAAGTTTACAAAATACAAACCCGTTGCAGCGTTATTACCGAAATGTACGAGCAGGATTACATAATCCTCCTATGGATGATATGACAATTACAAAGCTTGCTCAACAAGCTATCCAACAACAACAAATTAAAGATACTATCAAAAGCTAAAAACTAAAAATGGGAAGGGGATTTTAAGATGATTTTTAAAAAAATATTTGGGATAACAGCAGTAAGTGTTATGACAGCAGGATTATTAGCAGGTTGTGGTTCTAATACTACCTCAAGCTCTTCAGCTGATACAGGATCTTCTAAAGTTCATACAATAAAAGTAGCCTATGAACTAGGCTCTAAGCCTACTACCTATCAGGATGATGCAGGAAAGCCCGCAGGGTATGACATTGAAATGATGAAAAAAATTGATAAACTACTTCCTGACTATCAATTTCAATACATTGGAACATCAAGTGATGACCTTCTTATAGGGGTTGAACAAGGAAAATACGATGTAGGTGTAAAAGGGGCGTTCTATACAGATGAACGCGCACAAAAGTTTCTTTTTCCCAAGGAATTTATGGGTTTGAATAAAGCAGGATTAGTTTTGAAAAAAGAAAACGCAAATATTAAGTCTTTAGAAGATTTTGCTACAGCCAATCTTTCGTTAGCTCCAATAGCTACCAATAATGGTCAATATGCTGTAATTCAAGAATATAATGATGCTCATCCGGATAAAAAATTAAAACTTAAAGCCAGTGATACATTTGCAATTGATATCGTACAATGGGTAAACGAAGGTCGTGCTGATGGTGGAGTCATGATGGAAGGAGCCTTTAATTCCCAAGTAGTTGATAAAGATAGCCCTTACCATAATCTTAAAAATGATGTTGTATTTAATGGATTTGCAGTTATCAAAACATGGCCTTTGTTTAATAAAAAAGAACAGGATTTTGCAGATGCTTACGATAAAGCTGCAAAAAAACTGAAAGATGACGGAACAGCTGCTAAATTAATTAAGGAGTATACAGGTGGTAATTTGTTTGAATTTTCAGATCAGATAAAAAGATAAAATTCCTGCGATTATAGAGTAAAAGCTGTTTAGTAATGGCTATGCAGCTTTTGCTTATAAAATTTAGAAATGGTGAGTGTTATGGAAAAATACTTTGATATATCTTATATTTGGACCGCATTACCTTCACTACTTCCTTTTTTACAAGTTACACTTTTTGTGTCGAGTATAACTATTTTAACAGGTACTCTTTTAGGATTAATATTAACCATCTTCAAGTTAAGCCATAATAGGTTACTTAATAAAATTGGTAATGGCTATACCACAATTATTCGTTGTACGCCATCCATCGTATTATTATTCCTTGTTTACTATGGTATTCCAAAATTAGCAGAAGAATTTAATGTTAATTTACAAAATATAAATACAGCCATTTTTGTCATCATAACGTTTACGTTGCAATTTGCTGCTATAATGTCTGAGGTTATTCGTTCAGCCTACCAATCAATTGACAAAGGACAATATGAAGCAGCAGTAAGTGTTGGTTTGTCTCCATTTCAAGCATATTGGCGTATTATCTTTCCACAAGCACTTGTTACTGCTTTACCTAACTTTGGAAATGGCATCATTGCTGTGCTACAGGAAGGGGCTTTAGCCTATACGATTGGATTTATTGATATTGTAGGTAAAGCTAACTTAATGATTACAAATAATATAAATGCCCATGCTTTAGAAATCTATATTGCCTTAGCTATTATTTATTGGGCATTGTCTTTACTGATTGAGAAGTTTTTTAGCATATTAGAAAAAACTTTCAGCAAAGGCAAAAAAACATTAGAAACTACATAAAGGAGGAGTAATTTTGTCTCAAGGTCTTAACTATGAATTTCTAATTGATACATTTTTTGTAGCTCTATCAGGGATATCTATTACCCTCCTAGTTACTATTGTATCTTTAATCGTTGCACTTCCTTTGGGATTTCTGCTGGCCATGACACGAATTAATCGAATTCCAGTTATTCAGCGAATTGCACAAATATATGTTTCCTTCGTAAGAGGAACACCCATTATTATTCAAATTTTCATTATCTATAGTAGCATTCCACTGATTTTGAAAGCATTTTTTGATAAATATAATATTCAATTTGATATTTATAAGATAAATCCAATTTGGTATGCCCTTATTATTTTTTCATTTAGTACCACAGCTTTACTCATTGAAGTTTTTCGTTCAGCACTTGGTACTGTTAAAAAGGAACAATTAGAAGCAGCATATTCGGTTGGTCTTACAACTTTTCAGGCTTATAGGAGAATTATCATCCAGCAAGTACTAGTCGTTGCACTTCCAAATTTGTGTACAACTACTGTAAATCTGATTAAAGCAACTTCCTTGGGATATGCGATGTCTTTACCAGAAGTCACATTAAATGCAAAGGTAGCCGCGAATATGGGTTACAACTATGTGGAAGCTTATATAGATATTTTTATTATTTATCTTATTTTATGTATGACTGTCGAGTACATTTTTAAAGTACTAGAAAAGCGCTTAAGCAAATATAAAATAGCGAATGCTTGATGCAGAGAAAGGAGAAAAAATGTTAGAGATTAAAAATGTACATAAATCATTTCATAAGAACGCTATCCTCAAAGGAGTAGATTTATCTATTGATAAAGGTGACGTGGTTGTTATTTTAGGACCCAGTGGATCTGGAAAAACAACTTTATTACGTTGCATCAATTTTCTAGAGAAGGCGGATCAAGGTCATGCATCGTTTGGTGATATTAAAGTAGACTTACATCATGCTAAGAAGAAAGAAATTCATGCAATTCGACAAAAAGTAGCCTTTGTATTTCAGAATTACAATTTATTCACTAATAAAACAGCTTTAGAAAACGTTACAGAGGGATTAATAATTGGCAGGAAAATACCAAAGGATGAAGCGATTATAAGAGGTAAGCAAGCATTAGATAAAGTAGGATTGTCAGAAAAATACAGCGCTTATCCAATTGAATTATCAGGTGGTCAGCAACAACGTGTTGGTATTGCAAGAGCAGTTGCTTTAAATCCGGATATTATCTTATTTGATGAGCCAACCTCTGCTTTGGATCCTGAGCTAGTTGGGGAAGTATTATCGGTAATGAAGGCCATTGCAAAAGAGGAAGGAACAACTATGCTCGTTGTCACTCATGAAATCTCATTTGCTAAAGAAGTGGCGAACCGAGTAATTTTCATGGATGAGGGCGTTGTAGTAGAAGAAGGCAGCCCTCATGAAATTTTGGTAACACCAAAAGAAGAACGCACAATCAGATTCTTGAAACGGGTCATACCCAAAGATTACATTTATCAAATTTAATTTTATAATCTACTGTTTTTATAGTTAAAGAATAGAAGCTTATCTATAAAACTCTGGGATAGTACAAAGCAATGGATTAGCGACAAAGTTACCAATTATGAGGTCTAGAATAGAAAGGACTGATATAAAATGAACATCGTTATAATTGGTACCGGAACTATAGCTCACAATAGACATTTACCATCTGTTATGAATAACCCGACAGTTAATTTATATGGGGTATATAACCGTACTGTTGAAAAGGCACAACAAATAGCACAGCAATATAACTGTAAAGTATTCGAAGATATAAATTGTATATGGCAGGATGATGATGTTGACGCCGTTATTATCTGTACCCCACCTAATTCTCATTGTGATATTGCTACCCAGGCATTGAATGCAAAAAAACATGTCTTGGTGGAAAAACCAATGGCAATGTCTAAATTAGAGGCTATTACCATGAATGAAGCAGCAAAAGCTAATGAATGTATTTTAATGGTGTCTCATAATCAGAGACTTTATAAACCACATTTGAAGGCTAAAGAATTAATAGCGAGTGGTGAAATAGGAGATGTATTAACATTTAGAACTTTTTTAGGTATTCCTGGAGTCGATCTACAAAACGATGAACAGCAGGGGCAATGGAAAAGCTCACTTGGTGAGGTTGGGTCACATCGATTAGATTTAATGAATTTTTTATTAGACAGGAAGCCTACTAAGGTATTCAGTCATCTATTTAACGTAAGAAGTATAGAGTCCAACGCCGACGATAATGGTATAGCTATTATTGAATATGAAGATTGTATCACAGGAACCTTTATTTTCAGTTTCACAAGCTTTGGTGCAAGTGATCGAATGACGCAAATTTTTGGCACAAAAGGAGCAATCACGCTATACAGTGATTCCTCTTTTGTAAAAGTAGAAAAGGGGATAGAGGAAAAGCAAGTCTATACATTTCTGGAGGAATTACCTCAACATAAAATTGAAATAACCGATATAGTAGATCGCTTTGTCTCCTCTATTATAAATAATGAAAAACCTTTTGTTACAGGCGATGACGGTATACAAGTGATGACTTTAATAGATGCCATTCGAAAATCAAGTAAGGATGGGAAATGGATAACTCTAGAAGATAAATGAGTAAAAGGAATTTTTCTAGGTTACATATCTAAAGAAACGCAAGGTGAATCTCTAAGTAAGGAACTTCAAAGAGCTGATATAAAAAAATAGATTTTTTTCAAATGCAGATGGTAGAACATAAAACTACTGTGGTTTTTCCACTAGTTGCATCTGAAAAATTTGCGTTTCTTGAATACCAGCTCTTTGGAGTTCCTCTTTAAATGTTTCTCCTTCTTTTAGTTCAATGATTCTCTTTGAGCCGTCACGTAACGTGTATACTCTAAAATTGTACATGAATGTACCTCCACCAAAATAAGTGCTTCTTGTACTCGATTTCTTCAGGAACTAAGCCAAACGAACATCGATGAGCTCGCTTAACCTCATTTTATTCTTTAATTCAAATACGTCATCGATGAAAATAAATAAATCTCCGAGAGAATCAACAAACTGAATGAATCCAGTCTCTGTTATGAATTGGCCTCTCTTATAATAGGTAAGGTACACTTTTTTATTTGTATGTAAGGCTTCAATTAAGGTAAAATTCATCTGTTCCATTTGCTCTTCTGTTAAAACAGGTTGCGTTACTTCTACTTGCTTATCTATAATCTCCTGTAATCCTATGTATTGTTCTGGCAACGTAGCAAAAGGGCGCCATTTTTTCATTCCTCTAGGTTCCATGTTTCTGTCCTCCTTACGATTTGTGGCCTCCAAGTAAGCCATTTCGATAACGAACGGTTGAATGCTCGAGGTGACTTGAAGCCCGCAGCAAACTATTCTTCCCGTAACGCAGCCTAATTTCATCTATCGTTTTGGCAAGAGCATGGGCTCTTTCACGCTGATCAATGTCCTCGAATAAACTCATTTGCTCCTCTTCTTGAATACTGGTGTTGGATATAAGATTCCCTTAGAGGAAAATAAGATGCCAAAGAGTTTCAAACTAATCGTAGACCCACCCGATAAATTAGAAGACGGTGCTTACTTTGGTGAAGATACATTAGGTGGAGAGCAACGTATTAAGTTTGATGAGTATCATAAAGTAGAAGAATAATAAAAAGTCCTCCTGTTTATTCAACGGGAGGACCTTTTATTATTAACGTTAATTGGCTTTTGATTTATTTAGGTTTGCTCCAAATAATATCATTTGAGGTGCTTAGGAATTACAGCAAAAACCCCATCAAAAGTGTAGATGCTGCATTCTATCATGTTCTTCAGATATTATTTAATCAATATAATTAGCATTTTCGATGATAACTTTTATTTCATTTATCTTTGTAGCGTTGTATTTTCTATTCTTTGTCGTGACTTCATTTCTGAAAAACTGGTCAAATTCTGTTTGACTGGTTATTCTAGTTACCTTTCTATTCGTTGACCAATCATGAACAGTTTGATCTCCTTCATAATTAAAAAATACAAGGGCATTTATCCAACCTGTCCAATCTAATTTATCCTTTATGTAGTCACTTAAGATACCGGCTGATTGAGCGACTTGAGATATGGGATTTCCATAGTTTTTTGCAATCAATCCTGAATCTTCTTTATTAAAAACAAGGGTTTCTTCTTTAGAACTGTCTAATAGTTTATGTAAAAATGAAAATTCTGTTCCACAATTGTCTTTCGTCATCCCAAGGACAATGTGTCCTTTCCAGTGTTTTGTTTCAATTAAATATAGACCCTGCGGTAAAATGATCAGGTGATCAAGTTGACGTGTATTGTCATATTTGTCTGGTATAAAAATATTTGGCATAATAATCATTTCATCATGTTTTAGTAGATTGTTACGAATAAAATCATCTTTTAGATCATTTAGTAGATTATGGGTAATGATTTCCCCTCTATTTCGATAATTTTTTCGTATATCCTCGTTTATTCTCTTCAGCTTTTTTATTTCTTCTTGATGTTTGATTTCATTTGTTTCAATGACGGTTTCATAATTGGTTACTGCAGTTTCTAGGTATGCTTTTTGCTCTTCCTTGATTGCTGCTTTTTCTTGTTCGTATCTCAAACCTAATTTCTTATTCCTTTTTATTTGTAGGATAAATAAAGCAATACATCCAACTAACAAAACAGATAAAATAAAGTACGCCATTAAACAGCCTCCTCATAAGTATTAATATAAGATTAACTCTCTTCCCTTTTTCAATTATCTCATGTGAACCACTCTTGGATTTTCTATTATTTCATATATCTTACCATTTGGAATTATTAAACTAAACTTCCCAAATAGTCCAAAAATGATTATAAACAAATCCGTTCCTGGGTTAACGCAATCGTTAATAAATAAGAAAAAGAGCCGCAATTACGACTCTTTGTTACTCTAAAAAGGGATCCTCAAAATTTTTCCAAATTGATGATGAAATGAAGTGTATTTACCATATAATAACATTACTTATCGGATTTTGAGGTTATTTTACAGGCTCTTGCAATGAAGATTTAATGCAACTTAAAAATTTGTTTAAAAATTCTTCTACCTGATTCAACATGTATTCACTGAAGTTCTCTTTTAAGATAATTTCCTGACTCATACTTGGTTTTATATAATCGTAACCAATTTCCTTCATAATTCTTCTCAATCTTTCTGAGTCATTATCTTCAGGAATTCTTCCATTGGAATGAGTAATATTATTTCTAATTTTGGTTAATTGTATTATAAATTCCCATTCCGGACATTGATAAGGAAATTGGATGCTCATCTCATCTTTTATATAAAGTCCAATTGCCTGAATGTTGCTAATACCTTCTCCTAATTTATCTCCATACTTTTTATAATCAAGATAAGGCTTATACGTATGAAATTTTTTGAATGCTTTTGAGTTTATGTCTATCCGTTCCAGTCTAGCTAATTCGTAGCGATATGCATTATAAAAACGCATGAGAGCTTGTTCAAGTGCTGAATATGTAGACATAACAATTGAATAACGTAATAAGGTCGGGTATGCGATATCTAAATCTCTTACTTTATCCTCGTTTTTATCCCATTCAAATCCAGCTTCCTCGGGAGACAGTCCTTCAGTTGCTTGTTCTAGGTAATCTATGAATTCTTCTGATTGCTTTTTTATTTGTACTTCTACTTCTTCTGAATACTTCCGGATTGACCTTAAGTTCATACTTGCCAATTTTATTATGACTTGTGCTGTTATTAATTTAATTATTACTCCTCCTCTTTTTGCTATTTAAGTATCGTAAATAATTTTTAGAAACAGTATTAAAGTCTGTTATGGTAAAAGATTATATAGTTAAATCTTGATAAATAACTTATATTTTAGACCTAGTTGTTATATATTAACAAACTTGAATAGTAGCGTTTACATAGGTAAGCTTTTTATGTGATTTGGAGATAATTTACCAATTCTTTTATTGATAGCTTTAGGACTTATCCTTTTAAAATAGTCTAGGAGGACGCCCTTTATTCTCAACGACTTTACGAACATGTCCTTCCCATTTTCCAATGATTTGATTCCATTCATAATCGTTTAAATAATCATCAATTGGTTTATCTAAATCAAATTCAGGAAGATAAGTTCCTGTAACTCCTCTTTCTAAGATTCCGTCTGCTATTACTCCTTTTTCACGGAAAATTAAAATAGGTAGCCCCACTTGGAACGCCATCGCAGGCTCTATATGACAATAAGGGCTAGTAACCCAACTTCCGGACACATCTTGAGGTTCCGCACCTTGCATATCTGTACCTGATCTAGCTTCCCCTTTCTCAATCAAAGTTCTACGAAAAGCTATGGTTAACAATCCATTGGACTCCATCATTAACCGTCTAATCGCTACCAAAGGTTCTTCCATATCATAATCGGTAACCCCTAATGTTCTTGGTTGAAATCCTCTTTGTTCTAAATACCGAATAACACGGTCAATAAATTCCTGTTGTCTCTTTAAATGCGGTCTAGGATAACTTAAAAAGATAGATATTTTCAAAATTATTGCTCCTTAATAAATTAAATAAAATATAAAAACATGCAATTTACATTTTACAACATTTTTCGTAGTTACCGTTTGAGTTCTTCATTTTTTATCAATAGTTAGATCGTCATTGAGATGTTTATTAATGATTAAATTTTAAATACATACAGTAATGATCCAGATGCAAGTTATGAATAAAATAAATGAATAATAGAAGGTATGAATGTACCCTGTAAAAATAGAGCTCATTCATACCTTCTATTATAGTAACAATTAAAGAGTTTCTTTACTATTAATTAGTAAATCATTCCTTTAAACTCAACCTTTAAATGAAGTCCAAACCTTTTTAACATAATCTTTTTCAACGGCAATCTTCAGCTGATCGTAATCGCGGGATTTTGGTTCCATACGATCAAGTAGTAGTACATTCCTATTTTCTAACCTTATAATATCCTCTTCTAAGGGAAGACGATTAGACTTTGTGGAATTTTCCCCTCTATGACAGTAAACTAAATTCCAAAGATCATCGGAAAACATATAAGACCATGGTATAACATGATCCACAGATACATCCATATCATCTATAACTCCATCACAATAAAAGCATTTGCGCTGGCCATCTTCAAACATTAAATCAAGGTTCTTATGAAATTTTTTTAAAGAGGATCGTTTAATGTTATCCTCGTCTATTGCTCTTACCTTTCTTGAAATCCTTGGACTATAGTTAAACCCCTCTAGCATTTGTGTCCATCTATAATTTATAAAAGTAAATAGAAAATCACTATGTTCTTTAAGTTTTAATGCATTCTGCTTATTAAAATAAACTATTCTTCTGTTACTATCTAAGGTGTATATTTCATAGGTAGTACCATTAAGATTTTTAAAACGCCAACAGACATCTTGTTTTAATGTGTTTGCTATTTTTTTGACTGTTTCTTTATATTGTTTTTCTAATTTAAGTGAGTGGAAGTCTACCTTCTCAAACCTTATTGGCTGTATCTTACCTTTCTTTTTGAAGAAGACTTTAATCAGTTCTTTAGTAGATGTCATCATCTCAGGTGGTTTCTTGAAGCTAGGACTTTGTATAAGGTCAAAGTAAATAGTTTGATT
This sequence comes from Priestia sp. 53B2, assembly GCF_056099005.1. NCBI lineage: Bacteria > Bacillati > Bacillota > Bacilli > Caryophanales > Bacillaceae > Priestia > Priestia sp. 53B2. The sequence continues at coordinate 32,908 of NZ_JBLZXA010000029.1, forward strand.
CCAATAATACTTTAAACAAAGTTTCGCTATCTCACCAAAATCAAATGCAATAGTTTCCTCTTCAGAATTCTCCTTAATTTTTAGCGATAACTCCACCAGCGCCTTACTCCATGCCATTTTATATGTGTTGTCAAAATTACAGTTTATTATTAACTCATGCCATTGTTTAATATAACTATCCACGTTCTTCTCCTTTAAGAGATATACCATACACTCGCTTAAGCTCAGAAAAATTAATTTCTATACCTATATTCTCTAGACGTTCTTTACGCTGATCATATAATTTTCTTAGTAGTTTTTCCTTGTCTGCATCCGTGCCTAAATGTATAAGACGATGACACAATGGGCAAAGGCTTGTTAGGTTTGCTAGTTGGTCTAAGTCGTATTGAAACTCACCTTGCTTACCCATTGGGATAAAGTGATGTGATTCAACATAAGGCATGTTAGTAGACTTTGAAATAAAAGTTTCATGAGATGAATCAATTTCACATGTATAATTTGAAAGCATCAATGCCTTTGAGGCCTTAGCTGCATTTCGTATCCATTGCCTTTTACCGCCTTTATTAACTATTGGCTCAGGTCGATCTTTTTTCTTCTCTTCCTCATAGATATCTTGAGATTTTTTAGAAACAACAGACTTCTGAACTGCTAATTGATACTCTTCCTCACTGAACTCATCTTCTGGGTATAAGCCATCTTCATACAACAATATGTAATCATTAAACTGTTCTATAGATCGGTTACCAATGAGCCCTATTACTTCCCTATAAGTTAGTAGCAATCCCTGTAAGTCATTAATAATTTCTTCTTCGCTTGGTAAATTATCGATGTCATAATAACGTCCACAAATGTGTCCTAGCTCATATCCTTTGGCAAGGTCACCTTTACCTTTTAAGTCAATGTTTAAAAGCTTCATGTTATAAGGTACAGTATTAAGTTTATCTCTAACAATAGAAGCTGTCTTTCGAATTTTTTCTCTACCTATCTTTGTTCCGTACTTATCTTTAAAATAAGTCCATCCTTGGTTTAAACTAATATACAGACCACTTCCATTAGCGTTGAACAAATAAACAATATAGTATCCTCTTGTAGCTGAGATAGTTAAATCTTTTATAAAGATACAAAGCCATGGTATCTCCGCCCACTGACCTTGTCCAACAGAGCCAACCAAACGATAGATATTAGGGTCCAGGTTAACCCTTTTGATTAGAGCCTCTTTCATTTTATTCCTCAAAACCTCTCCAATGGAGTGCCCTTTAAACCTTTCTGTTTTGGCTTGTTGATACTCAGTCACAACACTCTTCAATATATTACGAATATGTACTTCAAAATCATTAATATCGGTATGGTGAATACTTCCATCAATTTCACTTCTGTTCAACTTCAATTCCTCCTACCATTGCACACTTAAATGCTTTATTAATTCTTGATTTGTTAGAACATCAGAAGGTTATAATCTATGTTCGAAACTCATATATACTCTCTCTCTAGTCTTTTTACTATGGGAATATCAGCAGGAGCAAAATCAAACCTTGCTAATTCTTTTATAGTGATCCATTTTACATCATCATGAACAACTGGTGTGACCTCGCCATTCATAATCTCTGCCCAATAGAATAATAGATGAATGGCCTGATCTTTGGAGCCATATACATTATCGTCATAGAAAGAGCCAATTTCTACTTCTACTCGTAGCTCTTCTCTTATCTCCCTTGCTAGACACTCTTCAGGTGTCTCACCAGGTTCCAACTTGCCGCCAGGGAATTCCCATTTACCGGCCAAAGGGTCTTTTGAATGCCTTTGAGCGATTAATAGTTGACCTTTCTCTTTTATAATTGCAGCCACAACCTTCTTCATAAGAACACCTTCTTTAAATTTCCTGTATTGTTTTTCCTTTATTTTACCTGAATAGAGTGTTCATTCCCAATGTGGGACATTTTATTAACTGCTATTACCTATAATGATCCTATTGTTCCATAACGAAGGATATCTTTTTAATCTTTCAGAAAGAGGTATATCAAATGGATAGTTACAGAATTAACGAGAAAAGTACACCAATTATAAGCTGGTCAGAAGAAAGAAAAAAGAAGCAATAATTCAAATTGCAAATAAAAAATAAGAGGTTTAATTGAAGAGAAAAACGGGAAAACATTACTCATTTAAAACTAGTTTAATTCAATAAAATGGATAAAAGTAATAATATTGTCATATAAAACAGAAGAAATTGACGAATAAAGGGAAATTGTAGATAATGCCCCAGATTATTGTTGAAGTTGCCAGAAAAAGAGTTTAATATGAAATTGTTAGCAAATCTGACACACAATTATTGGGGGTAGGAGAAATGAAAAAAGTAACATTTGCTTTGGCGGCAGCGTTAACATTTGGGGGAATTGGTACCGTAGCAACTACAGCATCAGCAGAATCAAACGGTTTAGATAAAGACTGTTCTGATTTTAAAGGCAAGCCATACCAAGAAGTAGTAGACTACTGGAATTCAAAAGGTTACACGGCAACAAATGATCCTGAGAGATTAGATGGCTGGGGTAACAAAGTAGACGATGGTATTCCTTGTGAAGCTCCATCTGACTATGATACTTCTAAGATTAATGGCATTGGTAAGAAAGAAGAAGCTACTTCAGAAGAAACAACTAAAGAAGAGACTACTACAGAACAAACTACTGAGGAGCAACCTGCAAAAGAAGAAACTGCTACTAAAGAAGACAATTCTTCTTCAGAGCAAAAAGCTACTTCTGACAAAAAAGAAGGCGAAGAGCTTCCTGAAACAGCAAGTAATAATCCACTTGGTGTAGCAGCTGGTTTGGCTGTTGCGGCTGCTGGTGTGGTAGTATTTACTCGTCGCAAAAATTCAAAAGCATAATATAATGGATATATAAAATAAAAGGGACGGGATTATTCCTGTCTCTTTTTTATAGAGGTGCAGTTATATGAGAATATTAGGCATTTGTCTATTTGTGATAGGCATTTCCCTAGCTGGTTATTCATTCTTTGAGTGGAACTTAGGAAGATCATCTTCAGAGACCTTATCTCAGAAGGAAATAAACCATTATGAAGTAAAAGAAAAAGAAGATGTAGGCCAACAAAGTACCGAAGTAAAACAAGAAGATTCAATTAGCAATTTGAATTTAGAAGAGGTCGATACAAAGTCTCCAGATAAAATGGAGGACTATAATTACAACAAAGGTCAAAAAGTAGCGAATCTTGTTATTCCTAAACTCCAATTAAAATACTCAGTATATTGGGGAACAGATGCTGATACCTTAAAAAGAGGCGTAGGGATGTTTGTTAGTGATTTAACTACTACTCCAAAGGGAATGGGACACACAGTATTGAGTGGGCACCGCGACACCGTATTTACAAGGCTAGGTGAACTTAAAACGGGTGACAATCTAATTGTAGAATTTGATAATAAGCTTTATGAATACCAAATTAAAAAGATTTGGATTACACATAAAGAAGATCGGACAGTAATTGTTCCTAAAGATAAGCCTACACTGACACTAACAACTTGCTATCCATTTGATATGATTGGAAAAGCACCTGATCGCTACATTATTCAAGCTGAAATGATAAATAACTAAAAGTGACTTACCATTAATAGGTATGTCGCTTTTTATTATGTTTAAAAATTTTTTTCGAATCCAAAAAAAGTCCTGATACAATTATTTTTCCACTAGTTGCATCTGAAAAATTTGCGTTTCTTGAATACCGGCTCTTTGGAGTTCCTCTTTAAATGACTCTCCTTCTTTCAGTTTAATGATCCTCTTTGAACCATCACGTAACGTGTATACTCTAAAATTGTACATGAATGTACCTCCACCCAAATAAATGCTTCTTATACACGATTTCTTCAGAAACTAAGCATAACGAACATCGATGAGCTCGCTTAATCTCATTCTATTCTTTAACTCAAATACGTCATCAATGAAAATAAATAAATCTCCAAGGGAATCTACAAACTGAATGAATCCTGTCTCTGTTATGTATAGACCTTGCTTATAATACGTAAGATGCGCTTGTTTATTCGTATGTAAGGCTTCAATCGCTGCCACTCTAGGAGTATAGCTTTAATAATTCTTGGTAGGGAAAACCATTAGTATTATTCGTCTCAACAAAATATTCTAATTGCCATTTTTGTGTTTCAATCGCTTGTTTGCTAGTTGGTTTATCCCATATCGGATACACTCTAATTGCCATTTTACCTTTTGTGGTAGCCGTTTTAAGGATATTTTGTTTTAAAAGAACTTCTTTTGGAAAAACGAATTGTCCAAATCTATTTGGACTAGTGAAGGTATTAATAACCAATAAATCAGTAGCTTTTCCATATGAAAAGGCTTGGTTTTTATGAGTCTCATCTTTTTCCCAAAAGGATACAAACTGCCCTACCTTATTAGGTGTAGTTTTCGCCACCCTAAATCGTACGGATTTTGAATTCAGCTGGAATATACCAGCCCCATAATCTGAATTCTGAGCTTCTTCTCGAATAGCTTTTATAACGAAATGATTTGGTTCATAAAAGTTCTCATTTACATATGTTAATGCCCTATAAAATTCATTCATTATTCTTACCCCTTATATTTACAGTCCTAAGCTTTATTCAATAAAAACTCTAAAGTTTTCCCGATTATTGCTATCACTTATATAGAGTTGATTGTTTGTGAATGACATGCTTGTACATCTCAATCCCTGTGATTTTGTAGTCGTATCATCAAATGATTTAACTTATCTGTATCTTTTTTAAAACACTTAAAAATACGAAGCATTACATGATAGTTTTCTCCACCTCTAGAGGCTACCAGTTCATGTTCTTTCAATTCTTTCTCCACTTCATGTTCAAGCACTGTTACAACTTCTAATTCATCTACCTCGTTTAATGCAACTCTGCAAGCAAGTAATGCGATACAATAGTGATATCCAATGCTATCGTAGTCAGGAAAGCAACTGTCGCCAAGCAACTTCAGCTCGTACGGTTGTATAGTTTTAATCACAACTTCTGTTATCTCTTTAGAATCAGCAAATGGTGCCATACGTAAACAATGTTTGCGATTGAGTGGGGTAGTAGAAAATGATTTTATTTTTCGTATCAATTTCTTTAACAGTTCTTGATTTTCATCGCTTAGAGAGTTTTTTTAGTTTCTAATATATCAACTATGCATTCCATATTCATACTCCTTATAGCTCTTTATGATTAGATACTCTTCTTCATACCGCATTGGCGACATTCACGTAAGAAAACGCCACCTTTTACGGAACTTTTGAAGTAAGCTGAATTGCAATTATCACATCGACCACTAACCTTATTAACAATACTATAATTATTAGAGGATACTATGTTTAATATATAACATGTATCCTCTTTTTTAATACATATTAAAATTATAAACGAGACTAAAATAAATTAGTTTAATATGTAGAAATTAACTATTTAGGAGGATAGCAGTGTATGAGGGTTCAGGAAATCATATTAGAAGATAATAAAAAAAGATATATGTTATTAGATGTAGATGGCTTTCCTGTATTACCAGTACTAAGATATTTAAAATATTTAGATGCTACTGGGAAAAAAAGCAATACAAATAAAACTTATTGTTATGCACTTAAGCAATACTTCCAGTTTCTATGGGAATTAGATTGCGATTACAAACAAATCAATTTGGAAAGATTGGCAGAGTTTATCGGTTGGTTAAGGAGTCCATATAAGAGTGTTAATGTAATCCTCCTTAAATCTAAGAAGGCAATAAAAACCGAGAAAACAATAAATCTTACTATTTCTGTTGTGACAAACTTTTATGATTATCTATATAGGAACGAAGAGATATCTTTTGATTTAGTTGAAAGAACTATGAAGAAAAAATTTACTGGTCAAACAAAATTCAAAGGTTTTCTATACCACTTGAATAAAGAAAGCTCTGTAAATCATAATATATTGAAAATAAAAGAACCGAGAAAGAAAATAAAGACGCTTACCAAAGAACAGGTTGAGGCCCTAATAGTCTCAACAACTAATATACGAGATAGATTTTTACTACAATTACTTTTTGAAACTGGATTAAGAATTGGGGAAGTTCTTTCACTGTATATTGAAGACTTTATTCTCAGCCACAAAGATGGTCATCGTATACGACTGGTAGATCGTGGCGAGTTGGAGAATGGAGCGAGTTTAAAAACTGGAGAACGTGAGATATTTGTATCTCAAGCCTTAATGAATCTTTATGATGATTATTTGTATGAAGTATTAGAAGAAGTGGAGTTGAATTCAAACTTCCTTTTTATTAAAATTCGGGGAAAGAACATTGGAAAGGCGATGAATTATCAGGATGTATCTTCTTTGTTCAAAAGGCTTAGAAATAAAACTGGTATAGATGTTCATCCTCATCTACTTAGACATACGCACGCCACGATGTACTATAGACAAACGAAAAATATAAAACAGGTTCAAGAAAGGTTAGGACATAGTCATATCCAAACAACGATGAATTTATATGTACACCCTTCAGATGAAGAGACGCGTGAAGAATGGGAAAAGTCTCAACATGCTTTTAAGCTAGGCGAACCAATTAAATCGGAGGTTTTAAAGTAATGACTGGAATTAATACAAGTACGACCTACTCAGATACCTGGTTAAAACAAGAACTTTCTCATTACGTGGTCAAACGAGTTGCAGAGGATGGTACTGTTGCTTTACATCAGAAGCATGACTCATACTTTCTTGAACAAAATATATGGAACGTTGATAAATTTAATGAAATTGAACAATTTAAATCAGATTATAAACATTACCGAAAACGATACACCCACAATTCTACTATTCAATTTCGCCTAAATAATGAACAAATGAATCTGGAGTTCAAATATATATATTTGAACAAATTATTTAAAGAACAATGGAGTTTGTCTACAGTTTTTATGACTAACAACTATAATTTCAATAATCTACAGCACTTCTTAAATGAAAAATATCCAACTTTAAAGTCACTAAATAACATTGATTTAGCACAAGTTGATAGGGATTGGAATATCTGGCTTAATGAAAAAGGGTTTACTACCTCCCGCACAAGTTTTAATGCTGATACGAATAAAACAGTTATTATGAGAAGTACACTTTCTAATTTTTTAAAAAGATTATTTACTGATTATAAAAAGTTAATAGATACAAGGGACGAATGGCAAAAAGACAGGTGGGATGTAAAGGTATTACATAATAAATACGGGATTAAATACAATAAATCTAAGACAACAGCTTATATGGACTTTTCGCACATTAAGAAGGATCAATTTAGAGAAGAAACTAAAGAATACTTTAAAAGAAGATTACTAACCAAGGCTCTTGTAGCAGAAACAGCAGTTAGTTATTTACATCAGTTACGAACATTTTTTGACTTTATTAGTTTGCAGGAGCCTTCCTGGACTGATCTGACAAGATTGAGTAGGAATCATATTTTACTATACATTGAACAAATAACTCAATGGTCAAAACATAATATTAAAGTTACAAACCAAGAACGATACATAGCCCAGGCTATTATTGCACTTAAACAATTTTTAATTGATGTTCAGGATTACGAATCCAAATTATCTCCAAAACGTCCAGTAAAAATGCTTATATTTCCTTCAGATAAACCTAAGCAAAAGAAGAAGCCATATGATCAGGTTGATCATATACCAGACTTTGTTCTTGAACAACTATTTCTTCATATTAAGCACTTACATTCAGATTTACAACCGATTGTTTGGATTGCATTTAAAACAGGGTTACGAATTTCTGACGTATTACTACTCAAACAAGATTGTTTAGCACAGATAAACGGAAAATATATCTTGGTAACAGATATTGAAAAAACATTTGTTCAAGGTCACAAAGTTCCTATAGATGATCATTTAGCACAAATAACTACAGCTTTAATTAGCAAATCTATAAAAAATAGTAATAGCGACAATAATCCTGAAAAGTTTATATTCATTAGATATAGAGGATCGAGAAAGGGCTTACCTTACTCACAAGAATGGGTACGAAATAAATTAAACAAATTAGCAAGAGATAAAAATATCTTAAACGAAAACGGAAGCCTATTTCATTTTAAAACACATCAATTCCGACACACTTATGCAATCAAGCTCTTAAATAATGGTACTGACATTTTAACAGTTCAAGAACTTCTTGCTCATGCTTCACCGGAAATGACCTTGAGATATGCTCGGTTATTAGATGATACAAAGCGTATTGCTTTTGAGGACGCTATCAAACAAGGAGTTTTTCACTTTGATTTGAATGGTGAAGTTCAAGAGATAAGGCCGCATGAAGATATTCCAAGTGATATTTTAGAAATGTTGTGGCAAGACCACAAATTAAATGCAATTGACAATCCTTATGGAACCTGTCATGCACGGATAAACGGTAACTGTCCATATTCTCTAGAACCTCCTTGTCTTACTTGTAATGGTGGTAGTCCGTGTAAAGATTTAGCTATTGGTTTTTCAGAATTTGATAAACAAAAATACAATTTACTGGTCCAAACAACCTCAAAGACTATAGAAGCATTAGAAAAGCGTGGACGGGAAGATATTGCAGAGAAAAATAAGAATAATTTAGAACGTTATAGGGATATTTTAAATACAATTGAAGCAGGTAATATTATCTTTGGTCGATTAGACCGGTTAAATAGAAAGATAGGCGATTTTAATGAAAAAATATAACCGTAAAGAACAATTAAAATTAGTCCATGAAAACAGGAAAGCAATGACTCAGAAAAAAGTTGATGAGGCTATTCAAAGGCTCGTAAGAGCTAAGCAAGTCATTAACTTTAATAGTGTATCCAATGAGGCTGGAGTCTCTAAGGCTACGCTATATAATACTATGAAATTACGTGAACAAATTGAAACGTTACGTCAACAGCAGCTAAAGAGACCTGCTTTGAAACAATTAAAGCACGAAATGAATGAAAATAACAAAGATGCTATTATTGAATCTTTAAAACGAAAAATTAAACGAATAGACCAAGAGAATAAAGATCTACGAGAACAATTAAAGATTGCTTATGCTCAGGTATACAAAAATATTTAAAGTGTTATTTAATTAAAATGGCGTTAGTCAAATATATAGGCAAGCTAATTTATACAACGAAAGGGAACTTAAGTTCCTTTTTGGTTTTGTATTGTATAATTTAAATACTTACAATTCGGATTTACCACATAATACAAACCAAGCACTATTGATTAAAGAGGCATTGGGGCTAGTACTATAAATATAAGGGGGAAAATAATGAATGAATTTTATAAGGCGTTAACATATGTAAATGAAAATTTTTATGAACCAAATCATTTCGTTATAAAAGCTATCCGAGAAGAAGCTCAAAATTCAGATTATGGTGCTGGTATATTTCAGCTGAATTCAAAATCAGTTAGATTTAGGGTGGCAAAGAATACACCTAATAAGATAGGGCAGTTTGTATCCTTTTGGGAAAAAGATGATGCTCATAAAAACCAAGCCTTTTCATATGAAAAGGCTACCGATTTATTGGTTATTAATACCTTTAATAGTGAAAATAGATTTGGACAATTCGTTTTTCCAAAAGAAGTTCTTGTAAAACAAAAAATCCTTAAAACAGCTAATACAAAAGGGAAAATGGCAATTAGAGTTTACCCTATATGGGATAAACCAACTAGCAAACAAGCTATTGAAACACAAAAATGGCAGTTAGAATATTTTGTTGAAACGAATAATACGAATAATTTGCCCCAACAAGAATTATTAAAGCTATATTCCTAAAGTGGCAGCATTCGTATAATAAATGAATTGTTAAATTTATAGCTTGTGAAGAAGTGTACTTAAAGTAACGAGGGCATTTGTTGAATAAGAGGGTTATTACATATTAGACATATATAATATGTAATAACCCTTAGTTTATCTATATTATTTAAAATTTAGTCTTGATAAAACCTTATCTGGATATTCAGCGTAGTCATACACTTTATCAAGATCTATTTCTTGCTGCTCTTTCTCTTCCATGTTGATCACTCTTTTCTATTTGAGTATGGTTGATTCCTTATTATCAATTAGTTCAAACATCCTTAAAAAATACAAAACGGTTTCTTTAATCTGACTTTCTGTTTCCGTATAAGGAATATCTATAACGGGCAATCCCATATTCCAACAAAATGCACGTTTAGTTCTATCCGATATCTTTCGATCCTTAAATTTCTTATATCCTCCAAAAAACTCTGATCTCATGGGTTTATAATGCTGGATTCCATTAAATTCTATTACAAACAGAGGGTAGTTGTTTTGACAAATAAGAAAGTCTAAACGCAACTCTCTTTCAAGCCCAAAGCGTTTTAAACTAATCTCTTTAATAAATTCAATCTTATTTTCTGCAAGCAACTCCGTAATGTATCTAGCTCCATGAGACTCCTTGTAGTTTTTTTTGCAATGTTCACAGGTTTCGCCTTTCTTCACCAAGTGAGGTTGAACTCTCCATTCATGCCCAAAACGACATAAGTGAAGCCCTTTTGTTCTCATTGCTTTATATGGACCTATAAATTTAACATCGTTTCTATGCTCAGTTAAATAATCTATATATTTTTGATGATTTAGAGAAACCTTTTCAGTTAAATCTGTTCTCCAAAGATTAGAACACCATACATAATTACTTTTATAGTCACTTTTATTTACAATGTAGGATTTTATTAAATCATCACCTAGTTTTTTCTCCAGAGATTGAATATATTCTATGTACCTATTTAACTTTGTACTTGTTTGAGAAGCCTTTTTATAAAAATGAACACAATTAAAACGGTCTCTTACCAAGAAAATAATTTTACCCTTAAATTCCATATTCGCCACCCTTTTTGATAAGGAGTTAATAATTTAATTTGTAATTCAAGATAGATTTTCTAAACTTAGTATATCAAATCAAATTATTAACTTTAATGGATATGAAATTTAACCTTTACCCCAAAAAGAAAATCGTAACAGTTAACAGTATGTCAATAAAAACGTTTCCCTAAAAAAGGAAGCCTAAGCCTTACGTGAAACGAACATCTATTAGCTCACTTAACCTCATTTTATTTTTTAATTCAAATACTTCATCGATGAAAATAAAGAGATCCCCCAGGGAATCAACAAATTGGATGAATCCTGTATCGGTTATACGTTGCCCGTTCTTATAATATGTAAGGTATAATTGTTTATTTGTATGTAAGGCTTCAATCAAGGTGAAATTGATTTGTTCCATTTGCTCTTCTGTTAAAAGAGGTTGGGGGATTTCTGATTGCCTATTTATGACTTCCTGTAATCCTATGTATTGCTCTGGCATGCTTGCGAATGGACGCCATTTTTTCATTTTTCTATCGTGGTACATGATATCTCCTCCTTTATGTTATGCTTTATGGCCACCTATAAGGCCGTTTCGATAACGAGCTGTTGAGTGATCCAGATAGCTTGAAGCCCGTAGAACACTATTCTTTCCATAACGCAGCCGAATTTCATCAATCGTTTTAGCAAGAGCATAGGCTCTTTCACGCTGATCGATATCCTCAAATAAGCTCATTTGCTCCTCTTCTTCAATGCTTGTGTTTGATAAGGAGATCCCAATGGAGCGAATCGGCATTCCATTATCATATGTATGTAAGATGGTTAAGCAATACGGAAAAATATCTTGGCTTAAGTTTGAAGCTCTTCCCATTTTCTTTTGTCTGGAGAAGCCTCCACCTGTTTGTTTGCTGTAGCCGATCGATAAATGGATCGTTTGAGCCACCACTTGATGCATGCGTAAACGGAAACAAACATCGTCCAATAGCTCCAATAGTAATAATTCAACTTCTTTTCGGCTTGTATAATCTCGAAAGAGAATCTGACTTTTCCCAAAGGAACGGGAACTAGGGATGTACACATCGGAAATACGACTAAAATCAATCCCATTCGCATGTTGGTGAAGTTCCTCTCCCATGATGCCAAATTCTTTTTGTAACATTTCCTTAGAAGAAAGAGCGAGTTCTTTTATGGTATAGATGCCCAAACGGTTTAAGCGTCTTTCTGTAGCTGACGAGATCCCCCAGAAATCCTTCATTGGATGAATCGACCATAACTTAAAGGGAATATCCTCATATCGCCAATAAGCAACCCCTGTTGGGCTGTGCTTCGCTTCATGATCTAAGCTGACTTTAGCCAGTAAGAGATTAGGACCGATTCCTGCGGTAGCTGTCAGTCTTGTTTTGCGATAGATCTCATTACGTATTCGATGAGCTAGCTCCTCTGGTGTTCGAGCAAATAAATGCAAAGAAGCCGTAGCATCAATAAACAACTCATCAATGCTATACGCATGAAAGTCTTCAGGAGCCACATACTGTAACACCAAACTAGAAATATAGTTCGAAGCCTTGATATATCTCTCCATTGATGGATTCACTACATGGATATCTTTCCTTTTAGGAATTTCGAAAAGACGGCTTCCTGTTTTGATCCCTTCTTTCTTTAATAAAGGTGTGGCAGCTAACACAACAGATCCCGACCGTTTGATATCTCCTACAACAGCAAGCCTTGTTTTCAAAGGATTTAAACCTCTTATAACAGAAGAAACGGAAGCATAAAATGCTTTCATATCAATACAAATAATGACTCTGTTTGGTAGCTGCTCATAGTTCATTGAAAGTACTCCTCAATAAAGAACATTTGTTCTTTATTATATACGAACAAACGTTCTTTATTCAATGGAATCTTTTCCCGATTATTGCTAACATTTAAAAATATGTATTCGTAAGAGCGAAACATTAATTTCCTATATAAACCATAAATGAATTTTATCTTAATTAATCAGACCTTCTACATTTCATGACTTTTTAACTACATTTCATAAATGAAATATAAGCATATGAAGGAAAAAAGAATCAACAAAAAGAAAAATCTGTATAATAATGTTTTTTTTTGTTGTAGAATTAAGTTTATTTGTAAAAGTTTATTGGGGCATTGGAATATGAGGTTAAAAAGTTCAATGTCACAAATTAAAAGGTGTTTGATAAGACTTTTGGTGTAGATTTTGCTACTGATTTACAAGAGGATAAAAGAGCTATAAAGCTTAACTTACCTATACCTAATCTAAGGAGGCTAGATTATGAAGGAAATGAATGAGCCATCTGATATATTGCTCGCTTTTAAACCTGATCAGCTAGAGGAGAAAATACAAGAAAGTATTAAAAAAATTGAAACAAAAATTCTAACAGGGAACCCCCTCACCACTATAATCCAACTTTATATCCAGAGATTTATTTATCATATGATAGATCCAGAAATTTTTGTTCAGGGGAATAGTAAACCTTCAATGAACAAAGGAATTGATGTCATTCAAAGCCTCGTTGTATCTTCGAATACACCGTTTGGAACAGAATGCTTATCTATGGATGAAATCGGAGAATGTATGAAAGAGTTAGATGAGCTTTTTCTTGCCGCAAATATGTATGTAAATACTGTGCCACGAGATGAATTAATCAAATACTCTCAAGGTATGCAGATGAATGTTTCGGGTGTGCTCTATCCAGCATTTGAAAAGGAACATTTCCAAGATGTACTTCTTCCGTATAATGAACTTTTTGTAGAAGCCTTTAATATAACTGCTGCAAATATTGTAGAGGGACTACTCAAAATCAGTGAACATTTACGAACAATAGGGTTCATGGATTTTATGCCTAAGGGGGAATCCTCGCCAATGACGGGTTTGTCTGAGGATTTGCTCTTAAAAACATCAGAATATTTTAATGTTGAGCAAATAACAGGTTGGCCCTTGGACTTTATAAAGGAATTGGCGTTACAGCCAGGCGAATGTAACGATTTCTTTACAAATCATTCGCAAGTAATGCTTAAGGAATTACCTATTAAATATAAGCCCTTTTTGGGTATTGGAAATAAGTATTATTGCTTTTCTATCGATAACTTAATGGATAATTTTTATAGAACTGTCCTTCGTGCTCTACGTAGAAAGAATAAAGCATTTTCAGCAACCATTAATAACATTCAACAGGATTTATCTGAAGCAATTCCTTTTAAACTATTTAAAAAGATTCTTCCTACAGCTCAAATGTTTCAAAATATCTTTTACAAAGCTCCTGTGGGGGGGAATGGAAAGAATGAGTGGTGTGAGTGTGATGGTGTAATTATATTCGACGATGTAATGATTATCTTGGAGGTTAAAGGCGGAGCCCTATCTCCTGTCTCTCCTTTTTCAGATGAGGAGGCCTATAAAAACTCGTTAAGAGCTTTAGCTCAAAACCCTTATGAGCAGTCCTTAAGACTCTTTGAAGAGTACAAGCGTCTTGGAAGGATTGAACTTTATCAGAAAAAGAGTAAAAAGCGTTATGAGCTTATAAATTCAATTAGAGATGTTAACTTTATACAAGCTTGTTGCGTTACATTAGACGATTTCAACGAGGTAGCTTCACAAATTGAAAAAACCGAATTCATTCAAAAAAGTAATCTTCCAGTATGGTGTGTTTCAATGAATGACTTAAGGGTATATCCAGAGTTATTTGACTCGCCAAGTATATTCTTAAACTATCTATATCAAAGAAGCCGAGCATCTAAGAATATACACATCAAGGTAAATGATGAATTAGACCACATAGGCTTATACTTTGAATATAATGATTACGCTATGCACATAAGCGATTTGGTTGAAGAAACAGATGCAACTGATATTTATATACCTAGTTACAGAGGTGATATAGATACTTACATGGCTAGAATGGTGAACAAAGAATTTGAGGGTGAGGACTCAAAATTTTTTCTTGATGCGTTCATTGGACCCTCTGTAAAGCCTGAACAAGAAATGGATGAAATGTTCAAACAAGTAATTCTGTTATTAGATAACACTAAAGATGTAGTATGTATTAGAGCTGCTAGATATTTGCTTTTGTTAGATTCTGAAAAACGTAATGGTATGAACGAATTTCTCACTACAAGAATTCAAAGACTCTTGGCATTAAAGGGACGCTCAACCTTTCTTACTTCTTACACAGTCTATAATTATAAGAAAGAAGATCGGATAAAGGAAATACCGGTTATTATGATATTTTTACTCCATTCATCTAATAAGCTTTTTAAGGATGTAGTAGAACGAAAGCGCTTCTTGATGGAGAGGGTTCTATATGAGGATGAACCAACCATTTGTATATTAATAGGTGTTGATAGAAATAAAAACCTAAAGAAAGCTATTTCTCAGATAATAATGCCTGAACAATTTCAAATGATGTCAGCTTCATCATACAATTTGTTGAAGAATGCGCGCGAGAAGATAGTAAATTCCAGGAAATTTGGAGAGTTATAAATTTGTAGTGATAAAGAACTTTAATAGTTCATCAATTAAGACCAAATTAATACTAATATAACGATAAAAGCTTTAAAATCGTCTATTTAAAGGAGATTATCAATGAAGCTTCTAATTTTTTGTAATAAGTGCGTTTTTGAAAGTAATTATGAGAATTATAATTACGAATATCTTGATATCTCTGATGAAGGGGTCTACGAATTAATTTGTAGCGAAGGGCATAAAACAATAACTCTTCTACAGGAAGAAAAGTTTGAAATATTATTTGAAATGGGAGCCATGGCCCTTCTGGACGGATATTGTCGTGAAGCCGTTTCAAGTTTCGCAGCTTCTTTAGAAAGATTTTATGAGTATTTTATTCAGATACTAATGACACATAAAAATATACCTTATGAAGAGATAAATAAATCTTGGAAAATGGTAAAAAGTCAATCAGAAAGACAATTAGGAGCTTTTTATTTTCTATATTTAAATGAATTTAAGGAAGCACCTCCCATACTATCTAAACATATAATTGAGTTTCGAAACAATGTTATTCATAAGGGTAAAATCCCAAAATATGATGAAGTAGTTAGGTATGCTACAGAATTGTACCAGTATATGGTTTCAATATTAACTATTATTAAAGAAGATTACTCTGATACTATTGGGACATTAATTTGTCAGAGACAAGAAAATTTCAGAAGTAATTATCCTAAAGGAATAACCTATTCTGTGTCTTCTATGCCGACAATTATTCATCTAGCTTCTGAAAATAGTTTATTTAAAATACAAACTTTTGAAGAAGGTCTAAGAAATTTGAATGAACGAATTAATATTAAAGGTTTTTATTCAAAATAAAAATTTTAAATTACGTTCCCTACAAGATAGACTTATTTTACTAAGTAGGGAACTCCTAATAAGTAAGTGCAAGTATTCACTTAAAACAGACAGCAACTACACTATATTGATTGAGGTAATAATTATGCTTTTTTCTGAAACAATTAAATTATTAAGTGAAGTCAAACAATTTTCTAATAGAGAATTTGAAAAGTTAGTAGGTATTTTACAAAGTGAAGCATTACTTCCGGAACATTTTATTGGAATGGCTGACAATTTAAATACTATTGTTAATTCAATTCCTAACGAATCCTATATAAATATGATTGAAATCGTTAATCAATTTACTGGTGAATTATTGAGATTAGGAAACTTAAACGATGATCCAGGTGTACAAAATGAAGTAGGTTTTCCACACCTAGTAATAGTTATTATAAATTTAAACTTAGCATATCGATTAGAATTATTAGGATTATATGGAGAAGCACATGATACTTTACTTAAAGCTAAGGACCCATGGGTAACTCCATTTGATTCATTCACTAAGAAGGGCGATTTATACCTACGTAGAAGCTTTGATATGGATTTATATTTATTAAGTATAGTCGATATGCTCCCTAGATTAGTAAAAGAGTTCTTCGTTTCCCGCGCGGCTCTAGGCTTTCGGTTATCAAAGATCATAGGTAACGTACGAAATGAATCTCAAGCTGTATATGAGAATTATAAAAGATTCGCTACACTTGTAAATCCTACTCAATCCGATTTAATGTTTTTCACAAACTATTTAGATTTAATTCCTTCTAATTCACCAGATGCAAAAGAAATAATTAACTCATTAATTAACTGTTATTCAAACGAAAAGGATACTAATTATAGATTTATTATATCTTCCTGCCTTGCTTTTAATCTTAAAAGTTTAGAATGGACAAAAAAGGCTGTTAAAGAAACAGATACATTCTTCTGGGCTGAGTTGATTTATATGAAGGTTTTACGTTTATGCCATTCAAAATCCATTGATGGAGATAAAATTACAAAGTTACTCTGGGAATTTATGTTGAAAGCCCATGCCATATTCTCAGATCGAAGTATGTTTGAGCTACTAAAACAGAAATACAGTATAATATTTACTCAAATTCTGACGACATGCCTTCAGAAAAGAGAATACTATTTACTCTTAGAGCTAGCTTATAATTGGAATGGCTTTAGACCTGGTAAACAAAGATTCCAGGAAATAAGAGATAAAGACTTATTTCTTACTATTCCTAATCTTGAAGGGGCTGAAGGTCCAATTTTCTTAATAAAATACAATGATGAAATTAGATTTTTTCCTGTGAAAAGCGATGTGAAACTAGAAGAAATAATGGAATTGAAAAGTAAAGTTGAAGCCAGTTGGTATACCTTAGTAGGTAAGGATGTATCATTAGAATTTGAGGAAGAATCTATTTTAGCTCGCCAGCAGGTAGAAGCATCAAAAGAATACTTAATTGCTATAGAAAGTTTTATTAACATAAAAGAATTTCAGGGTATTCTCAACGGACTACCAAAAGAAACCAATTTTGAGTACTTAGAAACCTCATGGACTAATACAGCAATTGTTCCAGTTCTTTTGAACAATACAAAGCATACTTATTCTATAACTGGAGGTAATGAGTATCATCCTGTACCTTCCGAAATACAAAGTGTCTTAATATGGTTTGATCCAGCTGAGGATTTACATAGAGCAATGTTTGAACTAGAAGGAATTAAAAAAATACTCCAAAAAAATCAAGTTGATATAGAAGTTATTACTGGTTCTGAATGTACAAAGAAAGGTTTTTTAGAAAGATATTCAGATTCTAAATATGATTTAATTTGGGTTATATCTCATGGCGAATTTAATTCAAATAATCCACCTTATTCTAATTTAACCATTTCTAAAACAGAAAAAATAACAGCTTGGGAATTACAAAAATCAATTCCTAAAATGGAAAAAAGACGTTATCTAATCTTAAATTCATGTTACAGTGGATGTGCTATTGTCCGTAATAATAGCATGGGTTTTTTAGGATTGGGTTCTAGTTCAGCTAATGGAAGTCAAATTGTTTTAGGACAACTATGGTTTGTTGATGTATTAGCTGCAGGAATATTAGGGATATTAACATTAGAATCTCTTATGAATGGCGAATCATTAACATCATCTTTAAAAAGTTCATCGCTAACAATGAGTAAAGGTAATCAGTCAATTATTACTGCTTTGAATGCTATAGATACAGAGTTACAGATAATAGAGCGTGTAGAAAATACATCTGTCATGCTGAATTTACCTTTCTATTCGATGTCCGGAGTAGTCTTTGAATAAGAAGAACATAAGAATAATGAGAATCAAAAAGATCATATTAATAAAGTCGTATGTTTCTTTTTGAGTTTCTTATTAATAAATTCAACTGGAAATTTTGTGTAATAATTATTCTATGACTAGTACGATGTCAAAACGTTCTTAAAAGTATTTGTCTTTTAGTGAACGTTCGTAATTCATTTCTAAACTTATACGAACTATAAAAATGATACATTTCTTATACAAATTATTTCGTCCGTAAACGTATACTTTTGCGCACGGTGCATTTTATAATTTTTACAAAAAAGCACACTTTTACTGTTAAAACCCTTCTGGCCAACCTTCTCTGTTTGAGAATGTCTCATAACTACAACCACTTATGTATTTGAATTCTTTCCCCTTTTTCAAATAATAAGCCTCTGATGAAAGAGACAGCAAGGCTTCAAATTCGGTATTTTTAAGCATTTTTCTAGGGTTAGATAAGATATCCTCAAACACTTTTTGTCCACGAGCGACTACTGCACACCTGGCATATAAAAAGAGGTCTGGTGAGAATGCTTGATTTTGTTCTAAAAAACAGTATTCTCCCATTTCTTTTGCATGTTCTATCGTATCCAATAAGAAAAGCTTATAGCATAGAGCCTCTTCGAAATGCCTTATTTGCCATGCAGTGAAAGTAGAAAGTTCCTCGATAGCAAGCTCTACAATCTCTTCTTCACCCTTTTTACCCCAGTCTAATAAAGAAATAATTCCCCAAAAGATCTGGTCATCCATCATTTTCTTGGGTTTTGAAATTGAGTGTCTACGAGCATAGGCCTCATCTTCTTGTATTTCTCTCTGTATTTCAAGTTCAAAGCCTTTAGGGTCCATTTTTCTACGCCATTCATAATAGACTTCTATACCACAGTCTTTTGACCAGTCCCCAGCATATATATTGGACTCAACACCTATTTCATTCGTAGTCAAAGGGATATTTCCAATAAAAATTAATTCTTTAGGGACTCTTCCATTTACCCATTCAAATAAAGGCTTCTCTAATCCATCTACTATAGACTCCGTAATTAAAGTTTGACGAACGGATTTAGATTCTATTGTAGGAAGCTTTTCATCTATATAACTTGTAATACCAAGAAGATAAGAGCGTTCAATGATACCCAATATCTTAACTGCACCATACTTATTCATGGGTAAGGGTGTAGCAAAAACATCTCCTATTTGTACAGATTTTTTTGAGTTCATTATACGTGATTCCTTTCTATTAAAAGTGTGAGCATGAGTATAATAACAGGAGGTGCTAAAATTATAGACCATATATAACTTTAATTTCCCTTATAAAAGCCCTGGAAATTCATTTAAGCTATAAAAATACCTACATACAGGTATAATAGATAATACATAAAAAGTAAGGTGAGATATATAAATGACGGATTTTTTATCAGATGTTTTATCAAGCTTAGTTCCTATTATTGATACTCCTAAGAGTTTAAACACAAAAAAAATTAACAAGCATATTGAATTGTTAAAACAACAACATTGGTTTAGAAACGTTTACGAGGATGACAAGTACTACGCATTACTGTTTGGAAACAGACGAGTACGATTTTACTTGCAGAGTAGCTTACGCGTCAAAAGAATGATTCGTAAGAAAAAGGTGCAGGAGAAGTTCCTTACGTTATTAAATAAAGAGTTAAAAGGATAATTTTTTAGAAAGTTAGACCTCATAAAAAAAGTTTTATATTGAAGAATAAACAATAGAAAGCAATAAATCCCTAGGGATTATTGCTTTCTACTAATATTGTCATTTTCAATATAAGAATATAAGATCTTCAAACACACTGCATCCTCATGGTCACACGAAATAGAAGTTATATCTTCAAGCTTTACGATTGCTTCACCGTCAGGTTCTCCATCATTAGTCAGGATAGAAATAATAAGAATATCTTCACTAATGTCTTTAATAAATCCTTGTACATCTCCATCTTTAAATAGCTCTACTGAAACAGCAAAGTTATTTTTTTGAGCAAATTTTAAAATACTCAGCATTAAATTTTCATGTTCTTCATCAAATTCGATGTGTTTTTGATTTTTAGCAGCATATAGCTTTTCAATGTTTCGAATGTATTTAGATCCAGTATTTATTTGATAAATATCTTCAATCTCTATAAGGTGAAATCCATCATACATACCAGTTGCTGATACCTTTACGATGATGGCATGGTTATCAGTAACCTTCAGAACTTTTGCTACTAGGAAGGTATCCATATCTTCAATATCTTTGTAAATCTCTATAAGACTGTCTGTTTTTATGGCCTTTAATAGTTCGTTTTTCATTGTTTAATTCCCCTACTTTTAAATTAATTTTCTCTGACATAATAAACTAAGCCTCTTCATCTTGATCTATTAATTGGTCATTAATTTGTACTAGTCTTGAGTCTTCTGGGAAGGTTGAGCACACTTTTTGTATGGATGAATATCTATCCTCGTTTGAAAACAAGAAAAACCCTGCTCCATCATAGAAAATAGTTATGAACGTAGTATCTTCTTCCGTTCTAAAAATAGGGATAGATACGTTTTTCCATCTGCCCCATTCCTTCACTCTCTTGAGCTCAAAACTTAAATTTTCAGAATAAGAAAGCGAATAAAATTCGTTCATATTAGCAAGATAAAAGGTATGTTCTAATGCTAAGGATAATGTACGCGCGTCTTTAATTGGTAAAGTAAAACATCTAGGGTGATAGGTAACCCGTTTAAAAAATGTATAGTAAGCTTGTTTTTCCTCTAATAATTCATACCTATATTCTATACCTAATTCATTAAATTCCTTTTCAAACTCCTCTGCCATCATATCATCACAAAGGAATGTAAGATATAAAGGATACCTATCCTGCTTAATTAAGAAAGCGAGTAAAAAATCCCTTTGTTCATCCCTATCGTCAACGCTTTCCATTGTTTCAGATATAAAGTACACAGAATCAATAGGTCCTTCCAATTGAACATAATGCCCCACCATTTCATCAAACTCCGCATTTAACTGTTCCTCTTGAATCCAAATCTCACTCATATAAAACCTCCTTCACATATAAGAGACCTGCATAAGCTAATAATTTTTCTTATTTGGCTTTAAAGATTTGCTGCATCTTATATAGAAAAATAGTTAGGGTTCGAATTTGTATGTCTAAAACAGCCGTACAAATAACATCTGGTTTCTACTTGAGGCTTATAATCTATAATAGGAGCTTTGCCCTTATAAATTTCTCTAACTGCATTTTTAATGAAAGTAATCTCTTCCATTGTTACTTCTTTGTATTCATCCTTAAAATCTTCTTCCTCATCTGGATCTTGAATGACTTCCTTCATCTCTTTTTCTTTTCTTTGAATAGTTTTAGAAGCAAGTTCTTCGATTTCTTTTATTTTTGAAAGCTTCCATAACGAGTAAAAATAAGTTGGAAGAAATGCTTCTGAATAAAAATCCCAATCTAACTTAGAGTAGATATCAACAAATTCCTCATAATCCCCCAGAATATAATATATCTCAGCTATATCAGCTTCCAATGCTTCTTCCTCTTTTTCACTCAAAAAAAGTAATTCTTTTGCAACTTCTCTTGCTTCTGATTCCCTTCCTAGTTGTGCTAGACAAATTCCATAGCTAAGTAACGGAAACAAACTATAGTTGTTACAGGATCGTAGTGGGTGCGCTTTATGAAAACATTCAGCAGCTTCAGGTAACATTCCTTTTTTGTAGTAACATAACCCCAGATTACTTAAATTTTCTAGTGAAGGTGTTAGATTGCTGCCTTTTTTTAATACATTTATTGCTTCTTCATACTTTTCTTCTTTTATGTACATTTCACCCATCAAATTATAGGGAAAGTAATGATCAGGTTTGTTTTTCAATAAATCTTCTACTATATCAAATGCTTCTTCATCTGCAATTTCCCATGTGGAAAACATTGATTCCTCTTCTGCATCTTCTTCAGAACTTCTTATTTCTTTAGTATTACTTGTAGCCTCTATAATTGGTTTGCCTTCTGTAAAATAAAAATAGGCTAAATTATAAAGAGTTTGAACAGAAGGGTTAATTTCAGCAGCAGCTTGTAGTTGAAAAAAAGCTTCTTCATATTCATTTGTTTCCATAAACACTATAGCAAGCTCATTTCTTAGCTTTACGTTGTTTGGGTCCTTTTCAACTTGCTCCTGCATTTGAAGCGCAATCTTTTCAAAATCTATTTCATCATACTTGCTCATATTCATACTCCTTCTAAACATTAAACTCAATTTCATCTGTGGGATTAGTAAAGCCCTTTATGTATAAGAACAAAATAAAAAGCCACCCATTATTTGCAGGACAGGTGGCTTTTCACTATTAAAATGCATGTGCAAAAATATAATAACATATTCCTTCCATAAAGACTATATTTTACCGTACAAGCATATGAATAAAAGGTGCGCTTTTTATACATTTTTCTACTACTTAAGCCTTGGATAATCAGCGTTATATCAAGGATGTATAAAAAGCTGCATACTCCGGAAAAAGAACCCTCGGCGGAACCGTTCTGCGACAAGGGTTCTTTTTTGTGATGTGTACCGGAAAGAGACATTATGTTAACCAACTTTTTATGCCGTATACAGTTAAAAAGAGAAAAAACTCCTGTGCCTATTCAGGAGTTTTTTAAAGGTCATGCTAGGTGAGATGATGGTCTCCATCATCTTGAGTAGTTTGCTTAACATAGTCAATAACTATACATAATAAAAAAGAAAGTCTACTGAGGATCCTAGTAGACTTTCTTTTAGTTCATTTATAAAACCCCGAAGTTAATTTTACTTCTTGGTATAAGAATATGTACGTTTCTTCTCTTTATAACTTGTACCAACATATAAAACCAGTTGAAAGAGTGGTTCTTTCACTGGCTTTATACGAGGTGTATTTATTTAATGCATTATAGCATCATAGATAGTTTGCGCAAATGCATTTTGTATTATAAATACTAGTTCTTAACTACTGATGATTTTCATCTAGTATAGCACCAGGAAAGGCTAATCTTCTTTTGTGACTAAACTTTCAAAAGTAGACAGAAAACACCCTAACTCTTTAAAACATAGTCAGGGTGTTTTCGTTTTGATCATACTGATTATATTGATACGTAATACGTCATACTTGATTATATTTTTAAGCTGAAGGCTTTTCTAAAGACTTATTGCTCGGTGCAAACCAACCAAGTAGAGCAATACCAACTAATACTCCATAGAAGATTAATGTCCAAATAGTACTATGGGGAAAATGAGGGTCTAAGACACCTATATCCTTATGAGCAAGTGTAATAACAGCAAGTTTGACACCTACCCAAGCAACAATGGCATAGGCTGTAGTTTCTAAGGCAGGTCGCTTTTCGAGGAGTTTTACAAACCAGGTCGCTGCAAACTTGATCAAGATAAGACCTGCAATTCCTCCCAAAACTACAACTGCAAATTGTCCGCCATCCATACCACCAATTTCACCAAACTGTGAATCTGGAAGGCCAAGGGCTATAGCTACCGCAGCTAAAATGGAATCAATCGCAAAAGCAAGATCAGCTAATGCAATTTTCCCTACTGTCGGCCAAAACCCTTTTGCAACAGACTCCTTTTCATCTTCATGATGAACATTCTCATTGTGTTTCCCAAATCGGGCCTTAAGAACATGTTTTAAACCTAAATACAGAAGATAAGCTGCTCCGACTGCCTGTATCCACCAGACATTAGCGATGAATGAAATAGCGAAAAGAGCACCAAAACGAAAAATAAAAGCCATAAGAATTCCATAATTGATCGCTTTTTTCTTCTGATTATCCGGTAGGTGTTTAGCTATGACTGCTAGTACAAGAGCGTTGTCAGCTGATAATAAACCTTCTAAACCAATTAGAATTAACAATGCCCAAGCGTATTCAATCCAAATGGATTCCAACCAGTTTCCTCCTTTCCAAAGTATAACTCGTTATGTTGAAAATTTTGTTTACATTAGAATGACCATCTATATGAACGGTAATCCTAGAGAATAGAACTTCCATTATTTTAACACTACTCTGATGTACAATATTTATAAAAGCGTAAATAAAACTATATATTTACATTTTAATAAATATTCAGGAGTTTATCATATAACTTTGCTAATACCTTTTTTGGATTATTAATAAACACTTATAAACCCTCCATAGCTAACTTATTTTTTAAGTCAAATAAGGATGGTTTACTACACTACAGTTCTGAAGAATCTAAACTGTATATTTGTAAATTGTGGGAATAATAACATTACTTACATAGAACTGGGGATTTCAATATGAGACATTATGTTAACTAGATTCGTATATCGTATACAGAGATAAAAACAGTATTTCTCTAAAAAACATTCCAAAATTTGATAGAATTAATCTATTCGGATTTCATTGAACTCAAAAGGGGAGAAATATATGTTTGAAGAAAAGGTAGGCATCATTACAGGGGGGACATCGGGGATTGGTTTATCTACAGCAGAATTATTGGCAAAAGAGGGCATGTATGTTGTTATTGCCTCTAGAAGTATTGAAAAAGGAGAAGAAGCCCTTTCTATATTAAGAAAGTGGTCCCCTAAATCCATCTTTATTAAAACGGATGTAACGAATAGTCAAGATGTCAAACACCTTGTTAGCCAAACATATTCTACATTTGGGAAGATAGATATGGGTTTCAATAATGCGGCGAACACTGAGGCTTCCTCTAATGCTACACATCAGTTCAGGGAAGAAGATTTTGACCATTTAATTAATGTTACTTTGAAGAGTGTATGGTTGTGTATGAAATATCAGCTACAAGTAATGACAAAACAAAACAGTGGTGTCATTGTTAATACATCTTCTATGGATGCTCTTTTATGTTCGGCTGGAACTGGCGTGTATGCTGCTGGAAAAAGTGGTGTTATCGCTTTGACGAAATCAGTTGCTCAAGAATATGGTCATCAAAATATAAGAATTAACTCTCTTTGTCCAGGTGCATTTCGTACATCTATGCTAGAAGAAAAATTCTCTACCCTATCTTCAGAGGAAAAGGTAAAGTTAAATGAATCCTATCAGAAATTAAATGCATTAGGTAGAATTGGTGATCCGTTCGAAGCAGCAAAAGCAGTAAAATGGCTTCTCTCAGACGATGCATCCTTTGTTACTGGTCAAAACATTATTGTAGATGGTGGAATTGGATTTAGATTTGAATAACTTTGTAGTTAACATAATGGATATTATTACTACCGATAATAGGTTTTATGGTGCGACAAGAAGTCGCTTTTATATAGTGTGGCTTACGCCACTGGTTTAGACGCAAAAACTATCCCCGTCCAAAACTGCGGGTCTGGTAACGGGCTCGTGGGTTGCATGCGGAAATGCG